>CAXTBG010000135.1:0-3378 GCA_964242105.1 uncultured Nakamurella sp. | reverse complement strand
ACCTTGCACTTGTCGCAGATCTTCTTGACGCTGGGCTGAACCTTCATCGGGCTCGACTCTCTTTCTCGCCGCCGCGAAGCAGCGATCCTTCTCGCGGACCGGCCCCTGTGCGGAACCGGCTGCTCGCGAAGCGGGCAGACTGCCCGCTTCACACACACCAGCGAACCGCTGGTCGGAAATCTTTGGTCATGCTCTTGCTCCAGCGATGCACCGCTTCACCACTCGCGAAGCAAGTTCAACGCATGCGAAGCGTTCTTGGAGCTCTTCATCAAGCTTTGATGTTGCTTACTGCCGCCCAGGTGTCCGCCCCCTACGGAGCGCGGTGCGGAGCAGCGATGCAGCGGCAGCGATGCAGCTCCAGCGATTTACTTGTAGCGGTAGACGATGCGGCCGCGGGTGAGGTCATAGGGCGAGAGCTCCACGACCACGCGGTCCTCGGGAAGGATGCGGATGTAGTGCTGCCGCATCTTGCCGCTGATGTGAGCCAACACGCGGTGTCCGTTCTCCAACTCCACGCGGAACATGGCGTTGGGAAGCGGCTCGACCACGCGGCCTTCGACCTCGATGGCGCCGTCCTTCTTGCCCATATCCTCCGCAATCCATTGCTGTTGTCAGTGCTCGTCGTGGCCGGCACGCGCTCGGCGCGCGCCAGGTGCCGGCGATGCCGGGTACCTCAGGCACGGCCGTGCCCCACCGACCAGGTCGCTGGGGCTGGATGATCGGTACCACCTCATCGCCTCGCCACCATCGCGAAACGGTGGAACGATGCGGACGGTCGGGTAGGACCACCACAGGCGCACTGGAAGAACTCAGTTCTTTGCCTACCGGTTCGCGGCCACAGCAAACCGACACGACACGTACGCCGAATTTCCACTGTACGCCTGCTGGCCTGCAGTAACCAAGTCGGTGCACAGCGGCCGACAGGCACGACGACGCTCCCGGCGAGGCCCTTCCCGAGGCGCTAGTCGAGCGAGATCGGCTCGACGCCGAAGGCGGCGAGCGCCTCCGCGCCTCGGTCGGGCGCGGTCAGCACGGTGATCCCGTCGGAGCAGATCGCGATCGAGTGCTCGAAGTGCGCGGCTCTGGCGCCGTCCTTGGTGACGACGGTCCAGCCGTCGTCCAACTCCCTGGTGCTCGGCTTGCCGAGGGTCAGCATCGGCTCGATGGCCAGCGCCATGCCCGGGGCCAGTCGTAGCCCCTTCCCGCGCTTGCCCTGGTTGGGGATGAACGGGTCCATGTGCATGGCGGTGCCGATTCCGTGGCCGCCGTACCCGGACACCGATCCGTACCGGCGCCCGTCCTGCTCGCCCGAGGCGAGACCCGACGTCTCGATGGCCGACGAGACGTCCCCGAGCCGGCCACCTGCCTTGGCCGCCGCGATCCCCGCCCACATGGCCCGCTCGGTCGCCCGCACCAGGTCGACCTCTGCCATCGACGGGGCCTCGCCGACGTGCACCGACACCGCGGAGTCGGAGTGCCACCCGTCGAGCACGCAGCCGGCGTCGATGGAGAGCAGGTCACCCTCCACCAGCACCCGGTCGCCCGGGATGCCGTGCACGACCTCGTCGTTGACGGAGGCACAGATCGTCGCCGGGAATCCCCCGACCCCGCCGTGCTCGCCGTAGTGCAGGAAGTTGCTCACCGCACCCGCGTCGGCGATCACCGCGGCGACGGCGGCATCCACCTCACCGGTGGTCGCGCCGGGCCGTACCGCTTCCCGGCCGGCAGCGATCGCCCGGGCCAGGATCAGACCCGAGGCGCGCATCGCCTGGAGCTCGCCTCTGGTCTTGTACTGGATGCCACGCTCAGCCACGACGTTCCCGTTCCGACTGCCACGCTGCGATCCGGTCCGGGCGGGAGGTCCCGCTCACGCCGAGTGGACGGCCGCGTCACCGGCATCGTCCGCATCGCCGGTGTCGCCGGCGTCGTCCTGCCGGGTCAGGGCGTCCCGGACCGCGGTCAGCAGGCGCTCGTGCACCTCATCGACCTCGCCGACGCCGTCGACGTGCACGACCCTGCCGTCGTAGTAGTCAATGAGCGGGGTGGTCTCCCGGTGGTAGATGGCCAGTCGGCGGTTGATCGCCTCGACGGTGTCGTCGGCCCGGCCACGGGCCAGCATCCGCTCCAGGAGCACCTCGTCCGGCGCGGTGAGCAGCACCACCACCTGGATCGGGGTCCTCATGCCGACGAGCAGGTCCGTCAGCCAGTCGGCCTGCTGGAGATTGCGGGGGAACCCGTCGAGCAGGAAACCCGGCCGGGCGTCGGGCTGGGCCACCCGGTCCGCCACCATCTCCTGGGTGACCTCGTCGGGCACCAGTTCGCCGGCATCCATGTACTTCTTGGCCAGCCGGCCCAGTTCGGTCCCGCCGGCGAGATTGGCCCGGAAGAGATCGCCGGTGGACACGTGCGGGATGCCGAGGGACTTGGCCAGCAGGTCCGCCTGGGTGCCTTTCCCGGCTCCCTGCGGACCGACGATGAGCAGACGCATCAGCGGAGGAACCCTTCGTAGTTGCGCTGCATCAGCTGGGTCTCGATCTGCTTCACCGTGTCCAGGCCGACCCCGACCATGATCAGCACGGACGTCCCGCCGAACGGGAAGTTCTGCGCGTTGTTGCTGGTCAGCGAGAGGAACAGGTTGGGCAGGATCGCCACGACGCCGAGGTACAGCGAGCCGGGCAGAGTGATGCGGGACAGCACGAACTGCAGGTACTCGGCGGTGGGCCGGCCCGGGCGGATGCCCGGGATGAACCCGCCGTACTTCTTCAGCTCGTCGGCCCGCTCGGTCGGGTTGAATGTGATTCCGACGTAGAAGTAGGTGAAGAAGATGATGAGCGCGAAGTACAGAACGTTGTGGAACCAGTTGCTCTGGTCGACGACGTAGACCGTCAGGAACTGGGTGATGCCGGAGTACTCGACCTGGCCCTCGGCGTTGGTGGTGCCGCCGATCAACTGCACGATCAGCGACGGGATGTAGAGCAGCGACGTCGCGAAGATGACCGGGATGACGCCCGCCTGGTTCACCTTCAACGGCAGATAAGTGGACGTGCCGCCGTACATCTTGCGGCCGATCATCCGCTTGGCGTACTGCACGGGGAGCCGGCGCTGACCCTGTTCGATGAACACCACGGCCGCGATGATTGCCAGCCCGATGATGATGATGACGGCGAACACGACTCCGCCGCCGCTGGCCAGGATCTGCTGGCCCTCGGTCGGGATGCGGGCGGCGATGGAGGTGAAGATCAGGATCGACATGCCGTTGCCGATGCCGCGATCGGTGATCAGCTCACCCATCCACATGATGGCCGCGGTGCCCGCCGTCATGGTCAGCACCAGGACGATCAGCGTGAACGCGCTGGTGTCCGGGATGACGGCCTTGGG
>CAXTBG010000134.1:0-3459 GCA_964242105.1 uncultured Nakamurella sp. | reverse complement strand
CCGTGGTACTTGCTGATCAACTCGGCCCACAGCAACGGTTTCGCCAGGAAATCGGACGGCGTGACCGTCACCAGCTCGACTCCCCGGCACATCGGCAGCGTCAGGAACCCCACCATTCCCATGTCGTGGAACAGCGGCAGCCAGGAGACCATGACGTCGTCGATGGCACGGATGCGGGCGGCCGTGCACAGCGCTTCCACGTTCGCCCACAGATTGCCGTGCGTGATCCGGACGGCCTTGGGTGTCGCCGTCGAACCCGAGGTCAGTTGCAGCAGCGCCGGTTCCGAGTCGGCGACCTCGACATGCGGTGCATCCGCCGGATTCCCCTCCGCCAGGTCGGCGATGGTCACCGCGGTGACGCCGGTTCCGGCCAGCAGTCCGGTCAGCTGGGTGAACGGCTCACCCACGATGACGACCTGTGCCCCGATCACCCGCAGCGTGGCCATGGTCTCGCCGGCGTAGTGCTCGATCCGGGTGCGCGCGGTGGGCTGGTGCAGCATGGTGACCGAGCCACCGGCCAGCCAGACCGCCTGCGCCGCCGGTGCCACCTCGGCCGGCGTACCGGCCAGGATCGCCACCGACCCGCCCGGCAGCAGACCGTTCGACGCAAGCACCGCCGCCCCGCCCAGCGCCCGCTGATGGATGTCCGCCCAGCGGGTACGGACCGGTTCGCGCGGCTCGCCGGTGGTCATGCCGGCGTCTCCCTCCGCAGCTGTGCGGAGGGCGTCGAGAAAGGCGCTCATGCCCCCACGATCTCACAGCTCCGCGGCGCTGTCCGCTGGTGCGCCGGGTGCGGCCGGTTGGGCTACGGTCTCGTCGTGACCACTCCCCGGCAGGCGCCGCACATCGTCGTGCTGGGCTCGATCAACATGGACCTGGTCACCACGGTCGACCACCTGCCGGCGCCCGGCGAGACGCTGCTCGGTTCCAGCTTCCAGACGCTGACCGGCGGGAAGGGCGCCAACCAGGCCATCGCCGCGGCAAGAGCAGGCGGCTCCGTCACCTTCATCGGCGCGGTGGGCGACGATGCCTTCGCGGGCACGTTGCAGAGCGCGCTGTCCGGTGCCGGCGTGTCCACCGAGCAGCTGCGCCAGGCCCGGGGATCCAGCGGCATCGCCGCGATCACCGTCGACGCGGCAGCGGAGAACTCGATCGTCGTCGTGCCCGGCGCCAACAGCACCGTCCAAGGGCTGACGGACGCCGACCGCGACGCCGTCCGCGGCGCCGCGATGCTGGTGTGCCAGTTGGAGATTCCGCTGGCGACCGTTGTCACCGCAGCCGGGATCGCCGCTGCGGCAGGGGTTCCGGTGCTGCTCAATCCCTCGCCGGTGCGTGAGCTGCCCGCGGAGCTGTTGGACGCGGTGACCCTGCTGGTGGTCAACGAGGGCGAAGCGCAGGCGTTGGGCGAGGACGCGCTCGCCGTCGTGCCGCACGTGGTCATCACGCTCGGTGCCCGTGGCGCACGGTATCGGGGCACCGACGGAGAGGTGGAGGTCGCCGCCCCCCGGGTCGACCCGGTGGACACCACCGGAGCCGGCGACGCCTTCACCGGAGCCCTGGCCGTCGGGTGGGCCGGTGGAGCCGCGCCTGGCGATGCGCTCCGGCGGGCCTGCGCCGCAGGGGCGCTGGCCACCCTGCACGCGGGCGCAAGTTCTCCCACCGCGCAGCAGATCGACGAACTGGTCGCAGACCGCTATCCGGGCTGATGGTCACCGGTCGGCACTGACCCATCCAGGGTAATTGCCGGGTAATGGCCGTGTTCGTCGTTGCATGCACAAGATCGATCTTCTACGGTTCACGCCACCACCACCCGCAATGCTGCGGCGCCCGACCGGAGGACAGCAATGCCACCATCGAGTCCCTATTCGTCCTCGGGCGACCCCGGCCCGGCCCGCACCGCGCGGCAGGTGCCCGGCGCGCGAGGCCCGAACGCCCTCATCTGGCGGTGGTGGAACCTGCTGCTGGTGCTCCCCTTGCTGATGTTGATCACACCGTGGTTCAACAAGGACCGCCCGCGGCTGTTCGGCCTGCCGTTCTTCTACTGGTACCAGCTCGCGTTCGTGTTCGTCGGTGTCGCGTGCGTCGCGATCGTCTACGCGGCCACCAGGACGCCGTCCTCGACCACGCTGCCGCCGCCGGTGCCGGTCAGCGCCGACGACGACGGCACCGCGACCGGTGGGAGGGACCGGTGAGCGGCCACTGGACCGAATTCATCGTCTTCCTGGTGCTCTTCCTGGGTGTCGCCGTGATGGGCTTCATGGCCAGCCGCTGGAAGGCCGGCGACACCATGGAGCACCTGGACGAATGGGGACTGGGCGGCCGGAAGTTCGGCGGCTGGATCACCTGGTTCCTGGTCGGCGGCGACCTGTACACCGCCTACACCTTCGTCGCCGTACCGGCCCTGGTGTTCGGGGCGGGAGCGCTCGGGTTCTACGCGCTGCCCTACACCGTGGTGCTCTACCCGATCGTCTTCCTGCCGGTGCTGCGGCTGTGGTCGGTCTCCCGGGCCAAGGGATACGTCACCCCGGCCGATTTCGTCCGCGGCCGGTACGGTTCACCGACGCTGGCGCTGATCGTCGCGATCACCGGCATCGTCGCCACCATGCCGTACATCGCGCTGCAGCTGGTCGGCCTGGAGTCGGTGCTGCGCACCATGGGCATCAACGGCCACGGGATCATCGGACACCTCCCGCTGTTCCTGGCGTTCGTGGTGCTGGCGCTCTACACCTTCCAGTCGGGCCTGCGGGCCCCCGCGCTGATCGCCTTCGTCAAGGACGGCCTGATCTACCTGGTCATCATCGTCGCGGTGATCTACCTGCCGTCCAAGCTCGGAGGCTGGGGCTCGATCTTCGACAAGGCGCAGGCGAAGTTCGCCGCCACCCCGGCGGTCACCGACGGCACCCTGCTCACCGGCAACAACCAGCTGCAGTACGCGACGCTGGCGCTGGGTTCGGCGCTCGCGCTGTTCCTCTACCCGCACTCCGCCACCGGCATCCTGGCCTCCCGCGGCCGGAACGTGATCAAGAAGAACATGATCGCGCTGCCTGCCTACTCTTTCCTGCTGGGCCTGCTGGCGCTGCTCGGCTACGTCGCCATCGCCGCCGGCACCAAGCCGATCCTGAACAACGCCACCGGCAAGGCCGACTCCAACACCATCGTGCCGGCGCTGTTCCAGGGCCAGTTCACCGGCTGGTTCGCCGGGATCGCGTTCGCCGCCATCGGTATCGGCGCGCTGGTGCCCGCCGCGATCATGTCCATCGCGGCCGCCAACCTGTGGACCCGCAACATCTACAAGGAGTACATCCGCAAGGACGCCACCTCGAAACAGGAGGCCAAGCAGGCGAAGTGGGCCTCGCTGGTGGTCAAGTTCGGTGCGGTGGCGTTCATCTTCTTCGTCGATCCGCAGTTCTCCATCGACCTGCAGCTGATCGGCGGCGTCATCATCCTGCAGACGCTGCC
>CAXTBG010000133.1:221-3572 GCA_964242105.1 uncultured Nakamurella sp. | reverse complement strand
TGTCAACGGCCACTTTGATGTCCCCGCTGGTGGCCAGTTGGAAGTCCCCACCCGTTGCTGAGGTTTTCAGGTGTTCGTCGATGCCTCCCGGTGGTTGCGGGCGTCTTGCATGCGGCGGGATTCGCCGTGGGTGACCACGACGGTGGCGTGGTGCAGGAGCCGGTCCAGGATGGAGACGGCGGTGGTTTGTTCGGGGAGGAAGCGGCCCCATTGGTCGAACGGCCAGTGCGAGGCGATCGCCAAGGATCGGCGTTCGTAGGCGGCGGCGACGAGGCGGAACAGCAGTTGGGTGCCGGTGTCATCCAGCGGTGCGAAGCCGACTTCGTCGATGATGATCAGGTCGTTGCGGATGAGGGTGTCGATGGTTCTGCCGACGGAGTTGTCGGCGAGGCCGCGGTAGAGCTGTTCGATGAGATCTGCTGCTGTGCAGTATTTGACCTTCAGTCCGGCGGTGACGGCGGCGTGGCCCAGGGCGATGAGGGTGTGGGATTTGCCGGTGCCGGGCGGCCCGATGAGCGCCAGGTTTGATCTGTTGCTGATCCACTCGAGGCCGGCCAGGTAGTGGAACGTCTTGGCTGGGATCGAGGATCCGGCGAGGTCGAAGCCGTCGAGGGTTTTGGTGAGGGGGAATGCGGCGGCTTTGAGTCGGTTCGCGGTGTTGGAGGCGTCCCGGGCGGCCAGTTCGGCCTCGATCAGGGTGCGCAGCAAGTCCTCCGGGGTCCACAGTTGCGTCTTCGCCGTTTGCATGACCGCGGCGCCGGTGGCGCGGATGGTCGACAGCTTGAGCCGCCGCAGACCGGCGGTGAGGTCGGCCGGGAGTTCCGGGATGACCGGGGCGGGCGGTGGTGTCGATCTGGCCGTCGTGGTCATGAGGTCACCGTCGTTGCAGCTCCGCCGGTGACGGCGGCGAGGTTGTAGTCGGCCAACGATCTGGTGCCGGCGACCGGCAGGTCCATGATCAGCGCCCCGCCGGGCGGAACGGCGGTCGGGGCGGTCCCGGCGGCCAGGATCGATCGGACATCAGCAGCTCTGAACCGTTTGAACGCAACCGCCCGGGCCAACGCGGCGACCAGCTGGTCGGTGCCGTGCGCGGCCCCCAACGCGAGCAGCACCGCCAACTCCGAACCCAGCCGGGTGTTGCCGATAGCGGCGGCGCCGACCAGGAACGCCTCCGCCGGCCCGCCCAGTGCGCAGAACCGCTGCTCAACGGTAGTTCTGGGTCGCGGCGCCCGCGACGGCGCCAGTCGCGGCCGGTCGTAGTGGACGTCCAGAACAGACACCTCACCCGGTCCAACCAGCGGATGCTCCGCGAGCACCTCACCGGAGGCGGGGTCGCCGATCAGCAGTCGACCGCCCGCTTGGACGAGCCGAACCTGGTGGCCGATCATTCGCGTAGGGACGGAGTAGCGGGCGGAGGCGAACCGGACGCAGGAGAGCCGGTCGACCTTGCGGATCACCGGGGCCGGGCCGATATCCAACCGCAGCGACGGCAACGGCCGCAACACTTTCCGCTCCACCAGCAGCCGTTCGTCGGGGACTGCGGCGATCTCTGAGTGCACCCGTGCGTTGACTTGGGCGCACCAGGCCGCGGCGGCGGCGTTCGCGGCATTGACCCCGACGGGCCGATTCTCAAGCTGCGACTCGGTGAGCAGCGGCACCACCAGGTCCCGCTGCGCGTAGCCGACCAGATTCTCCACGATGCCTTTGGACTGCGGATCCTGGGCGTGGCAGAAGTCCGGGCTGAACCCGTAATGGGCGGCGAACCGGACATAGTCCGGTGTCGGCACCACCATGTTGGCCACGACACCGCCCTTGAGGCAGGCCATCCGATCGGTCAACAGCTTCCCCGGGACACCGCCGGCGGCGTGCAACGCCTGCGCCAGCAGACCCAATGTGGTGGCCGCTTTCTCATCAGCGGCGAAGGCGACGAACCGCCACCTCGACCACGCCAGCACCGCGCAGAACAGGTGCAGCCCCGCGCCGACCGTCGCCCAGTCGAACACCAGGAAACCGCCCGGCTCCCAGACAGCCGGTCGGCGTCCGCGGTGATGATCCCGCCGCCACAACACTTTCTGCTCGGCGACCAGCCGGCGGAAGTTCCGTTCCGAACCCGTATAGCCGGCGGCCGCGGCGACCGGCAGCAGCCGCTTCGCCGAGATCCGGCCCTGCGAAGCGGCAACCCGCGCGGCGACCACCTCGGTCACCGATTCGTAGTTGCGGACCCGGACCACCGGAACCGGCCGGCCATCGCCGGCTTCGGCTCGTTCGATGACCCGCCGGACAGTCTTGTGGGTGGTGGCGCAGATTTCGGCTGCGCCGCGATAGGTGCCGACCTCTCGGTAGGCGGAGATGATGTCCATTCGTTCCCTCGCTGACAACATGGAGCTCCCTGGGCGGTGCGGTGACTGGTTGGCACCGCCACCGTCACCGCCCAGGGCCTCACGACTCGACACGACACGACACGCAAGGGTGGGGACTTCTACTTGGCCAAAACTGGGGACCTCACCTGGCCACCAGTGGGGACTTTCTCATGGCCACGGACAGGCACCTCCTCGGCGACTTCTGCATCCGCTGCGACGTCGAGTGTGCAAGCGGCGACCGCGACGGATGTTGCCGGCCTCACCGCGCTGGCCAAGAAGCTCGGTTGCACGGATCCGAAGGTCACCGCGGCCAAGGCAGGCACCGATGCGGCCAAAGCCGGCGCGACGGCTGCGACCACGTGCAAGGGAGACGGCGCCGAGTACGTGTTGGCCGCGACCAAGAACCCGTCCGGAGTGGCGGGACTGGTCAAGTCATTCGGTGATTCAGTGAGCGGCGGCAGCAAGGTGTACTACGTGGTGGGTCCCACCTGGTTCGCCCTGGGAAGCACGGATGGCAACGACGTATCCGAGAGCGTCGCGAAGTCCATCCAGTCGAAGATCGGTGGCGAGGTCAAGACTCTCGACTGACCGCGATGTATCCGGGCGGTGGAATTACGGGGGCGTGAGCTTCTGCCGCATGACGTCGGTGGTCTGGGTCCAGATCTCGGCATCCAGACGGACGGCGACGACGGTGTCGTCGACGCGCGCGGTCCGGATGCGGAGGTCGTCGGCTCGTGCCATCGTCCGAAGTGACTCCCGTACGGCGGCAGCCAGTTCGTCCGACTGCACCAGACGTGCCGACTGCTCGAAGTCCCGACATTCGGCGTACATCTCCGCTGCCAACTGCTCCGCGTTCATCGGGTCACCACCCTCTCGGTCACTCGGTCGTGCCCTTCTTCTTGCCCGAGCCCTTGGACGACTGACCGGTCGTCCCCGACGAGGAATCGCCCTGCGGTGCGCCGGATTCGGTGCCGGAAGCCGGCTCGTCCGG
>CAXTBG010000133.1:0-211 GCA_964242105.1 uncultured Nakamurella sp. | reverse complement strand
TGAGCGAATCGGCCAGGCTCTGCCCGATGTTCTGCGCTGCCCCGCCGAAATCCCGCCCGACCCCGCGGGCACTTTGCGCAAGCGGATCGGTCGACGCGGCGAAACCGTCGCGGTAACTGCGCGCCGCCGCCTTGATCTCCTCGGCGATCGACGCGTTCGGATCGTCGACCCGACGCGGGTAGTTGCCGGCCATGATCTTCTGGTATTCGCC
>CAXTBG010000132.1:0-3695 GCA_964242105.1 uncultured Nakamurella sp. | reverse complement strand
AGGTTGAACATCCGGCGGCGGTGGTGCCCGGCCTCGACCACCTGCGTCTGCACCAGGACGTGCGGGTCGCCGTCCTTCTCGTTGATCTGGATCTGCGCGACGTCGTACCCCAGGTCGTTCAGCCGGCGCAGCCGCTGTTCGATCCGCCACCACTCGTCGTCACCCATCGTCTGCGGCTGCATCAGCTCGAGCCACAGCCGCTCGTACTTCTCGATCACCGAGACGGCGGTGGCCAACGGGTCGACCTGCTCGGACAGCAGGCCGGACATCTGCAGGTCGAGCAGCTCGCCCGCCAGATTGGTCTCGGCGATGTCCAGGTCCTGCTGGCGCTGCCCGTCGGACAGGCTCGGCCGCAGCTCGCCGGTCTCGGCGTCGACCAGGTAGGCCGCCAACGCGCCGGCGTCCCGGCGGAACAGCGTGTTCGACAGCGAGCAATCCTTCCAGGCGAAGCCGACCAGGTGCAGCCGCACCAGCAGCTCGGCCAGCGCGTCCAGCAGCTTGGGCTCGAGGTCCTCGTCCAGGCGCCGGGAGAACAGCGCCCGGTAGGGCAGCGAGAAGCGCAGGTGCTTGGTGACCAGCGCGGCATCGAGCGGCTCGCCCTCGGGGGTGGTCCGGTTCGCCACCACGCCGACGGCCTGGACGACCGGGATACCGGACTTGGCCAGCTCGCGCAGCAGCTCGTACTCGTGCTGCGCCAGGCCCTGGCTGATCTCCTTGATGGCGTAGACGATGCCGCCCATCCGGACGAAGCGGACCACGTGGCGGGAGATGCCGCGGGGCAGGCTGACCAGCCGCTCCTTGGGCCACTCCTCCAGCGGCGTGGACCAGGGCAGCGTCAGCAGGTCCGTCGGATCCGGCCCGGTCGCGAATTGCATGCGCACGCGGCAAGCGTGGCACAGACTCCCGCGCCGCGGCAGCCGGGCGCGCCCCGCCGGTCGGCGCGGTCAGGCGTCAGCCCAGGCGCCGGGCCCGGACCACCAGGTCGTGGGTGTGGTGCGCGCCTCCGCCGGTCGCGACGTGCCGGGCCCGGCGCTCGTCGACCTCGACGACCCACCCGTCGTCCAGCAGGGCGCGCACGCTGGCCGGGCTGACGTAGTCGGCCGGGTCGAAACCCCGGGCCCTGGCATGGGCCGGATCGACGTCGGCATGGTGCACGACCAGCAGGGTCCCGCCGGGTGCCACCGCGGCGATCAGCGCGCGCTCGGCGTCGTGGTCGGCCGAGTGGGGCACCGCCGGGTACTGGGCCGAGACCAGGTCGAACTGGCCGATCGGCGCGCCGACCAGGCCCGAGTGCACCCAGCGCACCGTCGCACCGGCGTCCGCTGCGTGCCGCGCTGCCCGGTCCAGGGCCACGGTCGACACCTCCAGCGCCGTCACCGACCAGCCCCGCCCGGCCAGCCACACCGCGTCCGCGCCCTCGCCGCAGCCCACGTCGAGCGCCGTTCCCGGGGCGAGTCCGGCCACCTCCCGCACCAGGACGCCGTTCGGCTGCCCGCTCCACACCTGGCCGGCCTCGGAGTAACGCCGGTCCCACTCCGCCTGTCCGTCGACCTGTCCGTCGATGACGGACGCATCCGCGGGAGACCGATCACCGGAGGCTGCCAAGGCGTCGGAGGTGTCCGGGGTGGCAGAAGTCGGGAAGTGCTCCGGCGGCGTCATCGGCACAGCCTCGCACCAGCGCCGCTGCCCGGCGAACCGGTCAGCACCGCGGTAACCGGACCATCGAGGGGTTCAGCGCGCCCAGCACCGGCGCCCCGAGCGACGCCATGGCCTGGCGGAGCTCGGCCGTGAGCGAGGTGAGCACCGATGCGACGCCGGACGACCCCCCCGCGGCCAGCCCCCAGAGCACCGGGCGCCCGACGCCCACCGCGGCGGCGCCCAGGGCGACAGCCCTCACCACGTCGATCCCGGACCGGATCCCGCCGTCCACCATCACCGGGACGCGGCCGTCGACCGCCGCGACGATCTCGGCCAGCACCAGTGCGGTGGGCACGACGCCGGCCACCTGCCGCCTGCCGTGGTTGGACACCACCACCCCTGCGGCGCCGGCCTCCACGGCCAGCACGGCGTCGGCCGGATGCAGCACCCCTTTGACGTGCACGGGCAGGCCGGTCGACTGCGCCATCCGCCCGATGTCCGCGGGCACCAGACCTGGCTCGATGGACGCGGACATCTCTGCCCATGTCATCCCCGGATAGTTCGCCGGGACGGACGTCAGCGTGGTGGCGCTGGTCCGGAACGGTGCATCGGCGAGCGTGCCGGCGTTGTCGACGGTCAGCACAACGGCTCCGGCTCCGGCGGCCACGGCGCGGGCGAGGTAGTCGTCGGTCAGTCGTCGGTCGGACATCAGGTACACCTGCGCCCACCACGGCGAGGTGGCGATGGCGCCGAAGGCGGTGACCTCGACGGAGGCGCTGGCGGAGTAGACCATCAGGGCGCCGGCCGAGGCGGCGCCGGCGGCGGTCGCGGTCTCGCCGTCGCGGTCGGCCAGCTCGTGGGCGGCGGTGGCGGCCACCATCACCGGGGTGGAGAGGACGGACCCGCCGAGCGCGACGGATGTGTCCACGGCGGTCAGTCCCTGCAGCACGCGCGGCACCAGGTGGATGGCGGCCCATGCGTCCGCATCGAGGTCGGTGTCGGGCCGGCCGTCGGCAACGCCTTGGTAGTACTGCCATCCGGCGTCGTCGAGGTGGGCGCGGGCGGCGGATCGAAGTGCTTCCAGGTCCATGCCGAACGATTGTGCCCGGCCGCGGGACGGCGAATCGTCCCGGACCATGATGTGACGTTCGGTAGTTGACACTCACAAGAAAGCCACGCTTGGTGACCGGATCGTCGGTACGGCCGGGATACCGCCCGCACCGCCACCGATCGTGGGCCTGACGCTGTACGGGCGGTGCACCTGGGCCGGATTGTGCTCGATCCAAAGCTCATCCCAACGAGACCATGACTTTGCGTAGATGTACGACTACAGTAAGTGTTGTAAGGCAGAGGGCGCCGAGCAGGTCGCATTGCACTCCGCCAGAGCCGCCCGAAGTCGCAGAGCCGATCGAGGTCACTGCGTTCGCCGGTCGGTCGGGACCATTCCCGTCAAACAAAAACAATCTTCGGGCGCTATCGGCGACCCTTTCGACCCGCACTGAAAGGCAACAAAACAATGCGAACGATGACGAAGAACCTCCTCCGCCTGGTCGCTCTTGCTGTCGCCCCATTGCTGCTGCCGATCACCTTCGCCGGCACCGCTTCGGCCGCAGTCCCGTACTCGGCGACGATCTCGGCTGTGTCCACCGGGTCGACGCTCACCGGCACCACCACGATGACATCCAGTGTGCCGACCCTGGTCACCTCCGGCGGAATCTGCGCCACCGGCGCCGACGGCATCGCCTACGCATTCCCGAAGAAGACGAACTTCACCCTGGGCACCACGCCGATCACCTTCACCACCAGCCGCGACGTACCCCCGGGCCAGGTGTACAAGTACTGGACCTGCCTGCTGGTCAATGGTCAGTGGACCTCGGCGCCCGGGACCAAGAGCATCTTCGTCGCCGGCACCGCGCCGGCCAATGTCGACAACGGCCTCCCGGTCGGCAACCTGCCGGGCTGGACGCAGACCTTCGCCGACGACTTCTCCACCACCGCGGCACCCGGCGCCTTCGCGTCCACCTACGCGGCGAAGTGGGCCACCTACAACGGCTTCC
>CAXTBG010000131.1:0-4168 GCA_964242105.1 uncultured Nakamurella sp. | reverse complement strand
GCCTGGCCGGAAACCCTATGGGTACCGCCTATTTTCACATCTACCGGGCGTTGTCTGCGGCGATCTTCGATGACACGGCGAATCTGATCCACCATGCAGCGGCGGCCCTGCCGCTGCTCCCCTATCTCCCGGGTTTCTACCCGACCGCATTGGCCCACCTGCTGCAGGGACTCGCGATTGCGGCGCGGATCCGAGCCACGCCCGCCGACAGGTCGGCACTGCTCCCGCAACTGGACTCCGTTCTGGACTGGATGGCCGCCCGGGCCGCCGACGCGCCCGGTAACTTCCGGCACCTGTCGACGCTGCTCATCGCCGAGCGGGCCCGGGCAGTCGGTGACGACGAGCAGGCTGCCCGCGCCTACGACAGGGCCCGCCGGGAGGCCGCGACCTGCCGCCGGCCCTGGCACCAGGCGTTGATCACCGAGCGGTCGGCGCGGTTCCACTTCGCCGACGGTTTCCGCCAAACCGGGCAGGAACAGTTGGCCGCGGCTCGGCGCCAGTACGCCGCGTGGGGCGCGACCTGCAAAGTCAGGCAACTCGACCGGGACCACCCCGATCCGTGGCTCGCTCCGGGCCACCTGGCCGAACGCGGTGCCGGGCACTCCACTGCCTCGCACAGCATCAGCATGTCGACCGACCAGATCGACATGCTCGCCATCTTGCGGGCCTGCGAAGCGCTCAGCTCAGAGACCAGCCTGAGCGGGTTACGTATCCGCGTCGGGGACGTCCTTCGCTCGATGACCGGCGCAGACACGGTGCTGATCGCCTTGCCCGACACCGATACCACCAGCTGGCTCATCTGGGACACCACCGAGACCGACACCGCTGGCGTCCCGCTGACCCAGGCGGCCGGACTGTTGCCGCTGTCGGCGTTCCGCTACACCGAACGCACCGGTGAACCGCTGCTCGTCGCCGACGCGGCGCATGACGACCGGCTTGTCCGCGATCCGTACCTGGCCGCCCTCGACCGCTGCTCGCTGCTCGTCGTGCCGATCCACCGGCAGGGCACCCTGCACGCCGTGTTGATCATGGAAAACCGGCAACGTCGAGGCGCTTTCGCCGCCGGCGGACTGGACGCCGTCACCTTGATCACCGGGCAGCTCACCGTCTCACTCGACAACGCCCAGCTCTACGCCTCGCTCGAACGCAAAGTAGCCCAGCGAACCGTAGCTCTGGCAGCGCAATCCTCGGCCCTGGAGCAGGCCAACCTGAAGCTGGAGATGCTGAGCATCACCGATGCGCTCACCGGCCTGCCCAACCGCCGTCATTTCGACACGACCCTGGACGCTGAATGGCGCCGTTCTGTCCGCCAAGGCAGCCCACTGGGTCTGGCCATGATCGACGTCGACCACTTTAAACGCTACAACGACCATTACGGCCACCCCGCGGGAGACGGCTGCCTTCGCCTGCTCGCCGCCGCCCTGACCACCGGAGCCCGCTCCGACCTGGATGTGATCTGCCGCTACGGCGGCGAGGAATTCGCGGCCATCCTGCCCGGAGCCGACGAATCCACCACCCTGCAGATCGCCGAGCGGATCCGGGCCGCCGTCTCCGCCCTGCGCCAACCGCACAGTGGCAACGACACCGGCATCGTTACCGTCAGTATCGGAGTTGCCGGCTACCCCCCCGGAAGCTCCACTTCCGCCGCCCAACTCCTCCAGGCCGCCGACCAAGCGCTCTACCAGGCCAAACACCACGGCCGAAACCAGGTGCAGCAGCGATTCACGACCCGGTCACCATGAGACCGGCCGCCGGTACCGCACCGCTGTCCGGGGGACCGGGGTTTGCAGGACCGGCCCGACCGGGCGTCGCCATGTCTTCGACCTCTGTCCGAAGCGTTGGTCCCCCAGGGCGTTTCCGCGCCCAGGATGGTCGAATGGACCATTGTCGGGGCCGTTGCACAGGCGACGCCGTCGGAATTCTTGCGCCCCGGCTGCGGCTCCTTATCGCCGGTTCCTGGCCGACCACGTCATCGACGATCAGAACGCCACCCCTCGCGGCGATGCCCCGTACACCCAGGACCGTTCCCTGTACGCCGCGGCTGAGCGCGGCGCGACGATCACCGGCTCCCTGCTCAGGATCAGCCACCTCACACACCGAGGCACTCGAGGCGCTCGATCAGCGGGAGGGGTACCGGGCGTTGGGATTCCAGCACTCCCAGTCCGTGCTTGTCGCCCGCGCCCCCACTGACGGGGTCTACGAGGGCGTCAGAGAGTCTTCAAGGCGTGTGCGATCGTCTTGGCAATCGGCGTGGTGGGGCGTCCGATGAGACGTCCCAGGTCGCCGGAGCGATCAGCGAGCAGGCCGCGGGCGATGGCGTCGTCGATGTCGACCAGGAGATCGGCGATCTCCCCGGGCAGTCCGACTTCCAGCAGGGCCGTCCGGCGCTCGTCGGACGCCACGTCGCGGTAGGCGACTTCGGTACCGGACTGGCGGCTCACCTCGGCGGCGAGTTCGGCGAATGTCCAGGCGGTGTCGCCGCTGAGCTCGTAGGTGCGGCCCTCGTGTCCGTCCTCGGTGAGCACGGTGACGGCGGCAGCGGCGAAATCGGCCCTGGCCGCCGAGGCGACCCGGCCGTCCGCCGCGTTGCCGTCGATCTGGCCCCGCCGCAGGGTGTCGGCCAGCCCGTCGAAATAGTTGTCGCTGTAGAAGCCGTTCCGCAGCAGTACGTGTGGGAGGCCGGAGGCCTTGATGATCGTCTCGGTGGCCTGGTGGTCCCGACCGAGGATGAAGTCGGCTTTCGGGCCGCCGAGGATGCTGGTGTAGACGAGTTGGGCGATTCCGGCGGTGCGGGCGGCGTCCACCACGGCCTGGTGCTGCGCGACGCGCTTGCCCAGCTCACTGCCGGAGATGAGCAGGACCTTGTCCCCGGCCCGGAACGCCGTGGTCAGGGTGTCCGGCTGGTCGTAGTCGGCGACGCGAATTTCCACGCCGCGGTCAGCGAGTGGGGCTGCCTTCTCCTGGTCGCGGACGACGGCGGCGATCTGGTCGGCGGGGATCTTGGTCAGTAGTTGCTCGACGACGAGTCGGCCGAGGTGTCCGGTGGCGCCGGTGACGACGATGCTCATGAATTTCGCTTTCTTTGATGGTGATGATGGATGTGGTGGTGGATGGTTACATCGACGAGGTGCGGCTTACCTACCGAACCGCCGTTGTCAGGTCATGGCAGGGACGTGCCGGTTGGGTCGCACTCCGATGGCGGCCACTGATGCGCCGATCAGGCACAGCACGCCGGCGAGGACGGCCGCTCCGTGCAGACCATTCATGAAGGCCTGACCACTGCCGTCCACGACGGCCGCGCGGAGCCCGGCCGATAGGTCGCCGGTGGGTGGTGAGCCACCCAGGGCCACCGCATCCTTGGCTGCGCCGAGCCGGTCGACGATGTCACCGGGCACTCCGGCGGCCAGGAGTTCGCCGGGCAAGGTGGTCGCGACCCGGCTATCGATCAGTGAGATGAGAATGGACGTGCCCAGCGCTCCGCCGATCTGGATGGCCGTGCTCTGAATGCCCCCGGCCACCCCGGCGTCCTCCATCGGTGCGCCGGCCAGCACCGCTTCGGACGTTCCGGCCATCACCATGCCGCTGCCCAGCCCGAGACCGACGAGGGGCGGCCATAGCACGGCGTAGCTGGACCCGGCGTCCCAGGACAGCATCAGGAACGCGGCCAGCGCCAGCAGCAGCAGGCCGAACGGCATGGTGAGGCGGGCGCCGAACCGTTTAGTCAGGGTCGCGCCCAGCGGCGCGGCGATGAGTGTGGCCGTGCTCAGCGGCAGTGTGCGCAACCCCGCCTCGACGGGGTCCATCCCCTGCACGTTCTGCAGGTAGAGCATCACGAAGAACAGCGAGCCGAGCAGCACCAGGAAGTTCAGGGCGGTCATGCTCGCCCCGATCGCCAACGACCGGTTGCGGAACAAGCGCATCGGCAGCAGTGGATTCGGGATTCGGGTCTCGTACCAGCCGAACAGCACCAGCACCGTGATCCCGACTCCCACGCTGGCCAGTGTGGGAGCGGAGGTCCAGCCCCAGCTTTCGCCCTTGACGATGCCGAAGACTAGGACGATCTGGCCCAGTCCGAGCAGCAGCACCCCGGGTAGGTCCAATCGTTCGCGGGTAGAGGTGTTGCGGCTCTGCGGGATGACCAGCGCGCCGAAGGCCAGCGTGAGCAGAC
>CAXTBG010000130.1:0-4874 GCA_964242105.1 uncultured Nakamurella sp. | reverse complement strand
CGATGTACCTGGGCAGCGACCGGATGGTCGAGATGGTGACCGGCGAGAAGACCACCCTGGAGGAGATGGGCGGCGCCCGGATGCACACCACCGTGTCGGGTGTGGGTCACCTGCTGGTGGACGGCGAGGAGCCGGCACTGGACGCGGTCCGCCGCTACCTGGGCTACCTGCCGTCCAACTACACGCAGGCCCCGCCCATCGCGGCCGCGGCACCAGCCGGGCCGGGCGACCTGCGGGCGCTGGTGCCGGTCTCGGAGCGGCAGGCGTTCGACATGCGCCGCTATGTCCGGGCGCTGCTGGATGCCGATTCCGTGTTCGAGATCCACCCCGGCTGGGCCAGGGAGCTCTTCGTCGGATTCGGTCGGCTCGACGGCCGGGCAGTGGGCGTCGTCGGGAACAACTCGATGTTCAAGGGCGGTGTGCTGTTCGTCGATTCCGCCGACAAGGCAACGCATTTCATCCAGCTCTGCGACGCCTTCAACATCCCGCTGATCTTCCTGGCCGACGTGCCGGGATTCATGGTGGGGGTCGCGGTGGAGCGGGCCGGCATCATCCGGCACGGCGCGAAGATGATCTCGGCGGTGTCCGAGGCGACCGTTGCGAAGATCTGCGTCGTGGTGCGCAAGGCCTACGGCGCGGGCCTGTACGCCATGGCCGGTCCCGGGTTCGATCCCGACGCGACCCTGGCGCTGCCGACGGCGAAGATCGCCGTCATGGGGGCGGAGGCAGCGGTCAATGCGGTCTATGCGAACAAGATCGCCGCGGTGGCGGACGAGGTGGAGCGGGCAGCGCTGGTCGAGCGGCTGCGGGCCGAGTACGAGCAGGACATCGACATCGTGCATCTGGCCGCCGAGCTGGTGGTGGACGCGGTGGTGGAGCCGGAGGACCTGCGGGCCGAGCTGATCTCCCGGCTGGCGACGGCCGCGGCCAAGGATCGGACGTTCTCCCGGCGGCGGCACGGGGTGACCCCGGTCTGACCGACCGGGAGGCCGGTTTCGGCGCGGTCCGGGCAGGCGGCCGGTCGTATGGTGATCCGGTGACCACCGTGCTCCTGGCCGAGGACGACCCGGCCATCTCCGATCCGCTGTCCCGCGCGCTGGAGCGAGCCGGATACAGCGTGCTGCTCGCTGCGGACGGCTCGGCGGCCCTGGCCTCCGCGCTGCACCACGACATCCACCTGATCGTCCTGGACCTCGGGCTGCCCGGCACGGACGGGCTGGAGATCTGCCGCCGCCTCCGCACGGCCGGCCGGGACGTCCTGGTGCTCATGCTCACCGCCCGCACCGACGAGGTGGACTTCATCGTCGGCCTGGACGCGGGCGCCGACGACTACGTGGCCAAGCCGTTCCGGCTGGCCGAGCTGCTGGCCAGGATCCGCGCGCTGCTCCGCCGCCGGGAACCGGAGGTGCTGGAGATCAACGGCGTGCGGATGGAGGCGCGCGCCCGCCGGGTCGTCGTGGACGGCGTCGAGACGTCGCTGGCCAACAAGGAATTCGAGCTGCTGCGTGCCCTGATGACGAGGGCGGGACAGGTGGTGCCCCGGGAGGACATCATCGACGAGGTGTGGCGGGATCCGACGCTGCTGACGTCCAAGACGCTGGACATGCACATCTCGTGGCTGCGTCGCAAGCTGGCGACCACCGGTAACGGCGCGGACCAGCGGATCGCGACCGTCCGGGGCGTCGGGTTCCGCTTCGACACGGACTGACGGCGCCGCAGCGTGCGCCGTCGCATCCTGACCTCGATCCTGCTGGTCATCGCCGTGACGGTACTCGCCCTGGGCCTTCCGCTGGCCATCGTGTCGTGGCGTCTGGTGGACGACCTGCTGCACCGGGAACTGGCCGGGCGGTTGCAGTCGATGGAGTCCTCGGTCTCGATCCGGTCCGACGGGAACGCTCCGATCGACCTGACGGCGTTGCGGGTGGGCATTCCCGAAGGCGGCCGGTTGACGCTGCGGGTGGCCGGCGAACCGGACCGTTCGATCGGCGCTCCGGAGAGCCCGGACGTCTACTCCGAATCGGTCACGCTGGCGGGTGGCGGCGAGCTGCTGCTGTCGGTGCCGATGGCCAGGCTGCGGGCCGAGCGGTGGCGGTCGCTGCTGCTCGTGGCCGGCGCGGTGGCGGTGTCCGTCCTGGTGGCCACCGCCGTGGCGCTCGTCCTGGCCCGCCGGCTGGCGACGCCACTGGACGACGTCGCTCGGCGGGCGGCCCGGCTGGGCGAGGGCGACTTCCGGACCTCGCACGGCCGCTACGGCATCGCCGAACTCGACCGGGTCGCTGATGTGCTCGATTCCTCCGCCAGGGACATCGCCGTCCTGCTCGGCCGGGAACGCGACCTGGCGGGGGACATCTCGCACCAGCTGCGCACCAGGCTGACCGGTCTCCGGTTGCGCCTGGAGGAGCTGTCCATGCACCCCGACCCGACCGTGGTGGCCGAGGTGGGCGCGGCGCTGGAGCAGACCGACCGGCTGGTGACGGTGGTCGACGACCTGCTGGCAACGGCCCGTTCGCAGCGGGCGGCGGGCGCCACCGTCCTGGACCTGGGCGCCGAACTGACGGACTTCGGCGTGGACCTGACGGCGAGGGTGGCGTCGGCGGGCCGCACGCTGGAGATCCACTGCCCGGCGGGGGCGCTGGTGCGGCTGACCAGGGTGCGGCTGCGGGAGGCCGTCGGCGCACTGGTGGACAACGCGGTGGTGCACGGGGCCGGACCGGTGCTCATCAGGGTCCGGACGGCACCGGGCACCGTCCTGCTCGAGGTGTCGGATTCCGGTGACGGTGTGCCCGAGGCGATCGCCGGCCACATCTTCGACCGGGGGATCTCCACCGCGTCGTCGACGGGCATCGGACTGGGTCTGGCGCGGGCCCTGATCGAGGCCGACGGTGGTCGGCTGGAACTCCGGCGGGCGCGGCCGCCGGTGTTCGGGATCTTCCTGACGCCCGGACCGGACGAGCGGCCGGACGAGGGCACTACGCCGTCGGAGCGTCCCGATCCAGGCCGGGCACCAACTGGTTCTCCGGCGTGAGCTCGTCCGGGAACACCCACCGTCGGTAGGCCCAGTAGCGGAAGGCCATCGCCACCAGGGTGCCCACGACGTTGGCGGCGAGGAAGTCGACGATGCTGACGGTGAACCGGCTGTAGTGGGCCGGGTTGATGCCCAGCGCGTAGTGGCTGAGCCACAGCGGCACCAGGTTGACCACCAGGGCGATGCCGTTGAACAGGAAGAACAGCATGGCCTCGTGGTGCCGCTCGCGTCCGCCGCGCCCGTTGAACGACCATTCGCGATTGAGGATGTAGCTGAAGATGGTCGACACCAGCACCGAGATGATCTTGGAGGTGATGACCTTCTCGTTCAGCACCGTGTGCGACAAAAGGGTGAACAGGCCGGTGTCCAACACCCACGAAGACCCGCCGACCGCGATGAACTTGGCCAGTTCACGGTGCTGGGGAGGCAGTATCTCGCGCACTCGGTCGATCAGATTCACCCGGGAAGTGTACGGGCGCGGGTGGTGAGAACCGTGTGGGTCGGCAGGACCGGGCACGTCGAACCGGACGAACGCAGGATCAGCACAGCAGTGCCTGCGATGCACCGGCTACCGCGGGGTGCTCGTCGGTGCTCCGCCGTTCGGCCGGTACCACCAGCACGGGTCGACGACGAGCGGCCCGCCGACCGAGGTCAGGGCCAGGAAGCCGCCTGGCACGGTCGCCTCGCCCAGCACCTGCGGTCCGGCCGCCGTTCCACTCACCAGGATCGGCAGGGAGAAGGACAGCGGTCCGCCGTCGACGGGCACGCACACGATCACCTCACCGGCGGTCCCGCAGCCGGTGGCGAGGGAGCCGGCGTCGGGAAGGCCGACGATGCGGATGCCCGCGGTCAGTGCCGCGGGGAACGAGAAGGGTCCCGGATTCACCACGCCGGCGTTGGCGGCGGTTCCGGTCAGCTGCAGGGTGTCGGCGGAGCCGGCGTGCACGACACGGCCCGTGACGGCGAGGGCGCGGTAACCGCCGACCCCTCGGCCGTCCACCAGCACCGTCAGCCCCGGCTGCAGGATGCGACCACGCTGGTCCGTGGCCAGCACGGGGATCGGCACGGTGATGGGCGCCACCCGGACCAGCAGCGTCACACCGGAGACCACCGCCGAGGACGGACAGGTGACCCGGCCCTCGTCGACCGTGCACCCGGCGTTGTCTGCCGACACCACCGTCAGCAGCGGTCCGCCGTTGATCGACAGGGTCCCGGCGTCGCGGACACCAGCCCGTAGCGTGGCGCTGAGCACGAGGTGGTCCAGCGCGTACGGGGCGACGCCGCCCGGATCCGCGGTGAGCGTCACGCCGGCATACCCACTGGCGATGACCAGTGGCAGTGATCCGGACTGCACGGCGGCGCCGTTGAGGGTGATGACGATCCGGCCGTCCGCCGCGTCGGCCGACACGTCGAAGGTGACGGTCAGCACCGTGACGGCCCCGCCGGCGAGGGGCGGCAGCGCACAACTGGCCGTGGTTCCCTGCTGGGAGCAGCTCAGCCCGGCCGCGGCAAGGGCAGCTGCCGCCGGGGAGCGGAGGCCCGGCGAAGCAACGGTGGAGCTCGCAGTGTCGAGCGTGACGCCGACCGGCAGTTCGAACCCGACGACCTGCCCCTGCCCTGACGCGGTGCCGCCGCTGTTGGTCACCGTCACCTGCACGCTCAGCGACCCGCCGGCGACGGCGTTGCCCAGCACAGCCGCGCTGGCCGACAGGTTCGCCGGCCCGCCGGTGGGCGTGGTGGGCGTGGTGGGCGTGGTCGGCGTCGTTGGGGTGGTGGGTGTCGTCGGGGTGGTGGGCGTGGTGGGCGTGGTCGGGGTGGTGGGCGTCGTCGGTGTCGGGGGCGTGGTCGG
>CAXTBG010000129.1:0-5821 GCA_964242105.1 uncultured Nakamurella sp. | reverse complement strand
AGTTCGACCCCCGGTTCAACGTCCGGTACCGGGACGACAAGTCCTACCCCGAACTGGCCGTCACCCTCGGCGAGGAGTACCCGCGGCTGCAGGTGATGCGCGGGCCGCACCGCAAGGGCGTGCGGTACTTCGGCCCGTACGCCCATGCGTGGGCCATCCGGGAGACCCTGGACCTGCTGCTCCGCGTGTTCCCCGCCCGCACCTGCTCGTCGGGTGTGTTCAAGCGCTCGCAGCAGATCGGGCGGCCCTGCCTGCTCGGCTACATCGGCAAGTGCGCCGCACCGTGCACCGGAAACGTCTCCAAGGACGAGCACCGTCAGATCGTGGAGAACTTCTGCGACTTCATGGCCGGCAAGGCCGACCCGATGATCCGCCGGATGGAGAAGGAGATGGCGGCGGCGGCGGCCGAGCTCGACTTCGAACGGGCAGCGCGGCTGCGGGACGACCTCGGCGCGGTGCGCCGGGCGGTGGAGAAGCAGGCCGTGGTGCTGGGCGACGGGACGGACGCCGACGTGATCGGCATCGCCGCCGACGACCTGCTGGCATCGGTCCAGGTCTTCCACGTCCGCGGCGGCCGGGTGCGCGGCCAGCGCGGCTGGATCGTCGACGTGGACGCCGACACCGCGGGGGAGAGCAGCGGCGGCCCGGACGACGCGGGCACCGGGCGCCTGGTGGAGAACTTCCTGCTGCAGTTCTACGGCGGGCGGGCGGCGGACGAGGGCGGCTCGGCGGTGCCGAAGGAGATCCTGGTGCCGGCCGTCCCGGCGGACGGCGAGGAGATGGTCCAGTGGCTGGCCGACCTCCGGGGCGGCCGGGTCTCGCTGCGCATCGCCCAGCGCGGGGACAAGAAGGACCTGGCCGCGACGGTGGCCCGGAACGCCGCCGAGGCGCTCGCCCAGCACCGGCTGAAGCGGGCCTCCGACCTGACCGCACGGTCCGCCGCGCTCGTCGAGGTGGCCGAGACGCTCGGCATGGACAACGCGCCGCTGCGGATCGAGTGCATCGACATCTCGCACGTGCAGGGCACCAACGTGGTCGCCTCGCTCGTGGTGTTCGAGGACGGGCTGGCCAAGCGCAGCGACTACCGGCGGTTCGCCATCCGGGAGAAGCCCGGCGACGACGTCGCGTCCATCGCCGAGGTGGTCCGGCGCCGGTTCAGCCACGGCGTGAGCGGCCGGATCAACGACCTGGAGGCCGAATTCGTGGCGGGTGACGGAGGTGCGCCGTCCGGCTCGGCGCCGCTGTCCACCGGCCCGGCGCCCGACGTCCCGGCCGAGCCGGGGCGACCGACGGCCATCGATCCGGACACCGGCCGGGTCCGCCGGTTCGCCTACCCGCCGCAGCTGCTGGTGGTGGACGGCGGGGCGCCGCAGGTGAACGCCGCCGCCGCCGTGCTGGCCGACCTGGGCATCACCGACATGACCGTGTGCGGCCTGGCGAAGCGGCTCGAGGAGGTCTGGGTGCCGGGGGAGGACGACCCGGTGATCTTCCCCAGGACCAGCGAGGCGCTGTACCTGCTGCAGCGCCTCCGGGACGAGGCGCACCGGTTCGCGATCACCTACCACCGGGCGAAGCGGTCGAAGTCGATGACGCAGTCGGCGCTCGACGGGGTGGCCGGGCTGGGCCAGACCAGGCGGACGGCGCTGGTCAAGCACTTCGGGTCGTTGACCGCGCTGCGCCAGGCGGACGTCGACCAGATCGCCGGCGTGCCCGGCATCGGCCGGACGACGGCGCAGTCGGTGCATGCCGCGCTGCACGCGGCGGCAGAGCAGGGGAATCCCGCGCCGGCGGCGGCCCCGGCCCCCGGTGCCGACCCCCCGGTGGCCGCCGCGGTCGAGCAGTCCGAGAGGGTGTGAGGCGTGGTCGACACCTCGGAACGGACTGAGCCACCGCACGGCGTCCCGCCGGTGGGCGGCGGACCGGCGGGTGGCGGCGGACCGGCGGGCGCAGATCCGGCCCCGAGCACCGAGTCCGCCGGGCGGGCCGGCATCGAGGTGGCCATCGTGTCCGGGCTGTCCGGCGCCGGCCGGTCGACCGCCGCGAAGTGCCTGGAGGACCTCGGGTGGTTCGTCGTCGACAACCTGCCGCCGGAGCTGATCGCCACCATGGTGGATCTCGGCGCGCGGGCAGGCGGCGACGTCACCAGGATCGCCGTGGTGCTCGACGTCCGGTCCAGGGCGTTCACCGAAGACCTGGCGGCCGTCATCCGGGATCTCGACGCCAAGGGCTACCGCCCGCGGCTGCTGTTCCTGGAGGCCGGCGACGCCTCCCTGATCCGCCGGTTCGAGGCCAACCGCCGCGAGCATCCGCTGCAGGGCGGAGGGCGTCTCCAGGACGGCATCCGCGCCGAGCGGGGGCTGCTGGCGGCCCTGCGCGACGAGGCCGACGTCATCATCGACACCTCGGAGCTCTCGGTGCACCAGCTGCGCGAGCAGGTGGAGCGGGGCTTCCGCGTCGGGCCCCGGACGGCGTCCCTGACGGTGCTGAGCTTCGGCTACAAGTACGGGCTGCCGCTCGACGCGGACCTCGTCATCGACCTGCGGTTCCTGCCCAACCCGTTCTGGATCCCGGAGCTGCGCGACCTCACCGGCCGGGACGAGCCGGTGGCGGCGTACGTGCTCTCCCAGGAGGGGGCCGGGGAGTTCCTGACCCGTTTCGTCGACCTGTTCACGCTGATCAGCGGCGGTTACCAGCGGGAGGGCAAGCGATACCTGACGCTGGCCGTCGGCTGCACCGGCGGCAAGCACCGGTCGGTCGCCGTGGCCGAGGAACTGGCCGTCCGGCTGGTGTCGGACAACCTGTCGGTGCACGTGGTGCACCGGGATCTCGGCCGGGAATGACGACCGCCGAGCACCGCGCCCTGGCAGGCCCGCCAGGTGCGCCGGGTGCGCCGGGTGCGCCGCCCCGCGGACCCGGGACCGCCCGGTCGAGGCCGAAGGTGGTGGCCCTCGGGGGTGGCCACGGTCTGCACGCCATGCTGTCGGCGCTGTCGCTGCTGGAGGTGGACGTCACCGCGGTGGTCACCGTGGCCGACGACGGTGGTTCGTCGGGGCGGCTGCGGCGGGAGGTGCCGGGGATCGTGCCGCCCGGAGACCTGCGCATGGCCCTGGCGGCGCTGGCCTCGCCCGACCGGGACGGACAGCTGTGGGCGAGCACGGTGCAGCACCGGTTCGCCGGCGAGGGGGCACTGACCGGGCATCCCGTCGGCAACATCCTGCTGGTCGGGCTGATCCAGGTGATGGGGGACACCGTGGCGGCGCTCGACGCCATGGGAACGATGCTCGGCTGCCGCGGCCGGGTGCTGCCGATGTCGAGCGAGCCGCTGGACATCGTCGCCGAGGTCGAGGGCCTGGAGGACGACCCGAGCGCCGTCCGCCGGATCCGGGGCCAGGTCGCGGTCGCGGCCACGCCCGGCCGGGTCCGCAGCGTGGCCCTGGATCCGCCGTCCGCCCCGGGCTGCCCCGACGCCGTGCGGGCGATCGAGGAGGCCGACCTGGTCGTGCTGGGTCCCGGGTCCTGGTTCACCAGCGTGCTGCCGCACCTGATGCTGCCCGACATCGCCGGCGCGCTGGTGGGGTGCGGCGCGCACCGGCTGATCGTGCTGAACCTGGCACCGCAGCCCGGCGAGACGGAGGGATTCTCGCCGGAGCAGCACCTGGACGTACTCTCTGCACACGCACCGAACTACCTGATCGACACCGTGCTCGCCGATTCGGATGCCGTCTCACTTCCCGGGCGGCTGCAGGCGGCGGCGACACGGCTGGGTGCCCGTCTGGAACTGGCCCGGATCGCCCAACCCGGAACGGCCCGGCACGATCCGCAGGCGCTCGCCGGGGCGTTGGCGGCAGTGCTGTCGCGTGCTCGTCCGGCAAGGGGGAGCGCTGGTGGGCCGGGCGACCGGAACGCGGTCGGCGGCAGCACGGACGGCCAGCCAGGCACGACGGACGGCCAGCCAGGCACGACGGACGGCCAGCCAGGCACGACGGACGGCGAGCCGGGCACGACCTCCGGATCGGACCCGGACCCGACGGGTGCGGCCGACCGGGAGGGCACGACGACCAGCACGTGATCGGGTTCGACGATGGATGGGGAGTGGCGCCGGATGGCGATGACTGCCGCGGTCAAGGACGAACTGAGCAGGGTCACGGTGGCCAGGGTGTCGGCGCGCAAGGCGGAAGTCTCGACCGTGCTGCGCTTCGCGGGCGGGTTGCACATCGTCGCCGGTCGCGTGGTGGTGGAGGCGGAACTGGACACCGGGGCGGTGGCCCGCCGGCTGCGGCGCGACATCGGCGAGCTGTACGGCCATACCGCCGAGGTGCAGGTGCTGGCCGCATCCGGCATCCGCAAGAGCACCCGCTTCGTGCTGCGGGTGGTCGCGGGCGGCGACCAGCTCGCCCGGCAGACCGGCCTGCTGGACCAGCGCGGCCGTCCGGTGCGCGGCTTGCCGGCCCAGATCGTCGCCGGGTCGCTCGCCGATGCCGAGGCCGCCTGGCGAGGGGCGTTCCTGGCCCATGGATCGTTGACCGAGCCCGGCCGCAGCGCGTCCCTGGAGGTCACCTGTCCCGGCCCGGAAGCGGCGTATGCGCTGGTGGGCGCGGCCCGGCGGATGGGCATCTCGTCCAAGGCCAGGGAGGTGCGCGGCGCGGACCGGGTGGTGGTGCGGGACGGCGACGCCATCGCCGCGCTGCTCACCCGGTTGGGCGCGCACACGTCCGTGCTGGCGTGGGAGGAACGGCGGATGCGCCGGGAGGTCCGGGCCACCGCGAACCGGCTGGCCAACTTCGACGACGCGAACCTGCGCCGGTCGGCCCGGGCTGCGGTCGCGGCGAAAGCGAGGGTGGAACGGGCGCTGGCCATCCTCGGACCGGAGGCCCCCGCACACCTGCTGGAAGCGGGGAAGTTGCGCATCGCCCACGGTCAGGCGTCGTTGGAGGAACTCGGCCAGCTCGCCGACCCGCCGATGACCAAGGACGCCATCGCCGGCCGCATCCGCCGCCTGCTGACCATGGCGGACAAGCGGGCGCAGGACGACGGCATCCCGGACACCGAGTCCGCCGTCACCCCCGACATGCTGGACTGACCCGCTCCAGACACCGCCGGGTCACGCCCCACCGCTGCACTGACCCGCTCGTGACACCGCCGGGTCACGCCCCACCGCTGCACGCACGACGTGCCCGACAACCCAGCGTGCAATGTTTCGGGCACGTTGCCGACTCGGTTTCCAGCGAGGCCTGATCAGCCGATACAGTGAAACCCGGAGTCGCCCCCGGCGCTGTGGGTGTGTTCCTTGATCGATCCGGTACGGGTCAGCAGGACGCGGCCGGGAAACCACGAAGAAGGGCTGACACACGTGACTGTGCGCGTCGGAGTGAACGGATTTGGCCGGATCGGCCGCAACTTCTGGCGGGCGCTCGACTCGCTGGACCACGATGTCGAGATCGTCGCCGTCAATGACCTGACGGACACCAAGACCCTCGCCCACCTGCTCAAGTACGACACCATCCTCGGCAAGCTGCAGCACGAGGTCGTCGCCGGCGACGGCGTCATCAGCATCGGCGGCAAGGAACTGAAGGTGCTGTCCGACCGCGACCCCGGCGCCCTGCCGTGGGGCGATCTGGGCGTCGACGTCGTCATCGAGTCGACCGGGCACTTCACCTCGGCAGACGGTGCGGGCAAGCACCTCGCCGGCGGCGCCAAGAAGGTCATCATCTCCGCGCCCGCCACCGGTGAGGACCTGACCGTCGTCATGGGCGTCAACGACTCGGCCTACGACGGCAGCCAGACGATCCTGTCGAACGCCTCCTGCACCACCAACTGCGTC
>CAXTBG010000128.1:0-6181 GCA_964242105.1 uncultured Nakamurella sp. | reverse complement strand
GAGGTCAGCCGCGCCGCCGGCGCCGAGCCCGCGCCCGGCTGAGGACGGCGGGCCCCTGGGACACGCACGTCTGTCAAGCGTGACGTTGCCAGGCGTCGGAGGTGCCAGGAGCCGGCAGCCCCGCCGCCGCTCGCGTCGGGGACCTGACGGGGTCTCCGGTCGAAGGTGCGGTCGATTCAGACCCCTGTTCGTCCACGGCTGAAATCGACGCTGGTGGGCGTGCGACGGTCGGCGAATCGCGGTCGATCACGTCGTCGCCGCGTCGGTGTCAACCCCGGCTGAAGCTCGACCCGCTGGTTCTCCCGCACGTCCACCCATACAGTTGGCCCGGCTTCATCGTGGCGATCGACCAAATCGGAGATGAAAGACATGACCAAGCTCGATCAACCCGCAGCTGCCCCTCCGGTGGTTGATCGCAGGCATTTCGAGGCAGCGCTGGCCGAACAGGTGGCGGCGGAGAAAGAGGTCACTCGGCACAACGACCGGGTATCGGCCGCTCGCCGTCGCCTTCCCATGGTGCAGGTGCAGGACTATGTGTTCGACAGCGTCGATGGGCCGCAGCGACTGACCGAGCTCTTCGGTGACATGTACCTGCTCCTCGTGCAGAACGTGATGTTCGGTCCCTACTGGGACGAGGGTTGCCCGAGCTGCACCTGGGCGGTCGACAACCTGCCGGCCAACATGCAACGCCTGTCCGCTGAAGGCATTGCGTTCGCGATGATTTCCCAGGCGCCGGTCGAGAAATTGGAAAGCTGGCGTGCCAAGCAAGGCTGGCATCATCGGTGGGTGTCGTCGTTCAACACGTCCTACCATGACGACTGGGGGTGGACTCGCACTGACGACAACGGCGAAGAAGGACAGCTGCCCGGGTATTCCTATTACCTGCTCAAGGACGGCAAGCCGTATTTGACGTACATGACGACGGCCCGCGGGACAGAGGCCATTCTTCCGGTCGCCCACATCATGGACCGATCGGTGTACGGCCGTCAGCAGGATTGGGAGGACAGCCCGCAGGGCTGGCCGCAAGAACCGACGTACGGGTGAATCGACAATTGGTGTCCGCCGAGCGGGAGACCCGGTAGGGCGGTTGCACAGCCGTCGGCGGTTCACGGCGCTGCCCGCATCACGGCGAATCGGGCGACCGGTTGCCCCGCGTGCTGTGTGTCCGAGCGCGGTCGGTGACCCAGCAGGACGCTCCGGGATGGTTCGCTTGTCGCATGGCTTTCGACGCGTTACGAATTGCATATACGGATCTGTCGGCGTTGGCGACGTCCCTGGACGAGGACACCTCCTGGCGGCCGACGGCGTGTGTCGGCTGGTCTGTGCGTGATCTGATCCAGCATCTGCTCGGCGACGCGCAACGTGCGCTGGTGGCGCTCGCGACCCCGGCCGACGGCCCGGCCGACAAGGACGCAACGACGTACTGGCTCGACTCCCCCGGTGCGCCCGATGCCGACTCACGCGGCATCCGCGCCACCCGCACGATGGCGAGCCAATGGCGCCTGGAGTACCTGACCGCTACGTACGCGCAGACCGCTGCCGCAGTCATCACGATGGCCGGACGCGCGGCACCGGCCGACCTGGTCTCGACCCAGGGGCACGTCCTGCGCGTGGACGACCTGCTGGCCACGCTGGTGGTCGAAGCAGCGATCCACCATCTGGACATGACGGTCGATCTCGACCGCGCCGGGCCGGGCCCTGGACCCATTGCGATGACGCGTCGCACCCTTGACGGCCTGCTCGGACGCAGCACGCCGGCGGCGTGGAACGACGAACAGTGGGTGCGGGCGGCGACGGGCCGCAGCGAACTCACTGTGGAGCAACGAACCCACCTCGGCCCGGACGTCGCACGCGTGCCGTTGCTGCGTTGAGAAATGGAGCAAGGGATTCCTCGACGCAGACACGACGATCATCATCGGTCATCCTTGCGTGATGGTGACCGATGGTGAGCGAGATCTGTCCGAGCAGGTCAGCGACACCGAGCGAGCCGTTCACGGGGAGGTGACCTTGCCCGAGCTGCATGCGTTCTTGAACGCGTGGGCCATCGAGCGGTTGGGCGATCTCGTCAGCGATCTGCCGAATGCTTCCCCCCGGCAGACGATTCCACCCCAGCCCAAGCAAAGCGTCTACCTGGGCCGGTCCAGACCAAGGAGTGCGCGCACCGCCGCGTTTGCCTCTGAACGATCCGCCGAGGCGCTTGTTGACCGTCACGGTGGCTACCGACGAAATCATCACTGGCATGCAGACGATCGGAGGAACCCGGTCGGAGATGAAGGCGAATGATCGGGCGTCACCGGCAGCCCGCACCGGCTTGACGGTGATCCGGCTCCGCCCGTTGTCGGCCGCAATGACTGACGGTGACAAGGTCAGGCTACTGGCCGTCCAATGGGGCGCGGGAACATCCGAACGCATCGTCGACCGATCGCCCACCCGATTCGAGATCACCCATCGGTGAACTGAAAGACCTGGTCTGTCCAGCCGTTGTCGCGAACTCCGCTGTCGAGGGCGGCGCTGATCGCGCGCTCTTCGTAGCCGAAGTGCGATTCGACGATCGCAGCGAGGCCGTCTAGCTCACGGCCGATCATTGCAGCTCGATCGGTCGTCGCGTCCATCGCTTCAATCGATAGGGCGTGAACCGAGTTGAGGATTGCTGCGATCATCTGATGGTCGTGGACCAGGTTCGCGATCACCGATTCGAGATCCGGTCGGGCGCGTAGCAGCTCATTGAACATGCCTCTGTCCTCGCCGATGTGGTGCGCGGTCAGGACGGAGCAGAACGAAAGGCAATGGGTGAGTAGGTCATCGCTGGCGACCTTGGTCGTGCCGAGGTCGCTCCGCAGTTGACGCAACTGGTGCCTGAGCGTGTCGTGCGCCTGCACCAGCTGGACGCTCCAGGCTGCAGTGCGATCGTCGCTGGGGGCCACAGTGTGGGCCTTTCGGTCCGACGCCTCCATGCCGGACGCAGACCGTCATCGGCACGCGACGATGCCCAAATCTCATCAGAAGGTCCCGTCGATATGCAAATCGCCGCGCGGCCCGTAGAGCCGAACACCGAACGAAGCGCCCTCGGTCGATATTGCGAGATGTCTGGGTGAGTAGGCGACCAGCACCCCCCCCCGCAATTCGTGGTCAGCCAGCGTGACAGTCAACAGGCGCGTACTCGGCGTTGGTGCGGGGTTTCACATCACCGCCCGCACTCAGATAGCGCTCCACATCGACAGCCAAGACACTGGGGGCCAATTCATGCCCCCTCAGCACGGGGCCAACTCGGGTTGACAGAACCAGTCACGCGATTGGTACGCCGGCAATACAGCGGTGGTCGACGGCCGACTGGTCGGAACCTTCGACTGGGACCTCGTCGCCGACACATCTGCTGTCCTGGCCGGCTTCGCGGCGTCGTGCTACGCCGCCAGCCCGACCGGTCCAGGAGGTCTGTCGACCCCGAACGAGGTCGTCACTTTCCTGCGGGACTTCGAGCAGGCACGGCGACGGCCGCTGTCCGAGTCCGAGCGGCGAACGGCTGCCGGTGAAGCGGCGTGGATCCTCTCGTTCAATACGCGCTGGCAGACCGCCGTGATCGTTCACGGACTCAGTGATGCCGCCACCATCGACCTCGTACAGGAGCATCAGGAGGACTACCTGTCACTGCGGTGGAATTGATCGCCACGCGCTGGCCTACCAACCGGTGCGGCGACCGGTGCTGGTCGTGTTCGCGGCGCCCGCCCGCGCGGATGATGCTGCCCAGCTCGCGTGACGAAGGACCACCGTTGTTGCTGCCTCGCGAGGACAGCAGATCGTCGGTAGCGACACCATCACCATGGTCATGCACAAGAAATCGACCACACGTCAGGCGCAGGGCCATCTCGTCGCTGCAAGCGGCCATGATGTCGCCATGAGCGCATTTCACGATTCGCCCCGGGCTCGCGTGTTCGGCACCGTGGCGGGCGACTACGACCGGTGGCGGCCGGGGTATCCCGTCGACGCCGTCGACTGGATGCTGCCGGCCGGTGCGACCGCGGTGGCCGATGTCGGAGCCGGCACTGGAAAGCTGACCCGCCTGCTGGTCGGGCGTGGGCTCGCCGTCATGGCCATCGAACCCGACGCTGCCATGCTCGAGCTGCTGTCGACCAACTGCCCCGACGTGATCGCCATCCGCGCGCCGGCCGAGCAGCTGCCGCTGGACGATGCCAGTGTCGATGCCGTGCTGGTCGGGCAGGCGTGGCACTGGTTCGACCACCACCGCGCGGTCGCCGAGGTCCGACGGGTGCTACGGCCCGGCGGGTGTCTCAGCCTGATCGGCAACGGGCCCAGCGCTGGAGCTGCTTGGCAGCGGGAGCTCGAGGCGCTCTCCCCGGATGCGGCCGGCGGCACCCAGAGCGATCACCACGACGACGAGAATCCCTGGGCTGACTATGGATTGACCGGTATGCCGTACGAGCTGCGGCGCTTCGCCTGGCGCGAGCAGATCACGCCGGGCGCTCTGCGTGCCCGGCTGGCCACACATTCGATGTACGTCGTCATGCCCGAGGACGAGCGTCGGCGCAGCCTTGACCGCCTGGCCGCGGTAGCGCTGGCCGAAGCAGACCGCACGGGGGAGGACCAGGTGTGGTTCGACCACACGGCCTTCTGCGTCCGGGTGCAGGTGTGATGCTGTGTCAACGCCCCACCGCCATGACAAGCAGTGGCCGTGGATCACCAGGTGATCCACGGCCACTGCGGCGCAATGGCAGCAGCTTTATTTCCAGGCGTCGGTGATGGCGACGATCTGCCGGGTGGCCGGATCCGATCCGGCGAAGATCGCTGTCCAGCCCGCGAAGTCGGTGTTCAACCCGCCGAGCAAGGTACCCGTGTACGGACCGCTGAGCGGGTTCTTCGCCGAGGCCGAGGCGCAGAGGTAGACGTCCGGTAAACCGTGGCTGATGCTGTGTGAGCCGCCGACGGCGAAACACGTCTGGCCACCGGCCAGTTGGACGAAGAACGGTTCCCCGACCGCATCAGCAGGTTCCACGTTGGCCGCGTTCCGCAGCTCCCTCACCTTGTTGCTGCGGGGGTCGCCGGGGCACAGCACCGAGGTCGACTTGTGTTGCGGGTCGACGAAACACGGATCGTAGATCTCGTGACCGCTGGCGCACCGTCGCGCGTTCGGATTGTTGGTCGAATCGGATTCACCGAAGCAGAAGCCCGGCAGGCTTGATGTGACCACGAGAGAAGGAGCGGGTTTGCTGTTGACGAATGGCTGGTACCGGTGCACCGCGGTGGCCGGTGCGGTGATCGGTAGGTTGCCGCCGGCGGTGATCAGATCCAGGTGTCGGGAATTGATCTCGAAACCCACACCGCTGCGGGTATTGACGCAGCGGATTCCGAAGTATGCGTCGGAGGTGCACCAGATTTCGCCCACCCGGTTGCTGACCCCGTACGGCAGGACGACTCCAGCCGGCTGTGGCTTCGCCCGACACACCGCGCGCGGGGTATCTCCCTCCACGGTGGCCCGATGTCCCCAGTTCTCAGTGGCGCAGGAGGCAGGCTTTCCCGGCGGAAGATAAATGCGGACCTCGACATCGCACACCGCCGCGCCCCGGCCGGCCACAGTGGTGTAGATGCTGCAGCGGATGTTGCCGGACGGCGAGGAGAAGGAATTCAATCGAAAGAAGCTGCCCTGCGTGATCGGTCGGTCCGGAAGGCGAACCGTCGCGACCTCGTTGATGCCGGCGACCTGGACGACGGGTGCATGGGCCGAGGCCGCCGATGCGGCGGAGGCGGATATCGACACGCCGAGCAACGAAAGGCCGACGGCGGTCAGCAGAGAGAGTCTCCCGAACCGCCGGATGGAGGAAGGAGAACGAAGTGGCTTGAATCTGGACATGGCGGTTCCCTTGGTCGTGGAGAAGGACCCAACGGACGACTGAAGTCACGTTGGTGGGAATGAACGAAATTTCGCCCGTCTGCAAGTCGGATTTCGTTCACCGCTGCGGTTACTGCTCATGACGGCCATCAGCACACCCGGTTGCTTACCAAAAGGTAACAAATCGATGACAGGGTGCGGCCGAGCGGGTGCGCCCAGCAAGCACTGACGCCCTTTCTCTGGCGTCCCAGCTTCAAGGTCTGCAAGACCTCGGTCAGCGCAGGCGGGCCAGCGGGAACGGCAGCGTCTCCCGGATGCCGCGCCCGGTCAGCAGCATGA
>CAXTBG010000127.1:0-6592 GCA_964242105.1 uncultured Nakamurella sp. | reverse complement strand
GTGTCCACCGACTACGACACCTCCGACCGGCTGTACTTCGAACCGCTGACCGCCGAGGACGTGCTGGAAGTCATTGCGGCCGAACAGGAGTCGGGCACGGTCGCCGGCGTCATCGTCACCCTCGGCGGCCAGACACCGCTCAAGCTGGCGTCTGTGCTGGACGGCGCGTCCGTGATGAAGCGGGACGGCACCGGACGCCTGCCGGTCAGGATTCTCGGCACGTCGTCGGACGCCATCGACCTCGCCGAGGACCGGGGCCGGTTCGGAGACCTGTTGCAGCGCGCCGAGTTGCCGGCTCCGGCCTTCGGTATGGCGACCTCGTTCGAGCAGGCCCGGACCGCGGCGTCGAGGATCGGGTACCCGGTGCTGGTCCGGCCGTCCTACGTGCTCGGCGGCCGCGGCATGGAGATCGTGTACGACGAGCCGTCGCTCGCGGACTACATCAGCCGGGCGACCGAGATCACCGACGACCACCCGGTGCTGGTGGACCGCTTCCTGGACGACGCCATCGAGATCGACGTGGACGCGCTCTGCGACGGCGTGGAGGTGTACCTCGGCGGCGTGATGGAGCACATCGAGGAGGCCGGCATCCACTCCGGTGACTCGGCGTGCGTGTTGCCGCCGATCACGTTGGGGCGCAGTGACATCGCCCGGGTGCGGGCGCACACCGAGGCAATCGCGCTGGGTGGCCGGGTGGTCGGGCTGCTCAACGTGCAGTACGCGCTGAAGGACCAGACGCTCTACGTGCTGGAAGCCAATCCGCGGGCCAGCCGGACCGTGCCGTTCACGTCCAAGGCGACCGCGGTGCCGCTGGCCAAGGCCGCGGCCCGGATCATGGCCGGCGCCACCATCGCCGAGTTGCGGGTCGAAGGTCTGCTGCCGGCCGAGGGGGACGGCGCCGCGATGCCGGCCGGTTCGCCGGTGTCGGTCAAGGAGGCCGTGATGCCGTTCCACCGGTTCCGGCGTCCGGACGGCACCGGCGTCGACTCGCTGCTCGGCCCCGAGATGCGGTCCACCGGTGAGGTGATGGGCATCGACATGGCCTTCGGCCCGGCGTTCGCGAAGTCACAGACCGCGTCTTACGGGTCGCTCCCGACGAAGGGCACCGTGTTCGTCTCGGTCGCCAACGCCGACAAGCGGTCGCTGGTGTTCCCGGTGAAGCGGTTGGCGGACCTGGGGTTCACCATCCTGGCCACCGAGGGCACCGCGGAGATGCTGCAGCGCAACGGGATGGACGTTCAGGTCGTGCGCAAGCACACCGAGAGCGCCGACGGTCCGACCATCGTCGACTTCATCAAGGCCGGAAAGGTCGACCTGGTGATCAACACCCCGTACGGGCAGTCCGGTCCACGCATCGACGGGTATGAGATCCGCACCGCCGCCGTGTCTGCCGACATCCCGTGCATCACCACCGTCGCCGGGGCGGCGGCCGCCATCCAGGGCATCGAGGCGATCACCCGGTCCGACGTGGGTGTCGCCCCGCTGCAGGTGCTGCAGGCCCGGTTGCACGCCGCCCGCGCGGCCGCCCCCGCTTCGGGCGTACCGGGTCCGGTATCGGGAGGAGCGCCCACCCCGCGCTTATCAACTGTGCCGGCGCTGATCAACTACGCCGATCTGGGACTGAAGTGACGGGAGTCGCCGACTTGCTGCGCGCGGGACTAGTTGATCAGCGCGGGGCGGGCCGCCGTGCAGGTCGGCGGGGCGGGCCCGGCCGGTGAGCGTGCTGGACGGCGCGTACCGGCGGATCGCCCGGCCGGTGCTGTTCCGGATCGGGCGCGGCGATGCCGAGGCGGCCCACCATGCGACGCTCTCTGCGCTGCACCGCGCCACGACGTTCCCCCCGGCCGCGAAGGCGATGTCGCTGCTACTGGCACGTCACCGCGCGCCGCGCACCGTATTCGGCGTCGATTTCCCGTCGCCGGTCGGCCTTGCCGCCGGGATGGACAAGGACGGCGTGGCGGCGAAAGCCTGGGCGACACTCGGTTTCGGTTTCGTCGAATTCGGCACCGTGACCGCAAAGGCACAACCCGGCAACGACGCGCCACGGCTGTTCCGGCTCAAGGCGTCCGAGGGCATCGTCAACCGGATGGGTTTCAACAACGCCGGCGCCGCAGCTCTGGCGACGACGCTGCAGTCGGTCGGGAACATCGGCATCCCGGTGGGCATCTCGATCGGCAAGTCGAAGGTCACGCCGATCGAGCAGGCCGTGCCGGACTACCTGACCGCTCTACGGGCGGTGCACAGCTACGCCGACTACATCGCGGTCAACGTGTCGTCACCGAACACCCCCGGGCTGCGCACGCTGCAGGAACGCGGGCCGCTGGGCGAACTGCTCGGCGCGCTGACCGGCAGTGCGGCCGCACTGGCCACCGGCGGCCGGCCGCTGCCGGTGCTCGTGAAGATCGCTCCGGACCTCACCGACCATGCCATCGCCGACCTGCTGCAGGTGTGCAACGAGCAGGGCATCGCCGGCGTCATCGCCACCAACACGACGCTGACCCGCGACGGGATCAACGCCGCTGACGCCGATCTCGCCGCGGAGCCGGGTGGGTTGTCCGGGGCGCCACTGCGCCGGCGGGCACTGGAGGTGGTGCGTTTCGTCAGCTCGCACACCACGCTGCCGGTCATCGGCGTCGGCGGCATCAGCACCCCCGAGCACGGGATGGCGATGATGGACGCCGGCGCGTCGCTGCTGCAGCTGTACACCGGTTTCATCTACGCGGGGCCGGCGCTGGTCACCGGCCTGAACAAGGCGGCAGCGGCGCGGAACCGGCGCCCCTACCTGAAGGGTGACCATCGATGACGCCGTTCGGTCCCCGACTGGCCGCTGCGATGGCGGCCCGCGGGCCGCTGTGCGTGGGCATCGACCCGCATCCCGGGCTGCTGCGGGCGTGGGGCCTGCCGGAGACGGTGGCCGGTCTCGAGCGGTTCAGCCGGACGTCGGTGGAGGCATTGGCCGGGACGGTGGCCGTGGTGAAGCCGCAGTCGGCGTTTTTCGAAGCCCACGGTTCGGCTGGGGTGGCCGTGCTGGAGCGGTTGATCGCCGACGCGCGGGACGCCGGCACGATGGTGCTGCTGGACGCGAAGCGGGGGGACATCGGGTCGACCATGCAGGCCTACGCGGCTGCCTACCTGACCGACGGGTCGCCGCTCGCGGCTGACGCGGTGACGCTCTCCCCGTACCTGGGCTTCGGTTCGCTCCGGCCGGCGATCGATGCCGCGAAGGCCGGCGGGCGGGGGGTCTTCGTGCTGGCGCTGACGTCCAATCCGGAGGGCCCGGCGCTGCAGCACGCGGTCGGCGCGGACGGCCGGTCGGTCGCGCAGAGCATCGCCGACGCCGCCGCGGTGGAGAACCGCGGCCCCTGCCTCGGCTCGGTGGGTCTGGTGGTGGGCGCCACCGTCGGCAGGACCGGGGTGGACCTGAGCGCTGTCAACGGGCCGTTCCTCGCGCCGGGTCTGGGCGCGCAGGGCGGGACCATCGCGGACCTGGAAGTGGTGTTCGGCGACAACCTGTCCGCCGTGCTCCCGACCGCCAGCCGGGAGGTGCTGCAGGCCGGACCGTCGGTCGCCGCGCTGCGCACCGCGGCTTTCGATCTGGCCGACCGACTCCGCGGTGCCCTGGCCCGCTGAACCGGCCCACGCCGAACCACCCTTCCAATCTGGGAAGCGCCGTCTGCAGGTAACGCCCGGGTGCAACTGGGGCCGGTTGGACCCCTCGTGGACCACCCCTGGCGACCGCCGCGGCGCGAGTCGAGGCGCGGCCGTCATTCAGTCGAGAAGTCGGAGCACAGCATCGGCGAAGTGGGCCGGCGCTTCCAGCGGGACGAAGTGACCGGAGCCGGGCAGGATGGTCAGTCGAACGTCCGAATACCACTCGTCGAGCCGGTCCGACCATTCCTTGGCGAACAGCGGATCCTCCGTGGGCCAGAGAATTTCGGTCGGTGCGTGAATGCGCTCTGCGGCGGGCGGCGCCTCCTCGGCAGCGCTCGCGGACGGAACAGGACGGGAGCGGTACCAGGCGATCGACGATACGAAAGCACCTGGCGCTGAATAATTGTCGACCAGGCGACCGAAATGGTCATCGCTCATTCGGAAATCCGGACCCGACCAGTGATTCCAGAAGTGAGCCAGATACTTCCGGACCGCGTCGGCGTCGCCGTCCACCAGTACTTCCGCGAGATCCAGCCGGTGCAGGGTCTGGTACCAGAACTCCTGCTGCACCGACGGTTCCAACAACCGGGCACCCGCGCCGGGTTGCGGCGGCGTCATCACCAGGCCGGCGACCCGGTCCGGCGCCGCCCTTGCCAACGCGTGGACGATTCGACTGCCCACGTCGTATCCACCGAAGACAGCTCGATCGATTTCCAGTTCGTCGAGCAGCGCGAGGACCGACCGCACCTGCGCCACCTGCGAGTAGAACTCCTTGGGCGGCAGACGATGCTTGTCCGATTCGCCGAAACCACGCAGATCCGGCATGACGACCCGGGCCCTGCCGGAAAGCAGCGGCGCGACCTCCCGGTAGTCCTGCCGGGCACCCGGCCAGCCGTGCAGCAGCACCACCACCGGACCGTCGCCCACGAGGTCGTACGCCAGCCGAAAACCGTCACACGGATCGGAGTACTGGGTCATCGCCGTGCTGCATCCTCTCGCCGTCGTGGCAAGTCGCCCTGCGCCAGGCTCGACCATAGTCAGCGGCCTACCGCGGGCAGCGTCGCCGCATGGGAGCGGAGAGCATTGCTCGGACCGCCGCGCGGATTTCGTCATGGAGGTTCCTCAGATGCGTCGGCGGGTCTGGCGGTCGCCGGCACCAGCGGCGGTCGCAGCGCCGGCCGCGTCAGTGCATCCGCGCGCCGCCGAGATAGACCGCCGACGGCCGGCGCAGAGCCTCGATGCCGGACATCGGGTCACCGTCGACGATCAGCAGGTCGGCATCGAACCCGGCGGCGACCCGGCCCTTCCGATCTCCTGCACCGCAAGCCTCCGCGGCTTTCGAGGTTGCGCTGGCGAGCGCAGCCGCGGCGGGCACGCCACCGATGGCCAGGTCGATCACCGCAAACGGCAGCAAGCCGTGGGGCTTTCCCGGATTGACACCGCCGTCCGAACCCGAGACCAGGTGCACGCCCGCGTGGTGCAGTTCGGCGACCTTTTCACGGCGGGACTCGTAGGTCATCCCGGTCTTGCGCATGATCTCGAGCACGGCCGGCGGTGCCACGGCTCCTGGCGCGACGCCGAGGGTCGGGCAGACCGCGATGCCGGCGTCGGCAATCCGTCGGACCAGGCCCACCTCCACGTCGATCCCCGTCGTGGTGATGAAGGAGCAGTGCTCGATACCGTTGACGCCCGCGTCCACGGCAGCCCGGACGGCTTCCAACGCGTGTGCGTGGGCGGTGATCCGCATTCCCGAGCGATGTGCTTCCTGCACCAGGGCGCGAAGTTCCTCCACGGAGAACTGGAGCTGGGCGATGTCCGTCGCCGGTGTCATCGCGCCGCCGCTGGCCATCACCTTGATCACGTCGGCGCCGCGCTCTGCGCGATCTGCGACAGCCCGGTGCAGGGCGTCGATTCCTTCAACCTCACCGCCCGTGTTCCAACAATGGCCGCGCAGGCTGGTGATCGGTGGACCGGAAGCAACCACCGTCGGCCAGCGTGAGGTGTCGGCGGTCCGGCGCCAGTCCAGCACCGCACCGCGCCGGTCCCCGAGATCGCGCACGGTGGTGACACCGGCAGCGAGGTGCATCGTCAGAGCCCGTTCGATCATCTCGATCATCTCGTCGTCGTCGAACGAGGGAATGCGATCCAGCGCCCCCCGGACAGCCGTCGCCGCAGAGGTGGACGTGTGTATCGAACAGCCCAGGCAGCACGGTGGCGCCCGGAAAGTCGATGGTCTCGCCGTCGACCTGATCTTCGGACGATCCGGAGATCGCCACGATGCGCGAGCTGTCGACCAGAACCGTGTCGACCCCCGGCAGAATCCGCTCTCCGTCAAAAACGCGTCCGACCTTGATCGCCACCATGATGCCTCCTCGACGTCCGGAATCGAACGGTCTGGAGGTAAGAGGAGTGCCGGTCCGCTGATACCGGCTCGTTCCCGATATTCCCGACGAAGCGTGGCATGACGGACGGCGTCGGGCCCCGGCGGCCGCTGACACCCGCCCCCGTTGGGCTGGCCACCGTAAACACACCGGACATCAAGCCCCGCAGCCGAGTCGTTAGACGGGATCAAGGCGACCGCATCGCGGCGTGCTGCGCGCAGCATTTTGCCGGCGTAGGTTCACTAACTTCGCCGGACCGGGGTTAGGCGTCCTCCGCCGAGGGAAGTGAGGCGGTCGGCTGGTATTCGGCACACGCGAGCAGGTCGTTCGGAGGCGCCGATAGGATCTCGTTTACAGCCGCCAGTGCGCCGCTCAATGGGATTCGCTCCTGCTCGACACGCCGGTAGCCGTTCCAGTCTGGGTCGACAAGTCGGTCGTACAAAGCTCGTTCGGACTCAGTGAGAAGCGGAAGGTTGCGCCGGGCGGCGAGCCTGATGGGGTCCCCCTTAGCCCGGATACGCCGCCCTGCCGGATAGTTGATCTTGTGGCCCGGAGTTGAT
>CAXTBG010000126.1:0-7012 GCA_964242105.1 uncultured Nakamurella sp. | reverse complement strand
AGGCCGATGATGCCCAGCTTCGCCATCGGCTCGATGATCTGGAAGGGGAACTCGGCCTTGGCCCAGCAGTCCTCGGCGACCGGGGCGACGTGCTCGGCCAGAAACGACCGGGTCGCCAGGATCAGCTCCCACTCCGTCGGCGTGAGCATCGACTCGTAACCGAACAGATCTCCTGGCAGCAGCGGCAGTTCCAGATCTTGACTCATGCCGCCACGGTAACCGCCCGCCACCGGGCCCGTCGGAACCACCGGCGCCGAGGTCGCATCACCCTGCACTGTCGGTAGCGCGCGACCTGCAAGGGACACCGGCAGCGAACGCCGCCCACCCGGCACGGGTCCAGCGACCACCGGCAGCACTGCCCGCTACCTACGCCCAGCCGGAGATCATGTCCGTCATCGCATCGGTGAGCGCGGACTGCAGCAGTGGCCCGTAGGTGATCCGACCGACGCCCAGCCGCGCGAAGCGGGCGAGATCGTGGCGGACCGGGTGCGCCGTGCAGTTGACCGGCACCGACACCGCGCCGACGACAGCCGTGATCAGCTCGTCGTCGTCCTGGATGCGGACCGGATAGACGCTGTCGGCCCCGGCCGCGACGAGCGCGCGCAGCCGCGCGATGGCCTCGTCGACGACGGACCGCGGATCGTCGGCGTGCAGGAACAGGTCGGTGCGGCCGTTGATCCACACCGGCACGCCGGCGGCGTCGGCGGCGGCGCGCAGCCCCGCGACGTACTCGGCGTGCTCCTGGGTGCTGCGGACCCGCCCGCCCTCCGAGTGCACGGTGTCCTCGATGTTCAGCCCCACCCCGCCGGCATCGATCAGGCCCGCGATCAGGTCATCCGGGCGAAGCCCGTAACCCGCCTCGAGATCGACCGAGACCGGGACGGCGACGGCGTCGATGATCGGGCGAACGGCCTGGATCACCTCCGTGAACGTCTGCCCCTCGTTGTCCCTCGCACCGCGCGAGTCGGCGAGCGGGTGGCTGCCGATGGTCAGCGCCGCGAACCCGGCGCCGACGGCGGTACGAGCCGACCAGACATCCCAGACGGTCGGAAGCACGAGGGGCCTCCTGGAGGCGTGCAGGTCGGCGAGCGACTCGGCGCGGGCGATGAGCGTGTCCCTGTCCATCCGTCTCTCCTATGCCAAGCCCCGCCGGTTGGCAAGTCGGCGCGGCCTGGCCGGCGGCACGGACAGTGCCCGGACGGCCTGCTCGTCGGCCCGGACGAGAACTGCGGCGAGCCTGGAGGATCTGCGGATCGACCGCCTCCTTCGGCGCGCCGACGTGCTTGACTTCGTGGATGACTGAACACGACGGGTCGGACGACGATCTGGGGCAGATGCAGATCAGTGAGGTTGCCGACCGGGTGGACCTGTCCCACCGCACGATTCGGTACTACGACGACGAGCGGCTACTCGTACCGGCGCGCAGCCCTGGGAACTACCGGCTCTACACCACTGCCGACGTCCAGCGTCTGCTGCTGATCAAGGTGATGAAGCCGCTGGGCTTTTCGGTGGACGAGATGCGCCAGGTCATCGCAGCACTGGACCAGCTGGAGGCAGGAGGGCCGGAGCGGCAGTCGGCTGTCGAGGCGCTCCAGCCGTTCGTCGCGCTCGCCAAGCACCGTCGCGACAAGATGGTGCACAACTTGGCCGCCGCAGAAAGATGGGTCGCCGAACTGGACCGCATCGTGCGATAGCAATCCGGAGCTCCGGCCCCGCTTACCCTCCGAATCGGCGCCGATTACCTCGCGTACCCCGATCGAGTGAATAACACCTGCATTGGCCGCCGGACTCGATTACCGCAGCCTCCGTCAGTAAGCTTAACGTCACGTGAGGGTTCGGGCGTGAGAGCTGATGTGGAGATGGATGGCCGTGGCCATGAAACTGACGACGACCGAGGACGACTGCGGCGTGGACAGGTCCGCAGCGTCCACCGCTCCGCTACACGTGTTGGTACGGGAGGACTTTCAACGTCACGGCCGTTCATTGGTGCACCCGGGCATGCACGCCATGTTGGTGTACCGGGTCGGTCACTGGGGGCTCGGGCAGCGGCCCGCGCTGCGTCTGGCGGTCAAGATCGCCCACAGATTGGTCAACCGGCTCATCATTCAGAATCTTTACGGAATGGAAGTCAGTGACGAGGCCTATCTCGGCAGGCGAGTGAACTTCGCCCATCACGTCGGTGTGCAGATTCCTGCATTCAGCGTGATCGGCGACGATTCGGTGCTCCGGCACAACGTCACCCTGGGATTCACCGGCACCGAGCGGTCGCGACAGGATGTGCCGTCGCTGGGTCGACGGGTTCAGGTGGGGGCGGGGGCGATCCTGCTGGGTCGGATCCGCGTCGGAGATGACGCACGGATCGGCCCGCATGCCCTGGTGACGGTCGACGTGCCCGCCGGCGCAACAGCTTTCAGCCCGCCTGCCCGTATCCTCCGGACGGCCCCGGCGCCGATATCGCGCGCATGAGCACCGACCACGCCCCGGGCAGCAGAGCCGATGACGAACTGGCCCGGGCCCTCGCGGCCGTGTCCACCGGGCCGGTGCCGGCGCCGGCTGATTGTCTGGTGCTGGCCAAGGCTTACGAAAAGCGCGGCGATCAGCAGCGCGCCGCCGGTTGGGCATGTGCAGCCACCGACACCACCGACGACTTCGGCGCATGGTTGAGCGCATCAAGGATCATCAAGCGCTGCCGACCTTTCCTTGCCGCCCGTGCCCAGCATGCGCGGGTCGCGGTGCTGGGCAGCTACACCACGACCCAGTTGACCTCGCTCCTCCCACTGGCGGCGGCGCGGGCCGGGCTGGACATCGACGTGTTCGAAACCGATTACGGGCAGTACCGCATCGATCTGCTGACCGACGACAGCGCGGTGGTGGCGTTCCGGCCGGACGTGGTGGTGCTCGCCGTGCACGAGGCCGAGGTGTCCCTGCCCGCCTTCAGCGACGAGCCCGAGGCAGCCGTGGCGCGCGAGTTGAGCCGGTGGACTTCGCTGTGGCAACAGATCGCCGACCGAACCGGCGCACACATAGTGCAGCACACCTTCGCCATTCCGCCCGAGGTCGGACTCGGGCATCTCGCGGCCAGTACCCCGGGCTCGCGATATGCGATGCTGCACCGGCTCAACGCACGCCTGGGCGAGGTGGCCTCCGGCCGGGTCAGCCTGGTCGACTGCGACCGACTCGCCGCCGTGGCCGGCAAATATGTCTGGTTCGACGCTCGCTACTACCATTTGGCGAAGCAGGCCGTGGGACTGAATGCCGTTCCGCTGCTGGCCCGTCATACCGGCGCAGTCATCGCCGCCAGGCTGGGTCTGGCCAAGAAGTGCCTGGTGCTGGATCTCGACAACACCCTCTGGGGCGGCATTCTCGGGGAGGTCGGGTTCTCGGGAATCGCGGTCGGTAGCGGACCCGTCGGCGAGGCCTACACCGCGTTCCAGCGCTACATCCTGGCGTTGAAGGACAGAGGTGTCATTCTGGCGATCTGTTCCAAGAACGACGAAGCCGCGGTGCGGGAAGTATTCACCCGTCATCCCGACATGTCGATCCGCCTGGAACACATCGCCATGCTGGCCGCCAGCTGGGAGGACAAGCCGGCCGCCATCCGCCGTATCGCGGCGACCCTGGGCATCGGCTTGGATTCGCTGGTTTTCGTCGACGACAACCCCGCGGAACGCGAGGCGGTGCGCCAGCTCGTACCTGAGGTCGACGTGGTGCCGTTGCCGGCGGATCCGGCCGGCTATGTGAAGGCACTGAGCAGCTATCCGTTCTTCGAGACCGCCGCGCTCACCGCAGAGGACCGGGCGCGCACGCAGCAGTACAAGGCACGGGCCGACATCAGCGCCGGGCAGCAGGTCGCCGAGACGTTGGAGGACTTCCTGCTCGGCCTGGACATGCAGATGCGCGTCACCGTGGTCGACGAGACGAATGCCGCCCGGGTGGCGCAGCTGATCAACAAGACCAATCAGTTCAACGTGACGACCCGCCGGCGCAGTGAGGCGCAGGTTCGGGCGCTGATCGACGACGACGGCCATGTCACCCAGGTGGTGCGACTACGTGACCGCTTCGCCGATCACGGCATCATCGGGGTGTTGCTCGCTCGCCGGAGCGGCGCGGACGTACTCGATGTCGACACCTGGCTGCTGAGCTGCCGGGTGCTGGGCCGCGGCGTCGAGGACGAGATGATGCAGCTGCTGATCGCCGAAGCCGAGCGGGAAGACGTCCGCGTGATCCGCGGAACGTATGTTCCCTCGGCACGGAACTCGCAGGTCGCGGATCTGTTCTCCCGCCTCGGGTTCGTGCAGACCGAGACCGGCGAACAGGATGGCACCACGCACTGGGTGCTGCACCTGCCGGCCGGGCGGCCAGCAACACCGGGACACATCCTGGTCGAACAACCTCAGCTGATGGACGGGATGTCCCGATGAGCGTGAGCACCCGCATGCTGTCCGTCTTCCAGGACGTCCTGGACGACGACACCCTGGTCCTGACCGACGAGACGACGGCGGCCGACGTCGAGCAGTGGGACTCCCTGGCGCACATCAACCTCATGTTCGCCCTGGAGTCCGAGTTCGACGTCGAGTTCACCGACGATCAATTGTACGAATTCCACAACGTCGGAGAACTCCGCCGGTTCCTCGAGGCGACGCGCAGTTGACCGGTCCCGTTCAGTCGTCGGATTCCAACGGCGCAACGGTGGCGGCTGCCACGCAGGCGCCGTCCGCACCGGCCGGGTCGGTGCGCGGGCCGATCGCTCGCCTGGCCGGCCGTGCCGGGCTGAACCTGCTCGACCAGATCCTGTCCGCGCTGACCAATGTCGTGCTGGCGTTCCTGGTGGCACGCGCCGTCAACGCCAACGATTTCGGTGCCTTCTCGGTTGCGTTCCTGGTCTTCACGCTGCTGATCGGCATGGAGCGTTCCCTGGTCGGCCAGCCCATGAGCATCCGCTTCAGCGATGTGCAGGGCGCCGAACGGCAGCGGGTGGTCGGCGCCGCCACGGCCACGATCGTCGTGCTCACCGGAACGGCTGCCGCGGCATGCGCCATCACCGGCGCGTTGATCGGCAGTCCGCTGGGTCCCACGCTCCTCGCGCTGGCCGCGGTCATCCCGGGACTCATCCTGCAGGACACCTACCGGATGACGTTCTTCGCCCAGCGCCGCCCGCATCTGGCCGTCCTCAACGATCTGATCTGGACGGTCGTGCAGTTCACCGTCATGGGCGTGCTGTATGCGAACGGGGTGGCGAGTTCCTGGCCCTACGTCTTGGCGTGGGGAGGCGCCGGAACGGTCGCGGCCCTCGTCGGCATGATCCAACTGGCTGCAGCGCCCCGATTCCACGACGTCCTGTGGTGGATCCGGTCGCAGGCCGACATCACCGGCTACCTGTTCCTCGAGTTCCTGATCGGGGCGGCCAGCGCGCAGGGCAGCATTCTGGTGATCGGCCTGGTGGGATCGCTGGACGACGTCGGCTCGCTCCGCGCCGCCCAGACCCTGCTGGGTCCGTTGGGCATCGCAGCTGCCGCCGTCATGACCTTCGGTCTACCGGAACTGTCCCACCGCAGGACCTCGCCCCGTACCCGGACGGTCGTGGCGGTCAGCGTGTCCGCCGGAATAGCGCTCGGCTCCCTGGTCTACACGCTGGCGCTGGTCCTCATCCCCCGCTCGCTCGGGACGTCGCTGCTGGGCGCGACCTGGACGGGCGCCCACGACGTGCTGCTGCCCATGTCGCTCGCCTCCGTCGGGGCCGGCGCCTGCCTCGGCCCGGCGATCGTCATCTATTCCATGGGCCAGGCTCGCAAGACCTTCTTGCTGCACGCCTTCGAGGCGCCGCTGATCATCGTCTGCGTGGCCGTCGGTTACCGTATCGGGCACACCCCGGGCGCCGCATGGGGTCTGGCCACCAACATGGCCGTCATGGTCCCGCTGTGGTTCTGGCAGATGAGAAAACTGCTGACCGCCGAACGAGCCTCGACCATCTGATCCGGTCGCCGACCAGCCGGCTGTCGAGGTCGAGCCGAAACGGGTGGCAGTATGCCGTGCCGCCGCAGGCCGGTTTCGGTGGCGCAATCAGACGAACGGCTGGATCGACACGCCGGCGGCGGCGAGCGCCGAGCGCACGGCGGCGGCAATCCCGACAGCGCCCGGGGAATCGCCGTGCACGCAGACCGAATCGGCGACCACCGCCACCGACTCACCGGACACCGCGAGAACCGATCCGGTGGTCACCAGAGCGACCACGCGGGTCGCGATCAGGTCCGCATCGTCCAGGACGGCGCCCTTCTCGCGCCGCGGCAGCAGCGTCCCGGCCGCCGTGTACCCGCGGTCGGCGAACGCCTCCCGGACGGTGCGCAGCCCGGCCTCCGTCGCCAGCCGGAGGAATTGCGAGCCCGGCAGGCCGACCACCGGCATGCCCGGGTCGTAGGCGACGACGGCCGCCACCACCGCAGCCGCCTGCTCGGTGTGCGAGACGATCGCGTTGTACAAGGCGCCGTGCGGCTTCAGATACCGGACGGCACTACCCACGCTGCGGGCCAGCCCGTCCAGCGCGCCGATCTGGTAGAGCACGTCGGCGGTGAGTTCGGCCGGTTCCATGTCGATGAAACGGCGGCCGAAGCCGGCCAGGTCCCGGTAGCCGACCTGCGCACCGATCACCACGCCCCGCTCGGCCGCAGCGGCGACCGTCCGGTGCAGGGTCAGCGCGTCGCCGGCGTGGAACCCGCAGGCGACGTTCGCGCTGGTGACGAGATCCAACATGGCGAGGTCGTCGCCGAGCACCCACCGCCCGAAGCTCTCGCCGAGGTCGGCGTTCAGGTCGACCGACGTCATGCCTGGCCGAGCACCTGCCGCTGCCGGCCGAGACCCCGGATCTCCAGCTCCATCACGTCGCCCGCTGCGAGGTACGGGAACTTGCCGGACAGCGCGACGCCCTGCGGCGTGCCGGTGTTGATCAGGTCGCCCGGATCGAGCACCAGCACCTGGCTGAGCTGGTAGATGATCTCGGCGACGTCGAAGATCATGT
>CAXTBG010000125.1:0-7700 GCA_964242105.1 uncultured Nakamurella sp. | reverse complement strand
GCCGACCGACAGCGACCAGCACCTGGTCGAATCCGATCTCGGTTCCGTCGGCCAGGACGGCGACCCACGCCGGCCCGTCCGGCCGGACGGCGGTGATGTCGACACCGACCCGCACATCGACCCCGTCAACGCGAAGGGCGTCGGTGAGCAACTGTGCTGCATCGTCATCTTCGCGGAGCAGTAATCGTTGCGCCGCTTCGGCAATGGTGACCGTGGAGCCGAGGCGGGCGAAGGCCTGACCCAGCTCGCAGCCGATACTGCCGCCGCCGAGTACCAGCAGCCTCGCGGGCAGCTGTTCGAGGTCGAATGCTGATTCGTTGGTCAACGGGGCGGCCGCAGCAAGCCCCGCTATCGAGGGGATCACCGGGGCGGCACCGGTGGCGAGCAGAGCCTGCCGGAACCGGATCGGGTGTTCGTTCACGATGGCGGTACGCGGGCCGGTGAAGACGGAAGAGCCATGGACTGCGCGTACGCCGGCCGCGCGCATCGCAGCGGGCGAGTCGGTGGGTTCGATGGTGGCGATCGCCTGCCGAACATGTTGCATGACCGCAGGGAAATCAACGGTGACACCGTCGACGCGGACGCCGTGGCGATGGGCGGTGCGGGCGTGGTGCGCGGTGTGTGCGGCGCTCAGGAGCGCTTTGCTCGGCACGCACCCGGTCCAGAGGCAGTCCCCGCCGATCCGGTCGCGTTCGATCAACAGCACGCTGGCGCCGAATCCGGCGGCGGTCTTGGCCGCGACCAGGCCTGCCGTACCGCCTCCCACGACCAGCAGGTCCCAGGCGGCGCCATCGGGTGGGGCGGTGTCGTCGGACTGCCAGTGAGCCGGACCAGGGGTGGGCGCGGACCGCTCGGCGGTGTCGGCGGTCATCGAGCAGCCCGTGACCACGGATGTGTCGGCATTGTCGAAAATGAGTTCATCGTCGATTTCTCCTGATGTCAGGGGTGAAGTGGATGTGCGGTCAGCGGCTTCGTTCCGGCCGTCACGTGGACGTGCCCGCCGGTGAGAATCTGGTGCGTGGTCTGTTCCGCCTCGGCCAGGACCTGTTGCCACACCCGCCGGGACACGTCCACTCCCCCGCTGAATACCGCCAGCACGGCCAACGGGGCCAGCAGCCGCCACCGACCAGCCGGCAGGGACGTGTCGACCACGGCAACGCATCCACCAGCGCGGAGCAGTGCCCACGCCTGTTGCCAAGCGTGGCGCCAATCGCCGATGACCGAGAGCGAATAGGTGAACAGCACCGCATCGAATTCGCCCGTCACCAGCGAGTCGAGCCGGGCGGCGTCACCTTTCACCAGAGTCACGTTCGACCACCCGTGCCGGGTGACCCGCCGACGGGCTTGACGCAGCATGGGCTCTGAGGCATCGACACCGACGATCTCACCGGCCGCCCCGATCGCGGACAACACGTAGGGGAAGTTCAGCCCGGTACCGCAACCGACATCGAGAACTCGCATGCCGTGGGTCAGCCTCAAGCCCTTGATCGCCTGACGACGACCCGGCCGATAGATCCAGCGCTCCATCGACGCGACGTCATAGACCCGCGCTCCCCATCGGTAGCGGGGCAACCGCAGGATCGGCTTCATCTGCCCAGCATGCCGCCGCAGGGACTCACCCATGACCATGTTCTCACCGGATCCATGGTCCTTCGGCTGGCACGACGGTGCCGGCGTCGGCGGACAGGAAGACCTGAACCTGAGATCCGAGTGGGACGGAGGTTCCGACCGGCGCGTGCAGCTGGACCTGGGTGCCTCCGGGCAGATCGACCTGTACGGCGAGATGCGTACCGGCGAACTGCGCCGCGACCGCGACACCGGAGAGCTGTTGCCCGCCTCCATCCTGTGCTTCCCGGGGTCGCTGGGTGTCGGCCAGCGAGATCCATTCGGGGCGGATGACCAGCACCGCGGGCCCGTCGGGTAGCGGGGTGGCCCTGACCAGCGGGACCCCGGCGGCTCGGAAGACCCCGCCGGCGGCGTAGCCGGGGAATTCATTGGTGACGGCGAAGAACCGGGCGGCCGCCAGCGAGGGCGGGTCGGTGTAGAACATGCTCGGCTCACCGTGACCGGCAATCCGCCCGGACAGCATCAGAGCAATGCGGTCGGCCATCTGCACTGCCTCGGCCTGGTCGTGGGTGACGAAAACGGTCGTCACCCCCGAGTCGGCGTGCAGCTCGGTCACCAGATCACGCATCTGGCTGCGCAGCAGAGGGTCCAACTGGGAGAACGGCTCGTCGAGAAGAAGGACCTGCGGTTGCCGGATCAACGCCCTGGCCAACGCCACCCGTTGTTCCTGCCCCCCGGACAGCTCGCCGACCCGGCGCCCCGACATGTCGCTCAGCTGAACCTTGTCCAGCATCCGCGCCACCTGGCGCCGGATGGAGCGCCGGTCGAGCCCCTGCATCCTGAGCCCGAATCCGACGTTCTGCGCGACATCCAAATGCGGAAACAGCAAAGGCTGTTGGAACACCAATCCGACCGGGCGCCGCTGCGCCGGCCGGGTGAGCACCGACCGGCCAGCGATCATGATGTCCCCCGCATCGGGGGCCAACAGCCCCGAGATGATCGCCAGGGTGGTGCTCTTGCCGCAACCCGAAGGCCCCAGCAACGCAGTGAGGGAGGAGGCGGGGAAGTCGGTGGTGACATCGGCGACGGCTACGGCTGTCCCGAAGGACTTGCGCACCCCCTGAAGGGTGATATCAGCGGCGTTCACAGCCGTCCGAACGCGATGACTGCGCCGTTGCGACCGGACAACACCCGGGAGGCAACGGCCACCAACAAGAGCGGCGGAACGATGACCAGCAGCGCCAGCGCCGCAGCGGAGGTGGTATCGGAGGATCCTATGGCGGCGAACAGCAGCAGCGGCAAGGTCTGCACCTGTCCACCGCCGATCAGCAGCGTCAGCACGTATTCACTCCAGGAGATCAGGAAGGAGAACAATGCGGCCAGCGTGATAGCCGGGCGCAGCATCGGCACCGTCACCGACAGCAGCACTCGAAGTGGCCCTGCACCCAGTGCGGTGGCCTGCCGTTCGTAGTCGACGTCCAGGTTGGCGAAGGCGCCGGCCAGGATGGTGGAGGCGTAGGGAACGGTGGGCATCAGCTGCACCAGGATGACGCCGCCGACGGAATCTGACAGGTGGTAGCGGACGAAGAAGATCTGCACGCCCAAGGTCACCGCCAATCCAGGCACGATCACCGGCGCCAACAAGAGGAACTGCACCAGGCGACGACCTCGGAAGGAATACAGTCCGACTGCCCGGCCGGCCGGGAAACCGATCAAGCAGGCCAGGACCGCCACCGCCAACCCGATGCCCGCCGAAAGACCGAGTCCGGACAGGATCTGCGAGCGCGGATCCACCAGCTGCGCCACGCCGCGACTGCTCCACTGCTGAGGCAGCAATGCCGGATACCTCCACTGACCGGCGACGGACCAGATCACCAGTGGCACCAGGGGGAGCAACACCCCGCCAAGCACCACCACCGTCCCAGCGGCGCGCGCCCATGATGCCCTCACAGGCGTCGACCGGCCAGGCGACCGGCCAGCGCCAGGTAGCCGCCGACGGCGATGCTGGTGAGGACGGCGATGAGCACTGCGACTGCCATCGCCACGGGCCTTCGGCTCAGGTCCGTGTCGTTGTAGTACTGCAGCGCCACCACCGGCAAGGTCGCCGGATAGGGCCGACCCAACAGGTACGGCACCTCGTAGGAGCCCGCGGTGAACGCGAACACCAGCACCGACCCCGACGTCACCGCCGGCGCGATCGAGGGCAAGACGACATGCCGGAGCTGCTGCCACCGCTCCGCGCCCAGGCTTTGGGCGGCCCGCTCCAGGTCCTGCACTCCGCGGCTCAACGCTGCCAGCACGACGACCGTCAGGAAGGGTGTCTCCTTCCATACGTACTCGGCGATGATCGCCACGCCGAACCGGTCGCTGGTGATCGCTGGGAAAGCGGAGGTCGATTCGGTGAATCCCGCGGCGTGACTGATCCTGGACAGCAGGCCGCCCTGGGACAGCAACAGCAGCATGCACAATGCTCCGACCAGATGCGGCACGGCCAGGTTCGCCTGGAAGATGCCGGTGACCCAGCTACGGGCCCGACCCAGCCGGCGAAGGAGGAGAGCGGCTGTCACGGCCAGCAGCGCCGACGTTCCGGTCGCGATGACCGCCACCCGCGCGGTGAGCGTCATCGATGCCCGGACGGCCGGATCGGTGAACAACTCGCCGTAGGCAGCCAAGGACCAGTGCCAGCCGGCCAGAAACGGCTGATAGCCGAGGCTCTGCGCCACGGCCTGAGTCACCCCGGTCACCCAGAACACGGCCACGACCAGCAGCGCCGGAGAAAGCAGCAGGGCGATCCGCAGCCCTCGGCGCATCGGGCGGGACGATACCCGGCGCAATCCCGATGGGCGGGGCGACGCCTGCGGACTGGCCGGGGGTGGAGAGTGCGGCACGGGAGCTACTTCTGCAGCACGTTGCTCTTCCAATCCTTCTCTATTCGAGAGATGTAGGCGGCAGCCAGTTCCGGTTGGACATGTGCGGTCAGGGCGCTCAGCGGCAGCACCGAGGAGCTGCGGGGCACCGCAGCGAACTGGGCGCGGACTGCGGCACTGGTGCGGGACAGGTCGATCCCGGGGTAGATGCCCTCTGCGGTGAACAGGGCCAGCTGAGCCTGCGGATCCTGCAGCACGTTGGCCAGCACCATCGCGCCGGCGTGATCGCCGGCGTTGGCCGGTATCGCCAGAAAACTACGGTTGCCGATGTTGCCGCCGGCGAGCACAGCCTCCCGAGTGGTCGATGGATAGAGCCCCGTCTTCACCTTGTCCGCTACCGCGCCGGGTCCGTAGGTGAAGAACGCGCTGATCTCACCGTCGCTGTACAGCTTCTCGACCGCGTCCTGATCCTGCGGGTAGGTCGCGCCGCCGCGCCACAACGACCCGCCTGCGGAGTTGAGCCGGGGCCACAGCTTCGCTGCCGCTGCAGCGTATTTGGATTCTTCGAACGGGCCGGCGAGCGAAGATGGTCCACCGATGGTGTCGTACAGGATCGTGCGGACGGCCATCGAGCCGGTGAAGTCCGGCAGCGCCGGGTAGGTGAACTGGCCGGGATTCGCCTTGGCCCAGGCCAGCAACGACGAGACGGACCTGACGTCAGCGGGTTGCAATTTCGCGCTGTCGTAGACCAGCGCGGAATCCGCCTGCTGCCACACCGCTTCGCACCCATTGACCGGTACGCCGAAGTCGCTGTTCACGGCTGGATCGGCGAAGTTCACGTACCGGGAATTCGGTAGGACCTTGTCCCAACCGCACGACCACAGCTTCGCCTGCACCCCGGTGGCGAAGTTCTCGCCGTTGACCCAGATCGCATCGACCGAACCACCGGTCTTCCGGCCGGCCTGAACCTCACCCACCACCTTGTTCACCGCATCGGCGGTGTCGGTGATCTTCACCTGGTTGAGCTTCACACCCAGCGCCTGGAGGTGGTCTGCGACGTAACCGTTCACGAAGGTGTTGAGGGTGTCATCGCCGCCATACATGTACCAGTTGACCGTTTGACCTTTGGCCTGCCCGAGCACCGAAGTCCAGGCCGCTGAACCCACGGGTTCCGAGGAATCCGCCGAGCCGCTGCTCGTCTGTGTGGTGTCCGGGCCGGCCGCCGGGGAGGCAGAGGGGACTGTGGAGGCGGGAGAGGCTGTGCTGGTGGATGTGGAGGCTGTACTGGATGCGGATGTGGAGGCTGTACTGGCGGTGGAGGTAGTGCTGCACGCGGCCGCCGTCAGGGTCAGCGCGGCAGCCAGTGCGATCAGCCGGACACGCGCGTGGATAGGCATCAGTGAGATCTCCTGGTCCTGGTCTTGGAGGGGTCGACCCCCGTAGATCGTTGCGGCTTTACTGTGAGAACGCTGACGCCGTACAGGACCCGCTGGACCGCAGTCACCGCCACAGCCGCGGTGAAGATCCAGGCGATCAGTTGCGCGTGGGCCGGGAACAGGCAGAACAGCACATACACGATCACCGTCTCGGTGCCCTCTGCCAGGCCCCCGACGAATCGTAACGAGCGCTCGTCCCCACCAGAGATGCCCCGTTTTTCGATCAGGGACGACAACGCGAGAAATGCTGTTCCGGAGACGTAATACGCCGTCAGCAGAGCCAACGCGGCAACGCGGGCGGAGGGCACGGCGACGGCGACGGCGACCACAAAGCCGGCGTAGATGCTGAAGTCGGCGACGATGTCGAGGAACCCACCGAGTTCGGTGGCGCCGCGGCGCCGGGCGGTCGGGCCGTCCAGCCCGTCCAGCAGTCGGTTCAGCAGCCACAACACGAGACCCAGCGTCCACTGGCTGTACCCGACAGCGACGCACGCGCCGACGCCGGCCACCCACCCCGCCGCGGTGAGCGCCATCGGCGACACCCCGGCGTCGGACAGTGTGTCGCCAGCCACCTGCAACGGTCGGGCCATCAGCCGGCGGGCGGAACGGTCGAGCATCAGCGACCGGCCGCACCGGACGTCGGGGCGTGTCTGATGCGGTTGCTGGTCACCGGGGCCAGCGGCAGCAATGCCCGCAGGGCGACGTTCTCCGTCGGGTCGAGCACACCGTGCTGTACGCAGGCGGGCACCAACTCCCCGGTCTCCGGGTGCGCCATGGCATATGAACAGGCCTGCAGACGCTCCTGGGTGGCTTTGAGCTTGGGGTCGGTCAACGACTCCCCCCGTTGCATCGCCTCCCACGCCGGAGCGACGTCGGCCGCGTCCATGAAGGAATGCATCACGAAGCTGACCGACCGGACCTTGCCCCGCAGCAACCTCCGCACGCCGACCGTCCTGACCAGCCGGACCGCCCAGCCGGCGAAGGTGGAGACCACGACGGGATGTCGAACCGCGACCCGGGCCACCTTCACGGCCAGGAGGTGGATGGGGGTGCCGGAGAAGTTGACGCCGCCCAGGTAGCGGAAGAACACGTCCCGCACGTGCAGGTCCACCGGTACGCGGTCGTCCAGAAGCGGGAACCATCGATCGCCGGCGTAGAACCCGTACGCGGTGCGGTTGCAGCGGACATCACCGTTCTGGATAACGCCGAACGGCAGCCTGGTGCCGGCGCCCCGCTCGATCTGCCCCCACACCTCGTCGGCGTCGATCTCCCGGTAGCCGTCATGCCAGCGGCGGTCGTCACCGACGAACGCGGCGGGCTGGAAGGAGAACATCCCGAACCCGTAGTCGCGGCACGTACTGACGACCTCGGCGATCTGATCCACGTTCCGAGGTGTCACGGTCATGTTGTGCGCCAGGAAGTACCGCACACCGTGCTCCCGCTTCAGGCGCGCGAACATCGCTGCGAACCGCTCCCGGTAAGGGTTGAGGGACGCTTCGTCAGGGGGCCGTTCGATACCGCGGCGCCCGAACATCAACATGTCGAAGTGCCCGGCGAAGGACAGCCGCGGCAACCTCTTCTGTCCCTTGTCATCCAGCGCCAATGCGAGCAGGTAGTCGTAGTCGAAGTCGCCGTGGGTCATGCTCATCGGCTCCCGGCCGAACTCCCGCATGATCGCCAGCGTCTCCGCGTGGTCCTCCGGCGGCAGCAGAGTGACCTCCCCGCCGATCAGTTGGGCGTGCGCCCGGGGCCCCCGCACCTGGTGCAACAGGGCCATCTGCTCCGCGACCTGCGAGCGGGTGTGCTCTCCGCTGATCGCGACGCGGTTGGC
>CAXTBG010000124.1:0-7702 GCA_964242105.1 uncultured Nakamurella sp. | reverse complement strand
CCCGGGTGCTGGTCGCCGGCATGGTCACCCACCGGCAACGCCCGGCCACCGCCTCGGGGATCATCTTCCTCAACCTGGAGGACGAATCCGGGATGGTCAACGTCGTGTGCTCCACCGGCTTCTGGTCGAAATACCGCCGGGCGGCCCGGGAATCCCCGTCGGTGCTGGTCCGGGGAATGCTGGAGCGGCAGGGCGCGTCGTTCTCGGTGCTGGCCGAGCGGCTGGCGCCCCTGCCACTGGTGGCCGCCACGCCGTCCCGGGATTTCCGGTGACCGCTGTGGGATTTCGGCCGCCCGGGGTCTGGCAGGCTGGGCCCGGTGAAGTTCGCCACCTGGAACCTCAATTCCATCCGCGCCCGGCAGGACCGGCTGCTCGGCTGGCTCGCCCGGTCCGACGTCGACGTCCTGGCCATCCAGGAGACCAAGGTTCCGGACGAGAAGTTCCCCTTCGCCGCGGTGGAGGAGCTGGGATATCAGGTCGCCCACCACGGGTTCTCCCAGTGGAACGGCGTCGGCATCGTCTCCCGGGTCGGCATCGACGACGTCCGGATCGGGTTCCCCGGCATGCCCACCTTCGGCGAACCGCCGCAGGCCGAGGCGAGGGCGATCGGCGCAACCTGCGGCGGGATCGACATCTGGAGCCTGTACGTCCCCAACGGCCGCACCCTGGACGATCCGCACTACGACTACAAGCTGGAGTGGCTCGCCGCCCTCGCCAACGCCACCGCGGCCGAACTCGCCGCGCAGCCCACCCGCCAGCTGGCGCTCTGCGGCGACTTCAACATCGCACCCACCGACGACGACGTCTGGGACCCCGCCGCGTTCGAGGGCTCCACCCACGTCAGCGCGCCGGAACGCGCCGCCTTCGCCCAGCTGCTGCACACCGGCCTGGCCGATGTGGTCCGCCCGTTCCATCCCGGTCCCGGCGTATATACCTACTGGGACTACCAGCGCCTCCGCTTCGCCAGGAGGGAAGGCATGCGGATCGACTTCGCGCTCGGATCACCGGCCCTCGCCCAGCGGGTGACCGGTGCTGTCATCGACCGCCAGGAACGCAAGGGCAAAGGCGCCTCCGACCACGCTCCGGTCATCGTCGAACTGGATGCCGCCGCCGAACCCGCTGCCGCAGCCGACATCGCCGCAGCCGGACCCGTTCAGGCAGCCGACATCGGTGGTGCTACCGAACACGGTGCCGCAGAGGGACCGGGAAGGCCGGAATGACGCACATCCTGGTGCTGGAGCACGACGCCTCCGACCCGCTCCTGCTGATGGGCGACTGGCTGACCGAGGCCGGAGCCACCGTGCAGATGCTGCGCCTGCACGCCGGAGACCCGGTGCCCACCGATCTCTCCGGGTACGACGCGCTGATCAGCCTCGGCGGGGAAATGGGCGCCTACGACGACGACATCGCGCCGTGGCTGCCGGAGGTCAAGCGGCTGCTCAACACCGCCGTCGCACAGGCCACCCCGACGCTCGGCGTGTGCCTGGGCTCGCAGCTGCTGGCGGTGGCCACCGGCGGCACCGTGACCAGGGGCGCCGACGGCCCGGAGATCGGCGCCTACCTGACGGCGAAACGTGATGCCGCCGAACAGGATCCGCTGTTCGACGAGCTGCCGATGACCCCGGACGTCATGCAGTACCACTACGACGTGGTGTCCACCCTGCCCCCGGGCGCCGTGCTGCTGCTGTCCTCTCCGGGATATCCGCACCAGGCCTGGCGGGTCGGCCAGGCGGCCTGGGGGTTGCAGTTCCACATCGAGCCATCGGCCGAGGACCTCCGCGGGTGGGGACGGTCGGAGGGCCGCGAGCCGGTGGGCCGGCTCGGCCCGGTGCTCGACCAGGCCGAGGCGGCGATGGGCGAGGTCTGGCGGGACTTCGTCATCCGGTTCTGCCGGCTCGCCGAGCGCGGACCGCTGCTGCGCCAACGCCTGCCGCTGGCCGGCTCACCGTGACCGGCAGACGACGCCGATGACCAGACCACACCCGACATGACCAGGCCGGAAAAGACATGACCAGGCCGGCTGCCAGAACCCTGGCGCGCTACGGACTCAGTGACAGCGACCGCGTCGCGGACGACCTGCGGCTGCTCGGCCTCACCTCCGGCGACCACGACGTGCTCTCGGTGATCTCCCGGACCGGCCGGCCCGACGACGCGGTGTGCGGCCTGGCCACCCTGGTGCAGGCCGTCCGCGGTCAGGGTGGCGCCGATGCCGACGAGATCCTGTCGGCGCTGCACCAGCTTCCCCGCTTCCGCGGGCGGCTGCTCTCCGTGCTGGGCGGATCCATCGGGCTGTCCGACCATCTCGCCACCCACCCCGAACACTGGCGGCTGCTGCTGCCCGAGGCGTCGCCCGGCGAGCTGATCAACGCCGCCGCCATGCGCGCCGTCGTGCTCGCCGCCGTCGGCATCGGCACCGCGGACCCGCTCTGCACCGGCACGGACGGTGCCAGAGCCACGGTGACCGGCGGCGCCGCGGTGCTGGCGCTGCGGAGTGCCTATCGGTCCCAACTGCTGATCATCGCCGCGCACGACCTCGCGCCGGCGGTGGAGCCGTCCCTGCCGGTCACCGCCCTGCCGGCCGTGTGCCAGGCGCTGTCCGACCTCGCCGACGCGACGCTGCAGGCCGGCCTGTCGGTTGCTGCCGCCGCCCTGCCCGCCGCCGCCGGGCCGGCCCGGCTGGCCGTCATCGCGATGGGCAAGTGCGGGGCCAAGGAACTGAACTACCTCTCCGACGTCGACGTGATCTTCGCTGCCGACCACCCGCCGGGCTCCGAGCACGGCGATGACGACCGGATGCTCGCCACCGCCACCGCACTGGCCGCCGGCGTGATGCGGATCTGCGGCCAGGCCGCGTGGGAGGTGGATGCCGCTCTGCGGCCCGAGGGCAAGGCCGGGGCACTGGTCCGCACACTGACCAGCCACGCCGCCTACTACCACCGCTGGGCGGCGACCTGGGAGTTCCAGGCGCTGCTCAAGGCGCGGCCGGCCGCCGGTGACCTGGACATCGGTCGCCGGTTCACCGACATCACCTCCGAAGGTGTGTGGAGCGCGGCGGGGCGGGAGTCGTTCGTCGACGACGTCCAGGCCATGCGCCGGCGGGTGGAGGCCAACATTCCCGAGGACCTCAAGCACAAGGAGCTCAAGCTCGGGTCCGGCGGGCTGCGCGACGTCGAGTTCGCGGTGCAGCTGCTGCAGCTGGTGCACGGCCGCACCGATCCGGACCTGCGGCTGCCCGGCACCCTGATGGCGCTCCGGTCGCTGATCCGCGGCGGGTACGTCGGGCGCACCGACGGTGCCGAGATGGCCGCCGCCTACACGTTCCTGCGGCGCGCCGAGCACCGGCTGCAGCTGCAGCGGCTGCGACGCACCCACCTGCTGCCCGAGGACGGGCCGGATCTGGAGTGGCTCGCCCGTACCGACGGGTACGAGCCGACCGGGACCTCGTCGGCAGCCGAGGTGTTCACCGCGGACCGCATCCGGCACAGCGCGTCGGTCCGGCGGCTGCACGAGAAGCTGTTCTACCGGCCGCTGCTGCACGCTGTCGCCGCGGTGCCGGGCGACGAGCTGCGACTTTCCCCGGAATCGGCCAGCCTGCGACTCGCCGCGCTGGGCTTCCGCAACCCCGACTCCGCCCTGCGCCATCTGGCCACGCTCACCTCGGGGGTGAGCCGGCGGGCCGCCATCCAGCGCACGCTGCTCCCGGTCCTGCTCGACACCTTCGCCGGCAGCCCGGACCCGGACGCCGGCCTGCTGTCCTACCGGCAGGTGTCCGAGGCGCTCGCGGAGACGCCGTGGTACCTGCGCCTGCTCCGGGACGAGGGCCTGGTGGCGCAGCGGCTCGGCACCCTGCTCGGCGGCTCGAAGCTGGTCGGCAACCTGCTGGTGCGGGCGCCGGAGGTGCTCCGGCTGCTGGTCGACGACGTCTCGCTGCTGCGGCCCGAACCCGCCGACGTCGCGCTGGCCCTGCTGTCCCGGTCGCGACGGGGGGCCACCGCGCAGGAATCGGTGGACGCGGCGCGGTCCGCCCGGCGGCACGAGATGCTCCGGCTGGCCTGCGGTGACCTGCTCGGGCTGATCGACGTCCAGCACATCGCCATCGGGCTGACCAGTGTCGCGGAGGCGTCGTTGCAGGCGGCCTACGAGGTGTCGACCAAGCAGGTCGCGGCGCAGCGCGGCGGTGCCCTGCGCGGGCGGCTGGCCGTCATCGGCATGGGCCGGCTGGGCGGCGGCGAGCTGGGTTACTCCTCCGACGCCGACGTGATGTACGTCGCCGAGCCGCTGCCTGGGGCCGACGTCCGCGGCGGCATGGACGACATGAGCGCGGTCGCCGACCTGATGGCCCGGCTGCTGGCCCGACCCACGCCGGACCCTCCGCTGCTGGTCGATGCCAACCTGCGGCCCGAGGGCCGGAACGGCCCGCTCGTGCGGACGCTGGAGGCGTACCGGTCGTACTGGCAGCGGTTCGCGGCGCCCTGGGAACGGCAGGCGTTGCTCCGCGCCCGGGCGATCGTCGGGGACGCGGAGCTCGGGCAGGCGTTCATCGCCGCCGCCGACCGGTTCCGCTACCCCGCGGGTGGGCTGAGCCCGAAGGACGTCATCGAGATCCGCCGGATCAAGGCCCGGGTGGACGCCGAGCGACTGCCGCGCGGCGCCGACCCGACGACGCACACCAAACTGGGTCGCGGCGGGCTGTCGGACGTGGAGTGGACGATCCAGCTGCTGCAGCTGCAGCACGCGGCCGCGATACCGGGGCTGCGCACCCCGGCCACCATCAGCGCCATCGCTGCCGCCGCGGCTGCCGGCGTCATCGGGGACGCCGATGCGGAGGCGTTGACCGGCGGCTGGCTGGAGGCGACCAGGACGCGGAACGCGCTGATGCTGGTGCGCGGCAAGCCGGAGGACCAGATCCCGGCGCACGGGCGGGAGCTGATGGGTGTGGCCAGGGCACTGGGATATCCGGCGGGCGGCGACCCGGGCCAGTTCGTCGACGACTACCGCCGGGCCACCCGCCGGGCCCGACGCGTGGTGGACCGATTGTTCGACAGCGCCTGAGAAGATGGCCGGGTGGATACCTGGGTCTGGATCGTTCTCGCTGTCGTCGTCGTGGTGGTGGTCGTGCTGGCCGTCGGGCTGGTGCTCGCCCGTCGCCGCCGCATCTCGCTGGTGCAGACCCCGCCCGGCACCACCGCTCCGCTGGACCGGCCGCCGGCCAAGGGCGGTTACCGGGCGGGTGGCTCCATCTCGTTCAGCCCGAGCGGCGGCACCGCGCTCGCCGAACCGCCGGACCGCACCGAGACAGAACGCCCCACGGCGGACCGCACCCAGCCAGACCGCACCCAGCCAGATCGCGTCCAGCCAGACCGCACCGTCACCGACCGCACGCTCACCGACCGCACGCTCACCGACCGCACCCGGACCGAACGCACCGAGACGGACGGGCAGCCGGGCGTCGGCGACGACGCGGCCATCCCGCGGGATTCCATCCGGCGGGACGTCATCGACGTCGCGCTACCAGAGCCCGCGACGCTCACCGAGCCGCCACCGGCCCTCGCGCCCGAGCCGGAACGCGAGCCGCTGCCCGAACCGGCAGCCGACCGCGTCGTGCAGCCCGTACGCGAGCCCGAGCCCGTACCGGTCGCCGAACCGGAACCGGCCGTCCTGCACGTCCCGGCCGTCCTGCACGTCCCGATCGAGGAACTCACCACCGCCCCGGGGTTGGAGGAGATCGACCCGACCGCAGGCCGGCTGGGCCGGTTGCGCGGCCGGCTGGCCCGCAGCCAGAACACCTTCGGCCGGTCGCTGCTGGGCCTGCTGGGCGCGGGAACGCTCGACGAGGATTCCTGGACCGACGTCGAGGACACCCTGCTGATGGCCGATCTCGGCGCCGCCGCCGCGGCCGAGATCACCGAGCAGCTGCGGCGCGAGGTCGCCTCGCACGGGGTCACCGATTCCGCGTCGGCGCGGGCGCTGCTGCGGCGGGTGCTGATCCGGGCCGTGGAGACGGTGTCCGGTGGCGAGGTCCCGGACCGTTCGGTGCGTGCGCTGCCGCACGACGGGCGCCCGTCGGTGCTGCTCATCGTGGGCGTCAACGGCACCGGCAAGACGACCACCACCGGGAAGCTCGCGCGGGTGCTGGTGGCCGACGGACACACCGTCGTGCTCGGCGCCGCCGACACCTTCCGCGCGGCGGCCGCCGACCAGCTGCAGACCTGGGGCGAGCGGGCCGGTGCCACGGTCGTCCGGTCGCTGGCCGGCGCGGACCCGGCGGCCGTCGCCTTCGACGCTGTCCGGCGGGGGATCACCGACGGGGCCGACGCGGTGCTGATCGACACGGCCGGCCGGCTGCACACCAAGACCGGTCTGATGGACGAGCTCGGCAAGGTCAAGCGGGTCATCGAGAAGCAGGCGAAGGTCGACGAAATCCTGCTGGTGCTGGACGCGACGACCGGCCAGAACGGGCTCGTCCAGGCCCGGGTGTTCGCCGAGGTGGTCGACATCACCGGCATCGTGCTCACCAAGCTCGACGGCACCGCCAAGGGCGGCATCGTCGTCGCGGTGCAGCGCGCACTCGGCGTGCCGGTGAAGCTGGTCGGGCTGGGTGAGGGCGCCGACGACCTGGCGCCGTTCGAGCCGGCGGCGTTCGTCGACGCCCTGCTCGGCGACTGAAGCCGGCGGTCAGGTAACCGCCCGGAAACATAGACGACACTGCATCGCAACCGGAAATCCTCCTAGTTCACCACTCGGAAACACGAACGGGCGGAACAGGAAACAACGCCGGGACAGGCTGGGCACGTTCGAGGATCGGCCCCGATCCGACTCCGCCCCCTGCCTGGAGGTTTGATGGTCCCGCACGCTGCAGTGGCAACACTGCTCGCCGCCGATCCGGTGGTGCTGAGCCCGGGCGATACCGCCTGGATGCTCGCCAGCAGCGCCCTGGTACTCCTCATGACGCCCGGTCTCGCGTTCTTCTACGGCGGCCTCACCCGCTCGAAGAGCACCCTGAACATGATGATGATGTCGTTCATCTGCATCTTCATCGTGTCGGTGCTCTGGGTGCTGTTCGGGTTCAAGCTGGCCTTCGCCAGCACCTCCACCAGCGGGTTCTTCGGTGACTTCTCGCTCGGCCACCTGGGAGACGCGGCAGGAGCAATCGTCGAATTCGGCGGCAAGGGCACCGGCGTCCCGGTGATCGTGTTCGCCGCATTCCAGCTGATGTTCGCCGTCATCACCCCGGCGCTGATCTCCGGTGCCATCGCCGACCGCACCAAGTTCATCAGCTGGTCCATCTTCGCCACCCTGTGGGCGATCATCGTGTACTTCCCGGTGGCGCACTGGGTGTTCGACTTCGGCGTCAGCGGTGGCGCGTCCGGCGACGCCGCGGTGTCCCATGCCGGCTGGCTGACGAAGTTCATGGCTCCGGCGGGCAAGGCCGGCGTGGAGGACTTCGCCGGTGGGACCGCGGTGCACATCAATGCCGGTGCCGCGGCGCTCGCGCTGTGCATCGTGCTCGGCAAGCGGGTCGGGTTCAAGAAGAACCCGATGCGCCCGCACAACGTCACCCTGGTGCTGTTGGGTTCCGGGCTGCTGTGGTTCGGCTGGTTCGGGTTCAACGCCGGATCGGCGGTGGGCGCCAACGGACTGTCCGGTCTGGCCTTCATGAACACCCAGGTCGCGACGGCCGCCGCGCTCGGCGGCTGGCTGG
>CAXTBG010000123.1:0-7748 GCA_964242105.1 uncultured Nakamurella sp. | reverse complement strand
CCCGGGGCGGCCCGGCATGACCATCTCCTACCTCGAGGCCGTCGTGGTCGGTGCCCTGCAGGGCGTCACCGAGCTGTTCCCGGTGTCGAGCCTGGGTCACTCGGTCATCCTCCCGGCGCTGCTGGGCGGTACCTGGCAACAGGACCTCGACGTCTCCACACCGGAATCGCCCTACCTTGCGTTCATCGTCGGACTGCACGTGGCCACCGCCGCTGCGCTGCTGCTGTTCTTCTGGCGCGACTGGGTCCGGATCATCGGCGGTTTCGTCACCTCGGTGCGGTACCGCCGGGTGTCCACCGAGGCGGAGAAGTTGGCGTGGCTGATCGGGTTGGCGACGCTCCCGGTCGGTGTTGCGGGCCTGCTGCTGGAGCACCTGTTCCGCACCGTGCTGGGCAAGCCGCTCCCAGCCGCCGCATTCCTGTTCGCCAACGGCCTCGTCCTACTGCTCGGCGAACACCTGCGCAGGCGATCGGTGACACCGGCGGCCGCCATCGAAACGGTCGCAGCTCGGGTCGGCGCGGACGGACCCATCGACATCGCCCGCGACGTCGGGGATCTGGACGCCGGCTTCGACGGGCAACAGGCCGACCTCCGCTCGGACGCGCGACTGGCCCGGCTCACCCTGGGGCGAGGGGTACTGATCGGGTGCGCCCAGATACTCGCGCTGCTACCCGGCATCAGCCGCTCCGGCGCCACCATGGTGGCCGGCCTCACGCAGGGGCTCTCGCACCGCGACGCGGCCCGATTCTCCTTCTTGTTGGCAACGCCGGTGATCCTGGCCGCCGGGGTGCTCAAGGTGCCGGACCTGTTCGGCCCCCTGGGAAACGGAATCGGCGGCCAGATCCTGGCCGGGAGCCTCGCGTCTTTCCTCTGCGCGTACCTGGCGGTCCGCTTTCTGGAGAAGTACTTCCGCAGCCGGACGCTCACCCCCTTCGCCATCTACTGCCTCATCGCCGGGGCTACGTCATTCGTGGTCCTCGCCCTTCACTGACCTGCAATGCGTCGACGCACTTCCCGGACGGCACACATTGTCCATACCTGATGGACAGGCCGCCGGCACATCACCGGGTGAGTGGGGCCTTCCCCCGACAACGAGGAGTCCGGCATTCGTGACTGCCTGAGGTCATTGCCGTCGTCTGGCAGGCCAGGTGAGCGGCGGTCGTCTGCCAGGCCAGGTGAGCGGCGCGCAGACGGCGATCGGCGCCATCATCGTCGCAGCGGACCCCGACACCAGCTACCCGACCGGCGGGTTGTGAGGACCGACGACTGGTTCACCGGTCACCCGGCCGGGATCGCGGTCGGAGGAGGCGACCGACCACTCATTCAAGGCGGAGACGAGTTGACCTCCCGCGTCGGCATCGCCGCAGAGCTCGGTCCGGTTCGATCCGAACGGGGCGGCCACCGCCCTGCCGACGACGGGGAGCACGTGGCCCGATCCGGCACACCGACATCCCGTACCCGGAGCTGTGACTACTATAGGTGAAATAGTAGATGATCCGTGGCCGCCGAGTCGAAGGAGCAGCGGATGAACAGTTCGCCTCGCGTCATCGCCGCTCGGAACGTCGCGCCGGTGTCGCCGACTGGGACGCACCGGCGGCGTTTGGTCGGCGTGACCCGTTCCCGCCGGACGCATTTGCTCATCGGTGCTGTCTCTGGCGTTGATCGGCACTGCCGGGTCGTCGCCGCCACCCTTGTTCATCCCGGGCGCTCGGGACCGGTCACGACCACCTTCGACTTGCTCCCGATCGCCGGGGCTCCTGCGCTTCCTGGACGCAGCCTCCGGCGGCCGGGCGGAGCTTGCGTGCCCACCACCTACCCGGCCGCCGACCCGGACTGCTGCCGGCCGGCGCGGCCGGAACGGCGTTCGGACTGCCGGCAGTCCCGGCGCGAACCTCTGTTGCTGTCCCGGGTGACGGGCTCTACCGTCATTCGTCACCACCGAAACCTGCATCACCGTCCAGGAATGGGGCGGATACCTGCTGGTTGCCCGGGCTCATCGGTCCGACCATGTCGTCGGCAGCCTGGCCACCTCCACCGTGCCCGCACCTGTTGCCGCGGTGCTGGCTGGCCGGGCACCTACTCCTCGGTGAAGTGCAGGCCGCCGACCCGGCCGGCTCGTCGTGATCGGGCTCGCCGGAGCGTTCCTCGCGACCGGGGCGGCCGCACCGGTCCGATCTCCCGCGGCCCTCGCGGTGCTCGCGTCCATGCCTGCACCGCCAGCTGATCTCTTCGCTGCCCATGCTGGTTCTGATCGGACGTGATCACCGTCGGCTGCTCCGGCCAACCAACTGTGCCGCCGACGTCGAACGTCGGAATCGACCGGCGGTGAGCGGTTCAGCGCTGTTCCTGGCCGTCTTCCTCGGGTGCGTCGTGGAAGCGGTCGAGGCCCTGACGATTGTGTTGGCCGCCGGCACGGCACGGGACTGGCGGTCGGCGATGCTCGGTGTGGCGGGCGGGGTGCTGATTCTGGCATCGGCAGTAGCGGTCCTCGGGTCAGCCGTGTCCTCGATTCCGCTCGGGGGCCTGCGCCTGTTCGTCGGTGGTCTGCTGTTGGTGTTCGGCCTGCAGTGGCTTCGGAAGGCGATCCTGCGGGCCAGCGGACTCAAGGCGCTCCACGACGAAGCAGGCATCTACCGTCGCGAACTGATGTCGGCGGAAGCCGCCGCGGCCCAACGGCGCGCATTCGTCCCCGACTGGTACGCATTCACCCTGTCCTTCGAGGGAGTGGTGCTGGAGGGCTTGGAGGTTGTGTTCATCGCAGTGACGTTCGGCAGCAACCAGCACAACGTTGCCTTGGCCGCGGCCGCTGCCGGTGCTGCCGTACTGCTCGTCGCCGTCGCCGGCGTGGCTGTCCGGGCGCCGCTGTCGCGGGTGCCGGAGAACACCTTGAAGTTCGTCGTGGGAATGACGCTGACCGCGTTCGGAACGTTCTGGGGCGCCGAAGGCGCGGGAGCTCGGTGGCCCGGCGCCGACGCCGCGTTGGTGGTGCTCATCCCCGCAACCGGGGTATTCGCGTTGGCACTGGTTGCCTTCTTCGGCGGACCGCCCGGCCACCAACGGACCAGCGACGGACGCATCAGCCGAGCAGGCCCGAAGAAGCGGATCAGGGCTTTCGGCGCGTTCTGGTACGACTTCATCGTCGGCGACGACTGGCAGGTCGCAGCAGGCGTCGCGCTCGCCCTCTGCATGACCTTCCTGCTCGCCCCTAGGACCACCGTTCCGGTGTGGTGGCTGGTCCCGGTGGCGGTGGTCCTTCTGCTACCGGCCAGCCTCCACCGCGCCGCCCGCCGGGCCCGATGACTCATCCCGGCTGGGCGTGCGGCGCCGGTCAGCCGGTCGGAGCGGACTCCGGCACGAACCACAGCGCGCCGAGCGGCGGCACGGTGAGGGTGGCGGAGGACGGCAGGCCGTGCCAGGGCTGGTCGGCCGCGACGACGGCGCCCATGTTCCCGGCCCCCGACCCGCCGTAGCTGGTCGAGTCGGTGTTGACCGCCTCGCGCCAGACACCGCTGAACGGCAGCCCGACCCGGTAGCCGGTGTGCGGCTGCGGGGAGAAGTTGACCACGCAGACCAGCGCCGACCCGTCGGAGCCCCAGCGGAGGAAGGCCAGTACGTTGCCGTCCCGGTCGTTGGCGTCGATCCAGCGGAACCCTTCCGGCTGGAAGTCCTGCGAGTACAGCGCAGGTGCTCCCTTGTAGACCCGGTTCAGGTCGCCCACCAGCATGCGGACACCGTTGTGCAGCGGGTACTCCTTCAGCCGCCACGGCACCTCGACCGATTCGCTCCACTCCCACGGGGTGCCGAGCTCCTGGCCCATGAACAGCAGCTGCTTGCCCGGGTGGGCCCACATGTAGGCGAAGTACGCCCGCAGGGTCGCGGCCTTCTGCCACTCGTCGCCGGGGATCTTGCCCCACAGCGTGCCCTTGCCGTGCACCACCTCGTCGTGCGAGATGGGCAGGACGAACTGCTCGGTGTAGGCGTACATCATCGAGAACGTCAGCTCGTTGTGGTGCCACGCCCGGTAGATCGGGTCCCTGGCGATGTAGCCGAGGGTGTCGTGCATCCACCCCATGTTCCACTTCAGGTGGAAGCCGAGACCGCCCAGATAGGTTGGGCGGGTGACGCCCGGCCAGGCCGTCGACTCCTCCGCGATCATCAGCGTCCCGGGGCACCGCTTGCCGACGGTGGCGTTCGTCTCCTGCAAGAAGGCCACCGCGTCGAGGTTCTCCCGCCCGCCGTAGATGTTGGGCAGCCACTCGCCGTCCTTGCGCGAGTAGTCCAGGTACAGCATCGAGGCGACGGCGTCGACCCGCAGACCGTCGACGTGGAACTCCTCGAGCCAGTACAGCGCGTTGGCGACGAGGAAGTTCTTCACCTCGCGTCGGCCGAAGTCGAACACGAACGTGCCCCAGTCCGGCTGCTCGCCGCGGCGCGGGTCGGCGTGCTCGTACAGCGCGGTGCCGTCGAACTTGCCCAGCGCCCAGGCGTCCTTCGGGAAGTGCGCGGGCACCCAGTCCAGGATGACGCCGATGCCGGCCTGGTGCAGCCGGTCGATCAGGTAGCGGAGGTCGTCGGGCGACCCGAACTGCGGGACCGGCGCGTAGTAGGAGGTCACCTGGTATCCCCACGACCCGCTGAACGGGTGGCCGGCCAGCGGCAGGAACTCGACGTGGGTGAAGCCGGTCTCGCCGAGCTCGGCCACCAGCGCGTCGGCCATCTCGCGGTACCCGATATCGGTCCGCCAGGATCCGGCGTGGATCTCGTAGACCGACATCGGCGCAGTCAGGTGGTCGGTCGCAGCGCGGGTGGTGAGCCACTCGGCGTCAGACCAGTGGTAGTCGCTGGTGCTGACCACCGACGCGGTGGCCGGGGCGATCTCGGACTCGAAGGCCATCGGGTCGGCCTTCTCCCGCCACACCCCGTCCTGGCCGAGGATCTGGAACTTGTACCGCGTGCCGGCATGCACGTCGGGCAGGAAGATCTCCCAGACGCCGGAGGATCCCAGCGACCGCATCGGCTGCCCGGCACCGGACCAGTGGTCGAAGTCGCCGCTGACCCGGACTCCGCGGGCGCTGGGCGCCCACACCGCGAACGAGGTGCCGGTGACGCTGCCGAGCGGGGTGTCGTAGGTCCGCACGTGCGCGCCGAGCACCTGCCAGAGGTATTCGTGCCGGCCCTCGCCGATCAGGTGCAGGTCGATGTCGCCGAGCGTCGGCAGCCAGCGGTAGGGGTCGTCGACCTCGTAGACCGCGTCGGGGCCGTAGTCCACCCGCAGCCGGTAGTCCACCGGCGGTCCCGGCACGGTGACGGCGAAGACGCCGCCGTGCACGTGGTCCATCGGGATCTCCCGGCCGTCGGTGAGCACCGTGACGGCCTTGGCATGGTGGCGCAGCGTCCGGATGACGGTGCCATCGCCCTGCGGGTGCGCGCCGAGCAGACCGTGGGGGTCGTGCGTGTCGCCGCCGATCAGCTTCTCGTAGTCGTCGACCGACGGTCCCGCGGGTGCAGGCGGCTCGGCCGGCGCTGCGGGCGCAGCTGCGGATGCGGCCGGCGAGGCGGCTGGCGAGGCGGGCGGTGTGTCGGCAGAGGCCGCCTGCGCGGTCGCGGCCTGCGCGGCCGGGACGAACTCGACCGCCGTCTCCAGCGTCCCGGACGGGATCGGCGTTTCCTTCTCAGGACTGGGCTTGCTCACGATCTACCTCCGGTTTTGGTGAGTCGGGCAACGGCCTGCAGTGGGATCGGCTCCCACGTCGGTCGGTGGCCGTGTTCGTAGGCGACCTCGTACACCGCCTTGTCCAGCTCGAACGCGCCGAGCAGCGGGCTCCGGTCCCGCGGGTCGGAACCGGCGACCGCGGCGTAGCCGTCGCAGAACGCCTTCCGGTTGCGGGTTGCCCACTCCTGTGCACGGTAGGCGTGCTGGGAGTCGGATGCGCCGCCGGAATGGTTGGCCGCGTAGTCGAAGGACCGCAGCATGCCGGCGACGTCGCGGAGCGGGGAGTGCATGGCCCTGCGCTCGGCCAGCGATTTCGACGGCTCGCCCTCGAAATCGATGATGGCCCAGCCGTTCAGCGTGCGGAGCGTCTGACCGAGCTGCAGGTCCCCGTGGATCCGCTGGACACTGATCCCGCCCATGGACGCCGCGGCCTCCTGCGCCCGCGCGAACGCCGCCCGGATGCCGTCGAGGTGCTCGGCCACCGACGGGACGTACGACGCCACCCGCTCCGCGGTGGTGACCATCGATGCGATCAGCTCGGCGATGCCGGCCTGGTCCAGCTCCCGGGTTCCGAAGGCCTTGGCCAGTTCGGCGTGGACTTCGGCCACCGCACGCCCCAGCCGGAGCGACTCGGACGCGAAGTCGCCGCCCACCTCGTCGGCCCGCAGGTCGCCCTCGGCCATCAGGTCGCGCACGCTGGCGGTGGCCATCGACCATCCCTCGACGCTGTTGGCGAAGAACTCGGTCAACAGGGCGAGCGTGGTGCGCTCGCCGCCGACCGGCCCGTCGATCGTGCCGAGGGCGGTGGCGATGTGCGACGCGCCGGCCGCGTGCAGCGCCCGGTGGATCTCCGCGTCGGGGTTCTGCCCGGGTTCCAGCCGGCGGAAGACCTTCAGGATGCTGTGGTGGCCGAAGACGATCGAGGTGTTCGACTGCTCGGCACTGATCACCTTGCCGGGAACCTGGTCGTCGACGGTGACCCCCGGCTCCGGGACGAACTCGAGCTCGCCGATGGTGTCGCCGGCCGAGATCTTCGCCAGCACCAGCGACGTGAGCCCGCTGTCGTGCAGCGCGTCGAACGCGGTGCTGCCGCCGGCCTCGCCGATCAGCACGCCGGTCAGCCGCTCGGGCAGGTTGCGGGTCCAGCCGACCCAGACCTGGTACCGCTGGGTTCCGGTGGCCGACGGGACGGTGAACAACACCTGCTCCGACGACCGCTCCGGCAGGTTCGCGATGTGCGTCCGGTGTTCGATCGTCACCTCGACCTCGGTGCCCTTGCCGCCGAACCACCGTTGGGCGGGCAACCATCGGCCGAGCAGCTCGGCCAGTTCCTCGTCGGGCGCCATCGGGATGGCGGGGTGGTCGGTCGTCGGTTCAGGCATCTGCACCCCTGTTGAAGTCACCGGTGTTCACGTCGCCGCTGCTGACGTCCCCGGTGGTGAGCTCGCCGCTGAAGAAGTCCCCGCCGAAGTCGTCGTCGCGGTAACTCGGGCGCTGCCCCTGCCCTTCACTGGCCGCGGTGATGTCGAACCAGTAGAACCCGTGCCCCGGCAGGGTGAGCAGATACGGCAGGCTTCCGATGGCCGGGAACGGCGTGCCGCCGGTCAGCTCGACCGGGATGCTGCCCATGTGCTCCCGCAGGTCCAGTTCGACCGGCTGCGGAAAGCGGGACAGGTTGTTCACGCACAGCGCGGTGGAGCGGGTGCCGTCGTCCGCGGTGTAGGTGCGGATGTAGGACAGCACCGTGGGGTTGGATCCGCCCAGGTCGGCGAACTCGCCGAGGGCGAACGCGGGGTGCTGCTTGCGGATCTCGATCATCCGCCGGGTCCAGTGCAGCAGCGAGGCGGTCGAGTTGACCTGGGCCTCGACGTTGATGGTCTGGAAGCCGTAGATCGGGTCCATGATGGCCGGCAGGTACAGCCGGGCCGGGTCGGAACGGGAGAAGCCGGCGTTGCGGTCGGGCGACCACTGCATCGGGGTGCGCACGCCGTCCCGGTCGCCGAGCCAGATGTTGTCGCCCATGCCGATCTCGTCG
>CAXTBG010000122.1:0-7768 GCA_964242105.1 uncultured Nakamurella sp. | reverse complement strand
GGAGGTGGAGGTGGAGGTGGAGGTGGAGGTGGAGGTGGAGGTGGAGGTGGAGGTGTCGGTTCGAGGATTCTCCCGCGCACCCCGGCACTGGCTTGCCGCACATTCCCCCGCCAGCCTGGTCCGACCCCGGCTGTCCGGTCGCAGTCCGGCCCGACGGATGTCCGGCGGTGGGGTCAGGGGGCGCCGGGCGCCGGGCCGATGGCCCGGATCAGCGACCCGTCCCGGACCCGGGCGGCGACAGACGCCGCAACCGCCTCCGCCGACTGCCCGGCGGAGACGACGTGCCGTCGGTCGACCGGCGCGTCGGCGAATTCCCGGTACAGCTGGCGGGTGGCGTAGATGTCGGTGAAGCCGTGCCCGACCCGCGCCGACACCCGTTCGACGCACTCCTGTTCGGTCGGCAACAGCATGGCGTAGTGGAGGTGGCCGAGTCCGGTCGCAGCCGCGAAGGTGGCCAGGAACCACGGTCCGATGACGCCGTCGTAGACGACCGTGTACCCACCGGCCACCAACCGACCCGCAGCGGCCGCGGCGGCGCCGATGACCACCTCGTTCTGCCGGTGCGCCGGCCCCGTCCAGGGCGGGAGGTAGCCGCCGCGGAGAAAGTCGAAGAACGCGTCGCCCGCAACGAGTGCGCTCTGCCCGAACAGACCCACGAGCGCCTGTGCCACCGTGGACTTGCCGGCACCGGGCGGCCCGCTCACGACAATGAGTTCCGCCGCGCGAGAACGCGGCGACGGCCCCCGCAGAACTCCCTGTAGTGCCGGACCGGACGTCGTCGGCTCCCCTGCCGTTCGTGCCGTCGGCGGTCCGGTCAGGCGGCGACCCGGCGTGCGGCAGCTCTTGCCGCGCCTAGCTTCTTGGCCCGCGCGGCGAGCATCATCGTGATCGCCATGGCCAGCACCAGCGCCACGATCGGCAGGATCTGGTCGTAGTTGTAGGCGGTGGAGAACTTCGTGGCCCGGATGACCAGGGCGGTGATCCCCGCCTGCAGGAGAAAGATGACCGCCCACACGGCGCTGATCTGGTACATCACCTTGCGAAATCCGGGGTAGGCGACCCACATCTTGTCGTAGACCGCCATGCCTTCGGTGGTCCCGTCCGTTCCGTACCGCTGGGAGAAATAGAACAGCACCGGTCGCGGGGCGACCACACACGACAGGCCGAAGATCAATCCGATGGCCGCCGTCACCGCGCAGTCCTTGTACAGCAGCACCTTCGAATCGGTGCTGCCGATCACTGCGACCGCGGCGGACAGGAGGGTGAAGGCGAAGATGGCCGCCGAAGCACCACTGAACTTCTTGGCGCGGATCCACACGATCACCGCACCCAGGATCGGCGCGATGCTCCCCATCAGGTAGGCCGCGACGTCACTCGCGCCCGCGTTCTTGACCAGATGAAACGCGAGAATGGCGCCGCCGACCTCCAGCACCGTGACGCCGGCGTTGAAGGCCATGCCTTTCTTGGCGGGATGCGCCTTCTGCTCGCGCTCGATTTCTTCGAATTGCCTGTCGGCCACTGATGCGTTGGCGTCCTGCGTCATGACAACTCCCATCGTCGCTCCGATGTCGCAGCCCATAGTGGCACTCACCGCGGGGCCGCACCAGAGGAAAACTCCGCAGTCCTTCGGGTCAGCGGTCGATGTAACGCTGCATGGCTTCGGGGTAACGGTCCCCCGTCACCTCGATCTGCGCTGCTGCGGCAGCGATCTCGGCGAGTTCGCCCGCGGTCAGCTCCACCGCGGCGGCACCGATGTTCTCCTCGAGCCGCTCGATGCGGCGGGTACCCGGAATGGGTACGACGAACGGCTGCTGGGCGAGCAGCCAGGCCAGTGCGATCTGCGCCGGCGTCGCTCCCTTGCGCTGCGCCAGAGCACCGATCAGGTCGACCACAGCCCGGTTGGCGTTGCGCGCCTCGACGCTGAAGCGGGGCAGCGAGCTGCGGATGTCGGACTTGTCGAACGAGGTCGTGTCGTCGATCGCGCCGGTGAGGAAACCCCGGCCCAGCGGGCTGAACGGCACGAAGCCGATGCCGAGCTCTGCCAGCGTCGGCAGGATCTCTGCCTCCGGTTCGCGCCACCACAGCGAATACTCGCTCTGCAGAGCGGTCACCGATTGGACGGCGTGCGCCCGGCGGACGGTCTGCGCGCTGGCCTCGGACAGGCCGAAGTGCTTGACCTTGCCCGCTTCGATCAGCTCCTTCACGGTGCCCGCGACGTCCTCGATGGGCACCTCCGGGTCGACGCGGTGCTGGTAGAACAGGTCGATGGCATCGACGCCCAGCCGCCGTAGCGAGGCGTCGGCGACCTGCTTGATGTGCTCGGGCCGGCTGGTCACCCCGACCTGGCGGCCGTCCTGGTCGAACGCGAAGCCGAACTTGGTGGCGATGACCACGTCGGACCGGAACGGCGCCAGTGCCTCGCCGACCACCTCCTCGTTGACGTACGGGCCGTAGGCCTCCGCCGTGTCGAAGAGGGTGACGCCGCGCTCCACGGCCGCTCGGATCACCGCGATGCCGTCCGCGCGCTCCACCGCGGGGCCGAGACCGTGGCTGATCCCCATGCAGCCGAGCCCGATGGCCGAGACCTCGAGCCCGCCGCCCAGTGTGCGCCTGTCCACCGCTGTCTCCTTCTGGTCACCCTTGTCCGGCCGGCGATGCGTCCACCGGATTTCCACTTGCGCAGGAACACTAGCGTTGACCGGGTGAGCACCTCCGGGCGCGGCGGGCGCCCTCTCCCCGGCGGCCTGGTCCTGCGCACGGCGACCCCGACCGACCTGCCGTCGATCAAGGAGTTGCTCGCCGAGCGCGGCGAGGATGCCGACGCACGCGATCTCGAGCTGATGGTGCAGGACCCGGACGCCGGTTGGGATCTGTGCGCGGTGGTGGTGGACGGGCACAGGGTGGTGTCGACCGCGTCGTTGCTGGACGAGCGGGTGCGCGTCGGCGGCATCGAGCTCGCAGCGGGACAGGTCGAGTTGGTTGCGACCAGGGTCGGCTACGAGGGGCGCGGCCTCGTGCGGGAACTGATGCACTGGGCGCACGATCTGTCCTGCGCCCGGGGACATCTGATGCAGGTGATGATCGGCATCCCGTACTTCTACCGGCTGTTCGGTTACGAGTATGCGATCGACATCCCCAAGGCCCGGGCACTGACCACCGCGGCGCAGCGGCCGGCGGGCGGTGGGGACTGCCGGCCGGCGAGCGAGACCGACATTCCCGCGCTGCGGGAACTGCAGGACCAGGCACAGGCCTCGTTCGACGTGACGATGCCGCATTCCCCGGCGCGCCGCCGCTGGCTGCTGTCCCACGATTCGAGCGTCACCTATCTCGTGCGGCGCGGCGACCGCCCGGTGGGAACAGCGCGCGTGCAGACCGGCGACACCGGTGTGCTGGTGGCCGAGGCGGCGGCGGCCGACCAGGACGCGTCGAGCGCGCTGCTGGCCGGCATCGCCCGGCTGCACCCGGGGCTGCCGATCGCGGTGGTCGACCGCGTCGGCACCGTTCCCGCGCGGGCGCTGGCCGGTGCCCTCGCCGCACCGGACCCGGCGCCGACCCAGTACTACGTGCGTATCGGGGATCCGGCCGCCCTGCTGGGTGCCCTGAGACCCGTTCTGCAGCACCGTCTCCAGGGCGTGGAAAGGACGGCGCCCGAACTCGTGCTGTCCACCTTCGGCCGGCACTACCGAATGGCGATCGAACCGGCCGGCCTCGGCGACGTGCGGGTGGGCGGACCGATGCAGGCGCCGTACTCGGCCGGCGGCGCCGGGGTACCGCCGGATCAACTGGGATCTCTGCTGTTCGGCCCTCTCGGGATGGCCGGACTGGCGGCCCGGCGACCCGACGTCTACCCCGGTCCGCGCCGGGAACTGTTCGAGGCCCTGTTCCCGCCGCTCACCGCGGATCTGCTGACGTTCTACCTGCCCTACTGAAGGGCGCGGGACGGGCCCGGTGCACGTCGACCCTGTGCCGACGTGCCCGGCGCGCCGGAGGTCAGCAGCTCGGTGAGCACGTCGATGCGGCGGGTCAGCTCGGCGACCTGTTGCCGGGTGGCCGACTGGCTAGCCTCGTCCTGGTCGGCGACCTGCTGCACCAGCCACGACGCGATCGTCGCGGTGATGGTGCCCAGCAGCGCGACGCCACCGATCATCAGGGCCACCGCGACGACCCGGCCGGTGGTCGTCATCGGGATGTTGTCGCCGTACCCGACGGTGGTGATCGTGGTGAACGCCCACCACAGGGCCTGGCCGAAGCTGGTGATGGAGCTCTCTGCCGCATCGCGTTCCGCCTCCAGCACGGCGAGCGAGGACACGAAGATCAGCAGGACGGTCGATCCCAGTGCGTAGGTCACCACCCGCCCCCGGAGGTTGGTGCCGGCAGCGCGTTGGAACACCGAGAGCAGTGCGACCAGCCGGAGCAGCCGCAGCGGCCGGAGGACGGGGAGGGCAACCGCAGCCAGGTCGAGCAGGTGCCGGACGAACCAGTGCCCCCGCCGTTCGGCAAGCCGCAGGCGCACGACGTAGTCGACCAGGAACACGCTCCACGTCAACCACTCGACGAGGTCGAGCCACCGGTCGAACCTCGCCGGCGGCCGGGACAGCACCTGCAGCGTGTACGCGGCCAGGAAGACCACCGCTGCCACGGTCAAGGGCACCTCGGACAGCCTGGCCCAGCGCTTCTGGTTCATTCCAGCAGCATCCCCGACCGCTGGTCGCGCGCGCTGCCCGTCACCGACTTCTGTGCCGGTTTCTGTCCTCGCAGGTTCACCGGACCGACAGGACAGCGGCCGGGCTTCAGCCGGCGGCTACGATCGCGCGCAGCCGGTCGTCCAGCGCAGCGATGGATCGCTGCCAGCCGTGGGGTCGGTCGGAGGCGATCCAGCATCGCTCGTCCATCACATGCAGGGCCTCGTACACCTGCAGCCGGACGAGCTCGTGGTCGTCGTCGACGCCGTAGGAATCCACCAGCAGGTGCACCAGATCGGGATAGTGGTAGCGCAGATGGATGGCGGACATCGCGAGATCGTTCATCGGGTCGCCCCACGACGCCCGCTCCAGGTCGAACACGCCGCAGATGTCCGGCCTACCTTCCAGCCGGACCATCAGGTTGCCGTCGACGAAGTCGTTGTGGCACAACACCGGAGCGGGGCACTGACGCAACGCTCCGGACCGGTCCCGGACGAACCGGCCGACCAACTGCGCCAGATCGCCCGGACCGCCGAGGCTCTCGTAGGACGGCAGCAGCTCGGTCAGTCGGGCGGCGGCGATGTCCGTTGCCGTCGAGGCCGTTCCCGGCTCCCGCAACAGGTTCCCGAACCAGGCACCGGTGTCGGAGTGCATGCGCCGCAGCAGTGTTCCGGCCCGTCGGATCAGGATGGCCGCGTCCTCCCGACCGATCTCCGCTGCGCACTCGGCCCAGCGCACGCCGGGTAGCCAGCTCATCAGCACGTATCCCGCCGCCGGGTCGCCGTCGACCGTGCCGTGGAGGAAGACCGTCGGCACGGGGAGTTGCAATCTGGCGAGGCGGCGGAGCGCCGTCGCCTCCACCTCGACCCTGGACGACCGACCGGCCGGATAGATCTTGAGGGCGTACGCCCTGTCGTCCATCCCGCGGACGCCGACGACGTGCCCGACTGCGCCGGACTGGCTCGGTGTCAGCCGGTGGACCTCCGCTCGCAACGGGATCGAGCGGCCGACCGTGCGAAGAGCTGCGGCTTCGGCGTCCTGCCGGGCGCTCGCCACCGGCGTCCTCGCCTTCTCGTCGATCGGATCACTGACGGTGCCGCTCACCATAGAACGGCTGACCGATGCACCGCGGCCCGGCAACCCCAGTCGACGGATAACGCCCCGGCGGAAAGGCCGACCGGCTTACGGTGGCGGCTATGAGCGAGCCGTTGCCCTGGAGCGTGATCCACGAGACGAACGCGGGGATCCGGCTGATCGACAGGGCAGGGAACCTCTGCGGCACGCTCGTCGGCACGGACGACGACGGTCCGACCGACACGGTGGTGCAGGTCGGCAGGCTGCGGAACGGCTGGACGGGCTCGGTCACCCTGTTCGACGGCCGCTCGTTCCAGGTGTGCAACGGACGATCCGGCGGCCTGCGACGTGCCGACCGCACGGTGACCGTCGACTTCGACGGGCGTCGGTGGATCTGCCGGCACACCACCGACCGCCGGGCTGTGATCACCCGCGACGGACATCAGATCGCACGCCTCCATCGCACCTGGCGCTGGTGGAAACCGGGCACCGCGGCCGGAGTCGTGGCGCGCGCCGACTACACCTTCACCGAGTGCACTCCGCAGCTGGAATACCTGGACGAGCTGATGATCACCGTCTTCGCGGTGGTCCTGGGGCCGCCCGGACGGGAAGGCGCCATCGGTCGGGTCGGCCACGGCATTGCGTCGGTCGCTTCCATCTTCACCTAGCCTCTCCTGCTCTCCCACGCCTTCCCCCTTTCGCCTCGCACGGTGGACGCAGGGCGCGAGGTGGCCCCTCGCACCGGCGCACTCCGTACGGCGGCCGACGGGGCGACGCCACCTGTGACATCAGAGGTATTCCGTCTGCATCAGATGTATTTCGACGGGGACGTGGTGACTCCAGCGGATTGGACTCTTTCCAGACCCGACGGCCGTTCGGGTCGGGGCCCGGGCCGCTCCCACCGAGCAGCCGGAGATGTTGGAGGCGCCGCGAAGAAATGGACCCACCTCGTGGCAGCGCTCGCTGCTGCCACGACCTTGGCCGGGATCGGCCTGGCTTCCGCCAGTGCTGCCCCACCGCCTGTCAGTGCCGGGTCGAAACCGGTGGTCGACAAGCCGGTCGGAACGGAGGGGAAGCAGCCCGCTGCGGAGCTCGTCCAGGCGGCCAGGGCCCAGGCGGGCCGGACGCCCCAGCCCGCGGCGACGTTACGCCCCGCCAGAACCGAGAACGTCTACGTCGCCATCACACCGTGCCGGATCGTCGACACACGCTTCGGCGGCGGGAAGATCAACAGACTTGCCGTCCGCCGGTTCTACGTGCGCGGAACGTTCGGCTTCGCCCCGCAGGGAGGCAAGAGCGGCGGCTGCGGAGTGCCGAACTACGCCACCAGCGTGACGACCAACGTCACCGTCACCGGCACCACCGGATCGGGCTACCTGGCCTCCTTCCCCTACCCGACCACGACGCCGATGACGAACTTCGTCACCTACTGGGGTGACCGGGCCGTCACGGTTCCCGCCAACTTCACGCTCTCCAAGGACGAGGCGAATCCTTACCTGGGCGTGAAGAATTTCGGATACTCGACCGACGTCATCATGGACGTCACCGGCTACTACATGCCGCCGATCGAGGGCCTCGTCACCGGCGGTGAGGCTTATCAGGGATCGACCCGTGTGTTGAGCTCCGTGAAGGTGGCGACCGGTGTCTACAACGTGACGGTCGAAGGTGACGTCGGCAATTGCGCGCCGTTCGTCACGCCGTACTACGGCACCTCTGTGTACGCCAGCGCCTACACCTACGGCAGCAACATCGTGCGCGTCTACCTGTGGACTCTCAACACCACCGGGGCACCCGTGGCCTACAACGGCTACTTCTACCTGTACGTGGCCTGCTGAGGCCTGGCACCACGTCGACATTCGCCTTCAGGGGGCGTGCCCGGCCGAGGCCGATGCCACCAGAGCGGTGACACGAAGACGGCCCCTGATCAGCATCTCTGCCGATCAGGGGCCGTGTCGTTGTAGCGGGGACAGGATTCGAACCTGTGACCTCTGGGTTATGAGCCCAGCGAGCTA
>CAXTBG010000121.1:0-7776 GCA_964242105.1 uncultured Nakamurella sp. | reverse complement strand
ACGTCGTCTGCGGCGTTCTCGTCGTCTCGGATACAACCCCGGTATCCGTCGAACTCCTCGGCCTTGCAGACGCCGCACCTGTAAGCCGCTTTCGGGGCTCCCAAGCACGTTCGCGGCAGCACCCAGCCGGGCTACTTGCTGCTGACCGCCGGGCTGCTGGCGGCACTGGTCGGTGCCGCACCGGTCCCCGCGGCACCGCTCCCGGCAGCACCACTCGCCGCGCCGCTGCTGGTCGGCGCACCGCTGCCGGCTGCGCCGGTGGCCGCCGCACCCGAGCTCGCGGTGACGTAGGTGCCGACGGCGCTCACCGCGTCCTTGGGCACGTCGACGGAGTCGATCACGGCCTTGGCGACGGGCGGGCCGTCCTGCGCGTTGTTCTTGACGCCCTTGGCGGCGATGCCCTCGATCACGGCCATCCCGGCATCGGAGACCTTGCCGAACACGGTGTAGGTGGGATCAAGCTTGGAGTCCTTGTAGACGATGAAGAACTGCGAGCCGTTGCTGTCCGGCGCGGCGCTGCCGCCGTTGGCCATCGCGATGGTGCCCTTGGGATAGGTCTTCGTCTTGGTCAGCTCGTCGGCGAAGGTGTAGCCGGGCCCGCCGTTGCCTACCCCGGTCGGGTCGCCGCACTGCAGGATGCTCAGCGGCGCATTGGCGGTCAGCCGCCAGCACGGCGAGTTGTTGTAGAAGCCCTGCGACGCCAGCGACACGAAGGAGTTGACTGTGCACGGGGCAGCGGCGCGGTCGAGCGTGACGTCGACCTTCTGGCCGTTGAGCGTGAGGGTGGCCGCGACGGTGCCCGTGTTGGCCGGGGAGAGGTTGGTGGGCGCCTTGACCTCCTTGGCGGCCTTGCCGCCGGCGGTGTAGGTGCAGGGCGTCTTCGGTGCGGCGCTGCTGGATGCGGTGGCGGGGGAGGTGCCGTCGGCGGTGGAAGCCGTGGATTTGTCGCCACCGCGGGTGGTGGCGAACCAGATGACCCCTGCGACGACGACGACCGTGGCCACCACACCGACGACGATCAGCCGCTGCCGCCGCGCGCGTTCCTGCTCCTGGCGGCGGACGAGCTGGCGCTCGAGCTTCCGCTGAGCTGCTTCGCGTCGCTGCTGGTTGGTGGGCACTTGTTGGTCCTCCTGCGTTGCACGTCAGCCCGTCGAACTGATTCGGGCCCCGGCCGGTGAGTCTAGGTGACCCACGGACATCAGCCGGGCACAAACCGATGTGAACGACCTGTGGGTGGCCCGCTGGAAGAGCCCGGACGGACGTCGCCGGTGCAGCCGCGCCGTTAGGGTTGACCGGTGTTCATCACGGGATTTCCGGCGGGTTCGTTCCAGGCCAACTGCTACGTCGTGGCCGCCGAACGGGGCGGGGACGCCGTCGTCGTCGACCCGGGGGAGGGCGCCGGCGAGCGGGTGGCCGCAGTCCTGGAGGAGCATCGCCTGCGTCCGGTCGCCGTACTGCTGACCCACGGTCATCTGGATCACACCGCCTCCGCCGCCCGGGTCTGCGCCGCGGCCGGCGTTCCCGCCTACCTGCACGGGTCCGACGAGCACATGCTCGACGACCCGCTGGCGGCCCTGTCGCCGGAGCTCCGGTCCGCGCTGGCCGGCATGGACCTGCGGGGGCTGCGGCCCGCGGAGGTCCGGACGTTGACCGACGTCGCGACCGTGGAGCTCGGTGGCCTCCGGTTCGGCGTGCACCCCACCCCAGGTCATACCCGCGGCTCGGTGGTGTTCTCCATCGCGGCCGCCGCCGACCGGCCCGAGGTGCTGCTGACCGGGGACACCCTGTTCGCCGGCTCCGTGGGCCGCACCGATCTGCCCGGTGGATCGACCGGGCAACTGCTGGAGTCCATCGCGGAGCAGCTGCTGACCCGGGCGGACGACGCCGTTCTCCTCCCGGGTCACGGCCCCACCAGCACCATCGGCGCGGAGCGCGCCGCCAATCCCTACCTGACCGGCATGGCACGCGCCGCCGCCCCGAGATGATGGACCACACCATGCCCGGCACCACCCCCAGCCCGCCCACCCCCACCGGGACCGCCACCACGACGGGGACGACGGCGGGGACGACGACCGGGAGCACGACGACGACCACGACGACTGGCAGCACGACGGCCGGGAGCACGACGGCCGGGAGCACGACGACGGGCACCACGACGACGGGCACCACGACGACCAGGAGGACCACCACGGCCAGGACCACCATCAGCGCGCCCAAGGGGGTACCCGATTACGTCCCGCCGCTGTCCCGCACCTTCGCCGCCGTCCGGGACACGCTCGTCGCGGCGGCGGGCCGCGCCGGGTACTCGCCGATCGAGCTGCCGGTCTTCGAGGACACCGCGTTGTTCACCCGCGGTGTCGGCGAGTCCACCGACGTGGTGTCCAAGGAGATGTACACCTTCGCCGACCGCGGCGACCGCTCGGTGACGCTGCGGCCCGAGGGCACTGCCGGGGTCATGCGAGCGGTGATCGAACACGGCCTGGACCGCGGGTCGCTACCGGTCAAGCTGGTCTACGCCGGGCCGTTCTTCCGCTACGAACGCCCGCAGGCCGGCCGCTACCGCCAGCTGCAGCAGGTGGGGATCGAGGCGATCGGGTCCGACGACCCTGCGCTGGACGCCGAGGTCGTCGCCGTCGGCCACGAGGCGTTCCGCGCCGTCGGGCTGACCGGGTACCGGCTGGAGATCACCTCGCTCGGCGATGCCGGCGACCGGCCTGCCTACCGGGAGAAGCTGCAGGCGTTCCTCGCCGGCCTGCCGCTGGACGACGCGACCCGCGAGCGGGCCCGGCTGAATCCCCTGCGGGTGCTCGACGACAAGCGCCCCGACGTTCAGGCGATGCTGGCCGACGCGCCGCTGATGCTCGACCACCTGTCGGCCGACTCCGGCGGGCACTTCCGCGAGGTGCTGGCGATCCTGGACCGGCTCGGTGTGCCGTACACGATCAACCCGCGCATGGTCCGCGGCCTGGACTACTACACCCGCACGACCTTCGAGTTCGTGCACCCGCTGCTGGGCGCCCAGTCCGGCATGGGCGGCGGTGGCCGTTACGACGGGTTGATGGCCGAGCTCGGCGGACAGGCGTTGTCCGGCATCGGGTTCGGCCTCGGGTTGGACCGCACCGTGCTGGCCGCGCAGGCCGAGGGCGTGACCGTCGGGTCGACAGCGCGGTGCGAGGTGTACGGCGTGCCGATGGGGGAGGCGGCGTCCCGGGAGCTGGCCGTGCTGGCCGGCCGGTTGCGGGCCGCCGGCATCCGCGTCGACCGGTCGTACGGCGGCCGGGGACTCAAGGCGGCGATGAAGTCGGCCGACGCCTCCGGCGCCCGGGTCGCGCTGATCCTGGGCGACCGGGACCTCGAGCAGGGCACGGTGATGGTCCGGGACCTGACCTCCGGGCACCAGGAACCGGTCGGGTTGGCTGCGGTGCCTGTTGCGGTCGCGGAGATCCTGCAGCAGCCGACGGCGCCCTGACCTCAGGGGGTCGCGGCGTCGGCCACCGTCAGGCGGACCCTGGGCCACGAGTTGTTCATGTAGCCCTTGTCGTTCCACACCTGGGCGGGCGTCTGCGGCTGGGTGCTGGCCGACTCGTCCCAGGCCCGGGCCACCACCTCCACCGTCCCCATCCGGACGTCGACATCGGCGCGCCACAGGGTCCAGGACCAGGGCCCCGCCTGCTGGTCCAGCTCGGCCTGCGTCCAGTGCTCGCCGCCGTCGACGGAGACCTCGACCCGGGCGATCTCCCGTCCGCCGCCGCTGAACGCGTACCCGCTGACGGCCAGCGGGCCGGTGGGCACAGTGGCGTGGTCGGCCGGCACCAGCACCGCCGACGTGACGGGCAGGACGCCGAGTGACACCCCGGCGCCCCGCGTGCCGGCTGCCGATCCCGCGTCCGCCGGCCGCAGCCGGTAGGCGACCTGCTGGTAGTGGTTGTCCGACGGGCGCTCGCGCACGGTGACCCGGTCGACCCACTTGACGCTGCGGGCGCCGATGTAACCGGGCACGACGATGCGGGCCGGCCCGCCGTGCAGCCGGGGCAGCGGCTCGCCGTTCATCGCCCAGGCGAGCAGCACCTCCCCGGTCAGGGCCTTGGCCAGCGGAATCGAACTGCCGTAGGCCTCCGGCGGTTGCAGCTCGTCGGCGAGGTCCGGCGCCGTGAACTCAACGTGTGCGGCGCCCGGCGCCACACCCGCGGCCGCCAGCACATCGGCGAGCCGGACGCCGGTCCAGGCGGCGGTGGAGATGGCCGCCGGCCCCCACGGCTCGCCGGGGATCGCCTTGACCTCCCCGAGCCCGGCGCGCCGGTTGCCGGCGCACTGCAGCGTCGCGGTGACGGTGACCGGCTGGAAGCGGCGCCGCAACTCGCCGAGGTCGAAGACCTGGGGTGTGTGCACCATTCCGTCGACGGTCAGCGACCAGCTGTCTGTGGGGATGTCCGGGACCCGGCCGTGGTTGCGGCTGTAGAAGCGGTCGACGTCGGTCAGGAAGTGCTCGTGCAGGACGGCTGGGTCGGACTCCGCGTTGTAGGGATCGGCCCGGTGGACGATCATGTCCGTTCGCTTGCCCCACAGGCTCATAAGCTCCCCCTCGGTGACGAATAGCCGACTCTAGACGCTGCCGTCGGTCGGCCGCCGTCTGCAGCGTCGCAGCCGATGGCGGGAGAGCGAGCTTGCCGACGCGTCATACATGTGTTCGAATAGGGTGGTGAGATGGGATCAGCAGGCCGTCGCGGCGGTGGACACCGGTGCTCTGCCGGGCCTCGGCCGGATGGCCGGGCTGGTGCGTTCGGTCCGCACCCCGGAGTTCGCCGGCGTCACCTTCCACGAGGTGCACGCGAAATCGGCGCTGAACCGCGTGGCACGCACGTCGCCGATGCCGTTCCCGTGGTCGCTCAATCCCTACCGGGGTTGCACCCACGGCTGCGTGTACTGCTTCGCCCGTGGTACCCACGCCTACCTCGAACTGGACACCGGACACGACTTCGACACCCAGATCGTGGTGAAGATCAACGTCGCCGAGGTGCTCCAGCGGGAGCTGGCCCGCCCGGGCTGGCAACGCGAGCACGTCGCGATGGGCACCAACACCGACCCCTACCAGCGCGCCGAGGGCCGCTACCGGTTGCTGCCCGGCATCATCTCCGCGCTGGCCGACAGCGGCACGCCGTTCTCCATCCTGACGAAGGGGACCGTGCTCAGCCGCGACCTCCCGTTGCTGGCGGAAGCCCGGAGCGACGTGCCGGTGGGACTGGCGGTGTCGCTCGCGCTGCTGGACCCGGACCTGCAGGCGCTGCTGGAGCCGGGCACGCCATCGCCGAAGGCTCGGCTCGACCTGATCCGGCGGATCACCGGAGCCGGTCTGCCGTGCGGCGTGCTGGTGGCACCGGTGCTGCCCTACCTGACCGATACCGACGAGCACCTGCACGCGGTGGTGCGGGAGCTGGTGGAGGCGGGGGTGACCGGTGTCAGCGCCGTGGCGCTGCACCTGCGCCCGGGCGCCCGGGAATGGTTCTTCCCCTGGCTCGGCCGGCACCGGCCCGACCTGGTGCCGGCCTACCAGGCGCTCTACGCACGGGGAGCCAATGCCCCGGCCGTGTACCGCAAGGAGCTGGCCGCGCGGTTCCGCGACATCCGGGCGCAGTTCGGCCTGACCGCGGCCGACCCGCCGACGCAGCGCGGCATCCCGGGCGACGGCGCGGCCAGCTTCCCGGCCGGGAGCATGCCGACGATCGACCGGTCAGCGCCGGCGCTGCCCACCGGGCCCGCCCAGCAGGCCCTGTTCTGAGCGTGACGTCGACTAGTCGGACCCGGTCGGCGCGATGCCCGCCGCACGGCAGGCCAACATCCGAGCGGGAGCGTTACAGGTCGAACTCTGTCGGCGCGATGCCGACGGCGAAGCAGGCGTCCCGGACGGCCAACCGCTCGTGCTCGTCGAAGTTGCCGTCGGCGCCGCCGATGATGATGCCGATCTGGATGACGGCACGGGCCTGCTCCGGCTTGGACTTCAGCTTGCCGACCGTCGCGATGGCCTCGACCTTGCCGAAGTCGTAGTCGCGGGTCAGCTTGTCGCAGTAGAAGTTGAACTTCTCCTGCAGCTCGGCGGGCGGGAAGATCGACAGCACGTCGTTGCTGCCGATCAGCGCCGCCGTCTTCTGGCGCTCCTTCGGGTCGATGGTCCCGTCCGCGGCGGCGATCAGCGCGCACATCGCCATCGAGCCGGCCGCGAACTCCTTGTTCTTGAACTGCCCGGCCTTGAGCTTGAGCTGGCCGTTCATCTCGGTGGTCTTGGTCTTGAGCGAATCCCAGAATGCCATCGTCGTTCCTCCGCTTGATCGAGTGGACTGTGGTGCTGCACTGCCGAACGGACCGCGCCGCGCAGGCCGCACCCGGCAGCGCCCTGCGTCAACGGCTGACCACCGGCAACAGTTCCTTGCCCGCTGCGGGCGTGGCCACTGGCAGGGGTCCCAGACTGTCAGTAGAAGTCGGTGGTGTCGACCTGGTTGACCAGATCCGCGCCGTCGAGGAAACGCCGCAGGTTCTGCGCGAACAGCTCGGCGATCCGCTGGTCCTCCAGGTCGCTGAGGGCGGCCGTGTGCGGCGCCAGCACGACGGTGGGCAGGGTCCACAGGGCGGAATCAGCCGGCAGCGGCTCGACCGCCGTGACGTCGAGGTAGGCAGAGCCGAGATGACCTGAGGACAGCGCCTCGATCAGCGCCGGCTCGTCGATGACGGTGCCGCGGCCGACGTTGACGACCACCGCCCCGGGCTTGGTCGCGGCAATCAGGTCGGCGTCGTACAGGCCGGTGGTGGCCTCGGTGCCGGGGAGGGTGAAGACGATCGCGTCGGCCCTGCCGACCAGCTCGGCCAGTGCATCCGTCGGGTGCACCTCGTCGACGTGCTCCACGGGTTCCACGGTCCGCTTGACGCCCAGCAAGGTCGCCCCCAGCGCCTTGAGCAGTTGCGCGGTGCGCTGGCCGATGCCGCCGAGCCCGACCACCAGCACGGTCTGCTCCGACACCTGCTTCATCGCCCAGCGATCGGCCCACTCGCGGTCGGCCTTGAGCGCCTGCAGGCGCGGCAGGTCCTTGGCGCCGGCGAGCACGCCGAACAGCGCGAACTCGGCGAGCGTGCCGCCGTGCACCCCGGCGGAGGTGGTGAACACGACCCGCTGCAGCTCCTCCTCCGTCAGGTCGGCCGCCTTGACCGACGCACCGCCGCCGGCGGCCATCGTCTGCACCCACTTCAGGCCCTTGTTCGCCCGCACGGCGTCGGCCAGCATCTCCGGGTCGACGTCCGGGATGCCGTACAGCACATCGGCTTTTGCCAGCAATTCGGCGAATGCCTGCTGCTGCCCGGCGGTGCGGCGGTACTCCGGATCCCCGCTGTGATCACCGGGATACAGCTGCGGCGGCAGCAGGTCGTCGTCCGCCAGCAGCTCGACCCGCGGGTCGACATCGGTGATCAGGTGCCGCAGCTCGGGCGCCAGCGGGGTGGCGAGGACGACGGTCACGCGGTCGGCGGTGGTCACCGGGCAACAATACGAAAGACCCCCGGTGTGCTGGGCGGCGCACCGGGGGTCGTGACGGACGGACAGCGGTCAGCGGGCGGAGTACCCCGCGCGGGCCGGCCGGTCGGAGGGACCGGAGCGCCTCGGCGCAGAGGAGGCCGAGGACGCGGCGCCGGAGGTGTCCAACTGGATCTTCAGCGACTGGCCGCTGACCTTGGCGTTGGAGATCCGGCCGAACGCGGCGGGGGAGATGTGCCCGCCGATCTCGACCAGCGAGT
>CAXTBG010000120.1:0-8333 GCA_964242105.1 uncultured Nakamurella sp. | reverse complement strand
CGGCGGTCAGCGGTTCGAAGTACAGCCGGTCGGAGGTGTCGTAGTCGGTGGACACCGTCTCCGGGTTGCAGTTCACCATGACGGTCTCGAAGCCGGCGTCACGCAGCGCCAGCGCCGCGTGCACGCACGAGTAGTCGAACTCGATGCCCTGGCCGATGCGGTTCGGCCCGGAGCCCAGGATGATCACCTTGGGCCGGTCCGTCTGCGGTGCCACCTCCGACTCGGCCGCCGGGTCGGTCTCGTACGCAGAGTAGTGGTACGGCGTGGTGGCCTCGAACTCCGCCGCGCAGGTGTCGACGGTCTTGAACACCGGCCGCACGCCGAGCGCCCAGCGCAGCTCCCGCACCGCCTCTTCGGAGCCGAGATCCGGCCGCAGCACGGCGATCTGGGCGTCGGACAGCCCGTACCGCTTGGCGGTGCGCAGCAGGTCGGTGTCCAGGTCGGCCGCCTCGCGCACCGCGGAACCGATCGAGGCGATCAGCTTGATCTGCTCCAGGAACCAGGGATCGATGCGGGTGGCGGCGTACACCTGCTCGACGGTGGCGCCCAGCCCGAGCGCCCGCTCCACGTCGTAGATCCGGCCATCGGTCGGGACGGCGATCCGGGCCAGCAGCTCGTCGACACCGACCTGAGCAACGCCCGGCCCCGTCCAGAACCCGCCGGCCTTGGTCTCCATCGAGCGCATCGCCTTGCCCAGCGCCTCGGCGAACGACCGGCCGATCGACATCGCCTCGCCCACCGACTTCATCGTCGTGGTGAGCGTCGGGTCGGCACCGGGGAACTTCTCGAACGCGAAACGCGGGATCTTGACCACCACGTAGTCCAGCGAAGGCTCGAACGCCGCCGGGGTGGCCCGGGTGATGTCGTTGGCGATCTCGTCGAGGGTGTAGCCGATGGCGAGCTTGGCGGCGATCTTGGCGATCGGGAACCCGGTGGCCTTGGACGCCAGCGCAGAGGACCGGGACACCCGGGGGTTCATCTCGATGACGACCATCCGCCCGGTGGCCGGCTCGATGCCGAACTGGATGTTGCAGCCGCCGGTCGCGACGCCCACCGCGCGCAGGATCTTCAGCCCGAGGTCACGCATGTCCTGGTACTCGCGGTCGGTCAGCGTCATCGCCGGCGCCACCGTCATGGAATCGCCGGTGTGCACGCCCATCGGGTCGATGTTCTCGATGGAGCAGACCACGACCATGTTGTCGTGGCCGTCGCGCATCAGCTCCAGCTCGTACTCCTTCCAGCCGAGCACGCTCTCCTCGATCAGCACCTCGTGCACCGGCGACGCGGCCAGCCCGACCGCGGCCATGCGGGCGAGATCATCTGCAATATGGGCCATTCCGGAACCCAGACCACCCATCGTGAACGACGGCCGGATGACCACCGGCAGGCCGAGTTCGGCAACGGTCGCCTGCACCTCCTCCAGGGTGTGGCACACCGCGGACCGCGGTACGTCGCCGCCGACGGACCGGACGATGTCCTTGAAGATCTGCCGGTCCTCGCCCCGCTGGATGGCCGGGATGTCCGCGCCGATCAGCTCGACGCCGTAGCGCTCCAGCACCCCCGCGTCGGAGATGGCGATGGCGGTGTTCAGCGCGGTCTGCCCACCCAGCGTGGCCAGCAACGCGTCCACCGGGAACCCGCGCTCCAGCTGGTCGGCGAGCACCTTCTCGACGTACTCGGCGGTGATCGGCTCGATGTAGGTGGCGTCGGCGAACTCCGGGTCGGTCATGATCGTCGCCGGGTTGGAGTTGATCAGCGAGACGCGGATGCCCTCCTCGCGCAGCACGCGGCAGGCCTGGGTGCCGGAGTAGTCGAATTCGCAGGCCTGGCCGATGACGATCGGGCCCGACCCGATGACCAGGACGTGCGTGATGTCGGTGCGTTTGCCCATGCCTCAGCCCTTCCCGAGAGTGTCGATGCCGGCCTGCGTCGGGTCGGCCATCAGCGCGACGAAGCGGTCGAACAGCGACTGCGCGTCGTGCGGGCCGGCCGCGGCCTCCGGGTGGAACTGGACCGAGAACGCGGGGACGTCGAGGCATTCCAGACCTTCGACGACATCGTCGTTGAGACAGGTGAAACCGACCTGCACGCGGCCGAACTCGGTGTCGGTCACCGTGTCCAGCGGGGCGTCGACGGCGAACCCGTGGTTGTGGGCGGAGATCAGCACCCGCCCGGTGGACCGCTCGAGCACCGGCTGGTTGATCCCACGGTGCCCGAACTTGAGCTTGTAGGTGCCGAAACCCAATGCGCGACCGAGGATCTGGTTGCCGAAGCAGATCCCGAACAGCGGGATGCGGCGGGACAGCACCGCCTTCGTCAGCGCGATCATCTCGTCCTGCGTGGCCGGGTCGCCGGGGCCGTTGGACAGGAAGACCCCGTCGACGCCCAGCGCCTCCAGCTCCGCGATCGTGATGGCGGCCGGCACCACGTGGGTGGTGATGCCACGGGCGGCGAGCATGCGCGGCGTGTTGGCCTTGATGCCCAGGTCGATGGCCGCGACGGTGAACCGCTGCTCCCCCATCGCCGGCACGGTGTACCGGGACGCGGTGGTCACCTCGCCGGTCAGGTCGGCGCCGGCCATGCCGGGCTGCGCCCGCACCTCGTCCACCAGCGATTGCACGTCGCCCAGTGCATCGACGGCGTCCTCGCCGGCGAAGATGCCGCAGCGCATCGCACCGGCGGTGCGCAGATGCCTCGTCAGCGCCCTGGTGTCGACGCCGGCGATGCCCACCACCCCCTGCCGGCGCATCTCCTGTGGCAGTGAGGAGCTGGACCGCCAGTTGGACGCCACCGGGGAGAGGTCTCGCACCACATACCCGGCCACCCAGATCTGCCGCGACTCGTTGTCGTCCTGGTCACCGGCCGGCCCGCCGGTGCTGGCCCAGCCGGTGTTGCCGATCTGCGGCGCAGTGGAGACCACCACCTGACGGCGGTACGACGGGTCGGTCAGCGTCTCCTGGTACCCGGTCATACCGGTGGTGAAAACCGCTTCGCCGAATGCCGAACCCGAGGCGCCGAAGGATGTTCCGCGATAGGTACGGCCGTCCTCCAGGACGAGTACCGCTGGTGTCATGTCCGTGCTCCGTCGTTGTCGAGGTTCTCCGGTCGGCCCGGGAACATGCGCTCCGCGGCCGCCAGCCAGTGCGCCTGCTGCTCCAGGTCGGTGATCCGCAGCCCGCTGTCCAGGCGGTTGCCGGCCAGGTTCCAGGTGAGCAGCAGAATGCCGTCCGGCATGCCCATCACCTTGCCGGCGATGCCGGGCGCCGTCCCCACCGATTCCACGCCGGCCGCGGGCAGGAAGATCGGGCTCTCACCGACCCGGTCGATCAGGATGCCGGCCGTGGTCAGGTGCACCGTCGCGGTCGCTCGGCGGCCGAGGCCCCGGGCCACCACCCGGTCCTGCCAGCGACCGGCCACCGTGGTGGAGACGTACAGGCCGTCCAGTGGTTCGGTCAGGTCCTCGCCGAGCTGCTCGGGTACGGCCGGCAAGTCGGGCAGGGCAGCCTGCCGCGCCGCACGGTGCCGCCAGCCGACGAGCAGGCCGTACGCAGCCAGCAGGATCAGCAGGATCAGCACCACGGTCAACAGCGTCCTGTCCATGTCAGACCTCCACGGTCTGGTCGGCGACGCCCGCCGCGGTCCGGCCGACGCCGGCCGCGGTCCGGCCGAGGCCGGTCGCGGTCGGTTCGGCAGGGTCGGCGAGCCGCCCGCCCAGCACCGTCGGTCGCCCGCGTAGGAAGGTCGCGACGACCGCGCCAGGCAGCGTGCTCCCCTCGAACGGCGTGTTCGACGACAGGCTGGCCAGCTCCCGGCCGCGCACCACCCACGACGCCGCAGGGTCGAGAAGCACCAGGTTGGCCGGCTCACCGGGCGCGATCGGCCGGCCCTGGTCGACGAGACCACCGATGGCCGCTGGCATCTCGCTCATCACCCGGGCGACGCCGCGCCAGTCCAGCAGGCCGGTCTGCACCATCGTGGCGATCACCACCGACAGGGCGGTCTGCAGGCCGAGCATGCCCGGCTTGGCGTTGTCCCACTCGGTTTCCTTGTCCTGCGTGGCGTGCGGGGCGTGGTCGGTGGCGACGATGTCGATGGTTCCGGCGGCGAGCGCGACGCGCAGCGCCTCTACGTCGACCTGCGTCCGCAGCGGCGGGTTGACCTTGAACACCGGGTCGTACCGCACGGCGAGGTCGTCGGTGAGCAGCAGGTGGTGCGGGGTCACCTCGGCGGTCACCCTGGTGCCACGAGCCTTCGCCGCCGCCACGATGTCCACCGAGCCGGCCGTGGACAGGTGGCAGACGTGCAGCCGCGAGTCGACGTGGTCGGCCAGCAGCACGTCACGGGCGATGATCGCCTCTTCGGCGACGGCGGGCCACCCGGTCATGCCGAGCGTCGCGGACACCACCCCCTCGTGCATCTGCGCGCCGACGGTGAGCCGGGGCTCCTGCGCGTGCTGGGCGATCACGCCGCCGAAGGCCTTGACGTACTCCAGCGCCCGGCGCATCAGCAGCGGATCGGACACGCAGTCGCCGTCGTCGGAGAAGATCCGCACCCGGGCCGCCGACGACGCCATGGCACCGAGCTCGGCCAGTCGCTCGCCCCGGCGGCCGACGGTGACGGCACCGATCGGGAACACGTCGACCAGCCCCGAGGCGGCGCCCAGCCGGTACACCTGCTCCACGACGCCCGCGGTGTCCGCCGCCGGATCGGTGTTGGGCATCGCGAAGATGGCGGTGTACCCGCCCAGCGCCGCCGCGGCGGACCCGGTGGCCACCGTCTCGGCGTCCTCGCGGCCCGGTTCCCGCAGGTGGGTGTGCAGGTCGACCAGCCCGGGCAGCAGGATCAGTCCGGTGCCGTCGATCAGGTCGGCCTCCGCGGCGCGCGGGTCGGCGTCGGCGACGGCACCGACCGCGGCGATCACCCCGTCGGCGATCAGCACGTCGGTGGGTTCCTCGCCGTAGGGCGCCGCCCCGCGGATCAGGATCGGGCCTGCTGCACCCTGCATGACGTTCCTTTCGCTGTGCTCGGCGGTCATCGGGCGGTTCCGCCCAGGCCGCCGGTGAGCAGCAGGTAGAGCACGGCCATCCGGACGGTCACCCCGTTGGCGACCTGCTCCACGATCACCGAGGTCAGGCCGTCGGCGACCTGCGGCGTGATCTCCATACCGCGGTTCATCGGACCCGGGTGCATCACGATGCCGTGCCCGGCGAGCAGGCCGGCCCGCCGGGAATCCAGTCCGTAGGAGCGTGAGTACTCGCGCTCGGTGGGGAAGAAGGCGCCGCCCATCCGCTCGCGCTGCACGCGCAGCATCATCACCGCGTCGGCTCCGCGCAGGGCGGCGTCCAGGTCGTAGGTGACCGTCGCGGGCCAGGCCTGCACGCCGACGGGCAGCAGCGTGGGCGGGGCAACCAGCGTCACCTCGACCCCGAGCGTGGCGAGCAGCAGCACGTTCGACCGGGCGACGCGGGAATGCAGGACGTCCCCGACGATCACCACCCGCCTGCCCTCGAGGCTGCCGCCGGGCGCGAGATGGCGGCGCAGCGTGTAGGCGTCGAGCAGCGCCTGCGTGGGGTGCTCGTGGGTGCCGTCACCGGCGTTGATGACGTGCCCGTCCACCCACGCGGACAGCTGCTGCGGCGCACCGGACGAGGAGTGCCGGCAGACGACGGCGTCGGCGCCCATCGCCTGCAGGGTCAGCGCGGTGTCCTTGAGGGACTCGCCCTTGGACACCGACGAGCCCTTGGCGGAGAAGTTGATGACGTCGGCCGACAGCCGCTTGGCGGCCAGTTCGAAGGAGATCCTGGTGCGGGTGGAGTCCTCGAAGAAGAGGTTGACCACGGTGCGCCCGCGCAGCGTCGGCAGCTTGCGGACCTCGCGGCCGGCCATCGCCTGGTCGAGCCGGGTCGCCGTGTCCAGGATGCGCAGTGCGGACGCCCGGTCCAGGTCACCGGCCGACAGCAGGTGCGCCCGGGCCGGCCCGGTCGCCGCGTCCGGCGCGTCGTCGGACGGCACAGGGAGGCCGGCCGCGACCGGGATGCTGCTGGTCACCGTCACGAGTGCCTCCGCCGCAGTTCGACGCCGTCGGCGCCGTCGATCTCGGTCAGCCGCACGGCGACGTCGTCGTCCAACGCGGTCGGGATGTTCTTGCCGACGTAGTCGGCGCGGATCGGCAGCCGGCGGTGCCCCCGGTCGACCAGCACCGCGAGCTGCACCACGGCGGGCCGGCCGTGGTCGCGCAATGCGTCCAGGGCGGCGCGGACGGTGCGTCCGGAGTACAGCACGTCATCGACGAGCACCACGGTGGCACCCTCGACGCCCGACTCCGGCAGGACGGTCTCCTCCAGCGCCCGAGGGGGCCGGCGCCGCAGGTCGTCCCGGTACAGCGTGATGTCCAGCGACCCGACGGGGAACGAACCCGCACCGGAGGTGAAGGTGTCCAGCCGCTGCGCGAGGCGCCGGGCGAGGTAGACGCCGCGGGTGGGGATGCCGAGCAGGACGACGGGGGCATCTCCGGAGCGTTCGAGGATCTGGTGCGCGATGCGGTCCAGGGTCCTCGCGATGTCGGCAGCGGCGAGGATGGACACCGCCCCGGCCCGACCATCCCCGTTGCGGACCGGCTCGACCGGGGCAACTGCCCCGGGAACTCCGGCGGAAACCACGATGTGCGGTTCGGGCTGGGACCGGTCAGAGCGCACGCGCACCACACCGACCTCCTTTCCCGCCTCACTGGACGGCTTTAAAGGATGTCTGGATCAGATCACAGGCCTCTAGCTCCGCTGTTCACGCGCCGATCGAGGTCCCGGAAACGATGCTACCAAGCGTGTTCCCCGCTTCCTGACCGTCGCGGCGGTTGCAACCCGCATAATCTTCGGATGGTCGAGTGTAGAACAATCCGCTCGATTGCGACTACTCTGCGTATTGCACGGGTTCGTCATTCGGACTCTGGGCGTTCACTCTGAGCACCGCGAGAAAGGCTGACATGACGCAGGACTACGCACGGGCCCTCGGCCAGCGACTGCGGTCCATCCGCGCTCAGCAAGGACTCAGCCTCCACGGGGTGGAAGAGAAGTCCGAGGGGCGCTGGAAAGCGGTCGTGGTCGGCTCCTACGAGCGCGGCGACAGGGCCGTGACCGTGGCAAAGCTCGCCGAACTCGCCGAGTTCTACAGCGTGCCGGTGGCCGAACTGCTGCCCGACGCCCGCGCCTCCCGCCGCGGGTTACCGGCGCCGAAGTTGGTCATCGACCTCACCCGGCTGTCGGAACTGCCGGCCCACCAGGCAGGCCCGCTGGCCAGGTACGCCGCGGCGATCCAGTCCCAGCGCGGTGATTACAACGGCAAGGTGTTGACCATCCGGGCCGAGGATCTGCGGTCACTCGCAGTCATCTACGACATGTCGCCGGAAAGTCTGACCGAACAGCTCGTCGGCTGGGGCGTGCTGCCCGCCGGCACCGAGCTGGAGTAGGCGGGCGATCGGTCGCACGGACCCGACGGCAGGCGCCGGTGCGACGAACGCGGCCTGGACCGAGGTCAGACCCGACGGAGCTGCGGCGCGATCAGCAGGATCTGCCCCAGCACGCCGTTGACGAATCGCGGCGAGTTGTCGGTGGACAGCGACTTGGCGAGCTCCACCGCCTCGTCGACGGCCACCGCGGCGGGCACGTCCGCGGAGTAGATCAACTCGTAGACGCCGATGCGCAGGATGGCCCGGTCGACGGCCGGCATCCGGTCGAGGGTCCAGCCCTCCGCATGCTCGCTGAGCAGGCCGTCGATGCGCTCCTGGTGCGAGGAGAACCCGCGGACCAGCTCTTCCGCATATTCGCCGAGCGGCGCTGCCTCCACCGAGTCGATCCGCTCGGTCAGCACGTCGAGCGGGTCGGCGCGGCGGGCGTCGGCCGCGTAGAGGACGTCGAGCGCGCGCTTGCGCGCCTTGGAACGGGCGGACATCAGGCCGCCGGCAGGAGCCGGCTGGACGAGCGGTGGCGGTCGCGGCTCACGTCAGCTGTTGACGCGGCCGAGGTAGCGGCCGTCCCTGGTGTCGACCTTGATCTTGTCGCCGGTGTTGAGGAAGAGCGGCACGTTGATCTCGGCGCCGGTCTCCAGGGTCGCCGGCTTGGTGCCACCGGTGGACCTGTCGCCCTGCAGGCCGGGGTCGGTGTGCGAGACCAGCAACTCCACCGACGCCGGCAGCTCGACGAACAGCACGACGCCGTCGTGGGTGGCGACCATCGCCTCCTGGTTCTCCAGCAGGTAGTCGGCGACCGACCCGACGACCAGCGCGGAGACGTTGATCTGGTCGTAGGTGTCCTTGTCCATGAAGACGAAGTCCGACCCGT
>CAXTBG010000119.1:0-8351 GCA_964242105.1 uncultured Nakamurella sp. | reverse complement strand
AGGCTGCCGACCATCTGCCCGAAGGTGCGGGGCAGCGAGAACGGGATCACCAGCATCAGGATGATCTGTACGAGGTTCAGCCAGGCGGAGGGGTTCTCGAACGGGTGGGAGGAGTTGGCGTTGTAGAAGCCGCCGCCGTTGTTGCCGAGCTGCTTGATCACCTCCTGCGAGGCGACCAGCCCGCCGGGCAGCGTCTGCGTGCCGCCGGCGAGCGTCGTGACGGTGGTCGGATCGCTCAGGTTCTGGATGACGCCACCGAGGACCATGACCAGTGCGACGACGAAGGAGATCGGCAGCAGCAGCCGGAGGCTGAGCCGGGTGAGGTCGACCCAGAAGTTGCCCAGCCGGTCGGTGTGCCGGCGGACCAGCCCGCGGATCAGCGCGGCGACGACCGCGACACCCACTGCGGCGGAGAGGAAGTTCTGCACCGTCAGCCCGGCCGCCTGCACCGTGTAACCCAGGGCGCTCTCGCCGGAGTAGGACTGCCAGTTGGTATTGGTCACGAAGCTGACCGCGGTGTTGAAGCCTTGCGCAGCCGGCATGTCGCGGCCGAAGCCGAACGGCAGGTGTCCCTGCAGGGCGATCATCCCGTAGAGGAACACGATCGACACCACGCTGAAGGCCAGCACCGAGATGGCATAGGCGAACCACCGCTGCTCCGCGCGGGCATCGATGCGCAGCACCCGGTACAGGCCGCTCTCCGCCCGCCAATGACGGCGCGAGGTGAGGATGCGGGCCATGTAGTCGCCCAGCGGGACGTGGACGACAGCCAGTACGGCCACCACCACGGCGATCTGCAGGGCAGCGGCCAGCGCCGCGCTCATCAGAACTTCTCCGGTCGGAGGAGGGCTACCACCAGGTATCCCAGCAGCAGCACCGCCACGATTGCGGCGACGATGGTCATCGCGTTGTTCACCCGTTCTCTGACGAGCCGCCGTGCGGCCGGCTCTGGATCCGACCGATCTGGTCGGCCGGATCCGAACGTAGGGCCGAGCAGACCCGACCGATGGCGTTCCTGACGGACCCCTGACGGCGGGACGCGCAATTTTGACGGTTTCTTGACGGGCCGTGTGATGGCGCACACGCCGGCTCGAGCGATGCGCCTGTCGCCTTTACCCCGAGACTCTGTTCCCGGCGCCGGCACCCGAGGGCGGCGGTGGGACATGGCTGACCGTGGTGACTGCGGGGAAGCGGGCCAGCGAATGATGGGGGCACGCTTCGTTCGACATGGTCAGCGACCTATTTCGACGAATGAGACCGTGCTCCTGGCCCACCTACGCAGTCCACAGCAGCATTTTGGCGAGTCGATGTTCGGTGTGTGAAATGTCTGCCCAGGGCTTGGATCTGGGTGGTGGCGGTGGGGTGCTGGCGTAGGTGTGCCCGGTGGGCGCGGTGAGGTGAATGGTTCCGTCGTCGGACCGGGTGAACCATCGGGGTGACTCTTTGGTGAGATTGCACGCCTGGCAGGCCCCTCGGCCATTGATGATGGTGGTGGGCCCGCCGTCGGCGTGGGGTTGCAGGTGGTCGTACTGCCGGATCGGGGCGTCGCACCACGGCGTGCGACAGGTCTGGTCCCGGGCGAGCAGGAACCGTTGCGCCGATGCGGGGAACAGTCGGCGTGTGGTGTCCATGGCGTCGAGTCGCCCGGTGACGGGATCGGTGTACAACCTGCGGATGAAGGTGCAGGTGGTGGTGTCGGCGGCGCCGATGACCAGGGCGCGCGCCAGGGCGGCGGGGATCGGTCCGAAGCCTGTGAGGTGGGCGGGTTCGTCGTCGCCGTCGAGCAGGGTCCGGTCGGTCATGACCAGGTTGATGCTGATGCCGCAGCCGCCGGTGCACCGTGCGACGGCCGCCGCGGTACCCGTCGATGGTGCGGTCGGGGCGGTGCTCGCGCGGCCCGCGGTGCTGGTCGCGGCGGCAGCGGTGCCGGTCGCGGCGGCAACGGCATCGCTTGCGGAGGGTGCGCAGTCGTTGGCGGGCCCTGCCGGAACGGCGCCGAGGTCGGCCGCCGCCGCTGTCGTGTCGCAGGCGTCCGCGGCGTGCTGCTCGGTGGCGGCAGCGGTGTCCTGGTCGGCGGTGTCCTGATCGGCGGCGTCGTCGCCCTGGGTGGTGGCACCAGCTCTGGGGGTGCGGTCGTCGGCGGCGGCGCTGTCCCGGTCGGCGGTGTCGTCACCCTGGGTGGCATCGGCCGTGGTGGTGCGGTCGTCGTCGGTGGCGGCCGCCGGAGTGGGTGCGTAGTGCGGCACGCCGTAGGCGTCGCAACCGGTCACGGTTCGCCCGGTGACGGCGGAGACCAAGGCGTCGGCCATCAGCTGCCCGCGGCTGCGGGGATCTCCACCGGGGGAGGCGGTGGTGCTGTCGGCGGCTCTGCCCAGCGCCGCGTACACCGCCACCCCCAGGGCCACGGGCAGCAACGCTGACAGCCGGGTCATCGTCTCCGGAGCCGGACGGAGCGAGACGTGCCGGTCTTTCACGGCGCCGCGAACTTTGGCCATGACCGCTTCGGGGTCCAACCGGTAGGCCACGGCAGCGGCGCGGGTCTCGGCGGACCTGTCACCCATTCCAGGCAAGTCCGGGGCGAGGAGTTGATCGGCTTCCCGCCGACCGGCCGGGGTCAGACACGCCAGTTGCTCGACGACGATCCGGGCGCGCCGCTCGGACAGCTCACCCCGGGTCAACGCCGCCAACGTGTGCGGCATGTCGGCCACCAATGCTGTGGCGACGCCGACGTGCCTTCGGCCGGCTTGCGGGGAGTCCCGCCGGGCCAACCCGACCTGACCGGCGATGCTGCGGCGTATCCCGTCGGGCCGATGTTTCCGCGCCGCGCCGTCGGCGGCCTGGGAGTCGATGAATGTCGCGGTCATCCGGGCCTGCGCCGCGGCGCACCCTGCTTTGAGTCGTTCCAACCCGGCGATCCGGTCGATCAGCTGCGCGTCGGAGGCGTTGCAGTCCAGGTTCGCCAGCGACTGCAACAACGCTGTCAGGTCCAGGCAACCGTCATTGTTCGACGGGACAGCCGTATCCGACGAAAGGTCGTCGGCGGCTGTGAACATACGTTCGATTCTACCTGCCCGGAATTCGAATGGCAATGAACCGGACCCCCTCGGAACGACCAGAAGCTGCTGCAGCGCAACAGCTACGAGTCGTCGACTGGGAGTGAGCGTTCGGCGTCCAGGAGATGCGCAAGTGGTCCGACGAGCTGTTCTGTCGCTCTTGTCATCGCGGATCGCTCTGCGCAGGATGTCATGCACCCCACCACAACTGGGGTGGCAGTCACCCGTAGACCAGCGCCCGTTGCGCGATCAACGTTGGTGGATCACGACTTCGGTCGCCTTCACCGACAGCACCACCGGCATGCCGGGCGCAAGACGCAGTTCGGCCACCGCGGCCGGGGTGATGTCGACGGCGACCGGCGGCTCGCCCGCGGTCCGCAGCCGGACGGCGGCCGAGCCGGGTTCCAGCGAAGCAACAACGGCCGGCCAGGAGTTTCTCGGGCTGCCGCCGGGCGGCGCGGAGAACACCGAGACTGCCGCCGGCCGGAACACCGCCGCCGCCTGTCCGCCGCGTTCCAGCGGCGTCGCCGCGACGCCGGACAACAGCAGTCCACCGGCCGCACGGATCACGGCACCACCGGCGGCGCCGGCGTCATCGACGACGGTGCCCGGAATCAGGTTGAGGCCGGCAAGCGTTGCGCCGAAGGAGGATCGGGGCGTGGTCAGCACCGCACCGGTGGTGCCGTCATCCACCACCCGCCCCCGGTCGAGCACGAGAATCCGATCGGCCAGCACGGCCGCATCGACCACGTCATGAGTCACCAGGATGCCCGTGGTGCCACTGTCCCGCAGGTGCGTGCGCAGCACCTGCCTGATCTCCGGCACCGTTCCGGCGTCCAGCGCGCCGAGCGGCTCGTCGAGCAACAGCAACAGCGGCTCCGCAGCCAGCGCCCGGGCCAGCGCGATCCGCTGCCGCTGACCGCCGGAAAGCTGGCCCGGCCGGCGGGAAGACAGGCCGGACAACCCCATTCGCTCCAGCCAGTCCCCCGCGGCAGAGCGGGATGCGGCCCGGGGACGCCCCTGCGACCGAGGGCCGAACGCCACGTTCTCCAGGGCCGAGAGGTGCGGGAACAGCAGCGGATCCTGCCCCATCAGGCCGACCCGCCGCCGCTCCGGCGGGACGACGTGCGCATGTCCGTCCACGCACCGCGTCAGCTCGCGTCCGGCCAGCACCACCCGCCCGGCATCGGGACTCAGCAGGCCGGCCAGCACGGCCAGCACCGTCGATTTCCCGGCGCCGTTCGGACCGAGGATTCCCACCGTCTCGCCGGCCGGGACCTCGAAGGCCGCGGCGACCGGGAACTCCTCCCGATCGACGGAGAAGTCGACCGACAGCCCTTCCCTGACCGCTCCACCATGCGGGGCCGTCACCGCGCACCCGTGGTCCGCCACGGGCGGACGACAACGAGGATCACGGCCGACACCGCGACCAGCAGCAGCGACATCGCAACAGCGGAATCCTGGTCGACGCCACTGTTGAACGCCTCGTAGATCGCCAGCGGCATGGTCTGCGTGATACCGGGGTAGTTGCCGGCGAACAGCGCTGTCGCACCGAATTCACCCAGCGCCCGGGCGAAGCACAACACCGTCGCCGAGAGCAGCCCGGGCCCGACCAGCGGCAGGGTGACCCGGCGGAACACCGTCCACCGGCCGGCGCCCAGAGTGGTGGCCACCACCTCGTACCCGGTGCCCAGGGTGCGCAGCGCACCCTCCAGCGACAGCACGAGAAACGGAAGGGAGACAAAGGCTTCGGCGATGATCACCGCGCCGGTGGTGAACGGTATCTGGCCGAAGACGGTCTTGACGTATCGGCCGACCAGACCGTAATTACCCAGCAGGTACAGCAACGCGATGCCCCCGACCAGGGGCGGCAGCACCAGCGGAAGTGTGGTCAGGGCCCGGAGCACACGGATCCAGCGGCCCTCGAACCGCGCCAGCACCAGGGCCATCGGGACGCCGAGAACGAGGCAGATGACGGTCGCCGCAAATCCACACCTCAGCGACAGCCACAGCGCCAGTCGGGAGGTTTCCGACGTGATGGCGGCCGGCAAGCCGGGCCAGTTGGCCTTCGCCAGCAGAGCGACGAGCGGCAGCAGGAGGAACAGCACGCCGACCGCTGCCGGAACGAGCAGGACACGGGGGACGGACCGACCCGACGAGCCGACAGGCCGACGCCGCCTTCCCGGCGACCCATCCCGGACGGGCACGGCGAACTCTGCCTGCGGAGCGACCGGGAGGTCGGGGTTCGGCACCGCGTCATCCTCCCGCACGGCGCCTGACGCGACGCGTCAGGCGCCCGGTGCGCCGAACCCGGCCGCGGACAGCACCTTCTGCCCGGCTGCGCCGCTGACCAGAGCGATGAATGCCTTGGCAGCGGCGGGATTCGGCGCCGCGTCCAGCGCAGCGATCGGGTAGTGGTTGACGGCCTTCGCCGCTTCGGCGAATTCGACGCCGGTCACCTTCCCGGCCGCACCGAGCACATCGGTCTTGTAGACCAGACCTGCGTCGGCGTCACCGGATTCGACCTTGGTCAACACCGCGGTGACGCTCTGCTCGAAGCTGATCGGCTTGACCGTGACGCCGGCGGCGGTCAGGGCGGTCTGCGCGGCGGCACCACAGGGCTGGGCGACGGCGCACAGGTCGACGGTGAGTCCGGATGCGGTCAGGTCCTTCAGGCTGGTGATCTTCTTCGGATTTCCCGGCGCCACGGCGATCTGCAGCGTGTTCGTCGCGAACTCGACGGGCTTGCTGGTGATCAATTTCTTGTCGGTCACCTTGGTCATGTTCTTGTTGTCCGCGGAGGCGAACACGTCGACCGGCGCTCCGCCGATCAGCTGGGTGGCCAGCACCGCCGACCCGTCATAGGAGACGGTCACCTTGACGCCCGGGTGCTCGGCTTCGAACTCCGTCGCCAAGATGTCGAACGTCTTCTTCAGCGATGCGGCCGCATCGACCTTGAGCGTGCCGGACAGTGCCTCGCCGGAGGCAGGCGCACCCGACGGAGGCGTTGCAGCGCCTGCCGACGGTGCGGAGGAGGACGATCCTGCCGCACTCGAGGTCGACGGGGTGGAGCTGGACGAGCAGGCGGACAGCATCAGGGCTGCGGCCACCGCGACGCCGAACAGAACCTGCGGGGAACGGGCGCGACTCACGATCGTCCTTTCGGGGTTTCCACGATGACGGTGGTTGCTTTGACGACGGCGACAGCGAGAGACCCGACCTGCAGATCCAGCTCGCGGACGGCCTCGCTGCTCATCAACGAGACGACGCGGTGCGGCCCGCACTGGATCTCCACCTGCGCCATCACGGTGTCGGTGACCACCGAGGTGACCAGACCGACGAACTGGTTGCGGGCGGACCGGCCGACTCCGGACGGGTCGGCGACGGCGTGGGCGTGACTCTGGGCGAAGGCGGCCAGTTCCGCCCCGTCGAGAACCGCACGGCCGGCCAGATCCTTGTCTGCGGTCAAAGACCCCGCGTCGATCCACCGCCGGACGGTGTCGTCGCTGACGCCGAGCAGCCCGGCGGCCTCGGAGATACGGAACTGACTCACGCCGTCAGCCTAGTACCGCATCTGCGGATCTTCATGACAGGTCGATCCGAAGTTGCGGTCTCTGACAGACACGGAGGAGAACCGCTCGCCCGACACTCCCCGCGGCGGGCCGGGGACCGTGGACGTGACCGCGTGCATCGAGGGCAGGTCCGAACCGCAGGTGCGGACGATTTCGTCGTCGTTCGGACCCTTTCGTAGGGTGGCAAGCGCCCACCCTTCGCGGGCACTGTCGCCATCAGGAGGATTTCCGTGCGTCTTTCCACCCGCAACCAGCTGTCCGGTGTCGTCACCGAGGTCACACTCGGAGCAGTGATGGCGTCGGTGAAGGTCAAGCTGGACGGGGGCGAGCAGATCGTCACCGCTTCCATCACGAGGGAGGCCGTCGAAGAACTCGGCCTGGCGGCAGGCATTCCGGCCACCGTGCTGGTCAAGTCGACCGAGGTCATGCTGGGCGTCGAATAGGGTGCGCTGCGGCGGCGCATTCGGCCGGCATCCTTCGCACCCGCAACCACCCTGTGCTGGCCCGGGGCGACAGGTGAGTAGCGTGTCCGCATGACTTCACTGCGTTTCGGCACCTTCATTCCGCAGGGCTGGCGGATGGACCTCTTCGGTATCGACCCTGAAGAACACTGGTCCACCATGTCGGCGCTGGCGAAGCGCGCGGATGCCGGGCCCTGGGAATCGATCTGGGTCTACGACCACTTCCACACCGTGCCGGTCCCGACCGAGGACGCCACCCACGAAGCGTGGACGCTGATGGCCGCGTTCGCTGCCTCGACGTCCCGGGTGCGTCTCGGCCAGATGTGCACCTGCATGGCCTACCGCAATCCCGCCTACCTGGCGAAGGTGGCCGCCACGGTCGACATCGTGTCCGGTGGCAGGACCGAGATGGGCATCGGCGCCGGCTGGTACGAACACGAGTGGCGAGCCTACGGATACGGCTTCCCGTCGGCCGGTGACCGCTTGCGTGCGCTGGACGAGGGCGTACAGATCATGCAGCAGGCCTGGTCGACGGGAACTGCGACCCTGGATGGCCGGTACTACCAGGTGGACGGCGCGATCGTCCGGCCGTTGCCGCTGCAGCCCGGCGGGATTCCGACGTGGATCGCCGGCGGTGGTGAAAAAGTCACGCTGAAGATCGCCGCGAAATATGCGCAGTACACCAACTTCGACGGCACACCCGAGGGTTTCACGAGCAAGTCCGCCATTCTCGAGGGGCACTGCCGTGACCTGGGCAAGGACTTCGGCGCCATCACCCGCTCGTCCAACTACAACGTGCTGATCGGTGAGAACCAGGCGGAGATCGACGACCGCCGCGCCTGGATCCTCGACCACTACACGAAGTCGATCGGCGCGGAGCGCGCGGCCGGGGCGGTCCAGCAGTACGGCACCGGGGCCTGCGTCGGAACTCCGGAGCAGATCGTGGAGAACCTTTCCGCCATGGAGAAGCTCGGCATGACGTACGCGATCGTCAATTTCCCCGAGCTCGCCTACGACACGTCCGGCGCCGAACTCTTCGAGAAGCAGGTCATTCCGGCGCTGCAGTGAACCTCGTGCGCTGACCCAGGTGCCCGACCCGCCGCACCCGGTCGTCTCACCGCGCGGCTGACGTCACCGCGCACCTGCCCGTGTCACCGCGCACCTGCCCGTGTCACCGCGCACCTGCTGAAGTCACCGCGCACCTGCTGAAGTCACCGCGCACCTGCCCGTGTCACCGCGCACCTGCTGAAGTCACCGCGCACCTG
>CAXTBG010000118.1:0-8725 GCA_964242105.1 uncultured Nakamurella sp. | reverse complement strand
AGGGGCGACCCCCGCCAGGGGGGGTAGGCGGGGGTCGCGGGGGTTCAGCTCCGGGGGGTTGAGCTGAACCCGGTGGCCGGCTTCCGGGGGGGTGGAAACCGACTAGCCCACTGTAGACCGGACGCGCACCCCCGTCACGCGGAGATCTTCAAGAAATCTGCATTCTCAGAAGCTCCTCAACAAAGTAAACCCATTCGGGTGTACGACCGGTGCACTACTGAATCGGTCACGCAAGAGTCCACCCGATCCAGGTCTTGCCGCGGCTCGGCCCGGGCGGTACGAAGAACCTACGAACCCCCGGAGTGGCCAGGAACTGTCGTAGAGGAGAAACGACAGTTCACCCGCCCTGGAGCTTCGCACTCGAACCCCGGTACCCACTCACCGCTGTGAACCGCGAAGGGTATGTCGTCAGGACTTTCCGCGAGACTCGCGCAGTCCGTCATCGACGAGTGTGGTGAAGCCTGGTAGTCGGTCGGTCCGGGTGAACGGCGCCCCGCTCTCCGGTGGGGCGCCGTTTCCACTGTCCGGAGCCTGTCTTCCGTCGGTCAGTTGCATAGCTCACTGTGCAGCCGGCGACGACCCGGCGGTCGGTCACCCCGATCCATGCGGCGGCATGGAAGATTGGTCGCGACTGCCCCCGAATGCATAGCCGTCTCATTCTGCGGAGTCGGCGATCGACGAGCCTTCGCGGGCCCCGGCGACCAGTGCCTGGCACACTCCGACGATCCAACCGGCCACGTCCGATCCGTCCGCGTAGGCCGCGGCGCCCGACCGGTAGCGGCTCCCCGCCCTGAGCGAACCGACCTCCGGGACGGTCAGCCCGTGCGGATCCAGGCCGCTGGCGATCATCGTCAACCGCGCCGCCGCCCGGGCCACCACCCCGTCGGCCGACCCGAACGCCTGCAGCGCGAGCAGCTCACCGTGCACCACGGCCACCAGCACCGGGGCCGGCCACGGCGCCGCGAGCACCAGTTGCATCAGGCTCGACAAACGGGCGGCCGACGACTCCCGGGCGACAGGCCGGCCCAGGCCTGCAGCATCGGTCAGGTCTGCGGCAGCCAGGGTGTGCAACCGGGCCAACGCCTGCAGCGGCGCCCGCTCCCAGACCGGTACCAGTGTGCCGATCGCTGCCGCCACCCGCAGTGATCCGGCAAGGACCGGATCGGTCACCGCCGGCGCGCCGGCGTCCAGTTCGGCCGACCCGCCGTCGAGCACGGCGGAGGCCCGCGCCGCCCGGACCGATGCGGCCGCCGCCGTGCGAGGCCACCCGCGACGGTTCGCCGGGTGCCGGTGCACCGCCTCGATCGCCGACCGCGCCCCGGCCACGGCGTCCGCCACCCCGGGAAGCTGCGTCAGGTCGGGCCAAGCGGCGGGGCTCACCCGGCCACCGTAGCCAGGACACCACGATCACCACCACGACACCGAAGCCCGGCCGCCGCCGCCGACTGGACGACGCCGCCAGGACAACCACGAGGAACCGCCACCACCATGCCGCGGTCGACAGGAGCGCCACCACGGCGACAGCACCTGCCGGGCTCGGACCCGCTCTCGCGGAACGTACGGCGCAGGGCTAGGTTTCCTCCCACGGGCGGCGCCGGCGACAGTGCCGGCGGGGCAGCGCGTGCCGGTTCGGGCCGCCGCCGCGGCGGGCCGCCCGTGACAGCAGGCGTGCCCGGACAGGAGAACTCCGATGGACCAGACCCACGGCAACGGTGCGGCGGGCGGCGAGACCCTGGACAACCTGCTGGCCGAGGACCGCACCTTCGCGCCGAGCGCTGAGTTCGCCGGCAACGCCAACCTGTCGGCGGAGGCGTACCGGCGCGCGGAGGAGGATCCGGAGGGCTGGTGGGCGGAGCAGGCCCGCAGGCTGTCCTGGGCCACCCCGTTCTCCCAGGTGCTGGACTTCTCGGCCGCCCCGCACGCCACCTGGTTCGCCGATGGCACGCTCAACGTGGCGTACAACTGCGTGGACCGCCACGTCGAGGACGGCTATGGCGACAAGGTCGCGATCCACTGGGAGGGCGAGCCCGGCGACACGCGGAGCATCACCTACGCCGAACTCAAGGACGAGGTGTGCCGGGCGGCGAACGCGCTGGTCGCCCTGGGGCTCCGGACCGGCGACCGGGTGGCCATCTACCTGCCGATGATCCCGGAGGCCGTGTTCGCCATGCTGGCCTGCGCCCGCCTGGGCCTCGCGCACTCGGTGATCTTCGGTGGCTTCTCGGCCGAGGCGCTGCGCACCCGCATCGCCGACGCCGACGCACGGCTGATCATCACCGCGGACGGGCAGTACCGCCGGGGTTCCGCGGTCGCTCTCAAGACGGCCGTCGACGATGCGGTCGCCACCCCCGGTTCGCCGATCGAGCACGTGCTGGTGGTGCGCCGCACGGGCCTGGACATCGCCTGGGGCGAGAAGGACGTGTGGTGGCACGAGCTCGTCGACGGCCAGTCGACGGAGCATGTGCCCGAGGCGTTCCCGGCGGAGCAGCCTCTGTTCATCCTGTACACCTCCGGCACCACCGGAAAACCGAAGGGCATCCTGCACACGTCCGGCGGGTACCTCACCCAGGCCGCGTTCACCTTCCATGCCGTGTTCGACCACAAGCCCGACACCGACGTCTTCTGGTGCACCGCCGACATCGGTTGGGTCACCGGGCACTCCTACATCGTGTACGGGCCGCTGGCCAACCGGGCGACCGAGGTGATCTACGAGGGCACACCGAACACGCCGCACGAGGGCCGGCACTGGGAGATCGTCGACAAGTACGGCGTCACCATCTACTACACGGCACCCACGCTGATCCGGACCTTCATGAAGTGGGGCGCCGACATACCGGCCCGGTACGACCTCGGGTCGATCCGGGTGCTGGGCTCCGTCGGTGAGCCGATCAATCCGGAAGCATGGATGTGGTACCGGGCCACCATCGGGCACGACCGATGCCCGATCGTCGACACCTGGTGGCAGACCGAGACGGGCGCGATGATGATCTCCCCACTGCCGGGTGTGACGGCCACCAAGCCCGGCTCGGCGATGGGTCCACTACCGGGGATCGACGCCCAGGTCGTCAACGACGAGGGCATCCCCGTCGGGCACGGGCAGGGCGGTTACCTCGTCATCGCCAAGCCGTGGCCGTCCATGCTGCGCACCATCTGGGGCGACGACGACCGCTACCGCGACACCTACTGGTCCCGGTTCGCCGCTCAGGGCTACTACTTCGCCGGCGACGGGGCGAAGTACGACTCCGACGGTGCGCTGTGGCTGCTCGGCCGGGTGGACGATGTGATGAACGTGTCGGGGCACCGCATCTCGACCACCGAGGTGGAGTCGGCGCTGGTGGCTCATCCGTCGGTGGCCGAGGCGGCCGTGGTCGGCGCGAACGACGCGATGACCGGACAGGGCATCGTCGCCTTCGTCATCCTGCGCGGTGACGCGACCGCACGCGTGGAGCAGGGCGGCGCCGACGCCGGTGCAGCACTGGTCGCCGAGCTGCGCACCCACGTCGCCACGCAGATCGGCCCGATCGCCCGGCCGCGGCAGGTGATGATCGTTCCCGAGCTGCCCAAGACCCGGTCGGGCAAGATCATGCGTCGCCTGCTCCGGGACGTGGCCGAGAAGCGCGAGCTCGGCGACGTGACGACCCTGCAGGACTCGGCCGTGATGGGTCTGATCACCTCCGGACTCGCCACCGGGAAGAGCGTCGACTGACCTGATCCCTGCCACAGCGGTCCGGCGTGGCACGATGAACCCCGTCCGACCCGCAGTGCGGCGGTCGCGCAACCACCCCACGAGCACGCCGGCGGTCCAGCCGTCGTCCTCGAGCCTCGTCAGTCGAGCCTTCAAGAGAGGGACGGAATCATGTCAAGCCCCGCCAAGCCGCCGGTCAACTACGGCAGTCTGACCGGACGTCCGTCCATCCCCCTGGTCGCCGAGAAGGACGTCGACCCGTCGGCGTCCATGGGCGCGCTGGTCAAGGACGCGACGGTGCACCTGTCGACGCTGGTGCGCTCCGAACTCGAGTTGGCCAAGCTGGAGATCACCGCGTCGGTCAAGACCGGCGTGATCGGCTCGGCGTTCTTCATCGGCGCCGCTGCGATCGGCTTCTTCAGCCTGTTCTTCTTCTGGCTGATGGTCGGCGAGATCCTCGACATCTGGCTGCCCCGCTGGTTGGCGTTCGTGATCGTGTTCGTCGTCATGATCGTGATGGCCGGCATCCTGGCGCTGCTGGGCCTGCGCAAGGTGAAGAAGATCCGCAAGCCCGAGCGCACCATCGCCACGCTGAACGAGTCCGCGTCGACCCTCAAGGCGGCCGCGACCCACACCGAGCCGGCCCCCGCGTCATCGGCCCTGTCCAAGTCGAGCCCGAGGCGCTGAGCGTTCCGATCACCTCCGGACCAGCCTGGTACGCCAGAACATCAGTGACAGCAAGCCATCGGGGCCGAACCGATCCGCCGGACGGGGGCGTCTCGCACCGCTCGGTGAGTGCCAACGGCATCCGGTTCCACCTTGCCGAGGCCGGCAGCGGTCCGCTGCTGCTGATGCTGCACGGGTTCGGCGGGCTGTGGGTCAACTGGCGTCATCAGCTGCCGGCGTTGGCGGCCGCCGGATTCCACGCCGTGGCGGCCGATCTCCGCGGCGCCGGTGAGTCCGACAAACCGCCCCGCGGCTATGACGCGTTCACCCTGTCGTCCGACGTCGCCGGGTTGATCCGGGCGCTCGGCGAGCGGGATGCCGCGGTGGTCGGGCAGGGATTCGGCGGCGTGCTGGCGTTCAACACGGCCGTGCTGCACCCGGAGCTGGTCCGCTCCCTGGTCGTGGTGAGTGCGCCGCACCCGAGCCGGCTGGCCACCCTGCGACCGCCCCTCCGGAGCGACCCGTACGGGCGGCTGCTCACCTTCGCGGCCCTGCCGATCTTCCCCGACCGGCGGCTGGCCGCCGGTGACGGCGCCATGCTCGAGCGCATCGTCCGTGGCCACGCCGGCCCTGCCTGGGCGGCCTCCGCCGACTTCGCCGAGACGGTGTCGGTGATGCGCAGGGCGATCGTCGCGCCCGGTGCGGCCCGCGGCGCCCTCGAACCCCTCCGCTGGGTGGTCCGGTCCCCGCTGCGCAGCGACGGCCACCGTCATCGGGAAGCCCTGCAGCGCACGCTCACAGCCCCGGTTCTGCACCTGGCCGGCGAGGGTGACCGGTTCACCCCGCTCCGCGCCCTGTCCGGCACCGAGCGGTGGTGCGCCGGCCCGTACACGCGGCAGGTGGTACCCGGAGTCGGGCACTACCCGGCCGAGGAGGCCCCTGACCTGGTGAACGAGGCGATCGCCGCGTTCAGCCACTCGGCCAGCAGCCGCGCCTGACATATCGACAAATCGGTGTCCCCCTGCAGAGGGCTAGCCCGCACAGCGGGCGGGCGTCATTCGGGGACGCACTGGCCGGTGCCGGCCGGGGAGTCGTCGGCCACGCCCGCCGCGATGACGGGCGCCGCCTCGGTCGCCGTCAGGGCGAAGCCGACGTCCGGCTTGTCGAGCGCCTTGCCGAACACCACGCCGAGCACGGTGCCGTCGGCCGCCAGCAGAGGTCCGCCGGAGTTACCGGCCTGGACGTCGGCCCGCAACGTGTACACGTCCCGACGCACGGTGGCCGACTGGTAGATGTTGGGCCCGCTCAGCAGGACCTCGCCGCTGATCCGACCCGGCGTGATGGTGAACGGACCGTCCAGCGGATACCCGGCCGGTGCGGCCGACTCCCCCGCCGCTCCGGCAGTGCGGCGAACGGTCAGGGCCGGGCGCGTCATCCCGGGAACGTCCAGCACCGCCAGGTCGCGGTCGGGGTCGTAGAGCACCACCGTGGCCGGCAGGTTGACGCCCGCCTGCTGCACGACGACGCGGTCGGTGCCGGCCACGACGTGGGCGTTGGTCAGCAGCTTCTCCGGCGCGATGACGAAACCGGAGCCCTCCACGCGGCGCGAGCAGGACGGAGCCGAGCCCAACACCTTGAGCACCGACCGGCCGGCGGCCCGCAGCGGCGCCGACGCGGACAGGGTCGCATCCGGGCTCGCCACCTGGCTGTCGGGCGACGGGGTCAGCGGATCAAGGATCGCGGGGAAGCCGGAATCGTCCAGCAGCTGCCGCATCCTGGTGGAGATGTCGCGCAGGCTGTCGGGCATCACCCGGTCGACACCGCCCAGTACGGCGGACGACCGCACCGCCGACGCGACCCAGGGATAGGGCGCAGAGCCCAGCGGGACGGCGATCATCCACGCGACGAACAGGATCGCCAGGGTGTGGCCGACCAGCCCGACACCGTGGTCCAGCGCCTTCGCCGGCCGCCAGGTGACGCGCTCGGCGAGCGCCCGCCCGACGGTCGCGCCGGCGATCTCGCCGATGCCGACGCCGGCGATCACGCAGGCGATCCCCAGCGACACCTTTGCGCCGCCGTCGTCGACGTGGTCCATCAGCAGGGGCGCGCAGCGGATGCCCAGGATCGCGCCGCCGACCGCGCCGATCAGCGCGATCGTCGAGCTGATGAAGCCGCGCCGGAAGCCCGACCATGCCGCGGCCAACAGCAGGACGATCAGCAGCGCGTCGACGAAGGTCACGTCGGCAAGGACGTCCGGGAGGCTCGCTCGTTGCCGGCCGGCTCGTCGTCGACGTCATCGCCCAGGTGGCCGGCCTCGGGGTCGGGCAGTTGTTCGCCGCTGGCCGGCAGGGCCAGGAACCGCTGCGGGTTCCACGGCACCGACCAGCCGCCGAGATCCAGCAGCACCTCCACGAGGCCGGCGGTGAATCCCCACACCACCATGCCGGCGACCTCGAACGCCGGGCCGACGTAGCCGCTCGGGTGGCGCACGCGGCCCCGGTTGGCCGGGTCGGCGAGCGCGGTGACCGGTACCCGGGCCACCGCGGCCGTCTCGGCCGGGTCGACCGGCGCAACGGGCCCGGGCCGGTGCCAGAGCGCCAGCACCGGCGACACCAGGAATCCGGTGACGCCCAGGAACAGATCGGGCAGCAGGGCAGCAGGGGTCACCGACGCCGGGTCGAGCCCGGTCTCCTCCCGAGCCTCGCGCAGCGCGGTCTGCACCGCGTCCTCGCCGTCGTCCTGCTTCCCGCCGGGGAAAGCCGGTTGTCCGGCATGCGACCGCAGGGTCGACGCGCGGGCGGTCAGGAGCAGGTCGGGGCCGTCCGGCCCGTCGGCCAGCAGCATCAGCACCGCACTGCGCCGCCCGACGCGCGGAGCACTCAGGGCCGGCCGCGGCAGCAGCTGCTCGAGCGTCGCGCCGTGGATCTTCCCGACCACGGGCACCAGCCACGACGGCAACCGTGCATCGTCCACCAGCCGAACGCCCGTCGTCCGGATCGGGTCGGTCACGCCGGTCCTGTCATGCCGGCTCGGACATGCCGGCCAGGGCCAGCAGGCGTGCCCGCTCCGGGCCGACCACCAGGCGGGCCGCCGGTTCCGGATCGACCGGGCCCGCACCGTAGGACGGGCACACCGGAGCGAGCAGGCACACCCCGCAGGCCGGCTTCTTCGCGTGGCACACCCGACGCCCGTGGTAGATGGTGCGGTCGGAGAACTCGGTCCAGCTCGCCGGCGGCAGCATCGCGGCGACCTCGAACTCCACCCGCACCGGATCGGTCTGCGTGGTCAGCCCCCACCGCCGCACCAGCCGTCCGAAGTGCGTGTCGACGGTGATGCCTGGGACGCCGAAAGCGTGGCCCAGCACCACGTTCGAGGTCTTCCGGCCGAATCCGGGAAGGGTGACCAGATCGTCGAGGCGCCCGGGGAGCTCGCCGTCGAACCGCTCGACGACCTCCCGGCCCAGCCCGATCAGCGAGGTCGACTTGTTCCGGAAGAACCCGGTCGGCCGGATGAGGTCCTCCAGCTCGCCGCGGTCCGCCGCCGCATAGTCGGCCGCGGTGCGGTAACGCGCGAACAGGGCAGGCGTGACGAGGTTGACCCTGGCGTCGGTGCACTGGGCGGACAGGATGGTGGCGACGGCCAGTTCCAGCGGTGTGCTGAAGTCGAGCTCACAGGGTGCCTCGGGGAACTCGACGGCCAGATCGGCCGCGATCCGGCGCGCTCGGCGGGTCCTGGCGAGCGGGGTCGCCGGTGCGGTCGCCCGCCTGGGCCGCGCGCGGCGCGCCACCGGGGCGGGGAGGCCGGACGGGCCGGCGGGCGGCGGGCCGGAAGGGGATGGATCCGCCGGGGCCGGCGGGGGAACGACGCCGGCGACGGCGTTCGGTTCGAGGGTGCTGGACACCTCGCCAGAGTTGCACAACGCGCCGACAGCCCGCTCGCCGCAGCCCATGAGGGATGATGAGCCGATCATGACAGCCTTTCTCGTGCTCCTGTTCCCGATCCTGCTCATGGTGTTCGCGCTGCTGATGGGCCGGGTCGAGGACCGTCTCCAGCCGGCGATCGTCACCGAGGACGAGGTCGGCGAGTTCCTGGACCGCGCCCGTCCCGACGAGGTGAACACGCTGATCCGGGAGGGCTGGACCGGAGCGCTCGCCCGCTTCCGGCTGCGTCGTCGCCCGCGGGGTCGCCGGGTCCGCAAACCCTGACTGCAAGGACCACGCCCGGGACATCTGCCGGCGTCGCCTCGCCCGGTGCGCCCCGGACTGTTCGAAACCGGGGCGCCATGGTGAAATGTGACGCACGCAATTGCTGACCAGGAGGACACGTGGAAGAAACCCTTGCCAGGGCCGGCATCTTCCAGGGGGTAGACCCCGA
>CAXTBG010000117.1:0-8799 GCA_964242105.1 uncultured Nakamurella sp. | reverse complement strand
CGCCGGCCCACTCTGCCAGGCATGCGTGCCCATGCCGCCAAGGAGCTGTTCGTGGTCCCACGCCGTTCCACCTCCCCGGCACCTGTGCACAGCAGCGACTCCGCCGGTGCGGACCGTGACCCGATCGCGCGCCGGACGTACGTCATCGACACCTCGGTGCTGCTGTCCGACCCGTGGGCGCTGACCAAGTTCGCCGAGCACGAGGTCGTGCTGCCACTGGTCGTCATCGGCGAGTTGGAAGCCAAGCGGCACCACCCGGAACTCGGCTACTTCGCCCGCCAGGCGCTCCGGCTGCTGGACGACCTGCGCATCGAGCACGGCCGGCTGGACGCGCCCGTGCCGATCGGCGCCCGGGACGCGCAGGACGTGCGGGGAACGCTGCACGTCGAGCTCAACCACACCGACCCGTCCCTGCTGCCCGCCGGATTCCGCAATGACAGCAACGACTCCCGGATCCTGGCCTGCGCGCTGAACCTGGCGGCGGAGGGCAGGTCGGTGACCCTGGTGTCCAAGGACATGCCCCTGCGGGTGAAGGCCTCCGCGGTCGGCCTGACCGCGGACGAGTACCGGGCGCAGGACGTCGTCTCCTCGGGCTGGACCGGCATGGCCGAGGTCGAGGTGACCAGCGAACAGGTCGACACCCTGTTCCACACGGGTCTGATCGACACCGACGCGGCCCGTGACCTGCCCTGCCACACGGGTGTGAAGCTGACGACGCCGACCGGGTCGGCCCTGGGCCGGGTGACGCCGGGCAAGCAGATCCGCCTGGTGCGCGGCGAGAAGGAGGCGTTCGGGCTCCGCGGCCGGTCGGCCGAGCAGCGGATCGCCCTCGACCTGCTGATGGACGACGAGGTGGGCATCGTCTCGCTCGGCGGCCGGGCCGGTACCGGCAAGTCCGCCCTCGCGCTCTGTGCGGGGCTCGACCTGGTGATGGAGCGGCGCGCGCACCGCAAGGTGGTGGTGTTCCGGCCGCTGTACGCGGTGGGCGGCCAGGAGCTGGGATACCTGCCGGGCAGCGAGAACGACAAGATGCAGCCGTGGGCGCAGGCGGTCTTCGACACGCTGTCGGCCATCGCCTCACCGGCCGTGGTCGAGGAGGTCATCGCCCGGGGGATGCTCGAGGTGCTCCCGCTGACCCACATCCGCGGCCGTTCGCTGCACGACTCGTTCGTCATCGTCGACGAGGCACAGTCGTTGGAGCGCAACGTGTTGCTGACCGTGCTCTCGCGGCTGGGCAGCAATTCCAGGGTGGTGCTGACCCATGACGTCGCGCAGCGCGACAACCTGCTGGTGGGTCGGCACGACGGTATCGCCGCGGTGATCGAGGCGCTCAAGGGTCACCCGCTGTTCGCCCACGTCACGCTCACCCGGTCGGAGCGTTCGCCGATCGCGGCGCTGGTGACCGAACTGTTGGAGTTCCCGGAGCTGGGCTGACCGGCGGCCTCGGGATGGCTTGTCGCCGGACGGGTGCTCGTCGCCTGACGGGTGGCTCGTCGCGGGACGCGGCTCGTGGCGGGACCCCGCTCGTGGCGGGACGGGGCTCGTGACGGGACGGGGGGTACAGCCTGGTGCTTTCGAGCCAGCCGGGGCGCAGGTGGGGAACCGGTGTGAATCGTGGCGCCGGCTTCCCAGGTCCGCCGGCGGTGCGGCGCCGTGGGTCAAGATGATGCGGTGAGCATCGCACCGCCGCCGCCGCCGCCGGCGCCGCGGCCCGGCCGGCCAGCCCGTCGGCGACGGGCGGCGCTGTTCGGGGCCGCTGCGGTGGTGCTCGCCGGTCTGTCCATCTCGGCGACCACCACTGCGACGGCCGTCCGGCCGGAGACGGCGACCGGGACGGCGGTGGCGGGACGTGCCGCGGGTGTGGCGGCTGCCGCACCGACCACCACGACGAAGGGCGCCGCCCGGCTGACCGTCGACCCGGCGACGGGCCTGAGCACCGCCGGCGGGTCGATTGCCGTCACCGGCACCGGCTTCAAGACCAGCGGTGGGTTGTACGTGGCCGTCTGCGCCGCCAACGGCAAGGCGCCGGCCAGCCTCGCGGACTGCGTCGGAGGGCCCGTCCCGGACGCCAACACCAGCCGGTCCTGGGCGCACATCGGCCCGGCCGCCGCCTCCGACGGCGGACCGGTGGTGCGCCCGTGGGCGGCCGGCGGGTCGTTCGCGGTGAGCCTGACCCTGCCGCGCTCGAGCAGCGCGTCGGACGCGCTGGACTGCTCCCGGGTGGCCTGCGCGGTCTATACGACGCCGGACAACAGTCAGGACGCCAGCCAGCGACTGTCGATTCCGGTCGCCTACCGGCCGGCACCGGGCACCACCGGCACCGGAACCACGACATCACGGTCGACGACGACGAACACCACGACCACCGCGGCCGCCACGACCACGACCGCAGCGTCCAGCGCGCCGGCCAGCAGTTCATCCGTCAGCACCCCCGCCAGCGCGCCGGTGGAGGAGAGCACCAGCGTGCTCGCCTCCGCTCCGAGCACCGTGCAGGCGGTCAGCATCCGCTTTGCCTCGGTGGCGGCCGGGGGCCAGCAGGAGGTGCTGTTCGGCGGCTTCGCCCGGAACGAGGCGGTAACGGTCCGGCTGTACTCCGCGCCGCAGAGCTTGCCGGCAGCCCGAGCGGATGCCAACGGCGTGGTGAAGATCGACTTCACCGTGCCCGCCGGTCTTGACCCCGGGACGCACTACGTGCGGGTGGACGGGGCGACCTCGAAGGTCACCGGCATCGCGACGTTCCTGGTGACCGCGCCGGCCAGCCCGTCACCGACCGCGTCGAGCCGGCCGTCGTCCTCGGCCGTCAGCTCGGCGGCGGTCCTGCCGTCGGCGGAGTCATCGGCGACGTCATCGGCGCCGGTGTCCACCCCGGCTTCGGCGGTCCCCGGTGCCACTGCGCAGTCCACGGCCGCTTCGGGTGCCGCCGGAGCCGGTTCGACGGCGACGGACTCGGACGCAGGATCGCGCCCGGTGTGGCCGTGGTTCGTCCTCGGTCTGGTGCTGTTGGTCTGGGCCGGGCTGGCGGCGTGGCTGCTCCAGCGCAGGCACGCTGCCCGGATCGCGTCCGAGCAGCAGGAGAAGGAGCGCCTGCTGGCGTTCGGCGCCGCAGCCGAGCAGCAGCGCGCCGCCAGGGCGATCGCGGCGGCCAACCCAGGTGCGCCGGAGTACCAGCAGCCGCCGCAGACCGGCTATCCGTACGGGCCGACGAACGATGGGCCGACGAACGACGGGCCGACGAACTATGGCCCGACGAACTACCTGGGCGGCGGCCCCGATTCCGGCGGGCCGGACCTGCCGACCAGCTACACCGGCTATGCCGGCTACCACCCGGGCGAGCACGGCCTGCTGTCGGGTCGCGACGGGCCGGACGACCCCGGGCTGCTCTCCGGACGGGGCGCCGCCGACGCTTCGGGGGCGTTCGGTGGCGAGACGACGCCCACTCGGTGGTCCGGTCGACACGCGGATGACGCAGACGCCGGCCCGCCGACCGGCGCCTTCACGCCGGACTTCACCTCACGGGCCGATCCCGACCGGCCCCCGGCCGGCGGCCGGGGCCCTGCCGGTCCTGCGGAGTCGGCGCGCGGGGGTTCGGGCCCCGGGGCTGCCGATGATGCACGGCCCGGTGCGGCTGGACGCGATTCCGGCCCATACGACGGACCGCGGGACGGCCCGACGGACGCCCCGCCGCCGGACGGCCCGACGGACGCCCCACCGCCGGACGGCCCGACGGACACCTCACCGCCGGACGGCCCGACGGACGCCCCACCGCCGGACGGCCCGACGGACGCCCCGCCACCGGACGGGGGGCGGCACAGCCGGTGACCGGGTGGGGCGGTGACAGGATCCGGCGCTACGGGTGCGTCATCGACAGCACGTCCAGGGCGGCGTCGAGCTGGTCGGCGGTCAGCTTGCCGCTCTCGACGTGCCCGCGTTCGGTGACGACCGTCTTGATGGTCTTGCCCTCCTTGAGGGCCTGCTTGGCCACCGACGCGGCTTCCTCATAGCCGATGTACTTGTTCAGCGGTGTCACGATCGACGGCGAGGACTCGGCGTAGACACGGCAGCGCTCCTCGTCGGCGACGATGCCGACGATGCAGCGATCGGCGAGCAGGCGAGTGGTGTTGGCCAGCAACCGGATCGACTCGAGCAGGTTGCGGGCGATGACCGGGAGCATCACGTTCAGCTCGAAGGCGCCGGTCGTGCCCGCGAAAGCCACCGTCGCGTCGTTGCCGATCACCTGCGCCGCCACCATGGCGGTCGCCTCGGGCAGCACGGGATTGACCTTGCCGGGCATGATCGACGATCCCGGCTGCAGGTCGGGCAGGTGGATCTCGGCGAGCCCGGCGCGCGGTCCGGAACCCATCCAGCGGATGTCGTTGCAGATCTTCACCAGCCCCACCGCGATGCTGCGCAGTTGCCCCGAGGTCTCCACCAGCCGGTCGCACGATCCCTGGGCCTCGAAGTGGTTGCGCGCCTCGGTGAACGGCAGGTCCGTTCGGGACGCCAGCTCGGCGATCACCGCCGGGGAGAATCCCGGCGGCGTGTTGATGCCGGTGCCGACAGCCGTCCCGCCCAGCGGCAGTTCCGCGAGCCGAGGCAGGGACGAGAGCAGTCGGTCCACCCCGCCGCGCACCTGCGCCGCATAGCCGCCGAACTCCTGGCCGAGGGTCACCGGGGTGGCGTCCATCAAATGGGTCCGGCCGGACTTCACCACCGTCGACCAGGACTGTGCCTTGTCCTCCAGCGCGGCGGCCAGGTATTCCAGCGCGGGGACCAGTTCCCGTACGACACCCTCGGTCGCGGCGACGTGGATCGAGGTGGGAAACACGTCGTTGGACGACTGCGAGGCGTTGACGTGATCGTTGGGGTGCACCTTGCGGCCGAGTGATTCGGAGGCGAGCGTGGCGACCACCTCGTTGGTGTTCATGTTCGAGCTCGTGCCCGACCCGGTCTGGAACACGTCGATGGGGAAGTCGCCGTCGAAGTTGCCGTCGGCGACCTGCAGGGCGGCGGATTCGATCGCGGCGGCGACCTCTTCGTCGACGACCCCGAGCCGGGCGTTGACCGACGCCGCGGCGGCCTTGATCAGCGCGAGCGCCCGGATCTGGCTGCGCTCGAGGCCGCGCCCGGAGATCGGGAAGTTCTCCACGGCCCGCTGGGTCTGCGCCTGGTAGTGGGCGGCCGCGGGCACCCGGACCTCACCCATGGTGTCGCGTTCGATCCGGTATTCGCCGAGATCAGGGGAGCGGGAGGGATCGGCGGATACGAACGCGCCATTGTGTTCAGCCATACGTTCACGCTATCGGGGGCGGTCCCGACCGGGCCAGCCGATGATGGCGGATCTGCGTCACAACCGGCTCCGCCGGCCGGCGGCAACTTCGTGACAGCATGGTCGGGTGGCCGACCGCAGGAACAAGACCGTCCGTGACATGAGCATCTCCATGGGCCTCATCGTGGTGACGATCCTGCTGTTGACCGGCATCAACGGCGGGTTCTCCTTCTCGCCCGGGCATCCGTCCGGTGGGAACGTGCAGACGGCCGACGTGCAGGGCGGTTTCAAGACGGCGGACCGCATCACGAACTTCCCCGTCGTGGTGCCCAAGGGCGTGCCGGGCGACTGGCACGGCAGTTCGTTCTCCATCACCGAGGCGCCCGGCACCGCGCAGAACCCGCCGACGGTGCGCGGCGGCTGGCTGACCCCGAGCGGCGCCTACATCACCCTGATCGAGTCGTCCGGGACACCGGCCGCCGTGCTGGCCGCGGAAGTCGGCAACAACGGCAGCGCAACGACGGGGTCGGTGACCGCGGGCGGCGCCACCTGGACAGTCGGACCCGGGGTGCGCCAGGAAGTGGCGTGGTCGCGCACCGCGGGCGGGGTGTTCCTGCTGATCACCGGCAATGCGACCACGGCGGACTTCCGGGCGCTCGCCGCTGCGGTCGCCGGCTGACCGGTACGGCGGCCGGCGCTGCGTCAGGACTGGTCGGCCCGGGGTCAGGAATGGTCGGCCCGGGCCAGAGCCGTTTCCACCCGCTCCCGCGCGCCCTCCAGGAATCGGTTGCACACCGCGGCGAGGTGTTCGCCTCGCTCCCACAGCGTCAGTGACTCGTCGAGACTGAGCCCACCTGACTCCAACTTCGACACCACGGCGGCCAGTTCGTCCCGCGCGAGTTCGTAGGTGGCGACCTCGGCCTGCACGGCGTCCGCTGCTGTGGAGGTGTGCAGGGCGTCCGGAGCTGTGTCCTGACGGGACAATGAGGTTCTCCCTTGCGCCGGATCACCAGGCACGGCGTTCTGCGTCATCGGGACGAACTCCCTTCGGGTTCCGCGCCGGAGCTGATCGCCAGTATGGCGCCGTCCGCCACGCGGATGCGCAACCCCGTGCCGGATGGAGCCTGGGAGGTCGAGCGCAGCACGGCGCCATCGACCTGGGCCACCGCGTAGCCGCGGGCGAGCGTGGCGGCGGGCCCCAGCGCGAGCAACTGTGCCCGCCGATGTGCCAGATCCCGGGCGATCCCGTCGAGAGCGGTACCGATGACGACGCGACACCGCTGGCGGGCCCGGGCGACCTCGTCGGCCCTTCGGTCCAGCGGAGCCAGCGGATCGCGCAGTACCGCAGCTGAAGTCAGTCGGGCCAACCGCGCGGCCTCGGTGTCCACCCAACCGGTGAGCGCCCGTCGCGCCCTGGCCCGCAGCTGGTCGACCGCCCGCGACTCGGCCGTCGCATCCGGTACGACGCGCTTCCCGGCATCGGTCGGCGTCGAGCACCGGACGTCGGCCACGTCGTCGACGATCGGGTGGTCGGGCTCGTGCCCGATGGCCGAGACCACCGGCGTGCGGCACTGCGACACAGCCCGGCACAGCGCCTCGTCGGAGAACGGCAGCAGATCCTCCACGCTGCCGCCGCCCCGGGCCAGCACGATCACGTCGACGGCCGGGTCGCGGTCGAGCCGCTGCAGCGCCTCGACGAGCTGCGGCACCGCGGTCACCCCCTGCACCGCGGTGTTCTCGACGCGGAAGCGCACGGCCGGCCAACGGGCCCGCGCGTTGGCCAGCACGTCGGACTCCGCCGCGCTGGCGCGCCCGGTGATCAACCCGACCGTCCTCGGCAGGAAGGGCAGCGGCTTCTTCCGGGCGGCAGCCGTCAGGCCCTCCGCGGCCAGCAGCCTGCGCAGCCGCTCCAGCCGGGCGAGCAGTTCGCCCAGCCCCACCGGATGCAGCTGGTCCACTCGGAACGACAGCGATCCGCGCGCCGGATAGAACTCGAACTGACCGTGCACCACCACCCGGGAGCCCTCGGTGGGCGGCGTCGGCAGCGAGGTCAGCACGGCCTTCGAGCAGGTGACCTGCAGCGACAGGTCGACCGACGGATCGCGCAACGTCAGGAAGACAGTGGCGCCGGGGCGCACGCTCAGCTGCGCGATCTGCCCTTCGATCCACGCCGCCGGCGCCTTCGACACGTACTCGGCCATCCGTTGCGACAGGGCGCGCACCGGCCACGGATTCTCCCGGGTGGTGTCACCGGCCCGCAGGGGCCGGCTCGGCGCCGGTGCCTGCAGCTCCGGCCCGGTCACCGGTCGTCGTGCTGCAGGGTCATCAGCCGGTTGCCCAGCAGCGTCAGGTAGGCCGCCCGGTTCGGTCCGGTCTCCTCCTGCGCGAGCAGCGCGCGGACCGCTGCCACGTCCATCCCCTGGAGGCGCTCCTTGAGCTCGGCGATGGTGAGCTGGTGATCGCTCTTGATCGTCGCCCGGGTGTTCCGCGCCCGCGGCGTCGTCGACCGGGCGGACGCCGGCCCGCCGGACACCGCCCCACCGAACACCGATGTCTGGTCGCCGGCGTCTCCACTGCCGTCGACGAGGTCCACCGGGTCAGTGGACGCCGTCGACTCCGCCACTACGTCGGAATCGGTGCGGTCGCCGCCCGTCACGGGGATCGTGTCGGTTGCCGCGACCCCGGCGCCGGCGGCAGTGGAGACGACATCGCCCGGCTCGCGTCCGGCCAGGGTCACCTCAGGAGCGGCGCCGGTGCCCACGACGAACGCGGCGGTCGTCAGGCCGGCCTCGGCCAGTCCTGGCTCGGCCAGCTCCCGCTGGGCGTCCGGTCCTTCCATCGCGGCCAGCGGGGTGACGCCGATCGGCGCGGACAGATCAGGGACCGATCCCGTCCGGTCGTCCTCGACGATGCGCTGGGCCGGACCACCCGCGCCTGCCACGCTGTCGGGCTGCACGACCGGTCGCCCCGCGGTCCAGGGGTCGTCCTCTGCGGTGTCGGTTCCGGCGCCGGACCGCGTGCTCCGGCCGGGGGTGGGGGGCTCGTCGTCGTCCTCGTCGAAGGTGGCCCACGGCGGGTGCTCCTGCGATCGGCCGGTGAGCGGGGCGAGCAGGTCGTCACCCCGGGTGGCCAACTCGGCAATCTCCTGACGGACCCGCATCGAGGTGCGCAGCGCCTGACCGGCGGCCGACACGACCAGGCCGGGCAATTCGCCGGGAAGCGTGCCGAGTCGGTCGATCGCCGTCCCGAGCAGGCCGGCAGCAACGCGAATTCCAAGGGGCAGGGTGAGAGCCATGCCCTCAAGGGTGCCGCATCCGGGAACTCCGGCGCTCATCGGGCGGCTCACCAGGCGGCCCCGGCCTTCGACGAGCGGGTGGCCACCGGCCGGCCGCCTACCATGGCAGACATGCCTACCGCGCCGACCAAGAGAGTTCTGCTGGCCCGCCCCCGTGGCTACTGCGCGGGCGTCGACCGGGCAGTGGTGACCGTGGAGAAGGCGCTCGAGCAGTACGGCGCACCGGTCTACGTGCGGA
>CAXTBG010000116.1:1246-9182 GCA_964242105.1 uncultured Nakamurella sp. | reverse complement strand
GAGGCGGTGGCCGGGCGTTGCCGGTGGGTGACCATGCCGGCGACCAGCACCCGGGTGCCGTGCTCGACCGTCGCCAGCTGTTTCGCCGTCCGCACGCCGAGCCGGTCCAGCCGCTGCCTGGAGAACTCGGTCGGGTAGGCCGCCGGGGAGATGCCGGTCGCCCAGATGTCGGCCACCGTCAGCTCGATGTCGCTCATTCCCGGCAGTGCCGGCGCGTCCAGCCCGACCATGGTGCCCGGCAGCGTCCCCGCCCGCTCCCCCGCCGCCGCCCCGGCCGCCCACAGCGCGCGCCGGCGGTCGGTGCCCAGCGGCTGCTCGCCGCTCAGGGTCAGCGCGTCCAGGGCACCGGCGGTGGCCAGCGCCTCGGCGTGCGCACTGGTCAGGGTGACCGCCCGGGTGAGCTGGTCGATGTCCCGGTAGCCCGTCGCCGGACGCGCCTCGACGATGCGGTCGGCAAGGTCGGCGCCGATGGTCCGGATGCCGCCCAGCCCCAGCCGGATGGCCGGTGCGCCGCCGGGACCGGGTTCCAGATCGGCGTGCTGTTTCGACGCGTTGAGGTCGGGCCGGCGGATGGTGACGCCGTGCCGGCGGGCGTCGGCGACCAGCGACTGCGGCGAGTAGAAACCCATCGGCTGGGCCCGGAGCAGCGCCGCGGTGAAGGCGGCCGGGTGGTGCAGCTTGAGCCAGGACGAGTAGAACACCAGCGCGGCGAACGAGAGCGCGTGGGATTCGGCGAACCCGAAGTTGGCGAACGCCAGCAACCGCTCGTAGATCCGGTCGGCGGAGGCGCCGGTGATGCCGTGCAGGTTCGCCATGCCGTCGTAGAGCCGGGTCTTCAACTTCTCCATCTTGGCGCTGGACCGCTTGGCGCCCATCGCCCGCCGCAGCTGGTCGGCCTCGCCCGCGTCGAAACCCGCGACGTCGACGGCCAGCTGCATCAGCTGCTCCTGGAACAGCGGGATGCCGAGGGTCTTGGACAGCGACCGCTCCATCACCGGATGGTCGTAGACGACCTGTTCCAACCCGTTGCGGCGCCGGATGTACGGGTGCACCGAGCCGCCCTGGATGGGGCCGGGACGGATCAGCGCCACCTCGACGACCAGGTCGTAGAAGGTCCGCGGCTTGAGCCGGGGCAGGGTCGCCATCTGCGCCCGGGACTCGACCTGGAAGACGCCCACCGAGTCGGCGCGGCGCAGCATCTCGTAGACCGCCGGCTCCTCCAGATCGAGTGTGGCGAAATCGATCTCGATGCCCTCGTGCTCGCGCACCAGGTCGACCGCGTAGTGCAGCGCGGACAGCATGCCCAGGCCCAGCAGGTCGAACTTGACCAGCCCGATGACGGCGCAGTCGTCCTTGTCCCACTGCAGCACCGATCTGTTGGGCATCCGCCCCCATTCCACCGGGCAGACCTCGCCGACCGGCCGGTCGCAGATCACCATTCCACCGGAATGGATGCCCAGGTGCCGTGGATAGTCCTGGATCCTTCCGGCGAGTTCCAGTACGTCAAGCGGAATGCTGTGCTGTTTGCCCTCCTGCTGCATCTGCGCGGCGAGCGGGGTCCAGCCGTCCAGCTGCTTGGAGTAGGCGTCCTGCTGTCCGGGGGAATGCCCGAGAGCCTTGGCCATGTCGCGCACCGCCATCTTCGGGCGAAAGGTATTGACGTTGGCCACCTGTGCCGCCTTCTCGCGGCCGTATTTCCGGTAGACGTGCTGGATCACCTCCTCCCGGCGGTCGGACTCGATGTCGACGTCGATGTCCGGTGGGCCGTCGCGTTCAGGCGCCAGGAAGCGCTCGAACAGCAATCCGTATTTCACCGCGTCGACCGCGGTGATGCGCAGGGCGTAGCAGACCGCGGAATTGGCGGCCGAACCCCGGCCCTGGCACAGAATCTTCTGCTGTTCGCAGAACTGGACGATGTCGTGGACGATGAGAAAATAGCCGGCGAAGTGAAGATTGCTGATGATGTTGAGTTCTTTTTCCAGCTGCTCGTAGGCGTCCGGATTGTCCTGCGGCGAGCCGTAGCGCCGGGCTGCGCCGGCGAGGGTGAGGGCACGCAGGTGGCTGTTCCCGTCGTGCCCGGGCGGGACGTCGAACGGCGGTAGCTGCGGAGCCACCAGCATCAGGTCGAAGGCGCACTCCCGGCCGATCCGGGCGGCGTTCGCCACGGCGTCGGGATAGCGGGCGAACAGCCGGGCCATCTCCGCCCCGGAGCGCAGGTGGGCACCCGGGCCGGCCGGCAGGTACGGGTCGGCCTCGTCCAGGCTGCGCCTGGCCCGGACCGCGGCCATCGCCGACCCCAGTCGCGCGCCGTGCGGCCGGGCGTAGTGCGCACCGGTGGTGGCCACCACCGGAAGACCGAGATCGGTGGCGATGGCGGCCAGTTCGTCGTTGTCCTCGTCGTCGGTCGGCTGCTGGTGGCAGGTCAGCTCGACGGCGACGTTGTCGGCACCGAACGCCTCGACCAGCCGCAGTACCTCCTGCCGGGCCATCGCCGGGCCGCCCCTGGCCAGGGCCCGCCGCACGCAGCCCTTGCGACAGCCGGTGAGGACCAGCCAGTGCCCGGCGGCGGCGGCGGCCAGTTCGTCGAAATCGTAGATCGGCCGGTTCTTCTCGCCGCCGCGCAGCTGCGCCGTGCTGATCTGCCAGGCGAGCCGGCGGTACCCCTCCTGACCGCGGGCCAGCACCAGCAGGTGCTGGCCGACCGGGTCGGGTATGCCCTGCTGCCCGGCCGGCAGACCCAGCGAGAGCTCGGCACCGTAGAGCGTGCGCAGCCCGGTGTCCCTCGCCGCCTCGGCGAAGCGCACCACGCCGTAGAAACCGTCGTGATCGGTGATCGCGAGCGCCTCCAGACCGAGCCGGACCGCCTCGTCCACCAGGGCTTCCGGAGTGGAGGCACCGTCGAGGAAGCTGAACGCGGAATGGCAGTGCAGCTCGGCATACGGGACCGAGATCTCCGGTTGGTGGCGGATCGGCTGCAGCACCGGCGCGCGCCGGCGGCCCAGGTCGCCGCGCAGGTCACGCGGCCCCCTGCCCGCCAGCGGCGGCAGACCGGACAGCGCGCGTTCCAGCTCGCGCCAGGACACCGGTGGATTGGACCAGCCCATCAGTCGTACACCCCCTCGACCTGCCAACCGTCGGTGCACAACACCAGCAACAGCGCCGCGCCGGTGTCGGTGAGCACCTGCAGGCGCGCGCGGCGCCGGGCCGGCGTGGTGACCTGGGTGGGCACCGTCACGGTGGGCGGGGGGTGCCGGTATCCCGAATCCCCCGGCCCCCAGCTGTACGGGCCTGCCCGGATGGGCTCGGGTGGCTCGGGCGATGGCGCGAGACCCGCTGCCGCCGACGGGATCTGACCCGCGATCGGGACGACCGGGAGGGGCACCTCGGCCAGCCACCACCTCTCGTCGAACAACCACGGCCCGGCCCAGCCCCGGATCCAGCAGGTGTCGAAGGACCGGCCATGCAGGCGCGCCGGCGACCCGGTCAGCACCCCGCGGTCGGTGAGCTCCACCGGCGCCCCGTGCTCGTCCACCATGGTCACCGCGGTATCCGTCGCCGTCACCGGCGCCAGCCGGGTAGGTGTCGGCGCCGGTAACGCGCCCGGCCACGGGGCGGCCGGGTCGCGGTCCGGCACCTTCTCCTCGCCCCAGGGCAGCAGGGTGATCCGGTCGGCCGGCCCCCGGCCGCCGGAACGCACCGGCGTCAGCACCGATTCCGGCCCGAGCAGGCCCTGCACCCTGGCGAAGGCCCAACCGGCCCGCTGGTCGTCCAGACCGTCGGACCCCCACAGGCCGTACTGCACCAACCCCGCGCCCACCGCCTCGATGGGTTCCAGCCGCAGCATCGTGATGGCACCGGGGCCGCTGTCACCATCGAACTCGCCGGCCGGGTCGTCCGGTTTGATCGTCCTGCCGGCGGTGAGCCAACCGTCGAGTTGCCAGCGCAGCCGGTCGGCGGTGGCCGCCGGGGTGAGCGGCCGGGCACACCGCCAGATCCGCGACAGCCGGCCGCCCCGGTCGGTGGTCGCGCTGATCGCCAGCCGGGTACACGCCAGGCCCGCGTCGGCCAGCCTGGCGTGGAACCGTTCGGCGAGTGCCCGGGCCGCGAAGGCGGCCGCGTCCACCCGGTCCAGCGGCGGGTCGCACTCCTGCTCCACGGCCAACTCCTGCGGGATGTCCCGGCGGGACATCCCGCGCTCGGTCAGCCCCTTGGCCAGGCGATGCGCGACGACGGCGTCGGCGCCGAACCGAGTCGCCACCTTGGCATCCGGCAGCGCCGCGAACGCTCCCGCGGTGGTGATGCCCAGCCGGATCAGCAGATCCACTAGCTCCGCCCGCTCCGGCGGCGCGATCGCCGGATCCCTGGCCAACTCGGTGATGGGCAGCCGGGCGCAGAACGCGGCGGAGCCGCCCACCGGAACGATGGTGACCTGCCGGGCGGCCAGCACCGCCACCGACAGCGAGTCGGCGATGCCGATCGAGCACTCCGCATCGAGGGCTTCGACGATGTCCACCACCGCCTCGGCGGCGGCGGTCTCGCTGCCGAAGTAGCGCCCCGGTCCCCGGGAGGAGCAGGCGATGAGCCCTGGTCGGAGCACCTCCACCCCGGGCGCCACCGATTCGACGGCGGCGACCACCGGTTCGAACAGACGGGCATCACGGTCGGCATCCACCTTGAGCACCAACAGGTCCGGACACCGGGACTGGGCGTCGCGACGTCGCTGACCGACCTTGATACCCTCCGCCCTGGCCGCAGCGTTGCAGGTCTGCACGCGGTTCGCGGAGAACACGGCCGCGGGGTCGGACGAGGACTTCCTGGCCTGCCGGGCACCGGCGACCACCGGCCAGTCCGGGCACCAGATCACCATGATGCGGGCGCGATCGATTCTGGGGACGCGGTCAGTACTCGTCGATGGGTCGGTGCTGCCGGTGCTGTCGGTGCTGCCGCTGACGTTCTTGACGAGCATGAGCCCCCCTTCGAGCCTGGATCGAACCTTTGTTCGAGACTAGAACAGGTGTCCGACAGTGCTGTTTCGACTGTGAAGGGTGGGACAGAAGTCCGAATTTTCACTCGTTCGTGGCGGCGAGTTGCCTTTGCGGGTGCTCTTGAGGCCCGCTTGACAGAAGCCCGGTCACGCCGCGGGTCACGCAGCACCTCCTCGCTCCACGCCGCACCTTCTCGTTCCACGCTGCACCTTCTCGACGGCATCGAACAGGTGCGCGGTGAACACATCAGGTGCGCCGTGTCAGGACAGCTGCGCGGCCCGGCCCAAGCAGCAACAACAGCGAGCACGCAACGCAGGGTGTCGAGTCGCACGGAACGTCTTGGCGCGTAAGGCTGGACGTGTGGACCGCGGTGAAAGTACCGTCGAGCAATGAAGCAGATCGACGGAACCCGCCTGCTCCAGTCTGCTTCGGCGTACGCTGCCGCGAGCTTTGTGACCCTGATGGTGCACGAGTTCGCACACGGCCTCACCGCACGACTCCTCTATGGACTGCATCCCACCGTCTACGGGCTGCACGAGGAAGACATCGCCTCGGGGCGCACGGCGATGGGCGTGATAGCGGGGGCCGGCCCTGTCGTGAGCCTGATCGTCGGCGCCTTGTTCCTGTGGGTCGTTCATCGTCCCCTGCGCGGCCAGGGTTACCTCCGGTACCTCACTCTGTGGCTCGGCATTCTGGGAATGGCCACATTTTTCGGTTACCTCATCACCGCCCCATTCTTCTCCGATGGGGACATCGGCGTGGTGCTGACGTCCGCTGGTGTCAACAACGGTGCGCTGCAGTGGATCTCGTTCGTCATCGGCGCTGCCGGTATCCTTTTTCTCGCCAGGGTCGCGCTCCCCTTCTTCCTGGCGTTGACCGATAGTGACCACCCCCTGCGGCCCCAGATGTTCTCGCTCGGCTTGTTCGCGTGGCTCCTGGGCGGTGTCGCCGTGTTGATCCTGACGGTCCCCGCCTTTCCCCTCGCACTTCTGGCCACCGGGTTCGTCGCTCCCCTGGTCGGCCTCTACGCTTCCCGGCGCGACCGCGCTGCTGGCTACGGCGTGCCGGGCGCCACCGTGCGGTTCTCCTACGCCGGTCTGGTGCTGCTGGCGGTCCTGACGATCATCGAGCAGACCGTGCTCCGAACCGGCATCCATCTGTAGCAGCGGTTGCACCACTTCTCACCGGTGCAGACAAATGATTCAGTTGCTGCTCCGCGCCCTGTCAGCTGCCAGAAGTATCTGGACGGTGGAAAGGCCGGCCGGCGGCCACCCCCGGGCGAGTTGAAACGGTTGTTCGTCGGAGGGTCGAGGCAGCAGGAGGGTCGTTTCCGATTCGTAGGAGCCCATACATCCGAGGCTGTGCCGGCAACGGGCTGAGCGGTCGTCAGGACGTCACCGTGAACAACGCCGACCGGTCTCCTCGTCGACCGGGGAGCCGCCCGGTGCGCCACCGCTCCGAGCTGCATGTCCGTGCCCATCATCGTCGCACCCCTCCCCTCCCGCGCTGATCAAGTAGCCTCGCGCTGATCAACGAGGCCCTCATGTGACTGGTGGGACTGGAGTCGCCGAGTTCCTACGCGCAGGGCCTGTCCGACGGTTCGGCTACGGTTCTCTGGTGGTCGCTGTCAGCCTGATCCGCACCGGCCGGACGCCGCACCTGTTGTTGCCACGCCGCACCTGGTGTTGCCACGCCGCAGCCGCTCGACGTGATCGAGCAGATGCTCGGTGGACGAACGAGATGCTCGGTGGTCCCAGCAGGTGCACGGTGGACCCACCGGTGGGTGAGGGCGCCGAGAACGCTTCCACGGACGCGTTCTAACCGGCGTCGGCGACGGAACGCTGGACATCGGCCACCACACCGGCGCTGACGTCGACCTTCGACCGATCGCTGCGCAGATGCAGCACGGCAGAGCGGGACCGGCCCGCCGCACCCCTGCCGCTGACCTCGACGACCAGTTCGCGGTGCCGCAGCCGGCCGTGCCCGCGGCCCATGCCGGTCCAGCCCTCCACCCGGCAGTCCAGCACCAGATCGGCGCCGGGCATCGGGCCTGTCACCAGCAGCACCGCACCGCTCTGCCGCAGCCGGGCGGTGAGCACGCGCATCCGCGCCGGCGTGGCCCCGAGGCCGACCGAGCCGCCCGAGCCGCTGGACCGGGCCGGCGCGACCGCGATGATGTCCACCCCGTCGGCCAGGATCGAGAGCACCTGCAGCAGATCGGGTCCGGGGTCGGGGATCATCGCCAGCCGGTCCAGCTCGACGCCCAGCTCGGCGGCGGCCAGCAGCCCGACGTCGGGCATCCCGACCAGCGCAGACCAGGCATTCGCCGGTGCCGCCAGCAGCGTGAACAGCAAGCTGGTCGTTCCACCCGAACCAGCCAGCGCGACCACCGAACCCGCGGGTATCCCGCCGCGGGGCAGTACCTCCGCCAGCGGGCCGGGCACCGTCAGCACCGACCCGCTACCGGCCTCAGCAGGGCCGACCACAGTGGACGCAGGTACAGCCGAACCGACCGAGGCCGACGCCGAGGCAGCCGCCGGCGCGGCCACCGCAACGACAGCTGGGGTGGTCAACGTGGTGAGCACCTTCGCGCCGGCCGAACCCGAGATGCGACGGCGCAGATCGGCCAGTACCTGTTGACGATCCGGCTCGAACACAGGTTCGAGCATAGAGCAGTTCGGCTGCGCCGGCAGGACTAGCGCCTCCCGGACGAGCCGCTCGCGTTGATGCCACCCGCTCGCGTGGCAAGCCAGCCGCTCGCGGCGCACGGCGAGCGGCTGGCGTGATGCGCGAGCGAGGGGAGGGAACACGAGCGGCCAGGAGCCTCCGGAACACCGCGGGACTAGAGCGTCGCCGCCTTCCGGGCGAGCCGCTCGCGTTGATGCCACCCGCTCGTGTGGCAAGCCAGCCGCTCGCGGCGCACGGCGAGCGGCTGGCGTGATGCGCGAGCG
>CAXTBG010000116.1:0-1146 GCA_964242105.1 uncultured Nakamurella sp. | reverse complement strand
GTGGCAAGCCAGCCGCTCGCGGCGCACGGCGAGCGGCTGGCGTGATGCGCGAGCGAGGGGAGGGAACACGAGCGGCCAGGAGCCTCCGGAACACCGCGGGACTAGAGCGTCGCCACCCAGTTCGTCAGCACTTCGGCGCCGGCGTCACCGGATTTCTCCGGATGGAACTGGGTCGCCGACAGCGGCCCGTTCTCGACGGCGGCCACGAAGGTGTCGCCGCCGTGCTCGGCCCAGGTCACCACCGGCGGCCGGAACTTCCCGCTGGCCACCAGCTCCCAGTTCCGCACCGCGTAGGAGTGCACGAAGTAGAACCGGGTGTCCGGGTCGAGCCCGGCGAACAGCGTCGACCCCTCGCCCGGTGTCACGGTGTTCCAGCCCATGTGCGGCACGATCGGTGCCTGCAGCTTCTCCACCGTGCCCGGCCACTCGCCGACGCCGTCGGTCTGCTCGCCGTGTTCCACGCCGGATTCGAACAGCACCTGCATGCCGACGCAGATACCCAGCACGGGCCGTGACCCGGCCAGCCGCCGCCCGATGATCCGGTCGCCGCGCACCGACTTCAGTCCCGCCATGCAGGCCGCATACGCGCCGACCCCCGGCACCACCAGGCCGTCGGCCTCCAGTGCCGCCTCGAAGTCGTCGGTCACGACGACATCGGCACCGGTGCGCTTCAAAGCCCGCTCGGCGGAAGCCAGATTGCCCGACCCGTAGTCCAGGATCACTACACCAGCCACAGCACACCTCCGGCGACGCAGCCTACGGCAAACAGCGCCATCAACCCGGCGCCGATACGGGAACCGTTGCGCCACAACGACAGCACACCACCGACCAGGAAACCGCCGAGCACGATCAACACATAGGCGAACCAGTTCACAGCACGCCCTTGGTGGAGGGGATCCCGCCGACCCGTGGGTCGGGCTCGGCCGCCGCGCGCAACGCCCTGGCCACCGCCTTGTACTGCGCCTCGCAGATGTGGTGCGGGTCCCGGCCGTAGAGCACCCGCACGTGCAGCGCGATCCGGGCGTGGAACGCCAGCGAGTCGAACACGTGCCGGTTGAGCACCACCGGGTAGTTGTTCCCGACGGTGAACCCCAGGATCGATTCCGGCTCGCCCACGTGCACCGAGAACGGCCGGCCGGACAGGTC
>CAXTBG010000115.1:0-9187 GCA_964242105.1 uncultured Nakamurella sp. | reverse complement strand
CACCAGGCTGAACGTCGAGCGCGCCGCCGCCGAGCTGGGCTACGTCGCCTCGCCCTCGGCTGCGGCGCTGACGACGGGCCGCACCAGCGCGATCGGCGTGATGGCGCCGTGGATCTCCCGATGGTTCTTCATCGCGGTCATCGAGGGTGCCCAGGACGTCGTCAGCGAGCAGGGCTACGACACACTGCTCTATCCGCTCGGCGCCAACGCGGGGCCGACCGCGCCCGCGGTCGATACCAGGGCGCTGCACAAGCGGGTCGACGGCGTGCTGGGGCTCAACGTCCCGCTCGGCCTTCAACCGTCCTCGTTGCGTGACCTCCGGGTCCCGCTGGTGACGGTGGGCTCCACCATCCCCGGCGTCCCGGGCGTCCTGGTGGACGACGTGGAGGTGGGCTACCTCGCCACCCGCCACCTGCTCGAACTGGGGCACCGCCGGATCGCGTTCCTCGGCCGCGATCCGGACAACATGTACGGATTCCTGGTGGCCGCCGACCGCGAGCGCGGTTACGAGAAGGCGCTGCTGGAACACCGCATCGCCGTCGACCCCCGCCTGATCGGGATGACCGGCTTCGCCGTGGAGGCCGGGTCCCGTGCGCTGGACTCGCTGTGGGCCGAAGCCGGCGGCGATCTGGACCGCATGCCGTCCGCGGTGTTCGCCGTCTCCGACGAGGTCGCCATGGGCGTGCTGCACACCGCGCGGCGGCATGGCATCCGGGTGCCGGAGGACCTGTCCGTGATCGGCGTGGACAACCACGACCTGTCATACCTGTTCGACCTCACTACCATCGGGCAGCCCGTTCGCGAGCAGGGCCGGATCGCGGCGCGCATGCTGCTCGACCACGTGCGCATCGCCCAGGCCCACGAGCCGGAGGTCGTGCGGCTCAATCCCGGCCTGATCAGCAGGCGGACGACCGCCGGGCCGCGGTGCAGCGCTGTCGTCTGACCCCGCCGGCCACTCGGACGCACCGCTGCCGGCTCGCTGACCCGCCCTGACGCGGAACCGGCCACCGAGCCTGAGCCTGGCGGGCCGGGCCCGGTCAGGACCCGGCGAGCACGCTCTCCCGCACGTCGGCCGCTCCGGCGGTCTTCCGGCGATGGTCGGTGACGACTGCGAACAGCACCATCACGCCGCCCGCCGCGGCGAGCAGCGCGCCTACCCACATCGTGCCGGTCAGCCCGAAGCCCAGCTTGATGACGTAGGCGCCGCCGGCGGCCCCGATGGCGTTCGCGATGTTGAAGGCCCCCTGGTTGACCGCCGACACCATGCTGCCGCCGGCGCCGGCCGCCTCGATGATCCGGTTCTGGACGATCGGCCCGAGCGCGAAGCCGACGACACCGAACATCACGAGTGTCGCGGTCGCGGTGACCGCGTTGTGCGAGGTCACCGTGAACAGGGCCAGCAGGCCGGTGATGGCGAACAGCCCGACCGCCACCGCCCGCAGGCCGTACCGGTCGCCCAGCCGGCCACCGAGCAGCGCGCCCGCCGTGGTACCTAGCCCGAACAGCACCAGCACCACGGTCACGCCGTTCTGGCTGACGCCGGCCAGATCGGTGAGGATCGGGCTGATGTAGCTGTAGACCGCGAACAGCGAGCCGAACCCGATCGTGGTGATGCCCAGGCCCAGCCAGACCTGCTTGCGGCGGAAGGCGGCCAGCTCGGTCGGCAGGTCGAGGCGGATGTCGTCGTCGGGCAGCCAGGCGTGCAGCGCGACGACGGTGAGCACGCCCACTGCGGCGATCCCGACGAAGATGAGCCGCCACCCGATGTGCTGGCCCAACCAGGTGGCGCCCGGGACACCGATAACGTTCGAGACGGTCAGTCCGAGGAACATCAACGAGATCGCCTGGGTGGCCCGTTCCGGGACGACCGCACGCCGGGCGGCGATGGCGCCGACGCCGAAGAACGACCCATGGGCCAGCGCGGTGAACACCCGGGCGCCCAGCAGCACCCCGTACGACGGGGCGATCGCGGACAGCACGTTGCCGACGACGAACACGGCCATCAGGGCCATCAGCGTCTGGCGGGTGGTCAGCCGGCTGGACAGGGCGGTCAGGGTGGGTGCGCCGACCATGACGCCGAGCGCATAGGCGGTGATCAGGATCCCCATGGCCGGGACGCTGACCGACAGGGTGGCGGCGATCTGCGGGAGTAGTCCGATGACGACGAATTCTGTGCTGCCGATGGCGAAGGCGCCGATGGCGAGTGCGACGAGCGCGCGGGGCATTGCTGGTCTCCTGGTGCTGGTTGTGGAAGCAGGTACGGGGACCGCGGTGTCCACGGCTCCGATTGTGCGCCTGTCGAAGCATCTTGTCGAATCGTTTCGATCCGGGCGTGCGACCGGTCGGGGCGATGGCCGGCCGGTCCCGTTGATGGGCGATAATGAGCCCCGTCGCCGCTTCGGCTGCCGCTGGACCAGACTCGACGAAGAGAAGGAAATCCCCATGCCCCTCGCCACGCCCGAGACCTACGCCGCCATGCTGGATCGCGCGAAGGAGGGCGGATACGCCTACCCCGCGATCAACGTGACCTCATCGGAGACCATCAACGGAGCGATCAAGGGGTTCGCCGACGCCGGCAGCGACGGCATCATCCAGGTCTCCACCGGTGGCGCCGAGTTCGCGTCCGGGACCGCCGTCAAGGACATGGTGGTCGGTGCGGTGGCGTTGGCCGAGTTCGCCAAGGTCGTGGCCGACAGGTACGACGTCACCGTCGCCCTGCACACCGACCACTGCCCGAAGGACAAACTCGACAAGTTCGTCCGGCCCTTGCTGGAGATCTCCGCCGAGCGGGTCCGGAGCGGCGGCAACCCACTGTTCCAGTCGCACATGTGGGACGGCTCGGCGATCCCGCTCGACGAGAACCTCGACATCGCCAAGGAACTGTTGGCGCTCACCAAGGCCGCGAACGTCATCCTGGAGATCGAGATCGGCGTCGTCGGCGGCGAAGAGGACGGGGTCGCGCACGAGATCAACGACAAGCTCTACACCGCGCCCGGGGACTTCGTCTCCACCGTCGAGGCGCTGGGCGTACCGACGAACGAGTCGTACATCGTGGCCGCGACGTTCGGCAACGTGCACGGCGTCTACAAGCCCGGCGGGGTCAAGCTGCGGCCCTCCGTCCTACGTGAAGGGCAGGACGCGCTCGCCGAACACCTCGGGCAGCCCGCCGGTTCCAAGCCGTTCGCGCTGGTGTTCCACGGCGGGTCGGGGTCCTCCGCCGAGGAGATCGCCGAGGCGGTGTCCTACGGCGTGGTCAAGATGAACATCGACACCGACACCCAGTACGCCTTCACCCGCCCGCTCGTCGGGCACTTCTTCAACAACTACGACGGCGTGCTCAAGATCGACGGCGAGGTCGGCAACAAGAAGGCCTACGACCCGCGCTCCTACCTGAAGCTGGGCGAGGCCGGGCTGGCGGCCCGTGTCGTCGAGGCCTGCCAGCAGCTCGGTTCGGCCGGTACGTCGCCGGGTGCGAAGTAGGCCTGGGAGCGGGTGCGGGCGGCGGGATGTCTGACGCTCCCGCGCCGGGTGCGAAATAGACCAGGTGCGGCCGCCGGGAGGTCTGACGCTCCTGCGCCAGGCGCGGGGTAGGCCTGGGAGCGGGTGCGCGCGGTCGTCGGTCTGTCGCTCCTGCACCGGGGGCGGCACGCACGGCACGCACCGTCGGCAAGTATCGGCGTGTCGGTAACGAATCGCGGCGTCCCAGCGATCTAGTGTGTTTGCTGGGAATCTTGTGACTTGTGTGACTGGTGAACTACGGTGGGAGGGCGCACCGCCCCGGTGCGCGCTCCGGTGGCGGCTTCCCGCTGCGTTCACCGGTGTCGATCGGCAGCGAACAAGGTCGAGCGGGTACGCGGTCGTCGGCGATGTCGGGCAAGGGGAAGAGGCACCGCCGCCGCGCGAACGAAGATGTCGCCTCACCCCGCCCTGACCGGCTGACGGCCGGGGCGAGGCCTGCTGCGGCAATCGTTCGTCGTCGGAACGCGGGGTGCGGCCGACGAAGGACTCGCCTCGTGCGTAGAGCCGTCTTGTATGCCACCACCATCGTCACCATCGTCGCGCCGGTCACGGTGTTCCTGGCCGGCTCGGCGGCGGCGGACCCGTCGAGATCCGCCTGGGCGGCACTGCGACAGTGCGAGTCCACCAACACCTACGACATCGACACCGGCAACGGGTACTACGGCGCCTACCAGTTCGACCTGTCCACCTGGCGGTCTGTCGGCGGCTCCGGGTCACCGGCGGATGCCAGCCCGGCCGAGCAGGACTACCGCGCGCTCTACCTGTACCGGATGCGCGGCTGGTCCCCGTGGTCGTGCGCGTCCATCGTCGGGCTGAGCGAGGATTCCAGCGCCGGGTCGGGCGTCGTGCCGACCAGGGCCGACAGCGCCTACATCGGCGGCACCGGGGGCACCGTCGCTCCCGCACCACCACCGGCGCAGGACTGCCGCATCGGCTCGGCGTCGGCCCCCAGGTGGGGCGGCACCACCCTGACGGTCGGCCACACCTACCGGGCGCTCGTCTGCTGGCAGAAGCAGATGAACAGCAGGGGCGTGCACTTCACCGGCACCGGCTACTTCGGCAGCAACACCCTGGCCGCTGCCCACGACCTGCAGGGCAAGTACGGCCTGCCCCGGCGCGACGCCATCGATGCCGCAACCTGGGCGGCCGCCTGGGGCGCTCGAGTCGCCGGTCCGGCGCCGAAGCCGGCCCCCGCGCCGGTCGCCGGCGTGTGGCCGGGCCTGACGGCGAAGGCCTGTTCGGTCGGCGCCGCCAAGGCCCCGGCGTGGCCGGGGATGTCGTTCTCCGTCGGAGCACACGACCGTTCGCTGGCCTGCTGGCAGATGCAGATGGGCACCCGCGGGTACCCCCTCAAGGGATCCGGCGACTACGGCGCGAACACACTGGCGGCGGCGAAGGACATCGAGATCCGGAACGGACTGGGCGGCAGCGGCGTCATCGGGCCGAAGACCTGGAAGGCGGCGTGGGAGGGCCGGGCGAAAGGGTGATCGTCGACGCGGCCATCCTTGGTGACCTTCCGTAACGGCGCCGATGCGGAGACAGATTTATGTGAATGCGCTGGGTTTCTTCGCTGAATTCGTAACATCCCTCGGCGCACCGGCGACGAACTAGGAAGAACGCGCGAAAAGCGCTTCCGCTGAACGCCCGTTCTCCGCCCACGCCGGGTGGGGAACGGAGCCCGAGAGGCCCAAGTCATGCCGACTTGGGCCTCTCTGCTGTCCCACGGACGATTACCGAGCGTGGACGCCAAGCCAGGTCAGGCGAAGAGCGGCGGAAGTGCGAAGAACATGACGACCGACCACGTCACGTGCGTAAGCATGGGTGCCAGGATGCCGCCGGTCGCCCGCCGTTCCAATCCGAGCACCAGGCCGAGCGCACATGCGGCGAAGACCAGCATGAAGTTGCCCGCCGCCAGCGTGGCGATGGTGTAGACGATCGTCGAGATGAGCACGGGCCGCCGCCGCCCGATGGCGGCGAACAGTGCTCCGCGGAAGAAGACCTCCTCGGCCAACCCGTTCAGCAGGGTGATCACCAGGACGATCCAGGTGGAGCCGAACTTGGCGTGTGCCAGGACGGAGTTCACCAGTCGGTGCACCGCGCCGATGTCACGCACCAGCAGCGCCCCGAGGACGAAGACCCCGCCGGCGGCGAGGCCGAGCAGCACCGGTACCAGGATCGGCCGGCGGATCCCGCGGGTGGCGCCCTCCCACCCCAGGTGCAGCGGGCCGGACACGAACCCGCCCGCGACCCAGAGTGCGGCCAGTCCCAGCGTCAACGGGTAGAACGCCGGATCGTCGGGCCGGACCGACAGCGAGATGCCCAGCAGCGTGGCGCCGAGGATGACCACGACGGCCACCACGATGCGGCGCCGTCGGAAGGCGGCATCGCTCTGCTGGTGGTCCCGCTCGACGCGGTCGATCAGGGACGGCCGGATCAGCCGTCCGACGCGGCTGTTCAACAGCCTGGTGGCGGGGTTCGGCTGCGGTCCCGGGTGCGCGACGATCCGGTCGGGCAGTCCGCTCTCGCCGGTTGCGTCGATCTCGTTCGGTCTCATTCGCCCGTTCCCGCCTCGGATGCCGCGGTCTGCGCGTGCGCCGACTCCTTGGCCCGCTCGTCCAGCGCGAGCCGCACGGCCGCGTCGTAGCCGATCGGATCGCCCGGTACCAGCTTCCGGATCGCGTTGCCGTCGCGGACCACGACCTCGTTGGTCATCGAGTCGATCAGGTTGCGGCTGGTCTCGAAGTCGACGTCGGTGACCAGGCTCAGCCAGCCCGAGGACAGCCTGGGCGTGAGCAGCGGAACGATGAACAGCGGCAGGGCGCGCTTGTTCTGGATCACCGCGGCGCGTTTGAGCATGTCGACGTAGCGGAGCACTTCGGGGCCGCCTACGTCGTAGACCTGTCCGGCTGCGTCCGGAGCCTCCAGCACGCCGACCAGGTAGCGGATGACGTCGGGCAGGGCGATCGGCTGGGTGCGCGTGTTGACCCACCGCGGCGCCACCATGATCGGCAGGTGGGCGACCAGCTGGCGGGTGATCTCCCAGGAGATCCCGCCATGGCCGATCACCACGGCCGCCCGCAGCACGGTCACCGGCACCCCCGCCGCGCCGAGCAGGTGCTCCACCTCACGCCGGGACTTCAGGTGCGCCGACAGTTTCTCGTCGTCGGCACCGAGGCCGCCCAGGTAGACGATCCGCTGGACACCCGCCGCCGCGGCTGCCTCCCCGAACGCCTTCGCAGCGTCGGCGTCCTTCTGCACGAAGTCACCGGAGTCCAGCGAGTGGACCAGGTAGTAGGCGGCGTCGATGCCGTCCAGGACCGGCGTCAGGCTGTCCGGATCGGACACGTCACCGGCCATCGGTTCGCCCTCGCCGGTGTACTTCTCCGGCGTTCGGGTCATGGCACGGACGGAATGCCCGGCCTCGATCAGCGCGGGACACAGCCGGGTGCCGATGAAGCCCGACGCACCGGTGACGAGCACGTGCAGTCCCATGAGAAGCCTCCTCCAGAGCCGGCCACCGGCCGTCCGTGCGGCGTCCGGCTGTGCGGGCGCCGCCTGTCGTTACAGCGGACGGTTGTCCACATACCTGTTGTCCATCCACACCTTGCGGCCGCCGCCATCCCGCTGTCGCTGCGGGCCGCACCATGGATCCATCGCCGGCCCGCAGGCCGTTCTGCAGTCCGGTTCACCACCAGTTTGCACGAAGGAAGGAAAGACATGGATGGCATCGCCATCAGCACGGAACGGATCGCCGCCGCGGGCGCCGGAGTCACCGACGTCGGGGGCCTGTTGGCCACGGAGATCGCCGGCATGGGTGATCTGCTGGACGAGATCAGAGCCGGTTGGCAGTCCGACTCGGCCGCTCCCCGGTTCGCTGCCGCCCTGCAGGGCTACCTGGACGAGGCGGCCGTCCTCAAGGACTCGCTGATCAGGTCCGGCGCCGGCCTGGTGAGCACCGGTCACCGCTTCGCAGACGCCGAGAACCACCTGGCGGCGGCCCTGCCGGGCGGGCACCGATGACGACGATCAGAGCCAACTACGCGGCGATGTCCGCCGGACACGACGGGCTGGTCGCCACCTGGGGGCGGATCGAGCGTCACCTGGGCGAGCTGGCATCCGGCGTCGCGGCGACCAACGACATGGACGCCGACGCGCTCACCGCGTTCAAGCTCCACAAGGCGCGGTGGGACGCCCAGGCGACGGATCGCCAGGCGGCTCTCCGGAGCCTCGCGGAAGCCGTCGACGAGGCCCGGCTCCAGTACCAGCAGGTGGACCGCAACCTCGCCGCCCAGTTCGGTGGGTGACGGGTGCCGATGGTTCCCGGGGGTGACGGGTGCCGATGGTTCCGGTGGTTCCCGTGGGTGACGGTACCGGGGAGCGCTGGCGGGGGCCCGGATGTGGGAAACGTCCGTCCGACCGGCAGGATGGGGCGATGACCGGATTCAACCTTCTCGGACCGCCGCCCGTCACCCTGCCGGTCGACCCGGCGGAGGCCGAACTGCAGGCTGGGGAGTCGGCGGAGTCCGTCGCGCGCCGGCACCCCACGTCGAGCCTGGTCTGGGCCGAACTCGCCGAGGCCGCGCTCGACCGGGGCGACGACGTCTCCGGATACGCCTTCGCCCGGGTGGGCTACCACCGTGGACTGGATCAGCTGCGGCGCAACGGGTGGAAGGGTGCCGGGCCGGTGCCGTGGTCGCACGAGCCCAACCGCGGCTTCCTCCGTGCGCTGTCGGCCCTCGGCCAGGCGGCGGCCCTGTTCGAGGAGGAGGAAGAGGTGGCGCGCATCCGGGCTTTCCTGTTGGACGCCGACCCGTCGATTCCGGGCGATCTACTGCCCTGACGGTGCTCGCTCCCCGTCCCGACCTGGGATGACGGCGTCGCGGCCCGCTATCCCAGCACGCCGCGGACCAACCGCAGGGGCTGGGTGTGCCGGTAGTAGGTCCACCGGTCCATCGCCCGCGGATGGGGCACGTCGTCGCTGATCACCGTGGCCGGAGTGGTGCCGATCGCAACCGCTCTGCCGCGGAGCGTGCGGCTGTTGCGGCCGAAGCCCAGGATCCGCCGCGGCACCACCGTCACCGCAAGACCCTGTTGGGTGTCGGGTTCCACGAGCACCTGGGCGGCCGTGCCGGACAGCACGCGTTGGTCGTCCAGGTAGACGGTGCCGCGGACGGGCAGCACCCTGCCCAGGCCGACCAGCACCCCGCCCACGTCGTCGCGCACCAAGGGCACCAGATCCGGATCGCCGCCGATGGCGAGGTCGACCGCGGCCGGCCCCGTCGGGAGCGACCACAAGTGGGTCACCGCGGTCGGCGAACCGGTGACGAATCCGACGACCACCTGGCCGAGCAGGTCCCGGCGGAGCAGACGCAGGACGACAGCGGCGAGGTCGGCGTCGTCCCCGAGCACCAGCACCCGACCGGACAGCAGGGGGTCGACCTGCTTGCCCGGCCGGGGTCCGACGAAGTCGACCTCACGACCCGCGCACCGGCGCAGAGCGGCCGCGAGGGCCGGCTCGACCTCTTCCTGGGACGCCCGGCAGCAGAGCACGCGGACGTTCTCCACCCACTACCCTTCCTCTGGCAGCTGCCGCAGGTAGCCGCGGACTGAGACCTCAGGGAGTGTGCCATGTCGGTGATGGTGCTGATCGGCGCCCAGTGGGGCGACG
>CAXTBG010000114.1:0-9577 GCA_964242105.1 uncultured Nakamurella sp. | reverse complement strand
GCCGTCGGCGTCAAGGTCGGCAAGACGCCGTCGGAGACCGCGCGACTGCTGCGCGAGGTGCTGGCCTGACCGTTCGCGCAGCGCCCGGGTGTTGCGCCGAACTTCGCGTGCGGCCGGGCGGCGTGGGATAGGTTCGTATGGTTCTGCACGCGTTCCGGCGGATGCCTTCGCCGGCAACAGATGAGGTGGATTCGATATGAGCAGCCCCTATCCTCCGCCGCCCGGCGGCCAGCAGGGCCCGCCGTCCTACGGTGGCCCAGCGCCCTCCTCCTGGGGACCTGCCGGCCCGTCCTACGGTCCTCCGGGACAGGGCCCCGGCGGCCCGGGTATGGGCGCACCTGGCGGCCCGCCCGGCTACGGCGGGTACGGCGGACCAGGTCCGGGTGGACCGGGTGGCCCCGGCCAGGGGTACGGCCCCGGTCCGGGTGGCGGCCCGTCCGGAGGTCCCGGTCAGTACAGCAGCGGCCCGCCGAAGGCGCCCCGCAAGCCGGTCGACCTCGGCCGCATTTTGCCGCTGATCATCGCCGCACTCGGCCTGCTCGGCTTCATCTTCGGGTTCCTGCGCGGCCTGAGCGTCGACAGCGAGCTGGGCTCCAGCGGCGGTCCGTCGGTGTACGCCTCTCAGGGTCACCTACCGATCTGGATCGCTGCAGTCGGTCTGCTCGCCCTGGGTGCGGTCGTACCCAAGGGCGCCAAGTACCCGCTGCTGACGGCTCTGTTCGCCATCGCCGGTCTCCTCGCCGCCATCGGTGCCATCACGTCCGGTGTCTCGAGCTACGGCGCCGGGTACAGCCGCGGTGCGGGCCTGATCCTGCTGCTGATCGTGGCGCTCCTGCAGGCCGCTGCGGCCGTCTACTGGTGGCTGACCGACTCCGGAACCGTCAAGCCCGCTGCACTCAAGGTGGGCTCCTCCTCCGGCTCGTCCGGCGGATCCGGTCCCGGCCAGTCCTCGTCGTTCGGCCCCGGTCCCAGCGCCGGTCAGGGCGGCCCGGGTCAAGGGGGCCCTGGTCAGGTCGGCCCCGGACAGAGCTCCGGACAGAACGACCCGCGCCTCCAGGGCTTCGGCGGGTACGGGCAGGGTTACCAGCAGCCCGCGCCCCCGGACCCGTCGGGCTACGGCAGCTACCAGCCCTCGGCCTACCGTCCGGCCGGACCGCAGAGCGACTACAATCCGTATGCACCGAGCCAGGGCGATGCCCCGGCTTCGGAGCCCGGTACCGGACCGACGCCCACCGTCGACCCTCCGTCGTACGGTCGGCCCCCCGCTGAGGCGGCTCCCGGCCAGCCGGGGCAGCGTCCGCAACACGGACAGGGTGACGAGCCGCCTCCGGACGTCACCCAGCAGGTCCGCTTCTGACCATTGCCCGGGGTTGCGGCCCACAGCAGGTGGTGTGACGGACGGTCGGCCCGCGCACGGCGTGGCTGACCGGGCCCTGACGCTCCTGCGTGTGAGGGTGGGCGTCATGTCGCTGACCGATGTCGACCGCGTGGACGTCGCGCCGGCCCCCGATGCACCGCGGAACGGTTCGATCGTCGCCGTGGTGGTTGCCACCGCCGTCCGGACCGTCTCCGCGGTCGTCGCCGGGTTACTCCTCACGTGCGGACTGGCGCTCGTGCTCTGGGCGGTCACGCCCAGTTCGTCCACCGGTCCCGTGCAGGCCCTGCGTGCCGGGGTCGCCGCCGCCGGTGCCGGCAACGGCATGACGCTCACCATCGGCCGCACCATCCTGACGGTGCCGCCCCTGATGCTCACGGTGGTGTTCATCGCCCTGCTCTACGGAGTCAGCGCTGTGGGCCGGGCCGGAGTGGGTCGTTCCGGGGAGCTGGCCTGCACGGCGACCGCAGGAATCGTGCACGCCATTGCGGTGACGGTGGTCGGCGCTGTGCTCGGTCCGCCCGGCGCCATGATCGCCGAGCAGTGGTGGCGCCCTGGACTGCTTGCGGTCGTCGTCGTCGGCATGGCGCTGCTCGTCCGGGGCGACGGGTGGCGCCCGTACCTGCTCGCCCGCCTACCCGGCTGGGTACCGGTCGCCGCCCGGCTCGGCGCTGGCGTGATCGCCGTGGTGCTCGCCGGCGGGGCGGTGGCACTGGTGCTCGGCCTCGTCCGGTCGTTCGCGGATTCGATGACCGTCCAGACCCTGGCCGCGCCGGGTGCGGCCGGTGGGTTCGGCATGTTCCTGCTGTCACTGGCCTACCTGCCGAACGCGGTCGTCGCGGGTGCCGGCTACGCGACCGGCGTCGGTTTCACCATCGGCTCCGGTCATTTCTCGCCGTTCGGCTCGTCGCCGGTCGAGCTGCCGGCCATCTCCCTGCTCACCGCGGCTCCGGACGGTCGTTCGGGTCCCGGTTCCGCGCTCGTCCTGCTGGTGTTCCCGCTGGTGGCCGCCGTCCTGCTCGGTCGCGGAGCCGTCCGTCGCCTGGACACCCGGGCAGATCGACTCCTGGCCGTGGCCGGTGCAGCTGTGTCCGCAGCCGTCGTGCTCGGCATGGTCGCCGCTGCCGCGGCGGGTGGCGTGGCCGGCGGGCAGTGGGCGTCGTCGGGGGTACCTCCTCTCGCCTTCTCCGCGGTGGTAGCGATCGGTATCGGCGGAGTGGCCTCGGGTGTCTGCGTGGTCGGGCGCGTCGGAGTGCCGGCAGATGCCGCGGCGGTGGAAGGCGCTGCGTCGACCGAGTCAGGGCCCGGCGACGTTGCCGACTCTGCTGCCGTGGAGTCTGAACCGACGGTCGAACCGGATGCCGAGTCCACCGCGGATCAGGTGGCAGAAGTTCCTGAGAGAGTCGGCGAGACCGTAGCGACGGAGCCAGACGCTTCGATCGACCATGCCGACAGCGGCGCGCATCCCGGTGCGGGAGGCGAAGCGGTTGCTGGAGGTGGTACACCCGGGGTCGAGGAGCCGAAGCTTCCGCAGGCGCCGGGGTCCGACGAGAAGCCGCGAGCCGAGAAGCCGGGGTCCGACGAGAAGCAGGAGGTAGGCGAGGCGCCGCGCGCCGGCCAGCATTGGGTCCGCGAGAAAGCAGGGGTCGGCAGGGTCAGCGAGGCGCCGGGCGTTGGCGAAGCGCCGGGCGTCAGCGAGGCGACCGGCGTCAGCGAGGCGACCGGCGTCGGCGAGGCGACCGGCGTCGGCGAGGCGACCGGCGTCAGCGAGAAGCCGGGTGTCGGCGAGAAGCCGGAGGTCGGTCAGGAGTCCACTGCGGCGGTGCCGCAGACGCGGCGCGAGGAGGACGTGCTCGCTGACTCCACTGCGACCGCCGATGGCGACCTGGTCGACCAGCTGCGTCCGCCGGCGCAGCCACGGCAGGTCGGCTGACCGTTCGCCGCAATGCGGGTGAACGACCGCCGGCCCGCGCAGCCAAGGCAGGTCGGCTGACCATTCGCCGCGATGGGGGTGACCCACGCACCGGCCTGCGAGCGCGTTCCAGGCTCACGAGACCGTTGCAGTCCGCTCGGACGAACACGACGCGCTCACCTCGACAGCCGTATGGGCGCCCAGGGCGCGGTACGCCGAGCAACTGGGCCGCTTCCTCGGTGCTGAGCCCGTCCAGCACGATGGCAGCGGCTGTGGGCGCGCTCGGATCACCAGCCGGACACTTTCGGTCGGATGATCAGCGTCCGCGGCCCTTTCCGGGCGCGCCACGCCCAGGAATGTCCGTCAGCGGTGATCATCGGGCGTGAGCGGGCCGTCACCCGGCAGGTGCCGGCGCGGTCGTCGGCCCGGCCGCCGACCCTCTACCCTGGGGCGGCCCAGCCGCGACGACGAGAGACCCCAGGTGCACCCCGACGACCAGCCAGCAGCGCACACCGGTGAGCCGGCGCGACAGCGTTTCGCGCCGCCACCGCACCCGCTTCGCGTGGTCGTCCTCGTCTCCGGGGGAGGGTCCAATCTGGCTGCGCTGCTCACCGCGCAGGACCGCCCCGGGTACGGCGCGCAGGTGGTGGCCGTTGGGGCCGACCGGCACTATGCCGGCGGGCTGGGGATCGCCCGGGACGCCGGCGTTCCGACCTTCGTCGAACGGGTGGGCGACCACCCGGACCGTTCCGAGTGGGACCGGGCCCTGACCGAGGCGACGGCGGCTCACCAGCCTGATCTGGTGGTGTCCGCCGGGTTCCTCAAGCTCGCCGGACCGGCGTTCCTGGCTCGTTTTTCCGGTCGTTACATCAATACGCACAACGCCCTGCTGCCGGCGTTCCCAGGCATGCACGGGCCGCGTGACGCACTCGCCTACGGCGTCAAGATCACCGGTGCCACGTTGTTCGTGGTGGATGCCGGGGTCGACACCGGCCCGATCCTTGCCCAGGTTGCGGTCGCTGTCCTTGACGACGACACCGAGGAGATCCTCCTCGAGCGCATCAAGCAGGCCGAGCGCGAACAGCTGGTCCAGCAGGTATCCCGGATGGCCCGGCACGGCTGGACCATCAACGGCAGAAGGGTGTCCACCCCGTGACGCAGTCCGATTCCCCCCAGCAGCCGACACCCGGTGCCGGCTCGGCACCTGACCAATCCGCAGGCCGCCGACCGTTCCGGCGGGCGCTGCTGTCCGTCTCGGACAAAACCGGTCTGGTGGAATTGGCGACATCGCTGTCCGCGCAAGGCGTTGCGCTGGTTTCAACCGGTGGGTCCGCCGCCCTGCTGCGCGGGGCCGGCCTGTCCGTGCAGACGGTGGAGGACGTGACGGGTTTCCCGGAATGCCTCGACGGCCGGGTGAAGACGTTGCACCCCAAGGTGCACGGCGGACTGCTGGCCGACACCCGCAAGCAGAGCCACCTCGATCAGCTGGACCAACTGGGCATCGAGATGTTCGACCTGGTGGTGGTCAATCTCTATCCGTTCCGGGCGACCGTGGCCTCCGGCGCGTCGCCGGACGAGTGCATCGAACAGATCGACATCGGCGGGCCGGCCATGATCCGGGCGTCGGCGAAGAACCACCCGAGCGTCGCCACCGTCGTCGAACCGGCCGATTACCCGCTCGTCTCGGCAGCGGCGACGGCCGGCGGCTTCACCCTGGCCGAGCGACAGGCGTTGGCGGCCAAGGCATTCGCGCACACCGCGTCCTACGACGTGGCGGTGGCGTCCTGGATGAATGCCGTGCTGGCTCCCGATCCGGACGGCTGGCCGCGCTGGACCGGCTCCACCTGGGAGCGGCAGTCGGTCCTCCGCTACGGCGAGAACCCGCATCAGCGGGCGGCGCTGTACCGGCACTGGCGTCCCGGACTGGCCGGTGCGCAGCAGTTGCACGGCAAGGAGATGAGCTACAACAACTACGTCGACATCGACGCCGCCTGGCGTTCGGTCAGCGATTTCCCCGATCCGGCGGTGGCGATCATCAAGCATGCCAACCCGTGTGGCATCGCCGTCGTCCCCGGCGGCGCCCCGGACGCGGTCGAAGAGGCTCACCGCCGCGCGCTGGCTGGTGACCCGGTGTCGGCCTTCGGCGGCGTGGTGGCGGTCAACCGCCCGGTCACCGCCGCCCTGGCGGGGCAGATCGCGGAGGTGTTCACCGAGGTGCTGCTGGCGCCGGCCTTCGACCCGGACGCGCTCGACATCCTGACCCGCAAGAAGAACATCCGGCTGCTGGTGATGCCCGCCGAGACTGCCGTCGATCCGCTGGAGTTCCGTGGCATCTCCGGGGGGGTGCTGACGCAGTTGCGCGACCGGGTCGACGCACCCGGTGACGACCCCGCCGGCTGGACCCTGGTCGCCGGACCAGCTGTCGACGACGCGACGATGGCCGACCTGGCGTTCGCCTGGCGTGCGTGCCGGTCGGTCAAGTCCAACGCGATCCTGTTGGCCAGCGGTGCCGCGTCCGTGGGCATCGGCATGGGCCAGGTCAACCGGGTCGACTCCTGCCGGCTCGCCGTCGAGCGGGCCGGCGACCGGGCCGCGGGGTCGGTGGCGGCATCGGATGCGTTCTTCCCGTTCGCCGACGGGCCGCAGATCCTGCTGGATGCCGGCATCAAGGCCATCGTCCAGCCCGGTGGCTCCGTCCGGGACGCCGAGGTGGTGGCCGCGGTCGAAGCGTCCGGTGCGTCGATGTACGTCACCGGCGTCCGGCACTTCTTCCACTGATGGACTCCCTCCTGAAGGCTTGTCCCCCGGCGACCCGCTGATGGTCCTCGTCCTGGACCGGAGCAGCTACGAGGGCGAGGACTTCGTCGAGGTCGACCTGCGCGAGGTCGCGATCGGCGCTGTCTCGTTCGTCGACTGCGACTTCTCCGGAGCGGTCTTCGTCGGCGGCCGGACCGAGCGCACCACCTTCACCGGGTGCCGGTTCGTCGGGTCGGAGCTGTACTCGACGAACCATCTGCGCACGTCCTTCCTCGGGTGCACGTTCGACCGCACGTCCTGGGCCGACGCCACGCTGACCGGTTGCCGACTGCTGGGCAGCACCTTCACCGATTGCCGGCTGACGGGCCTGCGCATCGTCGAGTCAGACCTGACGCTGGCCTCGTTCGCCGGCGAGAAGCTGGCCGGCGCCGATCTATCCGGCCTGCGACTGCGGGAGGCGAACCTGACCGGCGCGGATCTGCGCGGCTGCGACCTCCGGAACGCCGACCTCGCCGGAGCCCGGGCCGGCCGGGCCAACCTGACCGACGCGGATCTGCGGGGCGCGGTGATCGATGCCGCCACCTGGGTCGGTGCGGTGCTCGAGGGCGCCGTCATCGACGTCGACCAGGCGGTGCACTACGCGACCGCGCACGGGTTGCGGCTGGCCGGGCCGCGGGACTGAGATCCGCCTCGGCGTGCGGGGGCCGTGGCAGGATGGGCAACCGTGACGGCGACCATTCTCGACGGCAAGGCCACGCTCGCGGCCGTGAAGACCGAACTTCGGGAACGCGTCGGCGCGCTCGCCGCGAGGGGGATCACGCCGGGGCTGGGCACCGTGCTCGTCGGGGATGATCCGGGCAGCCGCTGGTACGTCACGGCCAAGCACAAGGATTGCGCCGAGATCGGCATCAACAGCATCGCGCGTGAGTTGCCCGCGGGAAGCTCCCTCGCCGACGTGCTCGCCGTCGTGGACGAACTCAACGCCGACCGCGCCTGCACCGCGTTCCTGGTGCAGCAGCCCACCGGCCTCGACGAGTTCGCCATCCTGTCCCGGGTCCGCCCGGACAAGGACGTCGACGGGCTGCACCCGGTGAACCTCGGGTCGCTGGTCCTCGGTCAGCCCGGCCCGTTGCCGTGCACCCCGATGGGCGTGATCGAGCTGCTGCGACGGTATGACGTCCCGATCGCCGGCGCGCACGCTGTTCTCGTCGGCCGCGGGCTGACCGTGGGCCGCCCGCTCGGCCTGCTGCTGACCAGGCGGAGCGAGAACGCCACGGTGACCCTGTGCCACACCGGGACGAGGGACCTGGCCGGTCATGTCCGGCAGGCGGACATCGTCGTGGCGGCCGCCGGTGTTCCCGGGCTGATCACCGCGGCGATGGTCAAGCCTGGTGCGGCCGTGCTGGACGTCGGCGTCAGCCGGGTGGACGGAAAGCTCGCCGGTGACGTCGCCACCGACGTGCGGGAGGTCGCCGGCTTCGTCGCGCCGAACCCGGGCGGTGTCGGCCCGATGACCAGGGCGATGCTGCTGTCCAACGTGGTGGCGGCGGCCGAGCGGCTGGCCGGGTCGTGAGCGTCCCGGTCGTGGGCGGTCGAGCCGTGGGCGGTCGGGCCGCGGGCGGTCGGGCTGCGCGCGGTCGGGTCGTGGGCGGTCGGGTCGCTCCGCGCGGCGTCGACGCGGCCGCAGCCGGTGGCTGATCGCAAGCTCATCCGGGCGATCCCGATCTCGGTGGTGCTCCTCGTCGCCGTCGTCGGGCTGCTGCTGGTGGCCGGCGGCCACTGGCGGCGCGGCGCAGCCGTGCTCGGAGCGGCGGCCGGCGTCGCGGCGGTGCTTCGGTTGGTGGTGCCCGATGGCCTGATCGGGCCGCTCGGCGTGCGCGGCCGGACGTTCGACGTGGTGTTCCTGGCCGCGCTGGCCGTGCTCCTCGGACTCACCACGACCGTCGGGTTCTGAGACCGTCGCGCGGGTCCCTGATGCAGCGGTCGCCCGTCGCCGCGATCGATCGAGCCGTCTGCTCAGCCCGGCGGATCCATCAGGCGGTGCAGCACCCGGCCCAGCACCACCGCCTCTTCGTCGGTGACCCGTTCCGCGAACTCCCGTGAGATGCCCGCCATGTGGACCCGCGCCGCTGCGCGCAGCGCCGCCCGCCCCGTTCGCGTCAGCTTGACGATGACGCCCCGGCCGTCGTGCGGGTCCGGCCGCCGCTCCACCAGGTTCGCCGCCTCCAGACGTTCCACCTTGCGGGACAGTCCGGGCTGCGAGATGACCAGCCGGTCCAGCAGGTCTCGATGGCGCAGCGACCCGCCGGCCTCCGACAGCTGGACGAGCACGTCGTAGGTGTCCAGCGAGACCTTGCCGGCGGCGACCAGGTCGGCCCCGAGGCGCTTGAGGATGCGCGCGTGCGCGTGCATCAGCGCGACCCAGGCGTCCATCCGCTGCGGCTCTATTTTCATCGGATCGGTCATGTGCATCCCCTCCGTTCGCGGCATTTTTATCACCGCCGCCGGCGGTAGGCGTCGCAGACGGCCCTCATCGGGCCTCCCGGCGAGCCGCCGCGCGATGGGCGGTAGCGTGACCCAACGCCCACGGAGTGTGGGTTACCTCCCGGTCAGTGCCGGGCAGTTTCAGCAGTACGCTCGTACTGCATCGGTGCGCGCGGCGGTCCCTCACGGTGGGGACCGGGTATGACGGCCGTGGCGCGGGTCAGGGCGAACGAAGACGAAGGGCTTTCAATGACGAAGATCAAGGTGACCGGAACGGTCGTCGAACTCGACGGCGACGAGATGACTCGGATCATCTGGCAGTTCATCAAGGACAAGCTGATCCTTCCGTATCTCGACGTCGACCTGGAGTACTACGACCTGTCGATCGAGAACCGTGACGCCACCGACGACCAGGTCACCGTGGACGCGGCCAACGCCATCAAGAAGCACGGCGTCGGGGTCAAGTGCGCGACCATCACGCCGGACGAGGCCCGCGTCGAGGAGTTCGGCCTCAAGCAGATGTGGCGCTCGCCCAACGGCACCATCCGCAACATCCTCGGCGGCGTCATCTTCCGCGAGCCGATCATCATCTCCAACATCCCGCGGCTGGTGCCGGGCTGGACCAAGCCGATCATCGTCGGACGTCATGCCTACGGAGATCAGTACCGCGCCACGGACTTCCGCTTCCCCAGCGCCGGGACGCTGAAGGTCGTTTTCACTCCGGACGACGGTTCGGAACCGATCGAGCGGGAGGTGTTCCAGGCTCCCAGTGCCGGCATCTCCCTGTCGATGTACAACCTCGACGACTCGATCCGCGACTTCGCGCGGGCCTCGCTGAACTACGGCCTCGCCCGGAACTACCCCGTCTACCTGTCGACGAAGAACACCATCCTCAAGGTCTACGACGGCCGGTTCAAGGACATCTTCCAGGAGGTGTTCGACGCGGAATTTGCCGAGAAGTTCGCCGCAGCGGGTCTGACCTACGAGCACCGGCTGATCGACGACATGGTCGCCGCCTCGCTCAAGTGGGAGGGCGGCTACGTCTGGGC
>CAXTBG010000113.1:0-9754 GCA_964242105.1 uncultured Nakamurella sp. | reverse complement strand
AGGACGCCGGCGCGCCGGAGTTCAAGAAGTTCCGCGCCGAGCAGGAGGCCCACCCCATCGAGGAGACCGGCCGTCGGCTGCGCGGTCTGATGAGCTGGGTGCGGTCCGACGACGACTACACCGGTACGGCAGCGCGCTGACCTGCGGGCATCCGCCCTGCAGCCGCTGATCTGGGGGCATCCGCCCGGCGGCCCGCTGAGCTGGGGATGGCCGACAGGTACGACGAAGGCCCCGGGTCCCCGTGGGGACCCGGGGCCTTTCCCGTCCTGACGCGATACCGGGCGGTGCAGGGCTAGAAGGTCTTGGCGCCCTTGGACTTGAACCAGGCCTTGGACGTCGGGTTCAGCATGAACACGAGGATCAGGACGGGCGCGACGATGCCGACCAGGTTGCTGGAGACGAACCCCGTGGTGGACACGGACACGATGATGGAGACGATGTCGAGCAGGATGTAGACGGCGGCGCCGATCACCAGGATCTGACCGTTCTTGCCGGTCAGAGCCACCACGCCACCCCAGATCAACAGGATGGCGATGATGATCAGCCCGGCCGTCACCACCTTGAAGAACGAGGTGTAGCCGCTGATGGCGTTGCAGCTGGCGGCCGTGGTGGCGTCCGTGTTGGACGCGCAGTAGGTTCCGGCAGCCGCGATCACCGAGCTCGCCGCGATGATGGCGAGTCCGCCGATGATCGCGAACCCGCCCCAGACGAACGCCAGCACCGCCGCGGCCGTCACCATGCCCGGCCGCCGGCCGGTCTGCGGTCCGCCGAACCCGGGCGTCGCGTAGGCCGGTGAATAGCCCGCGGGCGGGAATCCGGGCTGCCCGTAGCCGGGCTGGCCCTGGCCCGGCTGCTGTCCGTACGCCGGCTGCCCGTAGGCCGGCTGCTGTCCGTAGCCCGGCTGCTGTCCGTACGCCGGCTGCTGTCCGTACGCCGGCTGCTGGCCGTAGCCCGGCTGCTGCCCGTACCCGGGCTGTTGGCCGTACCCCGGCTGGTAGCCCGGCTGGGCTGCAGCGTCCTGCGGATAGCCCGGGGGCCGTCCCGGTTCGGCACCGGAGGTCGGGGGAGTGGTCACAGCGGGTGGTCCCTTCGTCAGCGTTCACGCCTGTCGCAGGCGCGGTGTGAACTCACTGTAGGGCGCAGGGGAAGTCAGGGCCGGTCGATTGGGTACATCACCGGTGGCCCGGCTTTCGGCGGTGGGGAGGGCTGCGTCCCACCCGACGGGACAGCGCCATGGCGTGACGGGCGGAGCCTGCGGCACTGGATACGATGAGCCGCCCGGCTGCACCGATGCACCGGCGAGGGAGGGCCGTGCGACGGTCGGTCGCGTCCGCCCTCGGCTTGCGGCCCGCCTCTGCGCGGGCCGCCGATGACAGACGGAGATGAGCGAAGCGTGCCTACCCCTGACAGACCGGTCGTGCTGATTGCCGAGAAGCTGGCCCAGTCGGCGATGGACGTGCTGGGTTCGGACGTCGAGGTCAGACACGTCGACGGCGCGGACCGGTCGGCGCTGCTGCCCGCGCTGGCCGATGCCGACGCCGTCCTGATCAGGTCCGCGACGACGATCGACGCCGAGGCGCTGGCCGCCGCACCGCGGCTGAAGGTGGTGGCCAGGGCCGGCATCGGGCTGGACAACGTCGACGTACCGGCGGCGACCGCCCGCGGCGTGCTGGTGGTCAACGCCCCGCAGTCCAACATCATCACCGCGGCCGAGCACGCCATCGCGCTGCTGCTGTCGGTGGCCCGGCAGATCCCGGCCGCCCACGCCACCATGGCGGCCGGGGAGTGGAAGCGCAGCAAGTTCTCCGGCGTGGAGATCGCTGAGAAGACCGTGGGCGTCGTCGGTCTCGGTCGCATCGGCCAGCTCTTCGCGGCCCGCATCGCCGCCTTCGGCACCACCGTCATCGCCTACGACCCGTACCTGCAGCCGGCCAGGGCCGCCGCCCTCGGCGTCCAGCTGGTGGACCTGCCGACGCTCCTGCGGCAGTCCGACATCATCTCCATCCACCTGCCCAAGACCCCGGAGACGCTCGGCCTGATCGGCGCGGCCGAACTGGCCACGGTGAAGCCGGGTGTGCTGATCGTCAACGCCGCGCGCGGTGGCCTGATCGACGAGCAGGCGCTGGCCGACGCCCTGGCGTCGGGCCGGGTGGCCGGCGCCGGGATCGACGTGTACGTCAAGGAGCCGCCGGCGACGGACAACCCGCTGCTGTCCGCGCCGAACGTCGTGCTCACCCCGCACCTGGGTGCGTCGACCGCGGAAGCGCAGGACAAGGCGGGCACTGCCGTCGCCAAGTCGGTCAAGCTGGCGCTGCGCGGCGACTTCGTGCCCGACGCGGTCAACGTCGCGGCGTCGGGCCCGGTCGCCGACGAGGTGCGGCCGTGGATTCCCCTGGTGTCCCGGCTCGGCACCATCCTGACCGCGGTCGCCGGGTCGGTCCCGGTCAGCGTGGTCCTGGAGGTGCGCGGCGACCTGTCCGGCGCCGACACGACGATCCTGCAGCTTGCCGCGGTCCGCGGCATCTTCGGCCCGGTGATCAGCGAGGCGGTGACGTTCGTCAACGCCCCGTCGCTGGCCGCCGAGCACGGGCTCACGCTGTCCGGTACGTCCACCCCGGAGACCGGCGACTACCGCTCGTCGGTCACCCTCCGGGCCGCGATGGCCGACGGCTCCAGCCGCACCGTCTCCGGCACGCTGTCCGGCGCCAACCTGGTGGCCAAGCTGGTGGAGATCAACGACCGGCACTTCGACCTGCGCGCCGAGGGCAACCTGCTGCTCGTCGCCTACGCGGACCGCCCCGGCGTGATGGGCACCGTGGGCGCGCTGCTCGGCGACGCCCGGATCAACATCCTGGCGGCGCAGATCTCCCAGGAGATCTCCGGGCACGCCTCGATCATGGTGCTCCGGGTCGACCGGTTGCCCGACCCGGCCCTGCTCGAGGAGATCGGCACCGCCGTGTCGGCGAGCGCGATTCGCGGTATCTCGGCTGCGTGAGGCCGCCGCGACGCCGTCCGAGCGTCCGGTGGAAGATGCTGATCCCCCGTCCGGGGGTTTTGCTGTCAACCCTTAGCACCGATTCAGTTACGCTTCGCAGTACCCATCCGTGTACCGGGTGGTCCCTCGTCAGTGGTGATAGTCGGCGGGGAGCACTGCACGCCGGGTGTCCCCGACTCGTTGGTCCACGCTCCCGGCCGCCCGCGGCCGACGACTGCAGGACAGAAATGGTTGAACATGAAGCTCGCGGTCATTCCAGGTGACGGCATCGGTCCCGAGGTCGTCACCGAGGGGCTCAAGGTACTGACCGGGGTGATGCCCCAGTTGGAGACCACCACCTACGACCTGGGCGCGTCCCGTTGGCACCGCACCGGCGAGCTGCTGCCCGACTCGGTGCTGCGGGAGCTCCGCGGGCACGACGCGATCCTGCTCGGCGCGGTCGGCGACCCGACGGTGCCGTCAGGGATCCTCGAGCGCGGCCTGCTGCTGCGCATCCGGTTCGAACTCGACCACCACGTCAACCTCCGGCCGGCCCGCCTCTACCCCGGGGTGGTCGGCCCGCTGGCCGGCGACCAGGCGATCGACCTGTTGGTCCTCCGCGAGGGCACCGAGGGCCCGTACGCCGGCAACGGCGGTCTGCTGCGGAAGGACACCCCGCACGAGATCGCCACCGAGGTCTCGCTGAACACCTACTTCGGGGTGGAGCGGGTCGTCCGCGACGCCTTCCGCCGCGCCGCCCGCCGCCCCCGCAAGCACCTGACGCTGGTGCACAAGACCAACGTGCTCGTGCACGCGGGCCAGCTGTGGAGCCGGGTGGTCGAAGAGGTGTCGATGGAGTTCCCCGACGTCTCGGTGGCCTACTGCCACATCGACGCCGCCATGATCTACCTGGTCACCGACCCGGGACGGTTCGACGTCATCGTCACCGACAACCTGTTCGGCGACATCCTCACCGACCTGGCCGCCGCGGTGTCCGGCGGCATCGGTCTCGCCGCGTCGGCCAACCTGGACGTCTCCGGCGACAATCCCAGCATGTTCGAGCCGGTGCACGGCTCGGCGCCGGACATCGCCGGGGCAGGGACGGCCGACCCGACCGCGACGGTGCTGTCGGTGGCGTTGCTGCTGGACCACTTGGGGCTGCCCGACGCGGCCCGGCGGGTGGAGGCCGCCGTCGCCTTCGACCTGGCCACCAGGCAGCCCGGCTCGGCCGGCAAGACCACCGCCGTCGGCGACCGGCTGGCGGCGCTGGCCTCCAGCTGAATCAGGCAGAATGACCCGTCGGCGGCCCCTTCCGGAGGGGTTCGGGACCAGACCAGGAGTACGTCGATGACCGTCACCCAGTCCGCGGCGCCGCGGGCCGACCCGTTGCTGCGTTCCCCGCTCGGTGACGCCTTCCACATCTTCGACACCACCCTGCGGGACGGTGCCCAGCGGGAGGGCATCACCTACTCCGTCGCGGACAAGCTCGCCGTGGCGACGCTGCTGGACGAGCTCGGGGTCGGGTTCATCGAGGGCGGGTGGCCGGGTGCCATGCCCAAGGACACCGAGTTCTTCGCGCGGGCAGCCGCCGGCGAGCTGGCGCTGACCTCGGCGCAGCTGGTGGCGTTCGGGTCCACCCGCAAGGCCGGCGTCCGGGCCGCGGACGATCCGCAGGTCCTCGCGCTGCTGGCCTCGCAGGCGCCGGTGATAACCCTGGTGGCCAAGTCCGACGTCCGCCACGTGGAGCGGGCGCTGCGCACAACGCAGGAGGAGAACCTGCGGATGGTCGCCGACACCGTCGCCTTCTTGACCGGCGAGGGCCGGCGGGTCTTCCTGGACTGCGAGCACTTCTTCGACGGCTACGCGGCCGACCGCGACTACGGCCTGCGGGTCGCAGAGGCCGCCGTCACCGCCGGGGCGGACGTCGTGGTGATGTGCGACACCAACGGCGGGATGACGCCGATCGACCTGCACGCCTGCGTGCTGGAGGTCAAGCGCCGCACCGGTTTCCGGCTCGGCATCCACTGCCAGGACGACACCGGCTGCGCTGTCGCCAACACCGTCGCCGCCGTGCAGGCGGGCGTCACCCACGTGCAGTGCACCGCGAACGGGTACGGCGAGCGGGCCGGCAACGCGGACCTGTTCGCGGTGCTGGGCAACCTGGTCACCAAGCTGAGCCTGCCGGTGCTGCCCGAGGGCAGGCTGACCGAGATGGTGCGGGTGTCGCACGCGGTGGCAGAGCTGGCCAACATCGCCCCGAACACGCACCAGGCCTACGTCGGCTCGTCCGCGTTCTCGCACAAGGCCGGGCTGCATGCCTCGGCGATCAAGGTCGATCCGGAGCTGTACAACCACCTGGATCCCGAGGTGGTCGGCAACGACATGCACATCCTGATCACCGAGATGGCCGGCCGGGCCTCCGTGGAGCTCAAGGCCAGGGAGCTGGGCATCGACCTCGCCGGCCGGCCCGATGTGGTGTCCGCCGTGGTCGCCACGGTCAAGGACCGGGAGGCGGCCGGCTGGAGCTACGAGGCGGCGGACGCGTCGTTCGAGCTGTTGGTGCGGGCGGAGATGGCCGCCGCGGGCGGCGACGACGTGGTGCACCCGTTCCGGCTGGAGTCCTACCGGGTGATCGTCGAAAATACCGGGAGCACCGTCACGTCGGAGGCCACCGTCAAGGTCCACGTCGGCGGGCAGCGCGTCATCGCCACCGCCGAGGGCAACGGCCCGGTCAACGCGCTGGACTCGGCGCTGCGGTCGGCGCTGGCCGATCACCTCCCTGCGCTCGCCGGCGTCGAGTTGATGGACTACAAGGTGCGCATCCTGGCCGGCCACGCCGGCACGGACTCGGTCACCAGGGTGCTGGTGGCCTCCGCGTCGACCAGGGCCCCCGGCTCGCCGGAGTGGACGACGGTCGGGGTGCACCCGAACGTCGTCGAGGCCTCCTGGCAGGCGCTGGTGGATGCGCTGGTCTACGCCCTCGGGCCGTCCGTGCAGTCGCCGGTGGCATCGGCCACCGCCTGATCGACCGGGCCGCCACCCCGGCATTCGTCGTCATCTCTGGAGGATCGTCATGCGCATGGCCCGGATCGCCCACCCGTCGGGCGTCGCGTTCGTCGTCATCGACGGGGAGGGCGATGTCACCGATGACGGTGCAGGACGGGTCGCCAAGGAAATCCTGGACCATCCCTTCGGCGTGCCGCAGTACACCGGCCGGGAATGGCCGCTGGGGCAGACCCGGCTGCTCGCGCCGATCCTGCCGTCCAAGGTGATCGGGCTGGGCCGCAACTACGCCGACCACGCCGCGGAAATGGGCAATGCCGTCCCCGACGAGCCGATGATCTTCCTCAAGCCGTCCACCTCGGTGATCGGGCCGGGGGCGCCGATACTGCTGCCGCCGTCCTCCAGCCGGGTGGAGTTCGAGGGTGAGCTCGCCGTGGTGATCGGCCGGCCCTGCCGTGACGTGTCGGCGGAGAACGCGCAATCGGTGATCCTGGGGTACACCGTGGCCAACGACGTGACCGCCCGCGACCTGCAGCGCGCCGACGTGCAGTTCACCCGCGGCAAGGGGTTCGACTCGTTCTGCCCGCTCGGTCCGTGGATCGAGACCGAGCTCGACCCGAACGACCTCGCCGTGCGCACCGAGCTGGACGACGAGGTCAAGCAGGACGGCCGCACCATCGACATGATCCACAGCGTGGCCGCCCAGATCCAGTTCATCTCCGCGGTGATGACCCTGCTGCCCGGCGACGTCATCCTCACCGGCACGCCGGCCGGCGTGGGCCAGATGCTGGCCGGCCAGACCGTCGCCGTCACCGTGGAGGGCATCGGCACGTTGTCCAACCCCGTCCAGGCCCGCTGACGCCGTTCGTCTGTCGCTCCTGCCCGCGCTCTCCCTCCCGCGCTTATCAACTAGCTCGGCGCTCACGATCTCGTTGCCAGGCGTCACTCCAGTCCCAGAACGAGCCAGTTGATCAGCGCGGGCCGACTTGATCAGCGCGGGCGGAGTGATCAGCGCGGGCCGATCTGATCAGCGCGGGCGGAGTTGATCAGCGCCGAGCTAGTTGATCAGCGCGGGCACCGCACGGAGATCAGGACATCCTTCGCACGATCTACGCTGGAGCGGCCATGACTGACCTGCTGAGTACGCCACCACGCCCCGTCCGGGCCCGCTTCTGCCCGTCCCCGACCGGCACGCCGCACGTCGGCCTGGCCCGGACGGCACTGTTCAACTGGGCTTTCGCCCGCCACCACGGCGGCGTCCTGGTGTTCCGCATCGAGGACACCGACGCGGCCCGCGATTCCGAGGAGTCCTACCAGGCGCTGATCGACGCGATGACCTGGCTGGGCATCGACTGGGACGAGGGGCCGCTGGTCGGCGGCCCGCACGGCCCGTACCGGCAGAGCCAGCGCCGGGAGATCTACACCGACGTGGCCGCCCGCCTGCTGGCCGCCGGCCACCTGTACGAGAGCCACTCCACGACGGAGGACGTCACCGCCCGACACCTGGCGGCCGGGCGCGACCCGAAGCTGGGTTACGACAACTACGACCGGAGTCCCGACGAGGCCCTGATCGGAGCGGCCACGGCCGCCGGTCGCCCGCCGGTACTCCGGCTGCGGATGCCCGACGCCGACATCGGCTTCGACGACATGGTCCGCGGCCGGGTCACCTTCCCCGCCGGCTCGATCCCGGACCCTGTCATGGTTCGCGGCACCGGCGACCCGCTGTACACGCTCGTCAACCCCGTCGACGACGCCCTGATGGGGATCACCCACGTGCTGCGCGGCGAGGACCTGCTGCCATCGACTCCGCGGCAGATTGCGCTCTACACGGCGTTGACCGACATCGGGGTGGCGCGGTACACGCCGGAGTTCGGGCATCTCCCGTTCGTGACGGGGGAGGGCAACCGGAAACTGTCCAAGCGGGACCCGCAGTCCAACCTGTTCCAGTACCGGGAGGACGGCTTCATCGCGGAGGGCATGGTCAACTACCTCGCGCTGCTGGGCTGGTCGATCGCCGAGGACCGCGACATCTTCACCCCGCAGGAACTGGTCGCCGCTTTCGATGGTCACCGGATCTCCGGCAACCCCGCGAGGTTCGACCGCAAGAAAGCCGAGGCGATCAACTCCACCCACCTGCGGATGCTGGCGCCGGCGGATTTCGCCGCCCGCCTGTCCGCATTCGTCGTGTCGTGCGGGCGGGTGCCGACCCTGAGTGCCGCGCAGCACGCGATCATCCAGCAGGCGGCGCCGCTGGTGCAGGAACGGTGCATCCTGCTCAAGGACGCCGCCGAGATGATCGACTTCCTGCTGGTTGACGAGGCCCGGTTCGACGTGGACCCGACCGCCGCGGTGAAGGTGCTCAAACCCGACGCGGGACCCGTGCTGGCCGCCGCCATCTCCGCGCTGGAGGCGCTGGACCACTTCACCGCCGGCGACATCGAGCCGGCCCTGCGCACGGTGCTGATCGACGGTCTGGGACTCAAACCCAAGGTCGCGTTCGCGCCCGTCCGGGTGGCGGCGACCGGACGGACCATCTCGCCGCCGCTCTACGAGTCGCTGGAGCTGCTCGGCCGCGACCGGAGCATCCTGCGCCTGCGTGCCGCGCAGCACCTGGCGGAGCGCTGACCCCGCCTCGACCAGGGGTGCTCTTCGACGTCGACGACACCCTGGTGGACTTCGCCGGCGCCGCCCGCAGCGCCTTGCTGGACGTTGCCGCCCACGTCGCCGGACCGACGCCCGAGCTGACCGCGCAGCGCATGCTCGACGCCTGGGCGCAGGTCAGCGAACGCGAATACGAGCGTTTCCTCGCCGGTCGCGTCGACTTCGACCAGATGCTGCTCGAGCGGATGACCGCCGTGATCGCGGTGCTCGACCCGGACGGCGGCCAGCACCTGGACCCGGCAGCTCTGGAGCGGCTGCGCAACGAGTCGATCTTCGGCCACTTCCGGCCGTCCGACGACGTCGCGCCCTGCCTCGCCCGGCTCCGCGCGGCCGAGGTGCCGGTCGGCGTCGTGTCCAACAGCGACGGCCCCTACCAGCGACGGAAACTCGTCGCCGCCGGGCTCGGCGAACTCGTCGCCGGCGCGGTGTTCTCCGGTGACGTCGGGGTGTCCAAGCCGGCACCGGAGATCTTCCGCGCCGGGGCTGAGGGTCTCGGCCTCGCCCCGGAGGACGTCGTCTATGTGGGCGACCGCTGGGCCACCGACGCCGTCGGTGCGCTGTCCGCAGGGCTGGGTGCCGTTTGGGTCAACCGGCTCGGTCTGGAACGGCCACCTGGAGCCGCCGAGCAGCTGCTGTGCACGCCGCGGTCCGGCGCCGGGCTGGCCGAGGTGGCCGGTCTTGACCCGGTCGACTGCGAACTGGTCACCACCCTGCTGCGCGGCTGACCGCGCGGGCCAGGCCGCCGGAGCAGTCGCCGAATTGGTCTGCGCGCGGTCAGCCTGTACGATCGTCTCTGGCGTGGCCCGGTCGGTGATCGGGCAATGGGTCCTTAATCGGATCGAAATCGCCTGCAGGAGAATAGTTTTGGGGTATGGTGTAATTGGCAACACTAGGGATTCTGATTCCCTCATTCTAGGTTCGAGTCCTAGTACCCCAGCGGGTGGTCGGCCTTCGGATTGCGAGAGCTGCACCGCTTCCCGTCACCTGACATGCCGTGCCCGCCAAGGTTGGTGAGCCGGAGAGTGGTCGTCAGGTAGCATTTCATCCGGAACGCATGCGTTCCACCTAGGGCCCCGTCGTCTAGCGGCCTAGGACGCCGCCCTCTCACGGCGGTAG
>CAXTBG010000112.1:0-9808 GCA_964242105.1 uncultured Nakamurella sp. | reverse complement strand
GCACGCCGAAGCCCAGCGTCTTGCCCATGCCGGTGCGGGCCTGGCCGATCAGGTCCGAGCCCATCAGCGCGATCGGCAGGGTGAGCGCCTGGATGGCGAAGGTCCGCTCGATGCCGGCCTCGGTCAGCGCCTGCACGATCAGCGGCTCGACCTGGAGTTCGGCGAAGGTGGGGGCGTCCGGGACGACCGGCGCGTCGCCGCTGAGCGGGTGCGACACCGCGTCCTCGTCCAGCGGCAGATCGGCGATGTGTTCCAGCGTCTTGGGGTCGATGTCGGTCATGGGTGGTGAAGGCCTTCCGTGCGGTCAGCGCGCGTTGGCAGCGATCACATCCACCGTTCGACGGCAGTCATGGAAGGGCTCTGTCGGCCCGGGCGACGCGCGCACAATGCGGCAGCTCCCTCTTCGCAGAACTGCCTGTCAGGCCTCATTCTACCCGGCCGGTGCGCCCGGCGGCGGATCCGGCGTTTACCCTCGGAGTGCGGACCGCCCGCCGCCACACCGGTGGCGGTACCGGAGCGAGCACCTCCCCGAGCGGAACGGAGCCTGCGGTGACCGAAGCTCAGTCCACCCGGGTGGCCGAGGTACCGGCGCAGGCCGGGGCGGCCGCGGCCGCGGTGCCGCCGGGAACCACCGAGCTGCTCGGCGTGCTGGCCTACGGCGAACTGTCCGCCTTCGACCGGATGGCTGCCGACGCCCGCTACGCGCCGACCCTGTCCGGCCGGATGGCGCTGTCCCAGATGGCATCGGCGGAGATGGGCCACTTCCGGCGGCTGGCGGCCTATCTCGCCTCGCTCGGGGTGACGGTCGAGTCGGCCATGGCGCCGTTCATCGCGCCGCTGGAGGCGTTCCACGACTCGACGGCGCCGCACTCGTGGCTGGAGTCGCTGGTCAAGGCGCACGTCGGCGACGGCCTGGCGGCCGACTTCTACCGGGAGATCGCCGAGTGGCTCGACCCGGTGACCCGTGACCTGGTGGTCGAGGTGCTGGCCGACACGGGGCACTCCTCGTTCGCCGTCCGCGAGGTGCGCAGCGCCTGCCAGGCCGATCCCCGGCTGAGCGGCGCCCTGGCGCTGTGGGGACGCCGGCTGCTCGGCGAGGCGATCACCCAGGCGCAGTACGTGGTGGCCGACCACGACGACCTGGCGACGCTGATCGTCACCGGGTCCGGCGACCTGTCCGGCATCGCCGCCCTGTTCAGGCGCCTGCAGATGGGTCACACCGGCCGGATGAAGTCACTGGGATTGGCCTGAGCACTCAGCTCAGCTCGATCGCCGGGACACCCGGCGTGTCGAAGCCCAGCACCTGCCCGTAGAACGCCAGCTCGGATTCCAGCGCGGTGATCCGGGCGGCCGCGGCGCGGAAGCCGTGACCCTCCTCCGGGAACACGATCAATGCGTGTGGCACCCCGTTCGCCGCGCAGGCGTGCGCGAACTGCTCCGCCTGGGCCGGTGGCACGACCGGGTCCTCCCCGCCCTGCAGCAGCAGCACCGGGGTGGCGAGCAGGCCGGCGTGGCTCACCGGTGACCGGTCCGTCATCGCCGCCGGGTCGTCCCCGATCAGCGCCGACAGGTACCGGGACTCGAAATCGTGGGTGGTTTCCAGCAACGACTGCAGGTTGCCCACGCCGTAGGCCGAGGTGCCGGCCGCGAACGGGTTGTCCGGTGTGGTCAGCGCGCCCAGCACGGTCAGCCCGCCGGCGCTGCCGCCGCTGATCAGCGCCGCTCCTGCGGTGCCGTCGGCGAGCAACCCGCGGGCCACCGTGATCGCGTCGGCGATGTCCAGCTCTGCCCAGTGGCCCTTGAGCGCGTCCCGGTACGGTCGCCCGTAGCCCGTGGAACCGCGGTAGTCCACCGCCGCGACGGCGAACCCACGGCTGGTGAAGTAGGCGGTCACCGGCGACAGCGTGCGGCTGTGCTGGGCGGTCGGTCCGCCGTGCACGGTGATGATCACCGGCGCCGTGCCCCTGGCCGCGTCGTGCTCGGGGTTGGTCGGCGGATAGGCAATCGTGTGCACGCCGTCGAACGTCCGGGTGCTCGGAAGCGGGACGTACCCGGCGGGCAGCGGCTGGTCGGCGGCGGCGCGCAGGGTGCGCCGGGTGCCGTCCGGCTCGATCAGCACCACCGCGGTGGCCCGGTCGTCGGCGCCCACCACCAACGCCATCCGTCCGGTCCGGTCCGCAGCCACGTCGCCGACCGCCGTCCACGCCGGGTCGAGCTCGGTCAGCTCGCCGGTGAAGGTGTCCAGCAGCGCCGGGCGCCCGCCGGGGCGCAGCAGCAGCCGGCCGCCGGCGACGTGCGCCCAGTTGCGCCGGCCGAGGACCCACAGCGGGGCGGCGAATTCCGCGTCGACGTCGGTGATGCTGCGCCCGAACCCGGACCGGGGATCGATGAACGACGGCTGCCACCAACCACTCTTGTCACTGATCACCAGCACAGCTCCGTCGGGCAGGAAGCCGGGGTCGACCACCGAGACGCCCGGGCCGCCGGCGATCCGCTTGACCTGCATCGGAAAGCCGTCGCGGGTCAGTCGAGCGAAGTGGGCGACGGTCGAGTCCCACGGCATGTCCGGGTGGTTCCAGTTGATCCAGACCAGCGCGTCGCCGGTCGGGGAGAGCCGGGGGGCGGCCACGAAATCCTGCCGGGGCAGTCCGGTCAGCAGGTCGGTGATCGCTGCCGGGTCGGCGGAGGCGCTGCCGTCCAGCGGAATGGCGACGATCGTCCGGTCCACGGTGCCGTAGGTACCGTCGCCGCGGTGGGTCTCCCTGACCGCCAGCACGCGGTTCCGTCGTTGGTCCAACTGCAGGTCGGCGTACCGGAGCGCGGTCGGATGCGTCGGTGCGGGGGTCAGCGGCTGCGGGCTCGCTCCCGCGGTCAGGCGGTACAGGCGTTGGTCGGCGAAGTGGACGAACACCAGATCGTACTGGTCCGTGCCGTCGGTTGCGCTCGACCGGCTGGCCGGCACCGGCAACCAGGCGGTGCCGCCGTACTCGTGCACCCGGCTGCGGGCATTCCACGGCGCGGGCAGCAGGTCGACCACCTCGCCGTCCGGGCCGGTGGTGCACACGGTGATCCGGCCGCCTTCGGCCGCCCGGCCCTCCGACCACCAGAGCTGCTCACCGGCGAACGCGACGACCTCCAGGGTCCGGCCGGCACTGACCGCCTGTTCGGCGGAGATCGGCGAAGGCCAGGAACCGGGCGGTGCAGAGGTGGTCATTCAGCGATTGTTCACGGTGGCCCTCGCGTCGGCCGACAGCGCCTGCACACCGATCAGCTCCGCCAGCAGCGCCCGCTCGACGGTGAAGGCGCGGAACGCGGTGCGCACGGTGATGCCGTGGTCGGGCCGGTCCACCACCGTCAACGGATCGCCGGCACACACCTCGCCGGGCGTGATCACCCGCAGATAGGTGCCCGGATCGGCGCGTTCGGTGAACTGCCGCACCCAGCCGCGCTGCTGCAGAAAGCTGGCAAAGGTGCGACAGGGCAGCCGCGGATCGCTGACCTCGAGCACCAGATCGGTGCCGATGGCCCAGCGCTCGCCCAGCACGCTGTTGCTGATGTCGATCCCGGTGGTCGTCAGGTTCTCGCCGAACTCCCCGCAGCGCAACGGCCGGCCCAGCTCGGCAGCCCACCGGTCGAGATCCTCGCGGGCGTAGGCATAGACGGCCTGGTCGTCGCCGCCGTGGAACCGGCGGTCGCACACGTCATCACCGGCGAGCCCGCTGCCGCTGACGTGCTTGGGCCCGGGCGCGCTGACCAGCACCGCATGATCCACCGGACGCTTGTCGATGGCGGTCGGCCGCCCCGACTGGTACGCGGCCGGGGTGGCCCGGCCGAGGTTGACGGAAGCGATGGCAGCCATGTCCGCAGACGCTAGTGAGCCCCTGTTGCCGTGGGATGATGGATTTGTTATGACGAAATCTTTGCCGCTCCTCTTCGACGCCCCCCGCCGCGGGATGCCGCCGGCGCACCTCGCCGACCTCGATGCCACCGCGCGCCGGGCGGCGGTCACCGCTGCCGGCCAGCCCGCATTCCGCGCGGACCAGCTCGCCCGTCACTACTTCGGCGGGTTGACCCGCGACGCCGCCGAGATGTCCGACCTGCCGGCCGCCGGCCGGGCCGAATTCGTCGACGCGCTGCTGCCCGAGCTGCTCACCGAGGTGCGGTCCATCTCCTGCGACGACGGCGACACCCGCAAGACGCTGTGGCGCGCACACGACGGAACGTTGATCGAATCGGTCCTCATGCGGTATCCCGACCGGATCACCCTGTGCGTCTCCTCGCAGGCCGGCTGCGGCATGGCCTGCCCGTTCTGCGCCACCGGGCAGGGCGGCCTGCAACGCAACCTGTCCACCGCCGAGATCGTGGAGCAGGTCCGGCTGGCCGCCCGGGCCGCGCGGGACGGTGCGATGGGGGAGCCCGGCCGGTTGTCCAACGTCGTGTTCATGGGGATGGGCGAGCCCCTGGCCAATTACAAGCGGGTGCTGGCGGCGGTCAGGATGATCACCGCGCCGGCTCCGCACGGCCTGGGCATCTCGGCGCGTTCGGTGACGGTGTCGACCGTGGGGTTGGTGCCGGCGATCGAGAAGCTGACCGCCGAGCGCCTGCAGGTGCGGCTGGCCGTTTCGCTGCACACTCCGGATGACGAGCTGCGCGACACGCTCGTGCCGGTCAACGACCGCTGGAAGATCGACGAGGTGCTCCGCGCGGCGCGCGCCTACGCCGACACCACCGGCCGTCGGGTGTCCATCGAGTACGCGTTGATCCGGGACATCAACGACCAGCCGTGGCGGGCCGACATGCTGGGGTCGCTGCTCCGCGAACACCTCGGCCAGCTGGTGCACGTGAACCTGATTCCGCTCAACCCGACGCCGGGCAGCCAGTGGGACGCCTCGCCGAAGCCGGTGCAGGACGAGTTCGTCCGCCGGGTCCGTGCCCAGGGCGTCGCCTGCACCGTCCGCGACACCCGCGGCCAGGAGATCGCCGCTGCGTGCGGCCAGCTCGCGGCCGAGGAAACGACGGTCTAGCCCACGCCGCAGTGGTCCATCGCCAGCATGGCCAGCGTCTGGGCTGCGGTGACCACCTCGTCGATCGGCACCGATTCACCCGGGCCGTGCGCGAGCGTCACGTCACCTGGGCCGTACTGCACCGTCGGTATCCCCGCGAGGTTCGTCAGCAGTCGCAGGTCGCTGCCGTACGGGGCTCCCCACGAGCGCTGGACGTGCCCGGACACCCGGGAGTGCGCGCGGGCCACGGCGGTCAGCAGCGGGCCGGCGTCGCGGGCGCGGCAGGACGCGAACTGCCCGCCCCACCACTGGAGCTGCACCGGGTGGTCGCGCAGGAACGGATCGGCAGCGCCGGCGGCGGCGACGGCCTCTTCGAACGCCGCTCGCGCCTGGTCCGGCGTCTCGTCCAGGCACACCCCGTACCGGCCCTCGGCGACCAGCAGATCGGGCACCGACGAGGTCCAGTCGCCGGCGTGCACGGACCCGACCTCGATCGGGTAGGCGACGTCCCAGCGGGCCATCATCGGGTCCACCTCGGCGTTGCGCCGGGCCTCCAGCGCCCGCAGCGCGGCGAACACCGGGAGGAACTTCTCGATCGCGCTGACCCCGGCCGTGCGGCGGGAGGCGTGCACCGCCAGCCCCGGCACGGTGAGCCGGAAGGTGAGCGCGCCGCCGTTCACCGGCACCAGGTCGAGCGACGTGGGTTCGGGGATGACGCAGGCGTCGGCCCGCCAGCCCCGCTGAAGCGTGGCGTAGGTGCCGAGGCCGCCGTCCTCCTCGCCGACGACGCAGGCCAGCAGCAGGTCACCCTGCAGCGGGACCTGCAGCGCGGTCAGTGCCCGCACCGCCCAGAGCGAGGAGACCAGCCCGCCCTTCATGTCGCAGGTGCCCCGGCCGTACACCCGGCGGGCATCGGCGGCGCCGTCGAAGGCGTCGTCGTGCGGCCAGGCGGCCAGGTTTCCGGGCGGCACCACGTCGACATGGTTGTTGAGCATCAGCGACGGACCGCCGGACTGACCGGCGACCTTCCCGACCAGGCCCCACGCTTCGGTGCGCGGCACCTCGGAGCCCGGGAAGTCCGGTTCCGCCAGCGTTGCCGGCAGCGGGATCGACCAGTGGTCGACGTCGAGGTCCCACCTGGAGAGCCGCGTTGCCAGGTCGTCGACGATCGAGTTCTCCTCGTCCGAGCCCGAGATGCTCGGGACCCGCACCAGCGTGCTCAGGTCGGTGACGATCTCGCCGGCCCGCTCCTGCAGGTACTGCAGGACGGCCGCGCGGACGTCTGCGGTCAGGGCCGGATCCGGCGCTTGCGCTTCTGCGCCCGCTCGCCGGCGACGATCCAGCCGGCCATCAGCAGCGCGCTGATCACCAGGAAGTAGTCCTCGACGTGCGAGACGTGGTTGCCCCAGGTCAGCAGCAGCAGCCCGAACACGCCGAGCCACAGCAGTGCGCGGCGCCCGCGCGGGGCGAAGTCGCTCCAGTGGCCGTGCCAGCCCCACTCCTCGCTCGGGGCGTCGGGGTTGTAGGACACCACCGCACCGCCGTGCGGGGCCTCGACGACGGCGCCGTGATCCATCGCGTCCTGCGACACGGCCGAGTGCGAGAGCGCCGAGGAGGCCCCCGCCGTGCGGGCGACCGCGGTGTGCGACACGGCCGGATCGGCCATGGCGTGCGCGGCGGCCTCCCGCGGAGCGGAACGGTAGGGCTGGAGCGCACCTGACGAGGTGGGGTCGCTGATCGGGCTGGACACGGGTCCTCCTACGGGTGGCGGGTGCTCGGGGTCCAGTTTGTCACGAGCGGGCCCGGCGGGGTCGGGTGGGCGACAATGCCCGGGTGACGACACCGCGGCGCGTGCTGATCCTGGGTTCCACCGGCTCCATCGGCACCCAGGCGCTGGACGTGATCCGGGCCCATCCGGGCGATTTCGAGGTCGTCGGCCTGGCCGCCGGCGGCGGCCGGCCCGATCTGCTCGCCGCGCAGGCGGCAGAGCATCCGGACGCCGCGCTGGCGATCGCGAGCGGGCCGGCGGACGCCCTCGGCCGGCGCACACTGACCGGCCCGGACGCCGCCACCGAGCTGGTCGGGACGGTGGCCGCGGACGTCGTGCTGAACGGCATCACCGGATCCATCGGTCTCGCCCCGACGCTGGCCGCGCTCGCCGCGGGCCGGACGCTGGCGCTGGCCAACAAGGAGTCGCTGGTGGCCGGCGGCTCGCTGGTCACCGCCGCGGCCCGGCCCGGTCAGATCGTGCCGGTGGACTCCGAGCACTCCGCACTCGCGCAGTGCCTGCGCGGGGGAGCGTCCGGCGAGGTGGCCAGGCTGGTGCTGACCGCGTCCGGCGGCCCGTTCCGCGGCCGCACCGCCGAGCAGCTCCGCCGCGTCACGGTCGACGACGCACTGGCCCATCCCACCTGGGCGATGGGCCCGATGGTCACGGTGAACTCGGCCACACTGGTCAACAAGGGCCTGGAGGTGATCGAGGCGCACCTGCTGTTCGGAGTGCCCTACGACCGCATCGACGTCGTCGTGCACCCGCAGTCCGTCATCCACTCCATGGTCACCTTCCGGGACGGCTCCACCCTCGCCCAGGCCTCGCCGCCGGACATGCGGCTGCCCATCGCGCTGGGTCTGACCTGGCCGGACCGGCTGCCCGGCGTGGCTTCGGCCTGCGACTTCTCCACCGCGGCGACGTGGACCTTCGAACCGGTGGACACCGCCACCTTTCCGGCGCTGCATCTGGCCCGGGCGGCCGGCAGCGCCGGGGGGCTGGTGCCGGCCGCGTTCAACGCGGCCAACGAGCAGGCGGTGACGGGCTTTCTGGCCGGGAAACTGCCGTTCACCGGCATCTCCGCCGTCCTTGCAGGCATCCTGGAGGAGTCGGATTTCCTCCGGGCCGAACCGGCGTCCCTGACGGACGTCCTTTCGGCGGAGCAGTGGGCCAGGGCCAGGGCTGATGAGTTGATGGAAGGCGCACGCACGTGTTGACCGCGATCGGCATCGTCCTGTTCGTGCTCGGCCTGGTGTTCTCCATCGCCTGGCACGAGTTGGGTCACCTCACCTTCGCGAAGCTGTTCGACGTCCGGGTCACCCAGTACATGGTCGGGTTCGGGCGCACGCTGTTCTCCCGCCGCCGCGGCGAGACCGAGTACGGCATCAAGGCCATCCCGCTCGGCGGCTACATCCGGATGGTCGGCATGGTGCCGCCGGGAAAGCCCGGCGGGCGGTTCCGGGCGCCCAGCTCGACGGCGATCGGGCCGGCGGGGCTGATCCGGCAGATCATCGACGACTCCCGCGCCGGTGACCGGTCGCAGGTCACCGAGCTCGACGACGGCCGGCAGTTCTACCAGCTGCACCCCGCCAAGCGGATCGTCGTGATGTTCGCCGGCCCGTTCCAGAACCTGCTGCTCGCGGTCGTCGTGTTCGTCATCATCGTGATGGGCTTCGGGCTGCCGGTGACGGTGCCGACCGTGGACACCGTCAGCCAGTGCGTCCTGCCGGCCACCACCACCAGGACCGCCTGCGAGTCGGGAGATCCCCGCACCCCGGCCTTCTCGGCCGGCCTGCTGCCGGGCGACACCATCGTGTCGTTCGCCGGACAGGACATCACCAGCTGGGACCGGATGCGCGAGCTGATCAGGTCCTCCGCCGGCCGGACGGTCGACCTGGGCTTCGAGCGCGACGGGGTGCGCAGGGACGTCGACGTGCCGATCGTCGCGAACACCCTGGCGGTCTACGACGACGAGGGCAACAAGACCGGCACGACGGTCGGCGGGTTCCTGGGCATCACCGCGGCCACCGAGTACCAGTCGCAGTCCATCGGCACCGCCTTCTCCCTGACGGGGCAGTTCATCACCAGCGCCGCGCACGCCGTGGTGAAGATCCCGTCCCGGGTACCGGACCTGTGGCAGTCCATCTTCGACGGCAAGCCGCGCGCCGCGGACTCACCGGTGGGCATCGTGGGAGCCGGCATCATCAGCGGCCAGGTGCTCAGCTCCGACAACGGCGCGACCGCCAAGATCGAGCTGTTCCTGCAGCTCATGGCCGGTTTCAACATGAGCTTGTTCCTGCTCAACCTGCTGCCGCTGCTGCCGCTGGACGGCGGGCACATCCTCGGCGCCGTCATCGAATGGGTGCGGCGCGGCTGGTCCAGGATCCGCCGGAAGGCCGATCCGGGGCCGTTCGACGTGGCCAAGCTGATGCCGGTGGCGTACGTGGTGGCATTGTTGTTCATCGGGCTCTCCGTCCTCACCTTCGTCGCCGACGTGGTGAACCCCGTGCGGCCGTTCGGCTGACCGGCGCCCCGTCCGGGACGCCCCAGCACCAGAAGTCGTCCGGCCCGACTGGGCCGGCCAAGAGAGAAGAAGTGACATGTCACAGGCGACAAGCAGTCCGGTGGCCATCGGGTTGGGCATGCCCTCCCTGCCTGCCGAGCGCGCCGTTCCGGTGCTGGCACCGCGCCGGCCGACCCGCCAGCTGAACGTGGGCGGCGTGTGGGTGGGCAGCGAGCACCCGGTGTCGGTCCAGTCGATGTGCACCACCAAGACCTCCGACGTGAACGCCACCCTGCAGCAGATCGCCGAGCTGACGGCGGCGGGCTGCCAGATCGTCCGGGTCGCGGTGCCCGACACCGACGACGCCGAGGCGCTGCCCGCGATCGCCCGGAAGTCCCAGCTCCCGGTGATCGCCGACATCCACTTCCAGCCCAAGTACGTGTTCGCCGCGATCGACGCCGGCTGCGCGGCGGTCCGGGTCAACCCCGGCAACATCCGCAAGTTCGACGACCAGGTCGGGGCGATCGCCCGCGC
>CAXTBG010000111.1:0-9845 GCA_964242105.1 uncultured Nakamurella sp. | reverse complement strand
AGCTTGGTGTCCAGCTGCAGCGCGGTGACGAACGTCTTGGTGCCGGCGACCTTGAAGTCCATGTCGCCGAACGCGTCCTCGGAGCCCAGGATGTCGGTCAGCGCGACGTACTCGGTCTTGCCGTCGACCGTATCGCTGATCAGGCCCATGGCGATGCCGGCGACCGGCGCCTTCAGCGGCACACCGGCGTTCAGGAGCGACATGGTGGACGCACAGACGCTGCCCATGGAGGTGGAACCGTTGGAGCCCAACGCCTCCGACACCTGGCGGATGGCGTAGGGGAACTCGACCTTGGTCGGCAGCACCGGCACCAGGGCGCGCTCGGCAAGCGCACCGTGGCCGATCTCGCGACGCTTGGGCGAGCCCACCCGGCCGGTCTCGCCGGTGGAGTACGGCGGGAAGTTGTAGTTGTGCATGTAGCGCTTGCGCGTCTCCGGGGAGAGCGTGTCCAGCTGCTGCTCCATCCGCAGCATGTTCAGCGTGGTGACACCCAAGATCTGCGTCTCGCCGCGCTCGAACAGCGCCGAGCCGTGCACCCGCGGCAGATACCCGACCTCGGCGGCCAGGGTGCGGATGTCGGACAGCCCGCGGCCGTCCATCCGGATCTTGTCGGTGAGCACGCGCTGGCGGACCAGCTTCTTGGTGACGCTGCGGAACGCGTTGCCGATCTCGGACCCGCGGCCCTCGAACTGATCGCCCAGGGCGGCGACCACGTCGGCCTTGACAGCATCGGTGGCGGTGTCGCGCTCCTGCTTGCCGGCCAATCGAAGCGCTTCCCCGAGCTTTTCTGCGGCGGCAGCCTCGACGGCGGCGTAGACGTCGTCCTGGTAGGGCGGGAACAGCTTGAACTGCGCGACCGGCTTGGCGGACTGCCCCGCCAATTCAGCCTGCGCTTCGACCAGGGTCTTCAGGAACGGCTTGGCCGCCTCCAGACCGGACGCGACGACCTCTTCGGTGGGGGCGGTGGCGCCGCCGGCGATCAGCTCGATGGTGTTCTCGGTGGCCTCGGCCTCGACCATCATGATCGCGACGTCGCCCGACTCGGTCACCCGACCGGCGACGACCATGTCGAACACGGCCTTCTCCAGCTGGGAGTGCGTCGGGAAGGCGACCCACTGGCCGTCGATCAGGGCGACCCGCACGCCGGCCACGGGGCCGGAGAACGGCAGACCGGAGATCTGGGTGGACGCGGACGCGGCGTTGATGGCCAGCACGTCGTACAGCACGTCGGGGTTGAGGGCGAGGACGGTGATGACCACCTGGACCTCGTTGCGCAGGCCGGCGGTGAACGACGGGCGCAGCGGCCGGTCGATCAGCCGGCAGGTCAGGATGGCGTCCTCGGACGGCCGGCCCTCGCGACGGAAGAACGAGCCGGGGATGCGCCCCGCGGCGTACATCCGCTCCTCGACGTCGATGGTCAGGGGGAAGAAGTCGAACTGATCCTTCGGGTGCTTGCCGGCCGTGGTGGCGCTCAGCAGCATGGTGTCCTCGTCGAGGTACGCGGCGACGGCGCCGGCGGCCTGCTGGGCGAGGCGCCCGGTTTCGAAGCGGATGGTGCGGGTGCCGAAGCTGCCGTTGTCGATCACAGCGGTCGCGCTGGACACGGTGCCTGGTTCGGTGGACTGGGTCATGGGTCTCCTCTTTGGTGTCCGGCCGCGTCGGCCGGAGTGGAACGCCCCATCCACCGGAACCGCGGGCCGGCCGTCGATCGAAGCCAACGGACTCTGTCGTCGTTCCGTTGGCCACTACCGATGACCGGGAGAGGGGTCGGGTGGATGGTGGCGTCGTGCTCTCCGCCGGGCGCCGGGGGCGCCCGGCGGAGCAGTCGTGCTATCGACGCAGGCCGAGCCGCTCGATCAGCGAGCGGTAGCGGGCGATGTCGATGTTCTGCAGGTACCGCAGCAGCCGGCGGCGCTTGCCGACGAGGGCGAGCAGCCCGCGGCGCGTGTGGTGGTCGTGCTTGTGCTCCTTGAGGTGCTCGGTGAGATCCGAGATCCGCTTGGTGAGCATGGCGACCTGGGCCTCGGCCGAACCGGTGTCGGTCTCGTGCAGGCCGTACTCGGCCAGGATCGTCTTCTTCTGATCGGTGGTCAAAGCCACTGTGGTGCTCCTCGTGTGGTTCTGTCACGTGCACTGCCCGCACCGGAGGCAGATCGCCCGGGGGGATGACGGTACCGGCCGCCACGGACTGAGGCCGGACCCAATCCGTTACTTTACCAGTCGCCGCCCGACCGGACGGCCGCTGCGATGCGCAGCCCGATCGACCGCTGCCGGGCCAGCACCTCGTCCCGCATGGTGGGCGCACCCCCGTCCCAGTTCGCGATCACACAGTAGGCAATGGACCGGGCAGGGCCGGTCAACACACCCACGTCGGCCCGCACGCCGTCGTCGGTGCCGGTCTTGTGCACCAGCGTCAGCCCCCGGTCGGCCGCGCGGTGCGACAGCGGGTCCAGCCCCCAGCCGGACGCGACCTGGGACAGGTCGAGGCCGGCCGCCAGCCAGCCGTGCACCGCGCCGCACACCGGGTCGCCGGCGAGCCACCCGCGGTGCACGCCGGCCAGCAGGCCGGACAGCTCGCCGGCGCCGCCGGTGGACAGTGTCGGCGGCTGTCCGGGCCCACGGACGTCGCGCACCCGGTCGTGCAGGGCCGTCGCCGTGAGTCCGCGGCGCGCGGCGGCCTGCGCCACCGCGTCGAGGCCGACCCGGCGGAGCAGCACGTTCGTCGCCAGGTTGTCACTGGCCATCCCGATGAGTTCGCAGACGTCGGACACCGGCAGCGTGTCGGTGCGCAGGTACTGCCAGATTCCCGAATCGGCCACCGTGTCGTCCGCGCTGCGGGTCAGCGGCTCCCCGGCATCGAGCTGCCCGTCGGCCAGCATCTCCGCGGCCCGGACCAGCAGCAGCAGCTTGCCGACGCTCGCCGTGCGCAGCACGTCGTCCGGCGCCTGCTGAAACAGAACCGCGCCGGTGTCGGCGTCCTGGATCCGCACGGACCAGCGGATCAACCGCTGCGCTCCAGGACCTGCCTGGTCTGCTCGACGTCCCGGCCGATCTGCGCGATCAGCTCGTCGACGCCCTCGTAGCGGACCATTCCGCGCAGCCGCTCCACGAAGTCCAGCGCCACCCGCCGGCCGTAGAAGTTGCCGCCCTGGTCGAGCACGAACGCCTCCACGGTGCGGACCCGCCCGGAGAAGGTGGGATTGGACCCGATGGAGATCGCCGCCGGCGACCGGCGGTCACCCAGCAGGAACCACCCCGCGTAGACGCCGTCGGCGGGGATGGCTCCGTGCGGCACGACGTCCAGATTGGCCGTCGGGTACCCCAGTTCGCTGCCGCCGCGTCCCTCGCCGTGCACGACGACGCCCTCGACGCGGTGCAGCCGGCCGAGCGCCTCGGCCGCGGCATGCACGTCACCGGCGTCCACGCTGGCCCGGATCAGGGTGGACGACACGGTCAGGGTGTCCTTGGAGACCAGGCCGACGCCCTGCGTGGTGAATCCGAACCGCGACCCCAGCTGACGCAGCAGCGCGACGTCGCCGGCGTTGCGGTACCCGAACCGGAAGTTCTCCCCCACCATCACCGCCGCCGCGTGCAGCCGGGTGACGATGATGTCGTAGACGAACGTCTCGGGATCGGTCGCCGCCACGGCGGGGGTGAACGGCAACACCAGCACCGCGTCGATGCCCAGCTCGGCGGCCAGTTCGGCCTTGCGCCGCAGCGTGATCAGCTCGGCGGGGTGACTTCCCGGCCGGACCACCTCGGACGGGTGCGGGTCGAACGTCATCAGGACGGCGGGCAGGCCGAGCTCGCGGGCCTTGGAGACGCAGGCGTGCACCAGTTCCTGGTGCCCCCGGTGCAGGCCGTCGAACACGCCGATGGTCAGCACGCAGCGGCCCCAGCCGTCCGGGATCGCCTCGACGCCGCGCCACCGTTCCATGCCGACCAGTATGCCGGGCCGCTTCACCCGGCCGGGCTCCACACCAGGCGCGGGCGGGCCAGCCCGCCGGACTCCTCCACCAGCGCGAGCAGGGCATCGCCGCTGTACAGCCCGTAGACCCCCGGCAGGCCGACGCCCGGCACCGGCCGGCCGTACCGCATGTCGCGGGCGTCCTCGTCGCCGACCGATCGCACCGGGAAGGCGAGGCGGACGGCGTGGGCCGCCGGGACCACCGCGCCGGCGACGGCGGCCGACAGCTCGGGGCTCACCATGCGGTCAGGACCGTAGACGTCGATCGCGTCGCCTACCGTGAAGGGTCCGACGGTCGACCTGCGCAGCGCCGTCAGGTGGCCGCCGACGCCCAGACGCTCACCGAGATCCCTTGCCAAGGAACGGATGTACGTTCCGGTGGTGCACTCGACGCGGACGTCGAGGTCGATCCATCCGGTCGCGCGGCGCGGCGCCCCGAGCAGGTCGAACCGGGTGACGGTGACCGGCCGCGCGGCCAGCTCCACCTGCTCGCCGGCCCGCACCCGCTCGTACGCGCGGCGCCCGTCGACCTTGATGGCCGACACGGAGCTCGGCACCTGCAGCAGCGGCCCGGTGAGCGCGGCGATCCCGGCCTGGATGGACTCGTTGCGCACGGCGGCGAGCGCGGCGGGCGGCGCGGTGGCCACCACCTCACCGTCGGCGTCGTCGCTCGTGGTGCCCAGGCCCAGCCGGATGGTGGCCAGGTAGGTCTTGTCGGTCAGCGCGAGGTGGCCCAGCAGCTTGGTCGACCGTTCGACGGCGACCACCAGCAGCCCGGTCGCCATCGGGTCGAGGGTCCCGGCGTGCCCGACCCGGCGGGTGCCCAGCACCCGGCGGAGCCGGCCGACGACGTCGTGCGAGGTGCACCCGCCCGGCTTGTCGACGAGCAGCAGCCCGCCGTCAGGAGGCAGGCCCGCGGACACTTCTCGCCTCCCGGGCGAGCTCGTCCTCGTCCACCAGCTCGAACCGGTGCACGTGCAGCTGCACGGGCACCTGCTCGCCGCGTGCTGCCGCCCGCAGCACCATCGCCCTGGTGCGCAGCCACCAGGTCAGCATCCGGGTGAGCCCGAGGGCCGTCAGGCCCACCAGTGCGCAGAAGGCGAACCGGTAGCCCTGGACCGGGCTTCCGGCGTCGTCCGGCCCGACCAGGTCGAGGATCTGGCCGACCAGGAAGATCCCGATGACGGCGCCGCAGAACCCGCCGATGTTGACCATGCCGGTCGCGGTGGAGATGCGGTGCCGGGGGTTGTAGTCCCGCGCGAGCATGAAGGCGACCGACGAGGTCGGGCCGCTGATGGAGAACACCAGGACCACCAGGACCAGGGCGACCAGCGGAGGGTGCCCGCCCGGCCAGCAGATCAGCACCAGCCACGCGACGATGGCCAGGCAGCAGACGGTCACCGCGAGCGGGGTGCGGATCTCCGGGCGACGCCCGACGGTCTGGCCCACCCCGATGTTCGCGAGCACCCCGCCGAGCACGAGCAGCAGCATCAGCGACGAGGCAGTGGAGGTGCGGTACCCCAGCGCCTGCGTCAGGTACGGGAAGCCCCACAGCGTGGCGAACGTGGTCGGGCCGGCCATGCAGGTGAAGTGCACCCAGAACCCGAGCCGGCCCGAGGGCAGCCGCCAGGCGCTCTTCACCTCCGTCCACACCCGGCGCCCCGCCACCGGGCCGGTGGACGCCCGCTCCTCGGCCGCGCGGAACGGCGCCGCGGTGGCGGGCCGCAGCAGCAGCACCGCGTACGCGAGGGACAGCCCGCCGGCGATGCCGAACGTCGGTCCCCAGCCGATGCTGTGCAGCAGGGCGGTCAGCGGCAGGGTGGCGGCTATGTTGCCGACCGAGCCGGCCAGCGCGGTGAAGCTGGTGAGCACGGCGTACCTGCGCGCCGGGAACCAGCCGGCGACCAGCCGCAGGACGGAGATGTACGTCATCGCATCACCGCAGCCCAGCAGGCCCCGGGCGAGCAGCGCGGGCACGTAGCCGTCGGCCAGCGCGAACAGGATCTGCCCGGTGCCCATGGTGAGCGTCGCGGCCAGCAGCATGCGGCGCGGACCGAACCGGTCGACCAGGATGCCGGTCGGCACCTGCATCAGCGCGTACACCGCGAGCTGCAGCATGACGAACGACGACAGCTGCGAGGCGTTGAGGTGCAGCCGCTGGGACGCGAGCGGTCCGGCGACGCCCAGCGTGCTGCGGTGGAAGACCGCCAGCACGTAGACCCCGGCGCCGATCCCCCAGACGAGCCACGACTTGGACCCGGTCGATCGGGCGGGGGGTGCTGGTACGGCGGGCACGGCAAGCCTTTCGGGAGGGAGCGCTATTGGTCGGGAGGTCATGCCAACGTCCGGGCCGCGGTGGCCAGGTGCGCGATCGTCAGCCGGACGGCGCCGTCGGCGTCCTGCCGCTCCACCGCGTCGGCGATCGCCCGGTGGTCGGTGAGGGTTCGGGCGGTGCGGGCGGAGTCGGCCAGGCCGCCTTCGCCCAGGACGTTCGCGGTGCCCATCCGCAGTTGCCGGTCGCGCAGCGAGGAGTACAGCCGGATGAGGATGCTGTTGCCGGCCGCAGCGACGATGGCGGCGTGGAAGTCCCGGTCGGCCGAGACGTACGCGGTGACGTTCCCACCGGCGGCCGCGGCCTGCAGGTCCGCCAGGGCGCCCCGGAGCCGGCCGATCAGCTCCGGCGCCCGGCCGTCTTCGATCGCCCTGCGCACGCAGTAGGTCTCGACCAGTTCCCGGGTCGCCAGCACGTCCCGCCACTCCTGGGCGCTGACCGGCAGGACCAGTGCGCCGCGCTTGGGCAGCAGACGGATCATGCCTTCGGCCTCCAGCCGCAGCAGCGCCTCGCGGACGGGCGTGCGGGAGACCCCGGTCTCGTCGGCGATGCGGCCCTCGGCCAGCAGGTCGTTGTCGGCGAACCGGCGGTTCAGGATCCCGGCGCGGACGTGGTGGTACACCCGATCCGCCGCTGATGTATCCATGATGTATCTATCCTGGCCGACGGTGCTCCAGGAAGCAAGTCAACAGGTGGCGCGGTCCAGCGCGTCGAGCAGCTCGCAGACCGCGTGCTCGGCTGTGCCGGTGAACCCGAAACCCGCCGCGCGGACGTGGCCGCCGCCGCCGAGCGTCGCGGCCACGGTCGCGACGTCGACGTCCTGACGGGACCGCAGGGACACCTGCCACTGGTCGTGGCCGGTCTGCTTGAGCACGGCAGCCACCTGGGCCTCGGAGGCGGTGCGCAGGATGTCGATGACGGAGTCGAGTTCTTCCGGGCGCATCCCGGTGGCGGCCTGCTGCGGGATGACCGTCCAGACCAGCCCGCGGCCCCGGGCGGCCGACCGGTCCAGGGTGGCGCCGCCCAGCACCCGCGACAGCATGTCCAGCCAGCCGAACGGGTGCAGGTCGGTGATCGGCCGCATCAGCTCGTCGGGGAACACGCCGACGTCGAGCAGCCGCCCGGACAGGCGGTGGGCGGCGGACGAGGCGTACCGGAAGCCGACGGTGTCGGTGGCCAGGCCGGCATAGATGTTGGCCGCGATGTCGGCGTCGATCGGCCAGTCCAGCCAGTCCAGGATCGCGGCGACCAGCACGGTCGTCGACTCCGCCCCCGGGTCCACCAGATGGTGCCGACCGAAGCGGGTGTTGGAGGAGTGGTGGTCGATGACCAGGCTGGTAGCGGCGCCCTCGAGCAGACCGGCCAGCACCCCGAGGCGTTCGCGGGAGTTGACGTCGACCGTGACGACGAGATCCGGGTGGCGCGGGACGCTGCCGACCGGTCGGATCAGGTGCTGCCCGGGCAGTCCGCGGAGCGAGACCGGGACGGTGGCCGGTTCGGAGAAAGCGACGACGACGGACCGCCCGGCGGCCTCGAGCGCGAGCCCCAGCGCCAGGGCGCTGCCCAGTGCGTCGGCGTCCGGGTTCACATGCGCCAGTAGAACCACGCTGGACGCCGCCCCGATCACCTGGCAGGCCGTGCGCAGCGCCGTGTCGTCGGCGGACGGGCGGCGGGGACCGGCCGGGCGGGCCAGATCGGGCCGCGCCGACATGCTGGTCCTGGTCACGGGCGTCCTCACTGAAGGTGATCGATCGGGCCGGTCACGGCCCCAGACGACGGTACCCCTGGTGCGGTGATACCGAACCGCGGGTCGACGAATCAGCGCAGCCGGTCACTCAACGTGACAGGCCGTGCGTCGTCCAGCTCGTCGTCGTCCAGCTCTTCGCGGTCGAGCTCGTCGTCCAGCTGGTCGTCGAGGTCGTCGCCCGGCTGGCGCGGCGCCTTGTAAGGATCGGCGTCGCCGGCGTAGCTGGCACCGGCGGCCTGCGAGGCGACCGCGGCGTCGGAGGCCTTGGCCGCGGCGATCAGGTCGTCGATCCGGTGGGCGTTCTCCGGCACGGTGTCCAGCCGGAAAGCCAGCGTCGGGGTGAACTTGATGCCGGTCTCCCGGCCGACGGCACTGCGCAGCACACCGGTGGCGCTGGCCAGGGCGACGGCGGTCGAGGCCACCTCGTCCTCGTCGCCGTACACCGTGTAGAACACCACGGCCTCGCGGAGGTCGGGGGTGACGGTGGCCGCGGTGATCGTGATCATCGCCAGCCGCGGGTCCTTGACCTTGAGCTCCAGCTCGGTGGCGACGATCGCGACGATGCGCTTGGCCAGCCGACGGGCCCGTGCGGAATCTGCCATGGGACTCCTCCTTCAACGTTGGTTCAGTCGTCGTGCGGTCCGACCAGGCGTCGCCGAGCGCTGAGCAACTCGATCTCCACCTCGCCGGCGACCTGCCGCTCGCAGGTGTCCAGCACCCGGTGCACCTGCGCCGGGTCGCCGGACACCGTGGCGATGCCGATCAACGCGCGGCGGAGCCGGTCGGGATCGCCGCCCTCGGTCACCGCCACCTCCAGGCGGCGCAGCCGGGCGATCACGGGCCGGATCACGGCACGCTTGTACTTGAGCGAGTCGACCTCGCCCAGCAGCACGTCCAGTTCGAGAATTCCTACGTACACATCAGGCTCCTGCCGATGCCTTCACGGTGGGCGGCACGCAGAGTGCCGCCCACCGCGCGAGGTCAGGCCCGGGGCTTCTCGCGGACCTCGTAGGTCTCGATGGTGTCCTCGACCTCGATGTTGTTCCACGACCCGAGCCCGACACCGCACTCGAAGCCCTCGCGGACCTCCACGGCGTCGTCCTTGAACCGCTTCAGCGAGTCGATCGTGAGGTTGTCGTTGATGACCACCCCGTTGCGCAGCAGCCGGGCCTTGGCGTTCCGCCGGATCTCGCCCGACCGGACGATGCAGCCGGCGATGTTGCCGAACTTGGACGACCGGAAGACCTCGCGGATCTCCGCGGTGCCCATGGCGACCTCTTCGTACTCCGGCTTGAGCAGGCCCTTGAGCGCGGCCTCGATCTCGTCGATCGCCTGGTAGATCACCGTGTAGTACCGGATGTCGACACCTTCGCGGTCCGCCAGTTCCTGCACGCCCCGCACCGGCTTCACGTTGAAGCCGATGACGATGGCGTCGGTGATGACGGCCAGGTTGATGTCGTCCTGGGTGATCCCGCCGACGCCGCGGTGCACGACGCGGAGGTTGACCTCGTCGCCGACGTCCAGCTTGATCAGCGAGTCCTCGAGCGCCTCGACGGTGCCGGAGTTGTCGCCCTTGATGATCAGCGTGAGCTGCTCGATCTTCTTCTCGGCCAGCGCAGCACCCAGGTCCTCCAGCGAGATCCGCCGGCGGTTGCCGATCTGCGCCTTGCGGGCGGCGGCGGCCCGGGCCCCGGCGATCTGCCGGGCCATCCGGTCCTCCTCCACGACCATGAAGGAATCGCCGGCGCCGGGCACCGAGGTGAACCCGAGCACCTGCACCGGACGGGACGGGAACGCCT
>CAXTBG010000110.1:0-10360 GCA_964242105.1 uncultured Nakamurella sp. | reverse complement strand
CAGCGCCATCACGCCGCCGACCATGAAGAAGAAGAACGCGGTGCAGATGTACATCTTCCCCAGGGTCTTGGGGTCCGTGGTCTTCATGTATCCCAGCAGCGCGACTCCGGGACGGAGCTTGCGGGCCGGGTACGCCCGGGTCACTACGGGGCGTGGGGCAACGGCTGTCACGGGCGGTCCTCCAGCGATGGATGTACTGGTGCCGGCGCCGCTGACGGTGGCAGCGGTGACGACGGTGCCGAGCTTAGTCCGACATTGCGTAGAAGACGATGCCCCCGGGTCACGAAACGCTCCGCACGCCAGGTGATGCGCCGGTCCTGCGCTGCCCGGGCCCGGTACCCGGGGACGAGGCGGGCACCATCTGGTCGGCACCGCCCCTGGTTGCGCTGTCCGGTCGCCGCCCCGGGTGCCTCGTCCTCAGCGCCCGACGGCGTACGCCTGGGCGCCCCGGCGGTCCGCGCCGGCCCGCAGCCACCCGGTCGCCGGGTCCCGCCCGACGGCGCAGATCCGGCCGAGCGAGTAGTTCCCGGCCCGCACCAGTCGGTGACCCCGCGCCTCCAGTTCGGACAGGCAGTCCGCCGCGAACCGGTCCTCGATCACCAGCTGCCCGGGAAACGACTCCCGCGGGTAGAACGAGCTGGGGAAAGCGGTGCTGTGCCAGGACGGTCCGTCGATCGCCCGTTGCAGGTCCAGGTCGGCCGCGCCGACCAGCAGCCGCAGCAGGAAGCCGAACTGCCACTGGTCCTGCTGGTCGCCGCCCGGTGTGCCGAAGGCGAGTTCCACCGCTCCGCCGCGGCCGGCCATCGACGGCGAGAGCGTGCTGCGCGGGCGTCGCCCGGGCAGCAGCGTGGTGGGTAGATCCGGTTCCAGGGTCATCATCTGCAACCGGGTGCCGAGCGCAAACCCGAGCGCGGGGATGACCGGGGACGACTGCAGCCACCCGCCGCTCGGGGTCGCCGACACCATCCCGCCCCAGCGGTCGACGACGTCGACGTGGCAGGTGTCACCCCGGGTGCGCCCGTCCCGGGCTACCGTCGGTTCCCCGATGCCGGCAGCCTGCACCGGTCCGCGCGCGGCGTGCGCCGGCAACCGGGGGGTTCGGCCGCCCGGGCTGCCGGGTCGGAGTTCGAGCGACGCACGGTCCCCGACGAGGTCCGCCCGGTCCGCGGTGTAGCCGTCGGACAGCAGTTCGGCCAGCGGTACCTCAGCGCTGTCGCCGTACCAGGCATCCCGGTCGGCGAAGGCCAGCTTGGCGACCTCCGCTGCCAGGTGCACCAGGTCGGCGTCGGCGGGGCGGGCCGTCCCCGGCGCGACGCCCAGCTGCTGGATCATCCGCAACTGCTGCAGCAGGACCGGGCCCTGCGTCCAGGCGGCTGCCTTGTGCACCGTCCAGTCCCCGAACGTCGCCGACACGGGCTGCTCGTAGGTCGGCCGCCAGGTCGCCATGTCCTGCCCGGTCAGCACACCGGCGTGCCGCTCCCCCGAGGAGTCGCGGTGCGGGAGCCGCGCGAACGCGTCGATCTCGTCGGCGACGAACCCCTGCGACCAGGCGTGCAGCGCGGCGTCGATCTGCGCCTCCCGACCGGTCACCGCCGCGGCCGCGGCCAGCAGCGCGCGGTAGGTGGCCGCCAGCGCCGGGTTCACCAGGACGCTGCCGGGCTGCGGCACCTCCCCACCGGGCAGGAACACCTGCGCCGAGGAGGTCCAGTCGTCGCGGAACAGCTGTGCCACACCGGCGATGGTGCGGGAGATGCTGGGCAGCACCGGGATGCCGGTGTCGGCGTAGTGCACGGCGTACTGCAGGACGTCGGCCAGCGTCCTGGTGCCGCGGTCGCGCAGCAGGTGCAGCCAGGTGGCGGTGGAGCCCGGGATGGCAGCGGCGAGCGGTCCCGAGCCGGGCACCAGGTCGAGCCCGAGGCCGCGGTAGTGCTCGACCGTCGCGGCGGCCGGCGCCGGACCCTGCCCGCACACCACCTGCGGATCGGTCGCTGCGTCGGCCAGCAGCAGCGTCATGTCTCCGCCGGGGCCGTTGAGGTGCGGCTCGGCGACCTGCAGGGTGAATCCCGCCGCCACCGCGGCGTCGACGGCGTTCCCGCCCGCCTCCAGCACGGCCATTCCGGCGGCGCTGGCGAGGTAGTGGGTGGCCGAGACCATGCCGTAGGTGCCCCGGAGTTCGGGTCTGCTGTTCACCTTCGTCAATCTACAAACGGCAAGCAGAAGGCCCGCCGCCGGAGTCCTGCTCCGGTCGGCGGGCCTTGTCACGGTGGAGCTGAGGGGACTCGAACCCCTGACCCCCACACTGCCAGTGTGGTGCGCTACCAGCTGCGCCACAGCCCCGTGAACCGCTCGGGGAACAGTATCAAGACGGCGGGAGGAGCTCCTAATCCGCGGCGCACTCCCGGGCGACGTCCCGGACGACCGTCGCCTTGCTCGCCCGTCAGGCGAGGAGGTCGGTCAGCCAGTGCACCGTGTTCAGGTCGAGCAACTGGTCGCCGCGGGTGGCGCTGGGCGTGCCGTAGGTACCGCCCGGTACCAGCGAGACGAGCTTCTTGGTGGACGCTGCCGCGGCCGCGGCGGCGGCAGCGACGTCGGCACCCGAGGTGATGCAGGCGGCCGCGGACTGCGGGGCCCCCGCCTTCACCGCCACGTCGGCGATCTGCGCGTTGGTCAGATCGGAGGAGCCGTTCTCCGCGGGCTGGACGCCGGAGGAGAACATGGCGGTGTGGAAGTTCATCCACAGGCCCTTCGGCGCCTGCCCGGCCGGGACCGCTGCGACGCACCGGAACGCGGCTGCGGCGCGGGTGGAGTAGTCCTTGGACGCCGACGCCGGGTTCAGGAAGTTCAGCAGGTGGTACCGGACGGCGAGCTTGCCCTCGTCGACGGCTTTCATGATCTGCTGGCCGTACTGGCCCTCGAACGTCTGGCAGGCGGGGCACAGACCGTCCTCGTACAGGTCGATCGTCAGGCTGGGGTTGCCGCCGGTCACCGTGATGGTGCTGTCCTGCAGGGTGGCCGTGGAGTTGGTGGACCGGGGGTGGTCGGTGACCGGCGAGGCGTTCTGAACCTTGTTGAGCACCAGGCCGACGACCACCACGATGGCGATCAGGGCCACCGATATCCCGCCGATGATCAGCTGTGTCCGGTTGGCGTTCGGTGCGCTCTGCCGGGCGGCCGCGACGGACTGCCGGCCGGCCGGCGACGAGCCCCGGACGGCACCGGTGGGGCGCTGACCTGGACCCTTTCCCCCTGCGTTCGCCTGACCCACTGCTCTCCTTCGACCGACCTCTGCCGACGCGGCTCGGGCGCGACCTGCCGCACCCGACCGATCGCCCGCGGCGACCAGAAGCAGAACAGTAGTGGTCCAGGATGGGGAACAGCTGAACGCGGCGTGCGGTCGCGGTAGCCGCTGTCGGCTCCGGACGGGAGCTGCTCAGCCCTGGTCGGGGCCACCGGCAGGCGGGACGACGGGCCACCCGGAGGCCTCGAGGTGCTCCCGCACGCGACTGATGTCGTTCTCCGACGGCATCTCGTTCGTGACCTTGGTGATCAGCACACCGATGTCGGCGACGTCGGCCGGAGCGGAACCGGCGGACTGGATCTGCCGGGCTACCTGCAGCGTCTCCTCGTCGCTGAGCCGCCGCCGCAGCAGGGCGAGCAGCGGGATGTAGTCCTGAGGGGGGACTCCCTGCGGGTAGCCGAGCCGCAGCCAGTTCAGGATCGAGCTCAGGAACGCCGGGCGACCTGACCCGTCGCTCCTTGCTCCGCCCACGGGGTCACCTCCCGAGACCTCCAGCGACCCGGCCAACGGCCATCCACCGGCGGCCAGCCGCGATGCGACAAGAGCCACATCTTCGTCGGTCGGCTCCTGCTGGGCAACCCGTTCGATCGCCTCGCCCACCGCGGCCCGGTCGGGGTCGATCTCGCCGGTCGCGCGCAGGTCGGCGACGACCGCGTCCACCTCGTCGTCGGTGAGCCGCTTGCGCAGCAGCGCCAGCAGTGGGATGTAGTCCTTGGGCGGAACGCCCTCCGGGTACCCCTTGCGCAGCCAGGTCAGCACCGAGGCGAGAACTCCGGATTTGTCCTCCACCGTCGACATCAGGAAAGACCGAACTTCGCCAGGAACGGCTTGCTGGCGGCCAGCACGATGATGGCAGCCACCACGACGAGCCCGACGATGACGAAGCACACGGCGGCGATCGCCCGGCCGGCCGGGGTCGGGGCCGTGGTGCTGCCGTCGGCGGACACGGTGCCGGAGGAGGTGCGGATACCGACGGAGAACAGCGCGGGCAGACCCGCGCCCAGCACCAGCCCGACCAGCAGGACCTTCCAGATGGGGCTGATGGCGGTGATGATCGTCGACATGGGTGTTCCTCTCAGACCGAGGTGGAGGTGCGGGACTTGGACTGTTCGGCCGGAGCGTCCGTCTTGGGCGTGAGTCCGTGCTCGTCCCAGTCGGCGTTGACGTTGTCCGCGTGGACCGGCGCCTTGCGGGAGCGCAGGTAGATCATCAGAGCCACCGCCACCAGGATCGCGAAGACGACCAGGATGCCGATCAGACCGTCGGCCGGGCCCTTGAGCAGGTCCGAGATGTACCAGCAGATCGCGCCGACGACCGCGGCCGCCGGCAGGGTGACCAGCCAGCCGGCCGCCATCCGTCCGGCCACGTTCCAGCGGACCTGCGCTCCCTTGCGACCGACGCCGGTGCCCAGGATCGACCCGGTGGCGACGTGCGTGGTCGACAGCGCCAGGCCGAGGTGCGACGAGGTGAGGATGACCGCGGCGGACGCCGTCTCCGCGGCCATGCCCTGCGGTGAGGAGATCTCCACCAGGCCCTTGCCCAGGGTCCGGATGACCCGCCAGCCACCGATGTAGGTGCCGAGCGCGATGGCCACCGCGCAGGCGATCTTGACCCAGATGGGGATGTCGCCGTCCGCGGTCAGCGAGCCGTGGGCGACCAGCGCCAGGAAGATGACGCCCATCGTCTTCTGGGCGTCGCCGGTGCCGTGCGCCAGGGAGACCAGCGAGGCGGAGCCGATCTGGCCCCAGCGGAAGTGCTTCTCCCTCGCCTGTTCCGGCGCCCGGTTGGTGAGCCGGTAGACGAGCCAGGTGCCGGTGGCGGCGATTATCAGCGCGACGATCGGCGACAGGATCGCCGGGATGACGATGCTGGAGAGCACCAGGGTCCAGTCGACGCCCTTGGAGAAGCCGAGCCCGGCCACCGCAGCGCCGATCAGACCGCCGAACAGCGCGTGCGAGGAGCTCGACGGAAGGCCGAGCAGCCAGGTCGACAGGTTCCAGATGATGCCGCCGACCAGGCCGGCGAAGACGATCGTGATGAGCAGGTGGTGGCCGCCCGGCGCGTTGAAGAATGCCGCCGGTGCGCCGTTCTTGTCCTGGATGTGCACCACCTTGGCGACGGTCTTGGCCACCTGCACGGACAGGAAGGCGCCCACCAGGTTGAGCACACCGGAGAGTGCGACGGCGACCTTGGGCTTGAGCGCGCCGGTCGCGATGGACGTGGCCATCGCGTTCCCGGTGTCGTGGAATCCATTGGTGAAGTCGAACGCGAGCGCGGTGCCGACCACCAGAACCAGGATGATGAACTCAGTCATGAGCTCATGGTGGGGAGGCCGGACGCCGTTGTCCAACCGCCTGTGTGGTGTTTTGGCTGGTCAGAGGGATTGTTCCGCCAAGCGTCACCTGATGTTCACATCGCAGGGGCCGCGCCGTCGCCTATGACACCTGGGCGACCAGGTCCAGCACCGCCACCGCACCTGGCTGGGGCTGTCCGGTGCTGGAATCCGTGCTGGCCGCGATGAGCACGAGCACCCTGCTACCCAGCGTCTGGCCCACCAGACCCTTCAGCGACCCGGTGGCGTCGATGGAGATCTGCTGCAGCCCCGTCGTCGAGAAGTCCTGGGTGCCCGCCTTGGTGCCCGCCTTGAGCCAGGTGGACTGCGTCTGCGTCTGCGTCCAGTCCGTCACCACGAGCTGGGCCAGCACGGCGCCGACCTTCACCTTCGCGCCGGTTCCCTTCGCCAGCACGTAGACGCTGTTCGTGGTGGGTTCGGCCAGGCCCTTGGGAATGGTGATCTTGGGTTCCTTGCCCGGTGCCCCGGTCACCTGCGGAATGTTCTTCACCTGCGGTTGGACCACCGCGTCGGCCTGGCCGGTGGTGTTCGCCGAAATCCGGGAGACGATGTCCACCACGAAGACGATGGTGTCCGTGCCTTTGATACCGGCCTCGGCGTTGCCGGTGGCGCCATAGCCGTCCGACGGCGGAAGGCTCAGCAGCACGCGGCTGCCCACCTTGACGCCGACCAGCGCGGCGTCCCAGCCGGGCACCACCTTCTTGTTGCCGACCTGGAACGTGCTGGTGGCCTTGCGGTCGTAGGAGTTGTCGAAGGCCTTGGTGCCGCCCCAGACCTCGCCGAGGTAGTTCGTCACCAGGTAGTCGCCCTTCTCGGTGAGCGCCCCGGTGCCTTCGCTCAGGATCTCCCGCTGCAAGGTAGGCGGCGGGTTCGTCTTGGGGAACGTCAGCGTCGGCTTCTGGTTGAACGTGCCGGTTGCGGTGGGCAGTTGTGACGCTGGGACAGCCGCCGCGACGACGGTCGCGGGCGGGATCGCCGGCCCTAGCTTGGGCGCAGCGCTCGAGCTGGCCGACCCGGACGCCACCGCTCCCGATGACGCCGTCCCTGATGACGCCGTTCCTGATGCTGTTCCGGACGACGCCGTTGCCGATGATGCGGCTCCTGACGATGACGGTCCCGACGACGCGGTTCCCGACGGCGCGGCTCCCGACGACGCGCCCGACGTTCCCGATGGCGCCGGAATCGCCGTGCTCGAGGTCGCCGTGGCGATTGGGGTGGAGGTCGAGCTGCAGGCAGCGAGCACCAGGAGCGGAAGCACGGCAAAAGCGGCGCGGAAGCGCAGAGACAGCATGGACAAATCCTTCGTTGATCGCGTCGTCGACGTCCCGGCCGGTGCGGGTGCCCCGGGCGGGCACTCCCAGCATTCGGCCCGGCGTGGGACACCCTACGCAACCCAGCTGTAGCCAAGATGTGAATGGACGTCCGGGCGGCAGCTCGCCGGCACCGCCCGCCACGGCGACCGGAGCGGTCGCACGGGGCCGGTGACCGGTGGCCGGGGCCCTACTGTTGACCTGTGGCAGGTACCCCGCGCGTCTTCGTTGCACAGCTGGTCGGACTTCCCGTGTTCGGCCCCGGTGGCGAATCCATCGGCAAGGTGAGGGACATCGTCGCAGCGCTCCGCCTCGACCGGAAACCGCCGCGGGTGCTGGGCATCGTCGTCGAGCTCCCGACGCGCCGGCCGATCTTCGTACCGATGCTGCGTGTTACGTCGCTGGAGTCCCGCGCGGTGGCGCTGTCCACCGGGTCGGTCAGCCTGCGGCGGTTCGAACAGCGGCGCACCGAGGTGCTGGTGATCGGCCAGCTCATCGACAAGAAGGTCCGCCTGGCCACGACGGCGTCACCGGCCACGGTCGTCGACGCGGGGATGGAGCGGACCCGGACGCGGGACTGGGTCGTCACCCGGCTGGCCGTCCGGGAACGCACCGGCGTGCTGACCCGGCGGTCACCGGTCCAGGTGCTGAACTGGACCGACGTGCGCGGCACCGACCTGACCGATCTGACCGACAACACCACGCTGGGCACCCAGCAGCTGCTCGCCTCCTTCGAGGGCATCCGCGCGGCCGATGCGGCCACCGTGCTCCGCGACCTGCCCCCGGCCCGGCGGTTCGAGGTGGCCGACGCGCTGGACGACGACCGGCTGGCCGACATCATCGAGGAGCTGCCCGAGGAGGACCAGAAGGGCATGCTCGCCCATCTGGACGAGGCCCGGGCCGCCGACATCCTGGAGGCGATGGATCCCGACGACGCCGCCGATCTGCTCGCCGAACTGCCCTCCGGCGTGCAGGAACGGCTTCTCGACCTGATGGAGCCCGAGGAGTCCGAGCCGGTCCGCCGCCTCCTGCAGTACTCGTTCGACACCGCCGGCGGCCTGATGACGCCGGAGCCGATCGTGCTGACGCCGGACGCGACCATCGCCGAGGCCCTGGCCCGCGTCCGCTCCCCCGACCTCACCCCGGCGCTGGCGTCGATGGTGTTCGTCTGCCGGCCACCGCAGGCCACGCCGACCGGCCGGTACCTCGGCTGCGTGCACACCCAGCGCCTGCTCCGCGAACCGCCGTTCGACCTGGTGGCCGGCGCGATCGACAAGGAGATGGCGCGGATGTCGGCCGATGCCAGCCTGGCCGAGGTCACCCGTTTCTTCGCCGCGTACAACCTGGTCTGCGCGCCGGTCGTGGACGACGAGGAGCACCTGCTCGGCGCGGTCACCGTGGACGACGTGCTCGACCACCTGCTCCCGGACAACTGGCGCGACCTCGGGCTCGGTGACATGCCCATGCAGCAGCGGACCTCCGCGCGCATGAAGGAGGTGGGCCGTGCCTGACGTCGGATCCGGCCGCCGGCTCGACCAGCCGCGCAGCCAGCGGCGGTTCGTCCTCGACATCGATCCGGAGGCATTCGGCCGGTTCTCCGAGAGCCTGGCCCGGTTCCTGGGCACCGGCAAGTTCCTGTTCTGGCAGACCCTGACGGTGCTGCTGTGGATCGTCTTCAACGTGACGGCCTGGATCCACCACTGGGACCCGTATCCGTTCGTCTTCCTCAACCTCGCCTTCTCCACGCAGGCGGCGTACGCGGCGCCGTTGATCCTGCTGGCGCAGAACCGGCAGGACGACCGCGACCGGATCTCCCTGGACGAGGACCGCAACCGGGCGCAGCAGACCAAGGCGGACACCGAATACCTGGCCCGCGAACTGGCCGCCCTGCGCATCGCCATCGGCGAGATCGCGACCCGCGACTACCTGCGCGGTGAACTGGAGCGGTTGCGGACCGACCTGGAGGACGGCGGTGCCAGCGCCCGCGAGGAAACGGCCGCCAAGAAACGCAAAGCCAAACCGGTGAAGGCCGGGACCCCGAAGGACGTGCTGGACGACTGAGCCGGGAAGAACCCGAAGGTGTGGAAGCATCTTGGCGTGCCGACGATCCTGTTGCTCACCGCCGAACGGCTGTCCCACGAAGATCACGAGACCGCGCTGGTCGCCGCCGCACTCCGGGCGCTGGGGGTCGACAGCCGCATCGTCGCCTGGACCGATCCGGCGGTCCGCAGCCCGGGCGGCGACCTGGCGCTGATCCGCAGCACGTGGGACTACACCACCCGGCTCCCGGAGTTCCTCGAGTTCCTGGCCGGCCTGCCGATGCCGGTGGTGAACCCCGTCGAGGTGGCGCGGTGGAACTGTCACAAGGGATACCTGACGGAGCTCGCGGCCGCCGGCGCACCGGTCGTGCCAACGGTCCTGGTCCGATCGTGGGACGCGCCAACTGTCCCCGCCTTCGGGAGCGCGGACATCATCGTCAAACCGGCGAGCTCGGCCGGCGCCCGCGGCGTCGGCCGGTTCCCGTCCGGATCGGCCGCCGCGGCGGAGCACCTGGAGATGCTGCTCGGTGCGGGCGATGCGCTGGTCCAGCCGTTCCAACCCGACGTGCTGGCAGGAGAACGGTCGCTGATCTTCCTCGACGGCCGGTTCTCCCATGCGGTGCGCAAGACGCCGGCAGCCGGTGACTTCCGCGTGCAGGAGCAGTACGGCGGCGTCATCGTCTCCCACGTCCCTTCGGCCGCGGAGCTGGCCGCCGCGGGCGCTGCGCTGGAAGCCGTTCCGGGCGGGGCGTCGGGGTTGCTCTACGCGCGGGTGGACCTGGTCGGGACGGCGGGGTCGCCGCTGATCATGGAACTCGAGTTGATCGAACCGGAGCTCTTCCTGCCGCACGCGCCCGACTCGGCCGCTGTGCTGGCCTCTGCTGTCCTCGCTCTGCTCTGACCGGCTTCCACCGTGCCGACATGGCCCGTCCGGTGTCGATCGGCGCACCTGTCCTGCTCACCGAGCACTCCGTGGGTCCACCGAGCATCTCGTCGGTCCACCGAGCATCTCGTCGGTCCACCGAACACCCTGTCGATGGCGTCGAGCAGCTGCAGCGTGACCCAAGCAGCTGCAGCGTGACCCGAGCAGGTGCAGCGTGACCCGAGCAGGTGCAGCGCGACCCGAGCAGCTGCAGCGCGACCAGGTGCAGCGCGACCCGAGCAGGTGCAGCGTGACCCGAGCAGGTGCAGCGCGAGCCGGGAAAGTGCAGCGCGAGCCGGGAAAGTGCGGGCAACCGGGCCCTGGACACACCGAAGGCCCCACCCCAGGATCGGGGTAGGGCCTTCGGTGGGACCACATCACGCGTGGAGGTGGCGGGAATCGAACCCGCGTCCAACGTTGTGTTGTGAGGGCTTCTCC
>CAXTBG010000109.1:0-10512 GCA_964242105.1 uncultured Nakamurella sp. | reverse complement strand
CTGCTGATGGCGCACGCCGAGGGCATCGACCTGTACATGAACGTCAAGAAGGCCGAGGCCGCCGGCCAGTTCGACCTGTTCGGCGAGATGTCGTCGGAGGACGTCGGCGGGGCGCTGACGGTCACCGTCCCGGACACCGAGTGGGATTCCAAGCTGCTGCTCGGTTTCGAGCGGGAGATGTTGGGGCTGTATGTGTCCGGCCATCCGCTGGCCGGGGTGGAGCACATCCTGGCCGCGCAGTCCGACGCCTCCATCCCGGACATCATCGACGGCACCATCCCGGACCGGGCGACGGTGACGGTCGGCGGGATCCTCACCGGACTGCAGCGCCGGCTGACCAAGAAGGGCGACCCCTGGGCGTCGGCGATCCTGGAGGATCTGGCCGGGGGAGTGGAGGTGGCGTTCTTCCCGAAGGTCTACGCCGACTTCGCGCTCAGCCTGGCCGAGGACGCCGTGGTGCTGGTCAAGGGCCGGGTGGCCCGCTCGGAGGACCGGCTCAGCCTGCACGCGCAGACGGTGGTCGTGCCCGACCTGTCCGGCCCGGCCAACAAGGGGCCGATGCAGGTGACGATGGCCGCCACCCGCTGCACGCCGCCGGTGGTCGACCGGCTGCGCGACGTGCTGCAGTCCCACCCCGGGACGACGGCCGTGCACCTGCGGCTGATGAACGGCACCCGGGCCACCACGCTGCGGCTGGACGACGGCCTCCGGGTCACCCCGACGTCGGCGCTGATGGGCGACCTGAAGGCGCTGCTCGGCGCGGACTGCCTCGCGTGAGGCTCCACCCCCGGTCCACGGATGCCGAGAGGTTGTGGCGGGAACTCCTGTACTGGCGGGCCGGCGCGCTGCTCACCGGGCTCGCCGCTGTCGCCGGCGTGCTCCAGGCCCTGCTGTGGTCCCGCATCGCGCCGGGGGAGCAGTCCTACGTGACCACCACCGGGTCCTTCGGCGGGCTGCCGACGGCCTCGCTGCACCAGTTCGCCGCCATCGCCATCTTCGTGCTGATCGGGATCGTCGTCGCCGTCAGCGGCGCGTCCGCGGTGTGGCACTGGCGGTCCATCCGCGGTGTGACGACAGCGCTCGTCGTCGCCGGGGCGAACCTCGTCGGCGGGTTGGTCGCCTATCTGCTCGCGCCGGTGTTCGCCTCCGGGGTCGATCCGGGGTCGGTCGGCGCGGTGGCGGCCCAGACCGTCGTCACCGCCCCTCCTTCGGTGGGCACGGCTCTGGTCCTGGTCGTCCAGCCCGCCGTCGCGGTCGCCGTCTACACCTTTCTGGCCGCCTGGAACGGCCGGCCCGACCTGGCCCGCGCCGAACTGCGCCCGGCGCCGTTCTCGGCGGGCTAGACACCCCGGCGTCGGCCGAGGAGGAAGTGTCGAACCGCCGGATCGCTGGTCAGCCCGACGGCGACCTCGGTGGCGTGGTCCGCGGCTTCGTGGTCGCCGGCCCGACGCAGGGCGTCGGCGCGCGCCGCCCAGTACGGCTGGTAGGCGGCGACCCGGTCACCGGGCAGGGCGTCCAGCAGCTGCAGTCCTGCCGCCGGGCCGCGGTCCCCGGTGACGGCAGCGGCGCGGGCGACGTACGCCCCGATCGTCGGGGTCAGCGTGATCAGCCCGTCGTAGAGGCGGCGGATGGCCGACCAGTCGGTGGCGCCGGTCAGCGCCCGGCGGTTGTGCACCGACTGGATGGCGGCATGGATCTGGTACGGCCCCAGCCGCTGGCGCTCGAGGGCCTGCCCGAGGTGGTGTTCGGCCTCCGACATCGCCGCCGGGTCCCAGCGGGTGACGTCCTGCTCGTCCAGCGGGACGAACAGGCCCGCGGGCGACCGCCTGGCCGCCGACCGGGCATGGCTGTGCAGGAGCAGCGCCAGCAGACCGAGTGGTTCGGGCTCGCCGGGCAGCAGTTCGACGAGCACCCGCGCCAGCCGGAGCGCCTCCTCGACCAGGCCGGTCCCAGCGCGGTCGTCGGTCGTCATGCCGCCGTCCCAGCCGGTGCCGTAGGCGGCGTAGATGGCGTCGAGCACACTGCTGAGGCGTTCGGGCAGCACCTCGGCCTCCGGTATGCGGAAGGGCACGCCGGCCTGCCTGATCTTCTGCTTCACCCGGACCAGGCGCTGTCCCATGGTGGACGGCGACACCAGGAAGGCCGCTGCGATGCGGCCGGCGTCCAGACCCAGCACGGTCTGCAGCATCAGCGGGCTGCGCATCGCGTGGTCGATGGCCGGATGGGTGCAGGCGAACAACAACTCCAGCCGCCGGTCCGGAATGTGCGGCGTCGGTTCCTCCGGTGCGCTCTCCGGAACGAGCCGGGCGAGCTCCGGCAGGTGCCGCGCTGCCACCGCACGGCGCCGCGCGGCGTCGACCAGGTTCCGGCGTGCCACCGTCAACAGCCAGGACTCCGGCCGCTCGGGCACCCCGCGTTCCGGCCACCTGCGCAGGGCGGCGAGCACCGCGTCCGACAGCGCGTCCTCGGCAGCGGCGAGATCTCCCGTGATCGACGCCAGGAACGCCACCAGGCGACCGCAGGACGCGCGTTGCGTGTCCTCGATCGCCTGGCGGGCGGACTCCTGGGCGGGCCGATTCACCCGGTGGGTGGCGGCAGCAGGGGGCGGATCTCCACCCCGCTGTACGCCGCGGAGGGGCACCGGGCGGCCCACTGCAGAGCCTCGTCGATGTCGGCGACGTCGACCACGAAGTAGCCGCCCAGCTGTTCCTTGGTGTCGGCGAACGGACCGTCCTGGACGTGGTGTCGGCCGTCGCGCAGGCGGACCGTGGTCGCCATCTCGGGTGGGGTCAATCCGCCGGCGGAGCGGAGCACGCCACTGCTCTCCAGCGCCGCGAGGTACCCGGTCCAGGACGCCCAGTACTCCCCGGCCAGGACCGGATCAGCCCGGGCCGCGAACGCGGACTCGTCCTCGAAAGCCATGATCATGTACTGCACGGGTGGTCTCCCTCTGTCTGTGCGGCGGGGCGGTTCGGCGGACAGGTCAAGCGTCCGGGGCACTCACGAGCGGTGCACCGGTCTCGAGCAGGGTCTTGAGCCCCGACAGGATCGCGACCCAGCCGACCTCCAGGCTCGCGGCCGCCTCGGTGGCGGGTAGGCCGTCATGCCGGCACGACAGGACGGTGACCCCGGGCATCGGCATGATGGGCTCGGAGAGGGTGAAGGTGACCGTCGATTCCGGCAGTTCGGCGATCGCGGCATCCCAGCGGCCATTGAACGTGGTCCGCAACCGGCGACGGGCCTCGACGTCCAGGACCGTGCCGGTGATGACGTCGGCGCCGCCCGCCGTGTACCGGTAGGCCGCGCCGGCGGTCAGGTCGTACTCGGCACGGAACCCGTAGTAGTAGGCGGGGGTGATGTCGCCGTCGGTCAGGGCGGACCAGACCCGCTCGGGGGTCGCCCGGACGGCGACCTGGAGGTGCTGCGTGATGGTCGGCGCGGCGATCAGGGTGGACGGGCTGTTCATGGCTCTACGCTCCTTGACTGTGCCGGGACATCCGGCGCTGGTGTACCGCCCGTGCGGGCAGCACACCACAGACGCGCAACCCCCGCCCGTTTCGACAAACGGCGCCGGACACCTCTGGCGCGGTGTCAGGTGCGCCTGGTCGGCTGGGTTGCCTTGGCACGAGCCGCCCGGCCGGCCCGGGCCCGGGCTCCTGTGCTTCTCCCGACCTGGGTCAGCTGTCCCGGGCCCGGAGCGGGGTTCGCCCGGGCCACCGCGGTCAAGGTCCACAGGTGCTCGGATGCCTGGCAGCTCCGGGCTCGCAGCTCCTGATGGCGAGCGACCAGTTTCCGCATCGATCGGGACATTCGTCAACTGCGTATTGACGATGGTTCGGTGTCAACTTACGATTGACGGATGAGCCCACTCAACATCAACCTTGCCGACCTGATCGCCGGTCTCGACGAGGAACTCGCCGACGCGGGCGAGCTGGCCCGGGTCAGCGAGGCGCAACTGCGAGCTCGCACCCTGTCCGACATCGGTGATCAACTCGTCGGCCACTACGTCGAGAAGGCCAAGCGAGCCGGCGCGTCGTGGACCGAGGTCGGCGATGCGATCGGTGTGTCCAAACAGGCTGCGCAGCAACGCCACACGCCCGCCGCGTTCGAACGGTTCACCGACTTGAACCGACACAGCATCGTGCTGGCCCAGGAGGCCGCCCGAATGCACAAGCACGACTTCATCGGCACCGAACACATCCTGCTCGGCCTACTCGGCGAACCGCGGGGAGTGGCCTACGAGGTGCTCACCGCCATGACCGGATCGGAGCAGCGCATCCGCAACGCGGTCGAGGAAGCACTACCGCCGGCCGGGAAGAAGGCGCCCCGGGGCCACATCGCTTTCCGACCGGACAGCAAAGAAGTCATCGACCAGGCACTTCGCGCATCGACCGATCTCGGCCACGACTGGGTCGGCACCGAGCATTCACTACTGGGCCTGATGCGCGTTGAACGAAGCTCGGCCGCGACCATCCTGCGCGGCCTCGGTTTCGCGCTGGACGAGCTGCGGGAGACGATCGAAGTCCGCCTCGCCGAACGGGTGGGACCGGTTCCTGGCGCCCGTTCTGACGACGCGTCATCGCCGGATGAGGGGCCAGCGGAAACCCGTTGATGTGTCGGCGACGTGGGTTCTAGTCTCGGCTTCGTGGCCAGCCACGACGTCATCACGCCGTACGCCGATCTCGACGAGCTCATCGTCGAGCTGGTCGGACATTGGCAGCGCATCCTCGGCAGGAATTTGGCCGGGGCCTACCTCCAAGGTTCGTTCGCACTCGGTGCCGGCGACCAGCACAGCGATTGCGACTGGCTCGTCGCGACCCACGGCCCACTGACCCAGCGGCAGATTGCTGAGCTACGCGGCCTCCACGACGAAATCCCGACACGCAACGGGCACTGGTGCCACGACATCGAAGGGTCCTACGCACCGATGGCGGAACTCGCTTCCATCAAGCACATCGGCCAGAAATGGTTGTTCAACGACCACGGCAACCGGACGCTGACATGGGACGACCACTGCAACCGGATGTACACCCGGTGGATCCTGCGTGAGCACGGCATCTGCCTGACCGGCCCGCTACCTCGGTCATTCATGCCGCGCGTACCCGCGGAGGTGATGCGTTCGGAGGCGGCTGCGTCGCTTCCTACCCTTCTCGAGGACCTCGCCACCTGGATCGACATCGACGCCATCGCCTGGGGACAGCGATACGCAGTGGTCACCGCCTGCCGCATCCTCTACACCCTGCACACCGCAGACGTCGCGAGCAAGGCGGGCGCGCTGGAGTGGGCGCTGCGTACCCTCGAGCCGCGCTGGCGGCCCTTGCTGGCACAGGTCCGCGACGAACGCAGCCTGGGCCTGGATCCGCTCCGGCCGCCCGGCACCGGTGAGGCCGATGCTGCCCGCGCATTCGTGCTCGACACCGGGACCCGACATCTGTCCAGGCGCCACCCTCGATGACCGCGCGCGCCGGACTCTCACCGCACAACGACAGAGGCCGGCGCAGGACAGCCGTCAGGCGGGCGGCCGGAATGCGGCGAACGGGTCGGTGACCCGGAGCTCGGCGACGGTGAAGCGGTGCAGCGCCGCCGGCCGGCCGCCGACCGGATTGCGCTCCGCGGTGGTGCCGGTGGGTTCGAGCATGCCGCGGCGCGCCAGGATGCGGTGCAGGTTGGTCGGGTCGACGTCGTGCCCCAGGGCGGTCCCGTACACCCGGCGCAGCTCGGCGATGGTGAACTCTCCCGGCGCGAGCGCGAAGCCGATGTTGGTGTAGGACAGCTTGGCCCGCAACCGCCCGCGTGCCCGATCGATGATGGCGCCGTGGTCCAGCGCGGTGGGCGGCAGCTCGTCCACCGGGTGCCAGCGGGTGTCCGGCGGCAGGCTCGGGTCGGCGTCGGTCGGTACCAGGCCGAGGAATCCCGTCGCCACCGTGCGCGATCCCGGCACCCGGTCCGGCGCCGAGAACACCCCGATCTGCTCGAGGTGGGCGACCCGGGTCAGGTCCACCTTCTGCGCGAGCTGCCGGGCGGCCGAGGCGTCCACGTCCTCCTCGGCGAGGACCAGACCACCTGGTAGCGCCCACTTCCCGGCGTCCGGGTCCTGGGCGCGCTGCCACAGCAGCACGTCCAGCACCGGCCCACCGGCCCGGTCGGTGCGAACGGAGAACACGGCCGCGAGCACTTCGACGAATGCGCTGCTACGATGTGGCATGTTTTCGATTATAAGTCGAAAACCTCGATCGGAGGAACCCATGTCAGCACCAGCAATCGCAGCCCCGCTCGCCGGGACAGCGGAGTGGGCGGCACGCATCCACGAACTGGCCCAGCAGCGGGACGCCGTGATCCTCGCGCACAACTACCAGCTCCCCGAGATCCAGGACGTCGCGCACCACGTCGGTGACTCGCTGGCGCTGTCCCGTATCGCGGCCACCGCACCGCAGTCGACCATCGTGTTCTGCGGCGTGCACTTCATGGCCGAGACGGCCAAGATCCTCGCGCCGGGCAAGCGGGTGCTGATCCCGGACGCCGCCGCCGGCTGCTCGCTGGCCGACTCGCTGACCGCCGACCAGCTGCGGGCGTGGAAGGCGGAGAACCCCGGCGCGGTGGTGGTGTCGTACGTCAACACCACGGCGGCGGTGAAGGCGGAGACCGACATCTGCTGCACCTCGTCCAACGCGGTCGAGGTGGTGGACTCGATCCCGCGGGACACCCCGGTGCTGTTCGGCCCAGACCAGTTCCTCGGCGCCCACGTGCGGCGGGTGCTGCAGCGCGACAACATCAAGGTGTGGGGCGGCGAGTGCCACGTGCACGCCGGCATCAACGGCGCCGAACTGGCGGCCAAGGCCGCCGCGCACCCCGGCGCCGACCTCTACATCCATCCCGAATGCGGCTGCGCGACCAGCGCGCTGTACCTGGCCACCAGCGGCGCCGTCCCGGCGGACCGGGTCAAGATCCTGTCCACCGGCGACATGGTGAGCGCGGCCGCCCGGAGCAGTTCCCGGTCCGTCCTGGTGGCCACCGAGATCGGCATGATCCACCAGCTCAAGCGGGCCGCACCGGGCGTCGACTTTCTCCCCGTCAACGAGCGCGCCTCCTGCCGCTACATGAAGATGATCACCGCCGACAAGCTGATGGCCTCGCTGGTCGAGCTCAAGGACGAGATCGTCGTCGACCCGGACACCGCCCGTCGCGCCCGCGGCGCGGTGGAGCGGATGATCGCCATCGGTTCGTCCGCCCCGGCCTTCAGCGGTGGCGAATGACCAGGCTGGCCCGCTGGGAGGCATCGGCGCAGGTGGTCGTCGTCGGCACCGGCATCGCCGGGCTGACCTGCGCGTTGGACGCGACGGCGGCCGGACTGTCGGTGCTGCTGCTGACCAAGGGCGCCGCGGACGAGGCCAGCACCGGGTGGGCGCAGGGCGGCGTGGCGGTCGTCCGTGAGGAGCGGGACCCGGGCGACACCGTCGCCGCCCACGTGCACGACACCCTGGTGGCCGGCGCGGGCCTCTGCGACCCGGCCGCGGTGCGCACCATCCTGACCGCCGGACCCGCCGCCGTCGCCAGGCTGATGGCCCGCGGCGCGCGGTTCGACGCCGGGCCGGCCGGGCTGCTCCGCACCCGCGAGGGCGGCCACCGCGCGAGCCGGGTGATCCACGCCGGCGGCGATGCGACCGGCGCGGAGATCGAACGCGCGCTGCTGGCCGCCGCAGGCCTGCCGGCCATGCTGACCGGTCACCAGGTACTGGACGTGGTGCTGGACGGTGCCGGCCGGGCCGCGGGCGTGACGGTGCTCGGTGAGGACGGGACGCTCGGGCTGATCCGCGCCGGTGCCGTGGTGCTGGCCACCGGCGGCGCCGGTCACCTGTACGCCGCCACCACCAATCCGGACGTCGCTACCGCCGACGGCCTGGCCATGGCGCTGCGCGCCGGTGCCGCCGTCGCCGATCTGGAGTTCGTGCAGTTCCACCCGACGGTGCTGTGGACCGGTGCCGGCGTCCGCGGTCACCGGCCGCTGGTCACCGAGGCGGTGCGCGGCGAGGGCGCGGTGCTCATCGACGCCACCGGTGCCCGGATCATGCCGGGCGTGCACCCGCTGGGTGACCTGGCACCGCGGGACGTCGTGTCGCTGGCCATCACCCGGCGGCTGGCCGGCGCGCCGGGCGGCGTCCGGGACCACGTGTACCTCGACGCCACCGGCATCGCGCCGGCCGTATTTGCCCGCCGGTTCCCGACGGTGTCGCTCAGCTGCGCGGAGGCCGGTATCGATCCGAACACCCAGCCCATCCCGGTGGCACCCGCAGCGCACTACCACTGCGGCGGGGTGCGGACGGATCTGCGCGGGCGGACCAGCGTGCCAGGCCTCTACGCCATCGGGGAGGTGGCGCGCACCGGGCTGCACGGCGCCAACCGGCTCGCGTCGAACTCGCTGCTCGAGGGCCTGGTGATGGGGGAGCGGACGGCCGCCGTGCTCGCCGCCGAGCTGCCCGGTCGCTCGTCGCCGGAGCTGCTGGTGCCCCAGCCCTGCGCCGTCGACCCGGCCGGCCGGGTCGACGCGCAGAGCCTGATGAGCGCCGACGCCGGCATCGGGCGCGACGAAGCCGGTTTGCGCGAGGCGCTCACCGGCCTGTCCGCGCCCCGCCCGGTGCCCGTGCTGGACCGGGCGTCGGTGGAAGCGGCCAACCTTGCCCTGGCGTCCGCCGCGGTGCTCACCGCCGCGCTGGCCCGCGGGCGGTCCGTCGGCTGTCACGTCCGCACCGACGACATCCGTATCGACGATCGGGAGAAGGTGGCCGTATGACGCTCGTGCAACCCAGAGCCGCAGCGCAGCCGGATCTCTGGTCCGCGGCGACCCGGCAGGCCCTGGACAGGGCCGGGCTGGACCAGGACATGGTGGCCGCCGTGGTGTCCCTGGCGCTGACCGAGGACTTCGCCGACGGACCGGACATCACCACGGCCGCCACGGTGCCCGCCGAGGCGGTCGCGGAGGCCAGGATCACGCCCCGTCAGGAGGGGATCTTCGCCGGCGGCCCGGTCGCCATGGCGGTCTTCGACACCGTGCTGGGCGGCGGGCTCACCGTCGACCGGTTGGCCGAGGGGTCGGCCCTCGTGCCGGGCGAGCCGGCAATGACGGTGCGCGGCAACCTCTCCGGCATCATCACCGCGGAGCGGACCGCGCTCAACATCCTGACGCACCTGACGGGCATCGCCAGCGTCACCCGCCGCTGGGTGGACGCCGTGGCGGGGACCGACGCGCGGATCCGCGACACCCGAAAGACGCTCCCCGGACTGCGTGCCCTGGAGAAGTACGCCGTGCGCTGCGGCGGCGGTGTGAACCACCGGATGTCCCTCGGCGATGCGGCGCTGATCAAGGACAACCACGTGGCGGCGGCCGGGTCTGTCCGGGCCGCGGTACACGCTGTACGTTGCCTAGCACCGAATATCCCACTCGAGGTGGAGGTGGACACGTTGGCCCAGTTCGACGAGGCGCTGGGCGCCGGGGCCCGGCTGGTCCTGCTCGACAACTTCTCTCTCGCCGACACCGCCGAAGCGGTGCGACGAGCCCGGGCCGCGGGTGGCCACGTGCTGCTGGAGTCCTCCGGCGGCCTCTCGCTCGACCGGGCGGCGGCGGTGGCCGCCACCGGGGTCGACTACCTCGCCGTCGGTGCGTTGACGCACTCCTCGCCGGCCGTCGACCTCGGGCTCGACCTCTAGATGGCCGGGGCCCGGCCGCCGCTGCGCATCGCTGCGGTGCAATGTGTCTCGCATCCGGGCGACATCGCCGGAACGGCTGCCGAGCACGCCGCGCAGATCGACGACGCCGCCGACGGCGGTGCCGCCGTCGTGCTGTTCCCCGAGTTGTCGATCACCGGTTACGAACCGGACCTGATCGACCTGCACGGCATCCGGGTGACGCCCGACGACCCGCGGCTGCGGCCGATCTCCCGGGTCTGCCAGCAACGCCGCGTGCACGCGCTGGTCGGCGGCCCGACGCCCGGCGGGACGCTTCCGCAGATAGGCACGCTGCACGTCGACGACCGGGGGTCGGTGCGGGTGGCCTACACCAAGGCCCACCTGTGGGTCGGTGAGATCGGCATCTTCGGGGCCGGGCGCACCGACGGGACGCTGGCCGTCGACGGCTGGAAACTGTGGCTGGCCACCGGATTCGACGCGTCGTTCCCCGATCACCCCGCCGCGGCGGCCCGCGCCGGTGCCGACGCCTACCTGATCAGCAGCCTGCATCTGATCGGTTCCGAGGCCCGGATGACGGAGCAGGTCAGCACGGCCACCGCTGCCGGGTTGTGGACGGTGGTCGCGCAGTACTCCGGCGGTACCGGAGGCGGCCCGGCCTGCGGGCTCAGCGGCGGATGGCGGCCGGACGGCAGCGAAGTCGTGCGGCTGGGCGCCGCTCCGGGCATCGCCGTCGTGGAATTGACCGACGCGGACGCCCTTTAGTCTTACAGGCATGCTGCGCCGGATCGATCTGCGACAAGGACTGGGCAATGTCGCCGCCATGCTGCCCCG
>CAXTBG010000108.1:0-10646 GCA_964242105.1 uncultured Nakamurella sp. | reverse complement strand
ATGACGGACGGCATCCTGCTGGCCGAGGCCGGGCGCGACCGCGACCTGTCCGCCTACGACACGATCATCATCGACGAAGCGCACGAGCGCAGCCTGAACATCGACTTCCTGCTCGGCTACCTGGTGCAGCTGCTGCCCAGGCGGCCCGACCTCAAGGTGATCATCACCTCCGCGACCATCGACCCGCAGCGGTTCTCCCGGCACTTCGGGGACGCTCCGATCGTCGAGGTGTCCGGTCGCACCTATCCGGTGGAGATCCGCTACCGCCCGTACGGCGCCGACGGTCTCGGCGACGACGACGGCGTGGACGACGCCGACGACCCGGACACGCCCCGCGAGAAGGCGAAGTCCCGGCCGCCGAGCCGGGACGAGTCCAGCCGCGACCTGGCCCAGGCGATCTGCGAGGCGACCGACGAGCTGTCCCGGGAGGGCGACGGCGACATCCTGGTGTTCTTGTCCGGCGAGCGGGAGATCACCGACACCGCGGAGGTGCTGCGCGGTCACCTCGCGTCACGCCCTGGGGTCACCGAGGTGCTGCCGCTGTACGGGCGGCTGTCCGCGGCCGACCAGCACCGGGTGTTCTCCGCGCACACCGGGCGCCGGATCGTGCTGTCCACCAATGTCGCCGAGACCTCGCTGACGGTGCCCGGTATCCGGTACGTCATCGATCCCGGCACCGCCCGCATCTCCCGGTACTCACCGCGGACCAAGGTGCAGCGACTGCCGATCGAGCCGATCTCGCAGGCCTCCGCCGGCCAGCGGGCGGGGCGGTGCGGCCGGGTGGCCGACGGCATCTGCGTCCGGCTGTACTCGGAGGAGGACTTCGCCGGCCGGCCCGAGTACACCGACCCGGAGATCTCCCGCACCTCGCTGGCGTCGGTGATCCTGCAGATGGCGTCCCTCGAGCTCGGCGAGATCGCGTCGTTCCCGTTCCTGGACCCGCCGGACCCGCGGCAGATCACCGACGGGCTCACCGTGCTCGGTGAACTGGGCGCGCTGGACCGGTCCGGGGACGACGGTCGCGTGCGGCTGACCAAGACCGGCCGCTCGCTGGCCGCGCTGCCGCTCGACCCGCGGCTGGCCCGGATGATCGTCGAGGCCGACGCCCGCGGGTGCCTGGCCGACGTCCTGGTGATCACCGCCGCCCTGGCCATCCAGGACGTCCGGGAGTACCCGCTGGACGACCGGGACCGGGCGACCGCCGCGCACGCACGGTTCGCCGACCCGAAGTCGGACTTCCTGTCGCTGCTCAACCTGTGGAACTACCTCGCCGACGAGGCGAAAGCGCGTTCCGGCAACGCCTTCCGGCGGATGTGCCGTACCGAGTACCTGCACTACCTGCGGATCCGGGAGTGGCAGGACCTGCATGCACAGCTGCGGCAGATCGCCCGGAGCCTGAAGATGGACACCGAGTCGCGGGCGCTGATCGGCGTCTCGGGGCTCAAGGGCGCGCCGGCCGGCACCGCACCGGTCTCCACCGCACCGGCTGGCACCGCACCGGCCGGCACCGCACCCGCTGGCACCGCACCCGCCGGCACCGCACCCGCCGGCCCGGAACGGCAGGTGCGGTCGGCGTCCGGCCGCAGTTCGGCCGCGGGCGGCCGGCGACGCGGCCGCCGCCCGGTGGAGCACGACCGGCAGCGGGCCGAGGCACCCGTGCCGGCCGTCGTGGAAGCCCGGGCACTGTCCGGCGCGGGTTCCCAGGTCACCTTCGTCGACACCGAGCGGGTGCACACCGCACTGCTGGCCGGCCTGCTGTCGCACATCGGGCTGCGGCTGGAGCCTGGCCGGGAGTACCAGGGGACCCGCGGCACCAAGTTCGTCATCTGGCCCGGGTCGGCGTTGGCCAAGTCGCCGCCGCGGCTCGTGGTGGCCGCGGAACTGATCGAGACGTCGCGGCTGTGGGGGCGGCTGGCAGCCGCGATCGACCCGGTGTGGGTGGAACATGTCGGCGGAGACCTCCTCAAGCGGAGTTATTCCGAACCGCGCTGGGACGCCCGTCGCGGTCAGGTCGTCGCCACGGAGAAGGTGACGCTGCTGGGCGTCACGCTGATCGGTGCGCGGTCGGTGCAGTTCGACCGGATCGATCCGGCACTGAGCCGGGAGATGTTCATCCGTTCCGCCTTGGTGGAGGCGGACTGGGAGACCCGGCACGCCTTCTTCGCCGCGAACCTCGCCGCGCTGGACGAGGTCGCCGAACGGGAGGACCGGGCGCGGCGCCGCGACATCCGGATCGACGACGAGTCGCTGTTCGCGCTGTACGACGAGCGCATTCCGGCGGACGTCACGTCGGCCCGGCACTTCGACAGCTGGTGGCGAAAGGCCTCCCGCAACCAACCGGACCTGCTGACCTTCTCGCCGAACATGTTGATCGCCTCGGGTGCCCAGCAGATCGACGCCGCGGCGTATCCGGACACGTTCTCCGCCGGCGACGTGAACCTCGGCCTGGACTACGTGTTCGAGCCGGGCCGCTCCGACGACGGGGTGACCGTGACGATTCCGCTCGCCGTATTGGCCCGCATCGACCCGTCCGCCTTCCAGGCCCAGATACCCGGCCTGCGCAAGGATCTCGCGGTCGCACTGATCAAGTCGCTGCCGAAGACGCTGCGGCGCAACTTCGTGCCGGCACCGGACTTCGCGGCGGCGGCGCTGTCGCAGATCCCTGCGGGAAGCTCGACGGACGGCACGACCGGTCTGGTCGACGCGCTGGCCGCCCGGCTCACCGCACTGACCGGAGTAATCGTCCGGGCCGACGACTTCGACCAGGAGAAGCTGCCCGACCATCTGCGGATGGGGTTCCGGGTGGTCGACGAAGCCGGTCGGGCGGTGGCCGCGGGCAAGGACCTGACGGCGCTGCAGCAGAAATTGCGCGGCGACAGTCGGCAGGCGGTCGCCCGGGCGTCGGGCACGGTGGAACGCACGGGTCTGACCGCCTTTCCGGCGGCCGGCATTCCGCGGTCGATCGACAGCGTGGTCTCCGGTCAGCAGGTGCGGGGCTACCCGGCCCTGGTCGACGAGCGGTCCACCCGCGGCACCGAGACCGTCGGCATCACGGTGTTCACCTCGGCGGCCGATCAACGGCGTGCGATGCGCGGCGGGACTCGGCGACTCCTGGTGCTGGGGGCGAAGAACCCGCTGGCCCACGTGCGGAACGGACTGACCCGTCAGCAGATGCTCACCCTCACGGTGTCGCCGTACACGAGCGTCGCCGCGCTGCTCGCCGACGCCACCGAGGCGGCCGTGGACGCGCTGCTCGACTGGGCCGGCGGCCCGGCCTACACCGTGGCCGAATTCCAGGCGTTGGTCCGGAAGATGACACCGCAGCTGGACCGGGCGGTGCTGGACATCGTTGTGGCCGCCGAGTCGGCCCTGGCCGAGGCGCACGAGGCCGAGAGGGCCATCGACGCCGTCACCGGCAGTGCGCTGACCGAGCAGGTCGCCGACCTGCGGGCGCAACTGCGGTCGCTGGTCCATCCGGGATTCCTGACCCAGACCACCGCGGCCCACCTGCCGGATCTGACGCGGTACCTGCAGGCGCTGACGGTCCGGGCCGGCCGCGTGCGGGAGAACCCGGAGCGCGACCGGCAGCGGATGCTGGAGATCAACGATCTGGCAGCGGAGCTGGACGCGATGGTGGAACGGCTCCGGCCCGAACGCGCCCACGACCCGGATGTCGCGGAGGTGCGCCGGCTGCTCGCCGAGTACCGGGTGGCCAGCTTCGCCCAGCCGATGCGGACGGCGGTCCCGGTGTCGGCCAAACGTGTCCGGATGGCGATCAACGCGCTGACCGGTTGACGCTCACCGGGCCGGCCGTTCCCCGTCGCGCCCGGAACCGGCCCGAATTGTGCCCGGCAACGGCCGGAACCGCCCGCAGAACGGCCGGAGCCGGTGCGCGAGCAGTCAGACGGCCGGCGGTGGCGTCGTGGTGGTGGCAGTCGGCGGGTTCGTCACCGGCGGCGCCACCGGCGGCGTGGCAACGGGAGGTGTGAGCGGGGTGGTGGCACCCGGCGGTGTGACCGGGGTGGTTTCAGCCGGTGGTGTGACCGGCGTGGTGGTACCCGCAGCGTGCTGGTCGTCCTTGCCCAGGCCGTCGACGAAGCTCGTCAGCTTCTCCTCGATCGGGTTGACCTTGTCGTGACCGATCTTTCCGCCGACCAGGTCGCCGGCCTTGCCGATGCCCTGTTTGATCTGCGCCGCGTGCTCGGTGGCGAATGCCTCGGCCTTGTTCTTCAACTCGTTGAAATCGACCATGGGAGTGGACCTCTCGCCAGGGGAGCTGATCAGCTCCCGTCCGTGGGCTGCGGCCCGCTGGCCGACCCGGCTCTTACTGTCCCTTTACCGTAGACGATCGGACAGGCCGGGGAAGTGGACGACGAAGCCGTCCGCGTCGATGGTCAACTCCTGCTCGCCGTTCACCCCGGTGTACTCGATCACGGCGCCGTTGCCGTCCGCCGAGACGGTGCGGTAGACGTGCTCGACGGGTCGCACCTCAGGATCCGGTGCGCCGACGGACGCGACCGTGAGGGTGGCCGAACCGACCGCGCGGTGCAACCCGAGCCGCCGGATCGCCAACGAATTGGTGAAAGCGGACGACGCCAGATCCGCGTCGACCGCCGCCTCCACGAGGGACAGGCTTCGCGCACCGCTCCCGCTGTCGGACACCCACTGGCCGCCCGGCGCCCTGGACAGGGTCATGGCGCGTTCCCCGGTTCCGGCGTCCGTCTGCACCGACAACCGGCGGGTGCGTCCCACCGGGTCGGCGAGCAGGGAGTAGGACATCCCGAACGGTTCGCCGGCGGTGCTGACGATGTGACCACTCGCCCGCATCCCGCGGTCGGTCAGTACCACGCGGACGGTCTCCAGCCGGCGCTCCTCGTCGGAGGTCCAGGCCAACATGCGGGTCGAGATAGAGGTGTTCACAGAACGGGAGACTAAGGCTGCCCCGCTCGGATTGCGGCCGTTTCGGCTGTTCGTGCACATTGTCACTCGCGGTCGGTGCTGGTCGGGCGGCCGACCGCGGGCGGGGGAGGTAGCCGATTGCAGTTGACTCGGCTCGGCCGTGTCGGGGACTGTCGTGCGGTGGGACATCTCGATCTGGCCGGCATCAGTTACTCGCTCGCCGACGGCAGGCCGCTGCTCGCCGACGTCACCTTCCGGGTCGGGGCGGGCAGCGTGACGGCGCTGATCGGTCCCAACGGGACCGGCAAGACGACGCTGCTGCGCATCGTCACCGGCGAACTGGACGCCGAGGACGGTGCCGTCAGCCGGACCGGCGCCCTCGGGGTGATGCCGCAGTTCATCGGGTCGGTCCGCGACGACTCGACCGTCCGTGACCTGCTGCTGGCGGTCAGCCCCGCGCCGCTCCGCGCGGTGGCGGCGGAGATCGACGCGACCGAGCTGGAGATGATGGAACTCGACGGCGGCCCCGGCGACGACGCGGTCTCGATGCGCTATGCACAGGCGCTGGCCGACTGGGCCGACGTCCGCGGGTACGAGCAGGAGACGGCGTTCGACGTCGCCTGCGTCGCGGCGCTGGGCATCCCCTACGACAGGGCCAAGTTCCGCCCCGTCACCAGCCTGTCCGGCGGCGAGCAGAAACGTCTGGTGCTGGAGTTGCTGCTGGCCGGGCCGGACGAGGTGCTGCTGCTGGACGAGCCGGACAACTACCTGGACGTCCCCGGCAAGATCTGGCTCGAGGGCAGGCTCGCCGAGACGCCCAAGGCCGTGCTGCTGGTCAGCCACGACCGGGAGCTGCTGGCCCGGGCTGCCACCCGGATCGTCACGCTGGAACCCGGTGTCGCAGGGGCTGTCTCCTGGGTGCACGGCGGGTCCTTCGCCGGCTATCGACAGGCCAGGGAGGACCGCAACTCGCGCCTGGAGGAGCTGCGCCGGCGATGGGACGAGGAGCACGCGAAGCTCAAGGCGCTGGTGCTGATGTACAAGACCAAGGCCGCGTTCAACGACGGACTGGCCTCGCGGTACCAGGCGGCCAAGACCCGGCTGGCGAAGTTCGAGGAGGCCGGGCCGCCGGAGGAACTGCCGCTGACCCAGAAGGTCACCATGCGGCTCGGCGGCGGGCGGACCGCCAAGCGGGCCGTGGTGTGCACCCGGCTCGAGCTCACCGGCCTGATGAAGCCGTTCGACCTGGAGATCTTCTACGGCGAGCGGCTCGCCGTCCTGGGCGCCAACGGCTCGGGCAAGTCACACTTCCTGCGGCTGCTCGCCGCCGGCGGGTCCGACCCGGACGTCGAACACCGGCCGGTGACCGACGCGGTGGTGGACCCGGTGCGGCACAGCGGTTCTGCGACCCTCGGATCACGGGTGCGACCGGGCTACTTCCGGCAGACGCACAGCCATCCGGAGCTGTCCGGCCGCACGCTGCTGGAGATCCTGCACCGCGGTGACGCGCACCGGAACGGCATGGGCCGGGAGCAGGCGGCGCGGGCACTCGACCGGTACGGGCTGGCCCGGGCCGGCGAGCAGACGTTCGACACGCTGTCCGGCGGGCAGCAGGCGCGCCTGCAGATCCTGCTGCTGGAACTGTCCGGGGCGACGCTGCTGCTGCTCGACGAGCCGACCGACAACCTCGACCTGCACTCGGCGGAATCCCTCGAACAGGCGCTGGACGCGTTCGACGGCACCGTGGTCGCCGTGACCCACGACCGCGCCTTCGCCCGGACGTTCGACGACTTCCTGCTCTTCGACGCGGACGGCTCGGTGACCAAGCACGGCGAGCCGGTGTGGGACGTCGCGCGGGTGCAGCGCGCCCGGTGACGCCCTGCCTCCCGGCGGGAGCAGGGGTCGGCCCGATACCGGCCGGCCGAGCAGCTGGCCGTGTCACCATGAACAGGTGAGTGACGCGCAGGACAAGCGAGCATCGCCGTCGGCGACCCGGCTGTCGGGAAGCGCGCGTGGCGCGATCGGATCCCGCGCGACCGGGTCGGCCGCCGCCGGACGCGCCCCGTTCCCTCCGTTCGCCGGGCTGGTCCGGTCGGGCGGGTACTTCGGGCTGCTGGTGCTGGCCGCGGGGGTGGTCGTCGCACTGGTCGGAACCGCGGTGACCGAGGCGCCGGCCGTGGTCGGGATCGGGCAGGCGCCGTGGGTCGTCCGGTTCGGCATCCCGGTCCTGCGCACCCTGCTGGATCTCGGCGCGGTGGCGGTGGCCGGGCTCAGCCTGCTCTCCATGATGATCGGGTTCGACCGGCCGGAACGCAGCGAGCCCGTCCTCGACCGGGCCAGGCGGCTCTCCGTCTGGGCCTCCGCGCTCTGGGGGAGCTGCGCGCTGCTGTCGATCGTGCTGCTCTCGGTGGAACTGGATCCGGGTTCGTTCCCGACCCCGCGGTCGGTGGCCGGCTACGTCGGCGCGATCGCCGCCGGCAAGGGCCTGCTGATCTCCGCGGGATCGGCGCTGCTGTCCATGTGGCTCTGCCGCGTCGCCGTCCGGCACGGCGAGGACGTGCCGGCGGAGCTGCGCGTCGGCGTGGCGCTGTTCGGGCTGCTGCCGTTGCCGTTGACCGGGCATGCGTCGGACTGGAACTACCACGACCTGTCCATGCTCTCGATGGAACTGCACGTCGTGGCGGCCACGGCGTGGGCCGGCGGGCTGGCTGCCGTGGTGATCTTCCTGGCCCGGCAACCGGCGCTGCTGGCGGTGGCGCTGCCGCGGTTCTCCAGGCTCGCCACCTGGTGCGTGTTCATCGTGGGCCTGACCGGCATCTTCAACGGGTTGCTGGAGCTGGCCCTCTCGCCCGTCACGCACCTGCCCGGCTCGCTCTTCACCACCCGCTACGGCGTTCTGCTGATCGCCAAGGCCGCCTGCATGGCCGGGGTGGCCGTCATCGCTATCCACGTGCGCCGGCGCATCCTGCCCCGGGTCGCCGACGCGCGGACGACGACGATCGCGGTGTGGTGCGGAGTGGAGATCCTCGTGTTGGCCGCGGCCTTCGGGGTCGCCGTGGTGCTCACCCGGTCGTCCGTGACGCCCTTCTAGCGACTGGTCGAGCTTCGACCGGTTCGGCCCAGCCGGCCAGTGCGCCGCTGCCGTCCCGGACCGGCTCGGGTCCGTACCGCACGCAGATCGCCGGCCGGCCGCCGGATGCGTCCCTTGTCCGGCGGCCGTACCAGGTCGCGGCGCACCAGGTGAGGACGGCGAGCGGCAGTGTGATCCAGATCGACCACCAGGCGACCGGCGGCGTGACGAGGTGCGCGCCGGCGGCCACGTCGGCCCGGATCCGGGCGATGTCCAGGCGGGCGTAGTCCGTCGGCGTGCCGGTGAGCACGGTGCTCACCCACAGGAGGCCGTATCCGGCGACGGCAACGGCGACACCACCGGCGACGGCGCGCAGGTACGGGTGGATCCGGGCCAGGAACAGCAGGTCGACGAGCACGCCGAGGGGGAGCAGCCAGAGCGGGAGGTAGCTCGGCGGGAAGGTGCCGACCGTCAGGATCGGCCAGATGACGCACCGGTACGCGACGTAGCCGGTGACCACGAGTGTGGCGGTCCACCGCAGGCCGACCAGCTGCCGCGCGACCGCCAGCAGCGAGACGCAGACGCCGAGCACCCAGACCGGGTAGACCCAGGTGGCGATCGGCATGGCGAAGTGCTGCAGGGCGACGTCGTCGACCGGGCGGCCCAGCTGGCCCGCCGCGAACGACAGCAGCGAGGGCTCGGCCGACGGCGTCCCGCGCAACCAGGACGCCACCTCCAGCACGCCGTACTCCTGCTGGCCCGTCGGGAAGTACAGGTCCTCGAACAAGAAGGCGAACAGCGCGACCAGGCCGACGCTCCACTGCCGCGCGAACCCGCCGTCACAGGGATAGGTGCGGTACCAGTTGCGGATCACGCCGGTGACCATGATCGCCGTGCCGGTGTAGAGCAACAGGTGCGACGGCGACCAGGCGGTCAGGTCCAGTCCGTTCACGCGGTGGTTGATCACGTCGATCGGACCTGCCAGCACGAAGATGCCGGTGCCGACCTGCATGATGCGCAGCGAGAGACGTTCCACGCCGTAGCCGGTGAAGGAATGCGCCAGGACCAGCCCGATGGCGATGCCGGTGCCGACGGTGTTGATCAGGTGCGGTGGTGCGAAGTCGTCGCGGAGCCACTTGAAGTGCCAGGACACGTCCCACGACGAGCCCAGCAACTTGAAGGCCAGCGCGGCGATCCACATTCGCTGCATGAAGACGGCCAACGACCGCGGGGTGGTTCGCCCCGGTTCACCGCGCGTCCAGTACGTACGCATGAAACCTGCGAGCCGCTGCATGGTGCTGTCCTGCCCTCCGCCGTCACGGCGCCGTGGACCGGCGCGCTGGGATTCAAGGACACAGGGTAGAACGACGTACCGACAGTGACGGGCGACGTGGCCCGACGGCACAACTCCGGCGAACGGCTAGACGTCCAGGTCGTCGGGATACCAGACGTCGACCTCGATGTCCGCACCGCCGCCGCGGATGGCGGTGACGTGGCCGCCGGCGGAGCCGACCGAGATGAGCTGGTCCACCATGTCCTCGCCGCTGAGCGTCAACCGGGCGAGTTTCTCGGCTCGGGCGTCGTAGGCCAGTCGCGCCTCGTGGCCGCCGCTGGTGATCTTCTGCAGCGACCCGGTGGAGGCCAGCGAGCCGCGCGCCACTCCGAGGATGCCCAGGGCGTCGTCGACCGCGCCGATCAGCGCCTTGCGGTTCGATTCGCACATGGCGCGGATCAGTTCCGGCCGGGTGCCGGCGACCCGGGTGCCGTCGGCGAACGAGGATGCGGCCAGCGACATCGCGAGCGAACCGCCGGCCTCGCCGACCTGCGCCAGCGCCAGCGCCAGCAGATGCGGCAGGTGCGACACCCGCGCCACCGCCTCGTCGTGCGGTGCCGCCTCGGTGGGTACCACCCGGCTGCCGACCGACAGTGCCAGCATGGCCACCTCTGTCCAGACGTCCAGCTGGGACATGTCGTCCAGGCAGGTCACCCAGGCCGCTCCGTCGAACAGCGACGCGGATCCGGCCGCCCAGCCACTGAAATGGGTGCCGGCCATCGGATGGGAGCCGATGTAACGGGCGTCCGGGCACAATGCCTCGACCTGGTCGGCGACGACGGCCTTGACCGACGCGACGTCGGTCAGCTTGACGGTGGGCGCGACGTCGGCGATCCGGGCCAGCAGCCCGCCGAAGGCGGTCAGCGGAGAGGCCAGGACGACCAGGCCGTCCTGCGCAACGACCTGCTCCAGCGCTTCGTCGAGCGTGCCGTGCACGGCGAAGCCGTCGGCCTGGGCGGCGGCCCTGGTGTCCGGGCCGGGCGACCAACCGGACACCGCGACGGTCGGCGCGGCGGCGCGCATCAGGGAACCGCCGATCAGCCCGAGTCCGAGGATCAGCACGGGTGACCGCGGGGGAATCCCCGCGGAAGGGGCCGAACCACCGGATCCGACAGCTGTCATGCGCTCATCATCGCCCGTTCTCCCTGCTCGCCGGAGGAGAACCCGGGTCTGTCCAGCAGGTTCAGTCGGTCGAGGACGATCATTCCCGGCCGTAACTCGACTGCCGCGTTCGGAATGATCAGCGCGTATCAGACCCGCGTGGCCTCTGGCCGAGAACCTGCGTAACGTCTCGCCCGTGACTATCGACGGGTTCGCCGCGGCTGTCGTCCGGGAGGACGGCGC
>CAXTBG010000107.1:0-10655 GCA_964242105.1 uncultured Nakamurella sp. | reverse complement strand
CGGGCCAGCGGGAACGGCAGCGTCTCCCGGATGCCGCGCCCGGTCAGCAGCATGACGACGCGGTCGACGCCCATGCCGAGGCCCCCGGTCGGCGGCATGGCGTACTCCATCGCCGTCAGGAAGTCCTCGTCCAGCTCCATCGCCTCCGGGTCGCCGCCGGCGGCCAGGACGGACTGCTCGGTGAGCCGGCGGCGCTGCTCGATCGGGTCGGTCAGCTCGCTGTAGGCGGTGCCCAGCTCGACGCCCCAGGCGACCAGGTCCCAGCGTTCGGTGACGCCCGGGATGCTCCGGTGCGACCGGGTGAGCGGGGACACCGACAGCGGGAAGTCCTTGTAGAACGTCGGCGCCTGCGTCTGGCCTTCCACCAGGTGCTCGTACATCTCCAGCGCGACCTCCCCGGCGTCCCAGTCAGGGCGGTAGGCGATACCGGCCCGGTCGCAGAGCCGGGTGAGACGGTGCAGCGGGGTGGACGGGTCGATCTCCTCGCCGAGGGCCTCGGCGACAGCGCCGTGCAGCGTCTTGACCGCCCACTGGCCGGAGATGTCCACCGGTACCAGGCGGCCGGTGGCGTCCGGGCGCAGCGCGATCTGCTCGCCGTGCGCGGCCATCGCCGCCTCCTGGATCAGCTCCCGGCACACGGTGAGCATCCGGTCGTAGTCGCTGTGCGCCTCGTAGGCCTCGAGAATGGTGAATTCGGGATTGTGCTTCCAGTCGGCGCCCTCGTTGCGGAACGTCCGGCCTATTTCGAACACCTTGTCCATTCCGCCGACGCACAATTTCTTCAGGTACAGCTCCGGCGCGATCCGGAGGTAGAGGTCGAGGTCGTAGGCATTGATGTGGGTGGTGAACGGCCGGGCGTTCGCGCCGCCGTGCACCTGCTGCAGGATCGGCGTCTCCACCTCGAGGAAACCCCGGCCGTAGAGCGATTCGCGCAGCGATCGGACCGCGGCGCTGCGCGCCCTGGTGAGCGACCTCGTCTCGGCGTTGATCGCCAGGTCGACGTACCGGGCACGGACCCGGGACTCCGGATCGGTCAGCCCCCGCCACTTGTCCGGCAGCGGCCGCAGGCACTTGCCGATCAGCCGCCATCGCCGCACCTGCACCGACCGCTCACCGGACCGGCTCGTCGTCAGCTCGCCGCCGACCTGGACCAGGTCACCGAGATCCACGCGGGACACGAACGCACGCAACTCGTCCCGGCCCAGCGACGCCCGGTCGAGCAGGATCTGCACGTCGCCGGTCCAGTCACGCAGCCGGGCGAACACCACGCCGCCGTGGTTGCGGATCAGCATCAGCCGGCCGGCCAGGTCGACCTCGGTGCCCATCGGCAGGGCGGAGGCGGCGGCCACGGTCGCCGACGGCCGGACGGCGACCGGGTAGGGGTCGATCCCGGCGCTCTGCAGGGCGGCCACCTTGCGCAGCCGGACCGCCATCTGTTCGGGGCTGCGTGGCGCGGCCGACGGGCGGTCCTGGACGGGTAGCGCTGCCGGCTCGATCCCGGGCAGCAGCGGAATGGGCAGCGCCGCCTGCGCCTCGCGTTGGTCGAATCGGGAGAACGGAAGACGGACGTACCCTTCCGCCATTCCGGCGGCCAGCGAGATCCGGGTCAGGTGACGGACGTCGGAGAAGCAGAGAAAGCGCGGAAACCATTCCGGGTTGAACTTGACGTTCGACCGGTACAGCGCCTCCAGCTGCCACCACCGGGAGAAGAACAGCAGGATCTGCCGCCACAGCCGCAGGATCGGCCCCGCCCCGATCCGCGCGCCCTCCTCGAAGGCGGACCGGAATACCGCGAAGTTCAGCGACACCCGGGTGATGCCCATCTCGCCGCCCTGCCGGACGAGCTCGGCGACCATCAGTTCCATGGTGCCGTTCGGCGCGGAGGGGTTGCGCCGCATCAGGTCCAGCGAGACGCCGTCGTGCCCCCACGGAGACAGCGAGAGCACGCCGACGGGGGCGCCGTCGGCGCCGGAGGCCTGCACCAGCAGGCACTCGCCGTCGTTCGGGTCGCCGAGCCGGCCCAGCGCCATGGAGAAACCGCGTTCGGCATCGGTGTCCCGCCATTCGTCGGCGACCGCCACCGCGGACGCCAACTCCTGCTCGGACAGCGACCGGTGCCGCCGGACGCGGACCGTGACCCCCGCCTTCTCGGCGCGGTGCACCGCCTGCCGGACCGACTTCAGATCGCGGCTCTCCAGGTCGAAGGTGGCCGGAGATAGGATCGCCTCGTCGCCGAGCTGGATGGCCCCCAGCCCGGCGCGGCTGTAGGCAAGCGCGCCTGCCTCGCTCGCGCCCATCACGGCCGTCGGCCAGCCGAACTGCGCCGCCTCGCTCTTCCAGGCCGAGATCGCCTGCGGCCAGGCGGCCGGATCGCCGAGCGGGTCGCCGCTGGCCAGGCTCACCCCGCCCTGCACGCGGTAGCTGATCGCGGCGCGTTCGCCGGGAGCGAACATCACCAGCTTGTCGCGGCGGGTGGCGAAGTACCCCAGCGAGTCGGCCGCTCCGTACCGGGCCAGCAGGCCGCGGACCTTGACCTCCTCCTCGGCGGTGAGGGCGGCGACCTTGCTCTGCGACCGGAAGAGGGTGACGAACGCGGCGATCAGGGCGAGCGCGCCGAACACCCCGGCAAGGAAAGTGAGGAACGACGACGCGTCGCCGTCGAAGAACAGGAAGTCGAAGGAGGTGTTCGTCGGGTCGGTGAGCTCCGCTCCCGTCGTCGCCCACCCGCCGGTCACCGTGTCGACGGCCCAGCCCAGATAGTTGGCCGGCACCAGGGTGCCGTGGCCCAGCGGCACCAGCGCCCGGGCCAGCAGGATGCCGAGCAGCAGACCGGTCAGCAGCACCGCGATGGCCTGCCGCAAGGCACGGCGGCGGACCCGCGCCGGGAACTCCCGGTAAGCCGGGAGCAGCGCGGCGATGACCAGGATCGGGCAGACGCAGCCCAGCAGAAGCTGCCGCAGCAGGCCCGCGTCGACGTCGGCCACCAGCAGGGCCACCCAGCCGTTGAGCAGGACCGCGACGGCGAGCCACACCACCGAGACCCACCAGGCGGCACGCTTGCGGACCGACACCACGCCGGCCAGCAGGGCGTAGAAGACGGCGACCGTCAGGTTCGCCTGCACCGGCAGGGTGTAGACGTTCAGCCAGGACAGCACCGGAGCGAGGGACCGGGCGAGCGGCGGGATGATCGCCGTGACGGCGCAGATGGCCGCCATCACCGACAGGATGGCTGCCCACCAGTTCGGTACCCGGCCGATCCAGGGGCGGCGGCGCACCGGTGTGCTGCCGGACGGGCGGGGAGCCAGCTCCACGCCGGTCGGCGAGTCGAGAGTGGTGGCCATGGAGCTCCCTGGCAGAGGCGCGCACAACGATGGTTCCCGGAGTCTGTCAGAACGGCGGGTCCGTCGGCAGGACGAACCGGACCGGCACGCCTGCCCGAGCGGACGTGCCCGGGAAACACCTGACGTGGCATGCTGCTCACCGACAGTGCTCCTACGGCAAGGGGTTGGACGATCGACGACAAGACGCGTGGACCCGACGATGCTCCCGAGCCGGTCGGCACAGGCGATGCACCGCTGCCCGCCGCCCTGGGCGACTCGGCCGCCCAGTCGGAGACGCTGGAGTCGCTGGCCGCGCAGGCCGTCAACTACCACCGCTGGCTGACCGCGCTGGCGCTGCCGTACCTCGGCGATTCCCCGCTCGAGCTGGGCAGCGGGCTCGGCGAGTACGCCGAGAGCTGGATCGCGGCCGGCGTGCCCGAGATCACCGTGACCGAGATCGACCCGGGCCGACTGGCGGGGCTGCGCCGGACGTTCGCCGACGAGCCGCGGGTGCACGTCGACGGGCTGGACGTCTTCGCGCCGCCCGCCGGGAGCTACTCCGCCCTGGTCGCCTACAACGTGCTGGAACACATCCCCGATCACGTCGGGGCGCTGGCGGCGGCGCACACGCTGCTGCGGCCCGGCGGGGCGGTGGTGATGTTCGCGCCGGCGTTCGAGTTCGCCATGAGCCGCTTCGACCGGCTGGTCGGCCACGTCCGGCGGTACACCGTGCCGTCGATGACGGCAGCCATGGAGGACGCCGGGCTCACCGTCGAGAAGGCCCACTACGTGAACCTGCCCGGGCTGCCGGCCTGGTTCGTCGGCATGCGGCTGCTCGGCATGGGCGTCGGGGAGGGACGGGCGCTGACCTCCTGGGACCGGTTCGTCATCCCGGTCGCCCGCCGGTGGGAGGCCAGGCACCGGCCGCCGTTCGGCCAGTCGGTGTTCGCGGTCGGCCGGGTGCCGGGCTGAGCCTTCGCCGGGCCGGTCGAGGCCAGCCCCAGGGCCGGTCGCGCCGACCCGGGCCGCACCACCGCTGGCGTCACGGCCCGGTCACGCCGGATCCCGTCAGGCAGCGCCCGGTCGGGCAGCGCCCTGCTCGGGCAGCGTCACGTCGGGCAGGTCCCGGCTCAGACCACCCGCACGCCCGCCCGCCAGACCGCGAACGTCATCGGCAGCCCGACGCGGTAGGCGAGGTAGTCGTGACTGGGCGCATTGAGCACGTGCAGGTCGGCACGCTTGCCCGGGGAGATCACGCCGACGTCGGTGCGGGCCAGCGCCCGCGCCCCGCCGACCGTCGCCGCCGCGACCGCTTCGTCGGCCGTCAGACCGCACTGCAGCACGGCGAGCGCGACGGCGAGACCCATGGACGGGCTGTAGCTCGAACCGGGGTTGCAGTTCGACGCGATGGCCAGGTTCGCCCCGGCATCGGCCAGCCGCCGGCCCGGCGCCGGCTGCTGCCGGGTGGACAGGTCGCAGATCGGCAGCAGCGTCGCCACGGTCGACGACCCGGCCAGCAACTCGATGTCGCGATCGGACAGGTACGTGCAGTGGTCCACCGACACGGCGTTGTTGTCGACGGCCACCCGCACGCCGGCGCCCGCGCTGAGCTGGTTGCCGTGGACCTTCAGGCCCAGCCCCTTGCGCACGCCGGCCGCCAGGATGCGCCGGGTCCGCGGCTCGTCGAAGGCGCCGTCCTCACAGAACACGTCCAGGAACTGCACGTGCGGGGCGACCGCGTCGAGCATCCCGCCGCAGACCAGGTCGACGTAGGCGTCGGGATCGGAGAGGAACTCCGGCGCGTTGACGTGTGCGCCGAGGAAGGTGACCGCGTCGACGCCGGCGGACTCGGCGACCAGGGCGGACCGCAGTTCGTCCGCGGTGCTCAGGCCGTACCCGGTCTTGGTCTCGATGCAGGTGGTGCCGCTTGCGGTCATCTCCCACATCCGGCTGCGCAGGAGTGCTGAGAGCTGTTCGGTGGAGGCCTCCCGGGTGGCCGCCACGGTCGTGGCGATCCCGCCCGCCGCGTAGGGGGCGCCGGCCATCCTCGCGGAGAACTCCGCGGACCGGTCGCCGGCGAACACCAGGTGGCTGTGCGAGTCCACCCATCCCGGCAGCACGGTGCGGCCGCCGGCGTCGAAGAAGTGGTCCGCCGGGGGTGCGGCCGCGCGCGACCCCACCCAGACGATCCGGTCACCCTGCACCACCACCGCGGCGTCCGGCAGCACCCCGAGCGGTCCTGATCCCAGCGCCGGGTCGTTGGTGACCAGCTGCGAGATGCCGCTGATCACCGTCGCCTGGCCGATCGACGGGGCCACCAGGCCCGGGTCGCGCACGGACGGGGCCAGGGCGGCCCCGGGCGGGTACTGCGTGGCGGCTGAAGTCGGGGCGCCCGTCGCAGGCAGACCTGTCGCCGGTAGGCCTGTCGCAGGCAGGCCTGTCGCAGGCAGACCTGTCGCCGGTAGACCTGTCGAGGGCGGGCCGGGCGGGGACGCGGCGGGCGGGGAGAAGCTGGCGGCCGGCGACGCCGGATCGACCGTCGAGGACAGTCCGCCCACCGCGGCACGCACCAGATCGAGGGCCCGCGCAATCGCCGGGTCGAGGTCCGGGGTGGGTTGCATCAGCTCCATGCCTTTCGAATTGCCTGCTCCAGCGCAGGACCGGGGTCGCCCCAGCGCACGTGCGCGCCGTCGCGGGCCTGCACCACCCCACCGACCACCACGACGGCGACATCGGCCGCCGACGCGGTCAGCAGGATCTGCAGCCCGAGCGATCCGGCCGTCCTGGCACTGTCGGTGCGCACCGCGACGAGGTCGGCAGGTGCCCCGACCTCGATGCGGCCGCCGCCCGACCCGATCGCCCGGTGACCCGCCAGCGTGGCACTTGCCAGCAGGTCCTCCGGTGAGAAGGTTCCCCGGGTGCCGGTCGCCAATCGTTCGCCGAACTCAAGGCCCCTGGCCTGCGCGAACGGATCGGTCACGACGTGCTGGTCGCCGCCGAGGGCGAGCGCGGCGCCGGACGCCCGGAGTCGACCGGCCGCGGGGAGACCGTCGGCCAGGTCCGCCTCGGTGGTGGGGCAGACCACCACCGTGGCGCCGGCCGTGCCGAGCAGCGTGATGTCGCCGTCGGTGAGGTGCGTCGCGTGCACCGCTGCGGTCCGCGACCCCAGCGCACCGGCGTCCTGCAGCAGCTGCGTCGGTGTCCGGCCGGTGGCGGCCACCGCAGCGACATTCTCGGCCGGCTGCTCGGACAGGTGCACGTGCAGCGGGAGATCGGCCGCGAGCGCGGCGGCCGCGACGACCGGCAGGTCGGGCACCGGAACGGCGCGCACCGAATGGATGGCCGCGCCGGCCCGGATCGGCGCGGCGGTGCCGGCGGGCAGCGCGGCGCCCAGCGCTTCCCACCGCTCCGCCCACGCCTCGACGGTGCCGTCGGAGAACCGCTGCTGGACGGCGTTCAGCTCGACGCCGAACCCGCCGGAGAGGTAGGCGACGTCCAGCAGGGTGAGCCCGACGCCGGCGGCGTCCGCCGCGGTGGCCGCGGCGACGCCCATCTGGTTGGGTTCGGCGTACCGCCGGCCGCCGGGTGCGTGGTGCAGGTAGTGGAACTCCCCCACCGCCGTGACGCCGGCGCACACCATCTCCACGTACGCCGCCAGCGCGAGCGCGGAGAAGGTGTCCGGGTCCAGCCGCTGGGCGAGCGCGTACATCGCGTCCCGCCACGTCCAGAACGTGCCGGCCCCCGACGGATCGCCGTGGGTGCGGCCGCGCAGGGCGCGGTGGAAGGCGTGCGAGTGGGCGTCGGCGAAACCGGGCAGGACGAGCCCGGGCAGGGCCTCCTCGACGTGCTCTTCCGTAGCAGCCGGATCGATGGCGGCGATCAGGCCGTCCTCGCACCGGATGTCCACCGGCCCGGTGATGCTGCCGCCCACCACGGCCGCCGCGCAGCGGTAGGTCGTCACCGCACGAGCTCGCCCAGCACGTCGGCCAGCGCGTCGATGCCGGCGAGGCAGTCCGCGGTCTCCGCGTGCTCGCCCGGCGCGTGCGAGATCCCGGTCGGGTTCCGGACGAACAGCATGGTGGCGGGCACGTGTGCGGCCAGGATGCCGGCGTCGTGACCCGCGCCGGTGGGCACCACCGGCACGGCCAGCTGACTGGCGACCTCCATGGTGAGGGCGGGGTCGAACATCACCTGGTCGGAGAGGGACTCGCGGTGCACCACCACCGAGCAGCCCTCCATCTCGGCCTCCTCGCGCACCGCCGCGACGATCTCGTCGACCAGCGACGCGGTCTGCCCCGCGTCGCCGTGCCGCACATCCAGCCAGACGTCGACCGACGACGCGATGACGTTCGTCCCGCCGGGCACCGGTTGCAGCCGCCCGATGGTGGCGACCGCGCCGTCCCGCCGGCCGATGGCCCGGCGGGCGGCCAGCACGGCCGCGGCCGCGGGGAGCATCGGGTCGTGACGGTCGGCCGGGCGGGTGGTCCCCGCGTGGTTGCCCTCGCCGGTGACGGTGAGCCGCCACCTGCCGTGCGCGACGATCTGCGACCCGACGGCCACCGCGGCAAGCGGGTCCGCACCCTGTAGCAGGCGTCCCTGCTCCACGTGCAGCTCGACGAAGGCGCCGATGTTGGCCAGTCGCTCCGGGTCGCGACCGAGTCCCGCCGGGTCGAAGCCGACGCGCCGGGCGGCGTCGGCGAAGGAGATGCTGTCCGGGTCGTGCAGCCGGCGGACGGAGTCCGCGTCGACCGCGCCGGTCATCAACTTCGAGCCCAGGCACGGCACCCCGAACCGGCCGCCCTCCTCCTCGGCGAAGCACACCAGGGCGATCGGCACCCGGGGCCGTACCTCGCGTACCCGGAGCTCGTCGATGGCGAGAAGGGCGGACACCACGCCGAGCGGGCCGTCGAAGGCGCCACCGCCGGGCACCGAATCCAGGTGCGATCCGGTGACCACCGCCCCGGGTCCCGGCGTTCCCCACCAGGCCCACACGTTGCCGTTCCGGTCGATCTCGGTGTCCAGGTTCCGGCGGTTGGCCTGCGCGAAGAACCACTCCCGCATCTGGGTGTCGGCGTCGTCGAAGACGTGCCGGGAATAGCCACCGCGGCGGTGGTCGCGGCCCAGCCCGGCCAGGTCGGCCCATGCCGAGGCGAACCGGCCGGCCGCGGCGGGCGGCGGGGTCGGCTTCACCGGGTCGCCCCGGCGGGTGCGGTTCCGGCCAGCGGCGCCTGCTGCATCGGGACGACGAGCCCGGTGCGGGCAGCTGCCGCGTCGGCCTCGGGATAGCCGGCGTCCACGTGCCGCAGCACGCCGGTCGCCGGGTCGTTGGTCAGCACCCGCTCCAGCTTCTGCCCCGCCAACTCCGTGCCGTCGGCGACGCACACCTGGCCGGCGTGGATGGACCGGCCGATGCCGACGCCGCCGCCGTGGTGGATTGACACCCAGCTGGCTCCGGAGGCGGTGTTGACCAGCGCGTTGAGCAGCGGCCAGTCGGCGATCGCGTCGCTGCCGTCGGCCATCGCCTCGGTCTCCCGGTAGGGCGAGGCGACCGAGCCGGAATCGAGGTGGTCGCGCCCGATCGCCAGCGGCGCGGAGATCTCCCCCGCGGCGACCAGTTCGTTGAACCGCAGCCCGGCCAGGTGCCGCTCCCCCGCACCCAGCCAGCAGATCCGCGCCGGCAGGCCCTGGAACGCGATCTTCTCCGGTGCCAGCCGCATCCACCGCTGCAGCTTCTCGTTGTCCGGGAACATCTCCCGGACGGCGCGGTCGGTGACGTGGATGTCGGCCGGGTCGCCGGACAGCGCGGCCCACCGGAAAGGCCCCTTGCCCTCCGCGAACAGCGGCCGGATGTAGGCGGGCACGAAGCCGGGAAAGTCGAACGCCCGCTGGTAGCCGGCCAGCCGCGCCTCGCCGCGGATCGAGTTGCCGTAGTCGAACACCTCCGCGCCGGCGTCCTGGAAGCCGACCATGGCCTCGACGTGCGCGGCCATCGAGGAGCGGGCCCGGTCGGTGAACTCGTCGGGCTTTGCGGCCGCGTAGTCGTGCCAGTCCTCCAGCGATACCCCCACCGGCAGGTACCAGAGCGGGTCGTGTGCGGAGGTCTGGTCGGTGACGATGTCGATCTCGACACCGCGACGCAGCAGCTCCGGCAGGATCTCCGCAGCGTTGCCGATGACCGCGATCGACACCGCCTTGCGGTCCTTCTTCGCGGCCAGGGCCCGCTCGAGTCCGTCGTCCAGCGAGTCGGCCACCACGTCCAGGTACCGGGTCGCCACCCGGCGTCGGGCCCGGCTGGGGTCGACCTCGATGCACAGCGCCACGCCGCCGTTCAGGGTGACGGCGAGCGGCTGGGCACCGCCCATGCCGCCCAGCCCGGCGGTGACGGTCAACGTCCCGGCCAGGGTGCCGCCGCTGCCCGGGTACCGGCCGGAGGCGGCGAGCTTGTCGGCGACCGCGGCGAACGTCTCGTACGTGCCCTGGACGATGCCCTGCGACCCGATGTAGATCCACGACCCGGCCGTCATCTGGCCGTACATGGTCAGCCCCATCGCCTCCAGCCGGCGGAACTCCGGCCAGGTGGCCCAGTCGCCGACCAGGTTGGAGTTGGCGATGAGCACCCGCGGCGCCCACTCGTGGGTGCGCAGGACACCCACCGGCCGGCCGGACTGCACCAGCAGCGTCTCGTCCTGCTCCATGTCGACCAGCGAGCGGCAGATGGCGTCGAAGCTGGCCCAGTCGCGCGCGGCCTTGCCGGTGCCGCCGTAGACGACCAGGTTGTCCGGGTCCTCGGCGACGTCCGGGTCGAGGTTGTTCTGCAGCATCCGCAGCGGGGCCTCGGTGGCCCAGGACTTCGCGGTCAGCGTGGTTCCGCGGGTGGCGCGCACCGGGCGTGCGCCGGGCAGGGCAGTCATCGGCTCTCCTTCGCGTTGTCGGTGGTCTGGAGCACTGGTTCGACGGCGGCGGTGAACTCCCCGGCGGCGAGCAGGGCGACGACGGCGTCGATCTCCGGACCGAGGTGCCGGTCGGGGCCGGGACCGTCGACGACGGTGCGGACCAGCGCGCGGGCCGCGCCGGTGACGGCGCCCGGCTGCAGCGGCGCACGGAAGTCCAGCGCCCGGGCCGCCGTCAGGATCTCTACGGCCAGCACCCGGCGCAGCCCGTCGACGGCGCGGCGCAGCTTGCGTCCGGCGTGCCAACCGAGCGACACGTGGTCCTCCTGCATCGCGGACGACGGGATCGAGTCGACCGAGGCGGGCACCGCCAGCCGCTTCAGCTCGGCGACGATGCCGGCCTGGGTGTACTGGGCGATCATGTGGCCGGAGTCGACACCGACCT
>CAXTBG010000106.1:0-10671 GCA_964242105.1 uncultured Nakamurella sp. | reverse complement strand
GCGACGACGAGATCGAGATGGGCGTCGGCATCCACGGTGAGCCGGGGCGCGAGCGGAAGAAGATCACCAATTCGGACGCCATCGCGGACGAACTGCTCACTGCCGTCGTCGAGGATCTGCCCTACAGCTCCGGCGACGAGGTGGCGCTGATGATCAACGGTCTGGGTGGGACACCGATCAGCGAGCTGTACATCCTCTACCGCCGCGCGCACCAGCAGCTGGCCGAACAGGGCATCACGGTGCGGCACAGCTATGTCGGCGAGTACTGCACGTCGTTGGACATGGCGGGCGCGTCCCTCACCCTGGTCAAGCTCGACGACGAGATCGCCGCGCTGCTCGACGCACCGGCCGAGGCCGCCGTCCGGGTCTTCTGACCGCCGGAATCCTGCGGTCTCCCAACCGATCCAACCGACACGAACGAGGAACAATGAGCAGGAACATCACTCTCGACCAGGCGGAAGCAATTCTGCAGGCCTGCAAGGAAGAAGCGCTCGCCATCGGCCAGCCGATGAACATCGCCGTCGTGGACGACGGCGCCAATCTGGTGGCTTTCGCGGCCATGGACGACACCAAGCTGATCGGTCTGGACATCTCCCAGCGGAAGGCGCTGACGGCGGTGTACTTCCAGACCGACACGCGGGACCTGGTGCCGCTGGTGCAGCCGGGTGCCCCGCTGTACGGGATCGAGGCGACCAGTGCGGGACGGCTGGTGGTGTTCGGTGGCGGAGTCCTGCTGCGCGACGCCGACGGGAAGATCGTCGGCGGCGTCGGAGTCAGTGCCGGGTCCGTCGACGAGGACCACCAGGTGGCGGAGGCGGGCCGGAAGGCGTTCTCGGCAGCCGCCTGACGATCGAGGACGGGACCGCGCGGGCTACTTCGCCAGTTGGCCGACGGCCATTCGGAACACGTCGGGGAGCAGGGCGGCGGCTGGGACGATGACGGGCTGGGCCAGCCGCCGGGTGGCCAGCAGCGACGAGGTGATCCAGCGGTACCTGCGCGTGTCCCGCCGCCACGCCCGCTCGTAGCTCTGCGGGTTCCCGACGACCAGCGCGTCGACCAGCGACCGGGCGCACGCCAGCGAGACCGCAATGCCCTCGCCGGTCAGCGCGTCCACGTAGCCCGCCGCGTCGCCGACCAGCAGCACCCGGCCGGCGACCGTCGAGGCGGTTCGCTGGCGCAACGGCCCGGCTCCGCGCACCGTCCCGGACGGGACGGCGCCGGCCAGGTGCTGCACCAGGCGGGGGAACTGCTCCAGCTGCTCGGCCATCGGCAACCGGACGGGGCTGAGCAACGCGACGCCGACCTCGTTCGGGCCGACCGGCGTCACGTACGCCTCGGACTGCGCGGCCCAGTAGACCTCCACCAGCCTGGTCCACGGCGTGACCGTGAAGTGCTGGCGCAGCCCCCACCGCGGTGCGTCCGTGGCCGGCAGCTCCAGGCCGACCATGCGCCGGACCGGGGAGTGCAGGCCGTCGGCGGCCGCCAGGTACCGGGCCCGGTACCCGCCGGCCGAGACGGACTCGCCGTCCTGCACGACGTCGGTGACGGTCCGCCGGTCGAACCGCACGCCCAGTTGCCCGGCCCGTTGCGTCATCGCCTGCTGCAGCGCGGTGCGGCGCACGCCCATCCCGGTCGCGCCGCGGAAGAACGCGGTCGCGCTGCGCCGGCCGTCCAGGTAACGGATGCCGTGGAACGGCATGCCCGGCAGTGCCACGCCGAGGCGGGTGAGCGCGTCGACCGCGCCGGGCATCAGTCCCTCCCCGCACGCCTTGTCGATCGGCCCTTCGCGGGCGTCGAGCACCACCACCTCCATGCCGGCCGCAGCGGCAAACATGGCGGTGGCGAGCCCGGCGGGGCCGGCGCCGACGACGAGCAGATCGATCATGACGTCACCAGGGTCCTCAGTGCGGCGTTCTCGGTCTTGATCCGGACGCTGAGCAGCCACGCGTTGAGCACGCTGAACGCCACTGCGGTGATCCACGCCGAGTGCACGAGGGGCAGCGCGACGCCCTCGGCGACGACGGCCAGGTAGTTGGGATGGCGCGTCCACCGGTAGGGCCCGCTGGTGACCAGCGGCGCGCCCGGGATGACCACCACCCTGGTGTTCCAGTACGTGCCCAGCTCCCTGATGCACCACCAGCGCAGCAGCTGCGCCGCGAGGACCACCGCCAGCATCGGCCAGCCCAGCCAGGCCAGGAACGGCCGGTGCGCGACCAGCACCTCGACGACGGCACCGATCAGGAACCCGGTGTGCAGCAGCACCATGGCCGGGTAGTGCCCCGCGCCGTACTCCTGCCCGCCCCGTTCGGCGCTCCAGGCGAGATGCCGCTTGGACACCACCAGCTCGACCAGGCGCTCGATGCCGACCAGCAGCACCAGGATGACGAAAAGGGCGACGGACATCAGCCGTCACCAGCGCAGCAGTACGAGCTCGGCGCAGAAACCAGGCCCCATGGCCATCAGCAGACCCGGCGAGCCGGCGACCGGTGACCGCTTGACCAGGGTGTCCCGCAGCACGTGCAGGACCGAGACCGAGGAAAGATTGCCGACGTCAGCCAGCGACCGCCAGGTCAGCTCCAGCGCATCCCGCGGCAGGTCGAGTTCGCTCTCGATGGCCTCGATCACCTTCGGCCCGCCGGGGTGCGACACCCAGTGCGCGACGTCGGACACCGCGAGATCGTGGTCCAGGAGCAGCCCGCGGACGTCGGCGCCCAGGTACTGCCGGACCAGCGTCGGCACCTGGGCGTCGAGCACGATGCCCAGGCCGTGCGACCCGATGTCCCAGCCCATCGTGCGCTGGGTACCCGGGTACAGGTGGCTGCGGGTGTCGATCACCTGGGGCCCGCACCCGGCCTTTTCGTGCTCGGGCCCGACGGCCACGACGGCGGCTCCGCCGTCGCCGAACAGGCCGCTGGCCACCAGGTTCGCCACCGACCGGTCGTCGCGCTGCACCGTCAGCGAACACAGCTCCACCGCCAGCAGCACCGCCACCTGGTCCGGCCGGCCGAGCAGGTAGTCGTGCATCCGGGCGATGCCCGCCGCTCCGGCCACGCACCCGAGCCCGAACATCGGGACCCGTTTCACATCCGGCCGCAAACCCACCAGCGCGGAGATCCGGGCCTCCAGCGACGGCACAGCCAGCCCGGTCACGGTGGTCGAGAAGATCACGTCCACCTCGGCGGCGGCGATGCCGGCGTCGGCCAAGGCGCCCGTGACCGCCGCGGCCGCCAGCTCGACGGCGACGTCCAGGTAGACGTCGTTGGCTTCGGTGAATCCGGACAGCCGCCCGTACCGGTCCAGCGGCATCGCGAGGTGCCGGGTCTCCACACAGCAGTTGCGGTGCAGCCGCCGCAGCAGGTCGGCGTTGCCGTCGGGGCCGAGGCAGAAGTCGGCGAAGGCGACCGTGATGTCATCCTGCTGGTAGCGGTGCTCGGGGAGCACACCGTGGACCGCGGCGAGAGTCGTCACCCCGCCCACAGTAACGATGCGCACCGTTCCAGACCTGCGACCGCCCGTGCCGGACCTGGTACAGAATCGACGCCACCGGCATGCGAGCGCTTCCTAGGCTGGAGGGAACAGCATCTCCTCCAGGAAGAAAAGAGTGGTCATGACGGTTTCCCGAATCCGCAGTGCCGTGGCGACACTGGCCGTGGCGATGTGCGCGGCGGCCTGCACGGTGGGCGTCAGCGCGCCCGCGACGTCGACCGTCGTGACGACCAGCGCGAGCTCTCCCGCGCCGTCGGCCAGCAAGAGTCCGGCGACCAGCGCCGATCCGGCGGTGAGCGGGACGTCCGCGACGAGCGGGACGTCGGCGACGAGCGGGACGTCGGCGATGAGCGGGACGTCGACGGCGAGCGGCACGTCCGCGGCGAGCGGGACGTCGACGACGGTGAGCAGTCCGGCGGCGACCGGATCGACTGCGGCCGGCGGCACCGGTGCACCGGCCGGTGCGCCCGCGGGCGGTGCGAATGCGTTGCCCGAGAAGTTCCCGCTGCCGGCCGGTGCGACGGTGGGCTCGGTGGTGCGCACGGCCGGCGAGATCGACGGCACGGTGATGGTGACCGACCCGGCGCAGGCCGTCGCCTTCTGGAAGGCTGCACTCCCCAAAGCCGGTTACCGGGTCCTGTCGGTCGACACCTCGGGCGGCGTGGGCGAGATCCGGTTCGCCGGGCACGGGTGCGTCGGGGACAGCCAGATCGCCGTCGTCGGGAACCAGGCCCAGGTGCAGTGTGACACCGGCTGAGCCGCCCCGCCCCCGGCTGCTGCTGATCGACGACGACGAGGCGATCACCTCAGTCCTCGGTCCGTTCCTGGAACGCGCCGGTTTCCAGGTCCGGACGGCAGCCGACGGAGCCGCCGGTCTGACGATGTTCGCGGACGGCGGCGCCGACGTCGTCGTGCTGGACGTCTCGATGCCGGTTCTCGACGGTCGTCAGGTGCTGCGCCGCTTGCGGGCCCAGGGCAGGTGGACGCCCGTGGTCATGCTGACCCAGATCGGTACCTCCGGTGAACGCGCGATGACCCTGGACGAGGGTGCCGACGACTACCTGAACAAGCCGTTCGACGCGGTGGAACTGGTGTCCCGCGTCCGGGCGGTGCTGCGCCGCTCCGGTGGTGCCCGACCGCTGGCGGCCGAGCGGGAGATGCTGCGGGTCCGCGACCTCCGCCTCGACCGGGTCTCCCGGCGAGCCTTCCTCGCCGACCGGGAACTGGTGCTCACGCCCAAGGCCGCGCTGCTGCTGGACTACCTGATGTCCCATCCCGACGAGCTGCACACCCGGCAGCGTCTGCTGGAAGTGCTGTGGGGCTTCGACCATCCGGTCGGCACGCGGGCGGTCGACAACCGGGTGGCCGAGTTGCGCAGGGCGCTGGGCGACGATGCCGCCGACCCGACCTACCTGGAGACGGTGGCCGGTTCGGGCTACCGGTTCCTGCCGGAGTGAGAGGGTGAGCCGTCGTACCTGGTGGGCGCTGGCACCGGCCGTCGCCGGTCTGCTGCTGGCCGGGTTGCTGGCGGTTCTGGTCCCCGGTGTGCGGCTGTACGCATCCGTGGCGCCGGCGCTGCTCGCCGGGATGCTGGGTGTCGCCGCGTCGGCGGTGTGGTTGACCTGTCTCCGGGTGCGTCGTCGGCGTGCCGGGCGGACTGCCGCGCAACTCGAGCAGGTACGGCTGGACGGGGAGATGCTCCGCCGCCGCTTCGTGCAGCGGCTGGACCACGAGTTGAAGAACCCGCTGACCGCGTTGCTCACCGCGTTGGCCGGACCTGCACCGGGTCCGCGGGACCAGGCGGTGGCTCGTAACCAGGCCGACCGCATCCGTCGCCTGCTCACCGACCTGCGGCGGGTCGCCGACATCGAAACCGTTCCGCTGGACCGGCAGCCGATCGACGTCGGTGCGCTGCTGGCCGAGGCGGTCGAGTCCGCCCTGGCCGACAGCGGAACGACCCGGCAGATCCGGGTCGATGTCCCGCGGGCACCATGGCCGCTGCCGGTGGTGGACGGTGACCCGGACCTGCTGCTGATCGCGGTCTACAACGTTCTGGCGAACGCCATCAAGTACAGCGCCCCGGACGATGTGATCGAGGTGCGTGCCCGCGAGGCGGGGCCGCCGCTCTCAGTGGTGCTCGAGATCGCCGACAGCGGGCCGGGTATCGCGCCCGACGAGCACGAGATCGTCTGGGAGGAACTGGCGCGCGGTCGGGCGGGCGCTGGAACACCAGGTAGCGGTGTCGGTCTGGCGTTGGTCCGGGTCATTCTGGCCAGGCACGGCGGCGCCGCCTTCCTGCAGAGCCGACTCGGCCACGGCACGTCCATCTACCTGCAGTTGCCGGTGCGGCCCGACCGGTCAACCTGAACGGCGGAAGGCGACCGGCTGCCCGGGCCGCAGTTGGGCGGCCCGCGGCAGGTCCACGCTGGTCAGCGCGCCGATCACCGGGTAGCCGCCGGTGACCGGGTGATCGGCGAGGAAGACGATCGGCTGGCCGTCCGGCGGTACCTGGACCGCGCCGGCAACCATCGGTTCCGAGGGGAGTTCCCGCTGCTCCCGGCGGGTCAACGGCGGTCCGGCCAGCCGGACGCCGATCCGGTCGGCCTGCGGCGTCACCGACCAGGTCATGCCGTACAGCAGGGCGACCGCTTCGGCGGAGAACCAGTCCTCCCGCGGCCCCGGGACCAGGGCCAGTGACGTGTGCTGGGCCCCGCTGGTGATCCTCGACGGTGCCGGGTCGTCGAGTGCGCGGATGTCTGTCAGGGGCGAAGCGGACGGCGTGCCGAGCGGGAGGGACATGCCCCGGGCCAGCGGTTCCGGCCCGAGACCGGACAGCGTGTCGGTCGACCGCGAGCCGAGAACCGTTGGTAAATCAAGACCCCCGTCCACGGCGAGGTAGGTCCGGACACCTGTTCGCGGTGTGCGGCAGCGCATGTCCTGACCAGCCTTGACAGGTATCGGGGCGCCGAATGCCGCGCCGTTGCCGTCGACCAGCACCTCGCACGGCGCACCGGCCAAGGCCACCACCACGTCCGCATCGAACCGCAGGCGCAGGCCGCCGAGGGTCATCTCGATGCCGGCGGCACCGATGTCATTGCCCACCAGCCGGTTCGCCCGAGACAGACTGGGCAGGTCGGCCGCGCCGGACCGGCCGACGCCCAGGTGCGCCAGCCCGGGGCGACCCTGGTCCTGGACGGTGCTCAAAGGGCCCGGCGAGACCACCGTCAGCGTGCGGCCGGTCATCCGCAGGCCCGGACGAAGCGAACCCGCGTTCCCGGCGGAAGCAGCACCGGAGGATCTCGGTCGAGGTCGAACAGCGGGAGGTCGGTCGTGCCGATCAGCTGCCAGCCGCCCGGCGACTCCCGCGGATACACCGCCGAGTATTCGTCGGCGAGCGCGACGGCGCCGGCCGGCACCTTGGTACGCGGTGACGCCCGACGCGGAACCCGCAGTGCTTCGGGCACGCCGGTGAGGTAGGCGAACCCGGGAGCGAAACCGCAGAAGGCGCTGGTGTACCGGCCGCTTTCGTGCAGCGAGATCACCTCGCCGATGCTCCGACCGGTCAGCTCGGCCACCTCCGCCAGGTCTGCGCCGTCGTAGCGCACCGGGACCGTGACCGTGGCCGGCTCTGCACCGGCCGCGGCGCCGGCCTGCCCGGCCTCCTCGATCCACGACGACACGTCCTGCAGCGCAACTGATTCGGCGTCGAACCGGACCAGTACGGTGCGCGCTGCCGGCACGACATCGCCGACCCACGCCGGCAGGTGACGACGCAGCGCCCGGTCGAGGTCGAGCACGTGCTGCAGGTCGCCGAGTTCGACCAGCACCGCGCTGTCGCCGAACCGGCGGTGACCCGGGGGCAGCACGGCGTCAGGTGCCGTCGTACGCGGCCTGCAGTGCGGCGATGTCGAGCTTGCGCATCCTCAACATCGCCTGCATGGTGCGGCCGGCGCCCTCCCGGTCCGGCGACCCCATCAGCTCCATCAGCTTCTTCGGCACGATCTGCCACGACAGGCCGAACTTGTCCTTGAGCCAGCCGCACTGGCTCTCCTGCCCGCCGTCGGCCGTCAGCGCGGACCAGAGTCGGTCGACCTCCTCCTGGGTGTCGACCGACACGAAGAAGGACACCGCCTCGGTGAAGGCGAATTCCGGGCCACCGTTGAGCGCCATGAACCGCTGGCCGGCCAGTTCCATGGTCGCCGTCATGACGTCGTCGTCCGGGCCGCCCAGGCGGGCCACCTCGTGCACCCGCGTCGGGGAAGATGCCGGTGTAGTACTCCACGGCCTGCTCGACCTTGCCGTCGAACCACAGGAACGGTGTGATGTCCATGGCCTGGCAGCTCCTCGGGAATGTTCGGGGGCCCGAATCGTTGACGTGTCATATAGATGCAGACGCATCCACTGGGGCGCGGCGACCGAGCACGACGGAGGTTCATCATGACGAATGTGGAACTGGGACTCAATACGTTCGGCGATGTGACGGCGGAGCTCGACGGCACGCCGGTGCCGCAGCCGCAGGTGCTGCGCAACCTGGTGGACCAGGCAGTGCTGGCCGACGAGATCGGCCTCGACTTCTTCGGGATCGGCGAGCACCACCGTGTGGACTTCGCCGTCACGGCACCGGAGGTCGTGCTGGCCGCGATCGCCGGCCGCACGCGCAACATCCATCTCGGGTCCGCGGTGACGGTGCTCAGTTCGGACGACCCGGTGCGGGTGTTCCAGCGCTTCGCCACCCTGGACGCGCTGTCCGGCGGCCGGGCCGAGGTGATCCTGGGGCGTGGGTCGTTCACCGAGTCGTTCCCGCTGTTCGGCTACGACCTGGGCGACTACGACAGGCTCTTCGAGGAAAAGGTCGAGCTGTTCGCCGCGCTGCGCGCGGAGCAGCCGGTGACCTGGTCGGGAACCACCCGCCCCGCCCTGACGGACCAGTCGGTGTTCCCGCACACCGACTCGGGCGCGCTCAAGACCTGGCTGGGCGTGGGCGGCAGCCCGGAGTCGGTGGTGCGCGCCGCTCGGTACGGATTCGGCCTGATGCTGGCCATCATCGGCGATCAACCGGTCCGGTTCGCGCCGTACGTCGACCTGTTCCACCGTGCGCTCGACCAGTTCGGCACGGGGCCAGCGTCGATCGGCGTGCATTCCGCCGGGTACATCGCGGACACCGACGAGCAGGCGCGGGACGAGTTCTGGCCGCACCACCGCGACATGATGGGCCGGATCGGCCGCGAGCGCGGCTGGTCGCCGCAGACCCGGGCGAATTTCGACGCCGAGGCCAGGGCCGGTTCGCTGTACGTCGGATCACCGGAGACCGTGGCGACGAAGATCGCCGGGATGATGAAGGCGCTGGGCGTCGACCGGTTCGACCTGAAGTACAGCACCGGCACGCTGGCGCACGAGAAGCTGATGCACAGCATCGAGCTCTACGGCACCAAGGTCGTCCCGATGGTCCGGGACATGCTCGCCTGAGTCGCCCGCGGGTTCTTTCCGGCCCGCGCTCATCAACTAACGCCATCGGGCCCGCGCTGATCAACTAGCCGGAAATGGGACTGGTGGGGCACGAGTCGCCTGGTTGCTGAGCGCCGCGCGAGTTGATCAGCGCGGCGCCAGTTGATCAGCGCGGCGCCAGTTGCTGAGCGCGGCGCCAGGTGATCAGCGCGGCGCCAGTTGATCAGCGCGGGGTGGCGGCTCAGCGGTGGGCGGCGGCGATCAGGTCGGCCGCCTTCTCGCCGATGATCATGGAGGGCGCATTCGTGTGGCCGCGGATGATGGCCGGCATCACCGACGCATCGGCCACCCGCAGCCCGTCGACGCCGCGCACCCGGAGCTCGGGGTCCACCACCGAACCGTCGTCGGATCCCATCCGGGCGGTGCCGACCGGGTGGTAGAGCGTGTGCGCGTACCGCTCGATGCTCAGCGCGTCCCGGTCGTGCTCGGACATGCTCTCCCCGTCGGCGGGGGCGAGGAACCGGCCGGTGCTGATCGCGGTGAGGGCCGGTGCGCGCAGCAGGCGCTCGCAGATCTGAAGGCCCGCCAGCAGCGTCGCGCGGTCCTCGCCACCGGCGTCCGAGAGGTACCGCGGATCGATCAGCGGCTTCGCCCCGGGATCGGCCGAGGCCAGGGTGATCCGGCCGGAACTCCTCGGCTGCAACAGGATCGCGCCGATGGTCAGGCCGTGCTCCGGCGGCTTGACCAGGCCCTCGCCGACGTAGGCGACCGGTGCGAAGAGGATTTCGATGTCGGGAAGTGGCAGATCGGGGCGGGTCCGGACGAAACCGTAGGCCTCGGCGACGTTCGAGGTCAGCATGCCGCGACGGCGCAGCAGGTAGCGCACCACCTCTGCGGGGCGCTCCGCGTCGTAGAGCGTGTCCTCCCGCGCGCCGGTCACCAGCCCGGCGATCAGGTGGTCGGTCAGGTTCGCACCGACCTCCGGCGACGGGACCACCACATCGATGCCCACGCTCGACAGGTGGGCCGGGTCGCCGATCCCGGACAGCATCAGTAGTTGCGGGGTGTTGACGGCCCCGCCGCAGAGCACCACCTCGCGCCGTGCGGTGATCCGCCGGACGCCGCCGCCGGCGGCCACCTCCACCCCGACGGCCCGCCGCCCGTCGAACACCACCCGGTGCACCTGCGCGCCGGTGCGCACCACCAGGTTCTTCCGCCGCCGCGCCGGTTTGAGATAGGCGTCCGCGGCGCTGAACCGGGCGCCGCGGTGCTGGGACACCAACGTCTGGGTGAAGCCGTTCGGCTGCACCGAGTTCGCCTCCTCGACCGGCAGTCCCGTCTGCCGGACCGCCTCCAGGAAGCTGGCGGTGGCGGCACGCGGACTGCGCTGCGCCTGCACGCTGACCGCGCCCTGCGAGGCAGCTGTGGCAGTTCCGGCGGCCGCCCGCTGCACCTGCCGGAAGTAGGGCTGCAGCGAGCTCCACGACCAGGTCGGCCCGGCGGCCCCGGCCCAGCGGTCGTAGTCCGCGGCGAAGCCGGGCACCCACATCATGGCGTTCAGCGACGACGACCCGCCGAGCATCTTCCCCCGCGGCCAGTAGACCGTCCGGCCGCCCAGTTCCGGCTGCGGCACGGTGTCGTAGTTCCAATCGAACGACGAGCGGAACAGCTTGGAGAACGCCGCGGGGATGTGGATCTCCTGCTTGCGGTCCTTGCCGCCGGCCTCCAGCAGCAGCACCG
>CAXTBG010000105.1:0-11111 GCA_964242105.1 uncultured Nakamurella sp. | reverse complement strand
TGCAGGACCCGGACGTGCTGGACACCTGGTTCTCCTCCGGGCTGTGGCCGTTCTCGACCATGGGCTGGCCCGAGGTCACCGACACCTTCCGGGCGTTCTACCCCACGTCGGTGCTGGTCACCGGGTACGACATCCTGTTCTTCTGGGTGGCCCGGATGATGATGTTCGGCACCCACCTGCCGGAGTTGACCGGCGGCGACGTTCCGGACGTGCCCTTCGACACCGTCGCGCTGCACGGGCTGGTGCGTGACCAGTTCGGCAAAAAGATGTCCAAGTCGAAGGGCAACGGGGTCGACCCGCTGGTGTGGATCGATCGCTATGGAGCTGACGCCGTCCGTTTCACCCTGGCCCGTGGGGCGAATCCGGGCGCCGACCAGGCCATCGCCGAGGACTGGGTGAAGGGTGCCCGCAACTTCTGCTCGAAGCTGTTCAATGCCACCAAGTTCGCGCTGATGAACGGTGCGCAGGTCGCGCCGGTGGACGAGCAGTCGCTGAGCCCGGCGGACCGCTGGATCTTGGACCGGCTGGATCAGGTGACCGCCGAGACCACCGCGCTGCTGGGCGATTTCCAGTTCGGCAGGGCCGCCGAGGGGCTGTACCACTTCGCCTGGGACGAGGTCTGCGACTGGTACCTGGAGCTGGCGAAGGTGCAGATCGCCACTGAAGCAGCGGACGATCCGGTCGCGCTCGCCACCACCAGAGCGGTACTGGGCACGGTGCTGGACGCGCTGTTCAAGCTGCTGCACCCGTTCGTCCCGTTCGTCACCGACACGCTGTGGACCGCAGTGACCGGCGGTGAGTCGCTGGTGATCGCCGCCTGGCCGCAGGTCTCGGCGCGGGACGCCGATCCGGCCGCGGCGGCGTGGGTCGCGGACGTGCAGACGCTGGCCACCGAGATACGCCGTTTCCGGGCGGACCAGGGACTGCCGCCAGGCCGCCGCGTTCCGGCGCGCCTGGTCGGCGGTTCTCCCGACGTCACGGCCGTCGCCGCGGCGCTGACCAAGCTGACCCCGGCGGAAGCCGGCTTCACCGCGACCGCGTCGATCGAGGCGGCACTGAGGGGCGCGTCGGTGCACGTGGAGCTGGACACCTCGTCGACGATCGACGTGCAGGCCGAGATCGCCCGCGGCGAGAAGGATCTCGCCGTGGCGCGCAAGGAGATCGAGGCCACGGCGGCGAAACTGGGCAACGAGTCGTTCATGGCCAAGGCGCCGGCGCCGGTGGTCGACAAGATCAGGGCACGCGCCACGAAGGCGGCGGCCGACATCGAGCGACTGACCGCTCGACTGGCCGCGTTCCGCGACGGGAGCAGAGCATGACAACCGGCGGATGGGACGAGGAACAGCGGCCGTTCATCAACGACGACCAGTCCGGTGTCGAGCGGGACGCGTTCGGCCGGGACGACCGGGGCCGCCGGGCCAAGGGCGACATCGAACCCGGGGACAACGCGGACGACGTCAACCCCGAGGACCGACCCGAGGCGCCCGGCGGCGGGACGCCCATCCCGCCGGCGGATGACGACAGCGACGACACCGATGGCTGGGACGACGATCCCGCCGGCACCGGCCCGCTGGAACCGGCGCTGGTCGGCGCCGTGATCGACAACGACGCCGAGATCGCGGCGGCCACCGCGGATCTCGACGAGGACGCCGGGATGATCGTGCCGGACTCGCCGCCGCTGACGTTGGCGGCCGTCGAAGACCTGCTGAACGGCCGCCGCGCCGAGACGCAGATCTCGCCGACCACCGCCCGGATGGTCGCCCTGATGGACCTGATCGGCAATCCGCAGCAGGCCTATCCGGTGATCCAGGTCGCGGGGACGAACGGCAAGACCTCCACCGCGCGGATGATCGACGCGCTGATCACCCGGATCGGCCTGCGCACCGGCCGGTTCACCTCGCCGCACCTGCAGTCGGTGACCGAGCGGATCAGCCTGGACGGCGTGCCGATCGACGAGGAGCGGTACGTCTCGATCTACAGCGACATCGCCCCGTACGTCGATCTCGTCGACGCCGGCAGCATGCAGCAGGGCGGCATCGCGTTGTCGAAGTTCGAGATCCTCACCGCCATGGCGTTCGCGGCCTTCGCCGACGCGCCGGTGGACGTGGCGATCGTCGAGGTGGGCCTCGGCGGCACCTGGGACTCCACCAACGTGGCCGACGCCAGGATCGCGGTGATCACGCCGGTCGGGTTGGACCACATGGACTTCCTGGGCGACACCGTCGCCGAGATCGCCTCGGTCAAGGCCGGGATCATCAAACGGGACGCGGTCGCGATCATCGCCCGGCAGCAACCCGAGGCGATGAACGCGCTGCTGCGCCGCACCGTCGAGGTGGACGTCGCGGTCGCCCGGCAGGGCAGCGAGTTCGACGTGTTGGAGCGGTCTTTCGCCGTCGGCGGGCAACGGCTGACGCTGCAGGGACTGGGCGGCGTCTACGACGACATCTTCCTGCCGCTGGCCGGTGAGCACCAGGCGGCGAATGCCTCGGTGGCCCTCGCCGCCGTGGAGGCGTTCTTCGGTGCGGGTGCCGGCCGGCAGCTCGACGTGATCGCCATCCAGGACGGGTTCTCGGCAGCGTCGTCCCCGGGCCGGCTGGAGCGGGTGCGTACATCGCCGACGATCCTCATCGACGCGGCGCACAATCCCGACGGCGCACGGGCTCTGGCCGCCGCGCTGGCCGCCGAGTTCTCCTTCTACCGACTGGTCGGGGTGCTGGCGGTGATGGCCGACAAGGACGTCACCGGCATTCTGACGGCGCTGGTGGACTCGTTCGACGAGGTGGTGGTGACCACCAACTCCTCGTCCCGCTCGATGCCGGTGGTCGACCTGATGGAACTGGCCGTCGACGTCTTCGGCGAGGAGCGCGTGCACACCGCGAACCGGATGGACGACGCCATCGCGCTGGCCGTCGACCTGGCCGAGTCCTCGGCCGAACCGGGGGAGGGCGCGCTGGGCACCGGCGTGGTCGTCACCGGTTCCGTCGTCTCGGCCGGCGACGGCCGGGCCCTGGCCGGGATGACGCCCGCATGAGTGAGCATCGACCGAGGAACGAGGGAGGAGCGGAGCGAAATGCCGATGAGCGCTTGCGCGAAGAGCCATCGAACGTGAGCTCGCCCGCTGAACGACCAGCCGAACCGCAGCCCAAGCCGTACGACCCGGAACGCGGCCTGCGCGGGGTCATGTCGGCCACGCTGATCCTGGAGGCGATCGTCGCCCTGCTGGCGATCCCGGTCGCCGCCAACACCGGCTCCGGCACCACCGCGCTGGGGGTGGTGCTGATCTGCCTGCTCGCCGTGGCACTGATCGCGCTGTGCGCCTTCGTCAGCAAGCCGTGGTTCCTCACGGCGGCGCTCACGCTGCAGGGATTGATGATCCTGGGCTGGCTGATCACGCCTGCGCTGGGCGTGATGGGCGTCGTGTTCGGCATCGTCTGGGGCACCGTCATCTGGTTCCGCAACGAATTCCGGCGGCGTCTGGCGGCCGGTACGCTGCCGGAGCCGACGTCGCCACCTGGGCGATGAGCCGGCACTGCCGCACCCCGCCGACAGTTCAGCCCAGAGGAGCACACCGCCCGTGTCCGAACGTACTTTCGTCCTGGTCAAGCCCGACGGCGTCGCACGCTCGCTGATCGGTGAGGTCATCTCCCGCATCGAGCGCAAAGGCCTGACGCTGGCGGCGCTGGAGATGCGGGTGGCGAGCGTGGAGACCGCGCAGGCGCACTACGCCGAGCACGAGGGCAAGCCGTTCTATCCGTCGCTGGTGGAGTTCATCACCTCGGGCCCGCTGGTGGCGATGATCGTCCAGGGCGACCGGGCGATCCCGGCGTTCCGGCAGCTGGCAGGCGGCACCGATCCGGTGGACAAGGCGACGCCGGGCACCATTCGCGGCGACTTCGGCCTGCAGACGCAGCTCAACCTGGTGCACGGATCGGATTCGGTCGAGTCGGCCGAGCGGGAGATCGGCCTGTGGTTCCCGAACCTGTGACCAGCTCGTCTCCCGGGCGGCAGGACGCCGCAGGCGCGGCGGACGATGTCGAGCTGCGCCGGGTCGGCCCGGGCAGCGCGATGGCCTCCGACAGTGCGTTCGCCGTCGCCTTGCTGACGTTGTGGCACGCGGTCGCCCAGGCCGGCGGCCACGTCGGATTCCCCGCCGACGTCGAGCGGTCCACCATCGGGGGTGCGGTGGCGCCGGTGCTCGACGCCGTCAAGGCCGGCCGGGCCCACGCGGTCGCGCTGGCGCGGAAACGCCAGGTCATGGGCTTCGCGCTGCTGGAGCGCGGTGCCCTCGACCGCTCGCACACCGGTGAGCTGGCGCTGGTCATGGTGGAGCCGGACAGTCAGCGGCTCGGTCTGGGGTCCCGGCTGGTTCACGAGCTGCTCGCGGTGGCGGGTGAGGTCGGCATCGAGCGGGTGCGGGTGTCGGTTCCTGCCGACGCTGGGCTGGCCCCGTTCTTCGGCCGTTTCGGACTGGTGGAGTGCGGTCGGTTGCCGGGCTGGGTCCGGCGCGACGGAGGGCCGGACGACGACGAGGTGATGCTGGCCGGCCCAGTGACGGGTTAGCCCAGCGCCGCGAGCACGGCCTCGACCGCTGCGAACGTATCCAGCCCGTCGACCACCAGGCGGTCCCCGTCCCGCTCGGTGTCCCACGCCTGGTAGTCGTGATCGAGCACATCCCGCCAGGTGGGCACCACCAGACCGGGTAGGTCGCTGCGTCGCTGCTCGATCCGCCGCCGGTGCTCGGCGGGTTCGTGCAGCACCACCTCGACCATGACGAGCCTGTTGCCGGTGGACGCGGCGAGGGTGCGCCACCCGGCCCTGGCCTCCGGCACCGGATTGACCGCGTCGACCACCACCGACGTCCCGACCGCCAGGGTGCAGCGGGTGACCTCCTGCGCGATCACGTAGCCGAGCGCGCCGACCGGCGGGCCGTCGGGCGACGAGCGCCGGACAGCGGCTTCGATCGCGTCGACCCGGATCAGCGCGGCGCGAAGCGGTGCGGCGACCAGCCGGGACAGCGTGGTCTTCCCGGTACCCGGAAGCTCGGCGAAGACGATCAGCATGGCCGGGATGCTGGGCCCGGGCGGAGGACGAGGGAGCACCCGTCAGTGGTGGTGGTTGGTCGATCCGGTGCGCAGGAAGGCCCAGGCGAGCAGGCCGATGCCCAGGACGAGCGTGGTGAGACCGATGATCACCGGCACGGTGATGTCGAATCCTGTGCTGGCCAGAGCCATCGGACCGCGCGTCGTGGTCGGGCTGACGGTGGGACTGACCGGGCGGACGGCGGCTGTGCTGGCGGGCGCCAGGAAGACCAGCACGCACAGTGAGAGCAGGAACAGGGAGGCGACGGACAGCATGCGGCGCAGATGGTTCACGTCGGTTTCCTCCTTCCGTTTCTGCCCAGACGTCTGAAGACGCGCATGGTGCCGGCGTCTGGTACGTCCATCCGGGTGAAATCTTCGTTCGATTCTATCCCCGTCCGGACAACTTGCCGGGCCGGACGCGCCTTTTTCTGCTACGCGACGTACTTGGATGAACGCAATGCGTTGCACGCTGTGTCGGCCCTGGCGGCCTGTCGCACTGCCGGGTGGCCGACGCTCCAGCGGGCTGACCTGCTTCTCCGCGCAGTCGGCCCCGTTGTCGGTGCCGGCCGGTACCGTGCCCAGCTGTGAGATCAACGCCATCCGGGGGGCTCGAGCACCGCCAGAACGGGCCGGTCGCCGCGCCGTCCGCCCGGTCCGAGCCGCCCGGAGCCGACGCGATGATCAGTGCGACAGCGCTGACCAAGTCGTTCGCCGTGAAGGGCGGCCCGCCGGTCGAGGCGGTGCGGGGCATCGACCTGCACGTGCCGCGCGGTCAGGCGTTCGGATTTCTCGGTCCCAACGGGGCGGGCAAGTCCACCACCATGCGGATGATCGCCTGCGTCTCACCGCGCACCTCCGGCGACCTGACCATCCTGGGTCTGGATCCGGCGCGCGACGGGGTCGCCATCCGTGCGCGGCTCGGCGTGGTGCCGCAACAGGACAACCTCGACGAGGAACTGTCGGTCCGGGAGAACCTGTTCATCTACGGCCGGTACTTCGGCATCCCCCGGAAGACGTGCTGGGCCCGGGCGGACGAACTGCTCGCGTTCGCGCAGCTGCAGGACAAGGCCGGTGCGACCGTCGAGGCGCTGTCCGGGGGCATGAAACGCCGGCTGACCATCGCCCGGTCGCTGATGAACGAACCCGAACTGCTGCTGCTCGACGAGCCCACCACCGGCCTCGATCCGCAGGCCCGACATGTTTTGTGGGACCGTCTCTTCCGGCTCAAGCAGCAGGGTGTCACGCTCATCCTGACCACGCACTACATGGACGAGGCCGAGCAGCTGTGCGACCGCCTCGTGGTGATGGACGGCGGCCGGATCGCTGCCGAGGGCTCACCGGCCGAGCTCATCGCGACCCACTCGACCCGGGAGGTGCTCGAGCTGCGGTTCGCGCCGGGCGAACAGCGCGCCGCCGAGCCGGTGGTGCGGAACCTGGCCGACCGCGTCGAGGTGCTTCCGGACCGCCTGCTGCTCTACGCCGCGGACGGGGAACACACGCTGGGCCAGGTGCTGGGCCTCGGTGTGCGGCCGGTGTCCACGCTGGTCCGTCGGTCGACGCTGGAAGATGTCTTCCTGCGGTTGACCGGCCGAAGCCTGGTCGACTGATGGCGACGACCGTCGGCCCGCGCCTTCCAACGGTCACCCAGGCCCCGCCGGGCGGCGCCCGGATGGTGCTGGAGTACCTGCTGCTGGTGTGGAAACGCTCGATCGTCACCACTTCCGTGGTTGCGGTCGGCACGCCCGTCATCTACCTGCTGGCGCTGGGCTTCGGGCTGGGCACCCTGGTGAACAAGGGTCCGGGGGCCGGCTCGCTCGGTGGCGTCAGCTACGTCGAGTACCTGGCGCCCGCCCTGCTGACCAGCGCAGCCCTGGCAACCGGCGTGAGCGAGGCGGCCTACCCGGTGTATGCGCGGTTCAAGTGGACACGGGTCTTCTGGGGAATCGCCGCCAGCCCGATCTCGCCGGCGCAGATCGCCGACGGGCAGGTGCTGTTCCTGGCCACCCGGCTGTCGGCGACGTCGCTGCTGTACTACCTGGTCACCGTCGCGTTCGGTGTCGCCGGCCGCCCCGCCGGGGTGCTGATGGTGCCGGTCGCCGTGCTGACCGGCCTGTCGTGCGCGGTCTGGATGATGGTGCTGGCCGCGGTCATGCGCCGGGAGGGGACCGCCGTCAACCTGGTGATGCGCTTCGTGGTGATCCCGATGACGCTGTTCTCCGGCTCGTTCTTCCCGATCGACCGGATACCCGCGGCCGTCCGCCCGCTCGCCTGGATCTCGCCGCTCTGGCACGGGAACGAACTGGCCCGCGCCGCGGCGCTGGGGCACGGGCACCCGCTGGCAACGGCCGGACACCTGGTGGTACTGGTGGCGCTCACCGCGGCCGGCCTGGTGGTGGCCCGGCGCCGCTTCACCGTGCGGCTCCTGACATGACGCGCCGACACCTCGGCGGGACGGGATGACGAGCCAGACGGTGCGTGCGGCCCGCCCCACACTGTTCCTGCGGATCGTTCCGTTGCACCTGTACGCGCGCCGGACGCACGTTGTGCTCGAGCGGTCCGTGCGGGTGTACCGGCAGAGCTGGTTGGTCGTCCTGTCCGGATTCTTCGAGCCCGTGTTCTACCTCCTGGCCATGGGGCAGGGGCTCGGGTCGCTGGTCGGTCCGATCGTGACGGCGGCGGGCCCGGTGGGGTACGCGGCGTACATCGCACCGGGGCTGCTTGCGACGTCTGCGATGAACGGCGCGATCTTCGACTCCACCACCAACGTGTTCTTCAAGATGCGCTACGCCAAGCTCTACGACGGCATGCTGGCCACCTCGCTCGGGCCGGTCGACGTGGCCCTCGGCGAGATCGTCTGGTCGTTGATCCGCGGCGGCCTCTACTCGGTGGCCTTCGTCGCGGTGATGGTCGCGATGGGCCTGGTCCTGTCGTGGTGGGCCTTGCTGGCGGTGCCGGCCGCGCTGGTCATCGCCTTCGCGTTCGCGGCGGTCGGGATGGCCATCACGTCGTACATGAAGACCTTCCAGCACATGGAGTGGATCAACACGGCCCTGTTGCCGATGTTCCTGTTCTCGACCACCTTCTACCCGCTGTCGGTGTATCCCCGTCCGGTCGCCGTTCTCGTCGAGTGCCTCCCGCTCTACCACGGCATCGAACTGATGCGCGGACTGTGCCTCGGGCTCGTCTCGCCCGGGTTGCTGCTGCATCTGGCGTACTTCGCAGTGATGATCCTGGGCGGCGTGATCGTCACCGCACGCCGGCTGGAGCGGCTGCTGCTGCGCTGAGCGGCGGGTGAGTCGACGCGGGCCGGGGTGCCCCCGGCGCGCCCGTCGCCGTCGATCGCCGGGGCTCGGGTCTGCTGTATGGGATACTGAGCATGGTTCGCGGCAGGGGTCACCCGGCTCGAACCCAGCCAGTACGCCTTCGAACACCTGCGGTTCGGGACCCGGTGAGTGACACACCGGAGCTCGGCGCGGTACCGGGTGGACGCAACGGCTGGACCATCGCAGACTTCCCGCGGCGCTCGCGCTGCGGACCCATATTCATGAAGGCCCCTGTGCGGACGCGTTCGACAACGCGCCCGGGGGCCTTGAGAGAGGAACCAACCAACTGTGTCATCGACAACCTCAGGTATCACCCTGGAGCAGGCGCTCACCGACTTACCCGCCAAGGTGCGCGTGCACGACGTCGCCAAGCGCGCCGGCGCCACCTCCAAGAACGTCATCGCCGCGCTCGCCGATGCCGGCGTGGTCGTCGCCTCGGCCGCGTCGTCGGTCAACGCCCAGCAGGCGACCGCCGTGCTGACCGCCCTCCTGCAACCCGGTGAGGCTGCGCCGAGCGGCGCGGCGGCCGCCATGCCATCGAACCTGCCGTCCGACCTGCCGCCCGAGCCCGCGCAGGATCCCGGTTTCTTCGCGGCGCCGGTGTTCCTGCCGCCCGCCGCCTCTGCGCCGGCCGGTTCTGCGCCCGGAACCGATGCGCCGGCGACCGATAAGGCCGCCGGCACGCCGGCTGCGGAGGCGCCCACTACAGCGCCCGCCCGCCGTCGCCGCGGCGCCAAGCGCGCCGCTGACAGCACCGGTCAGCCGGCGCCCGTCGCTGCCGACCGGTCGCCCGACGCGTTGCCGGATGACGCCGTCGCCATCATCAGCGGCTCCGAGCCCGTGCAGGTGGAGGCCGCGGCTGCCGAGACCGACCCGGCTTACGGCGCCGTCCCGGCCGAGTCGGACGCCGACGCGGCGCCCGCACGGTCCGGACGCCGCAGGCGAGGCCGGTCAGGTGGGCGTGGCCGAGGGGACCAGGACACCGATCAGCAGAACGAGGCAGTCAAGCACGCCGCCGACCCCGTCGACCAGCCCGCGGACGAGTCGGTCGCTGCCCTCGACCTACCGGATGCACCGGCGACCGATCAGCACTCCGACGTCCACCCGGCGGCCGACGACACGGAGTCCGCGGAGCCGGGTGTCGATACGGCGGATGTGGACGACGAGGACGGCGACCAGGCAGCGCGCCGCCGCCGCCGTCGCGGGCGTCGCGGCCGCGGGCGGGTGGGCGACGAGCGCAGCGACGACCAGGCCGACACCGCCGAGTCGGATGCTCCAGCCGCCATCGGACCCGCGGTGGACGACGACGCACCGGCGGCTGTCGGGACCGAGGACGAGGACGACGAGGGCGACGGCGACGACGAGGCCACCGACGAAGGCGGTACCCGGCGGCGGCGCCGTCGGCGTCGCAGGTCCGGCTCTGCCGAGCCGGTCAGCGAGGACGGCAAGAGCGAGGACGACCCGGACAACACCGTGGTGCACGTCCGCGAGCCCCGGCCCCCGCGGGAGACCAGCAGCTCCAGCTCCGACGTCCAGGGCATCCGCGGCTCCACCCGGCTGGAGGCCAAGCGGCAGCGCCGACGCGATTCCCGCGGCGACCGCAAGCGCCCGCAGATCCTCACCGAGGCGGAGTTCCTCGCCCGCCGCGAGGCCGTCGACCGGGTGATGGCCGTGCGGCAGCGCGGCGACCTGGCCCAGGTGGCGTTGCTGGAGGACGGCATCCTGGTCGAGCACTTCGTCTCGCGTGCCGGCTCGGAGTCGCTGATGGGCAACATCTACCTCGGCAAGGTGCAGAACGTGCTGCCCTCGATGGAGGCGGCATTCGTCGACATCGGCAAGGGCCGCAACGCCGTCCTCTACGCCGGCGAGGTCAACTGGGACGCGGCCGGGCTGGCCGGAAAAGCACGGCGCATCGAGACCGCGCTCTCCGGCGGCGACACCATCCTGGTGCAGGTCTCCAAGGACCCGGTCGGGCAGAAGGGCGCCCGCCTCACCACACAGATCTCGCTCCCCGGCCGTTTCCTGGTGTACGTGCCCGGCGGCGGCGCCACGGGCATCTCCCGCAAGCTCCCGGACACCGAGCGCAAGCGGCTCAAGTCCATCCTCGACCGGATCGTCCCCGAGGACGCCGGTGTCATCATCCGGACGGCGGCCGAGGGCGTGGCCGAGGAGGAACTGGCCCGGGACGTCAACCGGCTGAAGAACCAGTGGGAGGAGATCTCCCGGCACGCGGAGAAGAAGTCGAACGCTCCGCTGCTGCTCTCGGCGGAACCGGACACCCTCATCAAGGTGGTCCGGGACCTGTTCAACTCCGACATCTCCCGGCTCATCCTGGACGGCGAGCGTGCCTACGAGCCGGTGGCCGCCTACATCGACGGTGTCGCACCGGAGCTGGCGGACCGGGTGTCCAGGTACGACGGCCCGAACGACGTCTTCGCCGCCTACCGGATCGACGAGCAGATCGCGAAGGCACTCGAGCGCAAGGTCTACCTGCCCTCCGGTGGATCGCTGGTCATCGACCGGACCGAGGCGATGACCGTCATTGACGTCAACACCGGCAAGTACACCGGCTCAGGCGGCAACCTCGAGGAGACGGTCACCCGCAACAACCTGGAAGCCGCCGAGGAGGTCGTCCGGCAACTCCGGTTGCGGGACATCGGCGGCATCATCGTCGTCGACTTCATCGACATGGTGCTGGAGTCCAACC
>CAXTBG010000104.1:0-11194 GCA_964242105.1 uncultured Nakamurella sp. | reverse complement strand
GCTTCGCGGCGTTGGTGACGGCTTCGATGGCCACCCGGTAGGCGACCACCTCGGCCGCCGCCGACAGCGGTCCCAGCTCCTCCGGCGCAGTCACCGCGACGGTCATCGGCCGCCCGTCCGCGGCCCGCAGCCTGGTGAACCGTTGCGAGACAGCAGCAATCAACCCGAGCTCGTCCAGTGCCCGGGGCCGCAGACCGTCGACGATGCGACGCACCTCGGAGATGGCATCCCCGGCGTCGGCGCGGAGCTGCCGGACGAGCAGCACTGCCTCGGCGGGGTCGACGTCCATCAGGTTGGCCACCGCGTCGGCCGTGTAGGCGATGCCGCTGAGCGTGGGACCGAGCCCGTCGTGCAGGTCGCGCCGCAGTCGGCGGCGCTCCTCCTCCGACGCGGTGACGACCCGCCTCCGCGATTCCTGCAGCTGTGCACCGAGCTGGATCGCCCGGGTGGCCTGCGCCAGCGGCGCAGCGAGCAGCTCGAGCACTGTCCGGGCGGACGAGCTCAGCCGCAGCTGGTCGTCGGCGAGCGCGATGACCAGTTCGCCGACATCCTCCTCGCCCAGCTGCAGCGGGGTCACCACCACCCGATCGCCACGGACCACGCCCGACTCGGCAATGGTGTCAACTCCCCGGCGCAGTGCAACGCCGGAAGCGCCCAGCGCCTGTCGCACCGTGTCCAACCACTGCCTTGGACTTCCCCCGGCGGCGAGCTCGCCGCCGAGTCGGGTCATCGCCTGCAGCGGATCTGCGTGGGCGCCGAGCAGCAGTTCGTCCATCAGCGTGCGGACGTGCCGCAGCACCGGATGGAAGCCGGCCGCGACGGCGGTCGCCAGCAGGCCGCTCACCCCCACCGGGGGCCTGTGGTGCAAGGCCAGCTCGACCAGTCCGTCGAGTCCGCAGAACGCGGCGATACCCAGGGTCAGCATGACCAGCGCCACCACTGCGCGGATCAGGACCAGCCGTACGTCCATCCGGCGCGGCACCACGATCGCCAGGACGAGAGCGAATGGCAGCGTGGCCGACAGCACGATGGCGATGACCGACGCGGCGACCGCGGCCGGCCACGTCCGGAACTGACCGACCAGCGTCGGGGCCATGCTCAGTGCGCCGCCGGTGGTGCCGACGATGGTCCAGAGCACCCGTCGGCGCCCATCGCCATGGGTCAGTTCCCACAGCAACCACAACCCGCATCCGGTCGCGAAGACCGCGCTGAACAAGCCGGCCGCCAGGAGCGCGTCTGCCCACGCCAGGTGGGACACCACACCCACGGCGCAGCCTGCGACGATCACCGCCTGCGCGCCGACCAGCCCGCCGTGGCGCCGGCCCGTCGCCGGCACGGCAGATCTGATGAGCAGCAACGGCAGCAGGCCGCACAGCACGATGATGTATCCGCACTCCGCCAGCAGCACCCGGTCGAACGACCGGGCGACAGCGCAGCCGGTCAGCGCGAGGGCGACCAGATCAAGGGCCGCCGGCAGCACCCGATGTGTCGACGTCCACACCAGGACGGCCGCTGCCACGGCACATTCGACGCCCGCCGCCAACGGCCAGAGCAGGAAGATCAGTGTCGGCGGGGTGATCGGCCGTCCGGCCACCAGCACCGTGCACGCGGCCGACACGGCTGCCGGCACGGCGACGGCCGTCCACCGTTGCCAGGTTCTCCTCGTCGCGCCCACCGGTCAGTCGCTTCCCCTGGGCGCGTGCCCCTCCCGCGCGCGGGCGACAGTGGTCGCTTCGCCGGTGCCCGCCGGAAGCCCCATTCCCTGCTCGCGGGCTCGGACGATGGCCTCGGCGCGGGTGGCGACACCGAGCTTGGCGAAGATGGCGGAGACGTTGTTGCCGACGGTCTTCGGGGCCATGCCGAGACCCGCTGCAATGGTCGCATTGCCGGAGCCGCGGGCGATGTGCTCGAGCACCTGGCGTTCGCGCGCTGTCAACGCCGGAAAGGGGTCCTCCGGCTGCCGCCGTGACGAAGACAGCTGCCCGACCATGCGGGTCGCCAGCTCGGCGCCGATGACGAGCTGCCGGGTGACGACCGACCGCAACGCCGCAAGGATCTCCGCCTGCTCCGCACCCTTGAGCAGGTAGCCGCGGGCACCGGCCTGCAGCGCGGACCGGACGGTGTCGTCGTCGTCGAACATGGTCAGCATCAGCACGGCGGTGTCGGGTGCGGCGGCGAGCACGCGGCGGGTGGCCTCCACCCCGTCCATGCCGGGCATGGAGATGTCCATCAGCACGACGTCGGGTGAACCCAACTGGGCCTCGCGCACCGCCTCGGCGCCGGATGCCGCCTCGGCGATCACCTCCACACCGTCCAGCGAGGACAGCAACGCGCAGATGCCGCGCCGGACGACCGGGTGGTCGTCGGCGACGACAACGCGAATCGGCCCGGGATCCATAGGTAGATGATGGCCGGTGGAGACCGGGTTGTGCAGGGGTGAACCCCCGGGTGGACCGGGGGTGTTTCCCGGCGCCTCGAGGACGCCGCACCCGTGTTCTCGACGCCGCCGTTCCAGATGCTGGATGGGTCCGGACAGGGAGTCCGGCGCAACCGTCCCCGGAGGTTCGAATGAGCACAACGGCAAGGCCACGTACGGACATCGTCGCGCTGACGCGTCGGAACAGGATCGGGCTCGGGTTGGCCGGGGTACTGGGCGTGCTCGACCTGGTCGATGTGGTGCCGGCGATGTCCCGGACGTCCGACGTGTCCCACGCCAGCGGCCCTCCTCTGGCCGAGGCGCTCGTCGGCGCGGTCTTCGGCGTGATCACCGTGATCGCCGTTTCCTACTCCTGGCGGACGGGTCGGCGTATCGGTTCGCGTGTCGTGGCGGGGAGTCGGGTGCTGTCCGCCCTCATTGCGCTGCCGGCGTTCTTCCTCGGCGTGCCGGCCGTGCTGGTCGCTGTGGCCAGCTTCTTCGTGCTGCTGTCGGCACTGAGCGTCGGCCTGGTGCTGTCCAGGCGATGATCGTTTCGCCGCCGGTGTCTTCCGGTGTCGCGCTGCGATGGGGAAGGATGACGAGCGGCCCACGACGGAAGTCGGCCACCGCCCACCGGAAGAGGCTTCGCCATGGACCATTTCGACCTGATCGTCATCGGCTCCGGCCCGGCCGGGCAGAAGGCCGCGATCGCGGCGGCCAAGCTGGGTAGGAAGGCGGCGGTGATCGAGCGCCGCAACATGGTCGGCGGCGTGTGCATCAACACCGGCACCATTCCGTCGAAGACGCTGCGTGAGGCCGTCCTGTACCTGACGGGCCTGAGCCAGCGCGAGCTCTACGGCCAGGCCTACCGGGTCAAGGACGACATCACCGTCGGGGACCTGTCGGCGCGCACCCAGCACGTGATCAACCGGGAGATCGACGTCATCCGCAACCAGCTGTCCCGCAACCGGGTGGCGCTGATCCCCGGCACAGCGGCGTTCGTCGACCCGCACACCGTGCAGGTGGAGAACGAGTTCGGCGTGCGGCAGAACCTCACGGCGGACAAGTTCGTCATCGCGGTGGGAACCCGGCCGGCGCGGCCCGCCACCGTGGAGTTCGACGGCGAGACGATCGTCGATTCCGACCAGATCCTGAACATGAACAGGGTGCCGGCGTCGATGGTGGTGGTCGGCGCCGGCGTCATCGGCATCGAGTACGCGTCGATGTTCGCTGCGCTGGGCACCAAGGTGACCGTCGTGGAGAAGCGCGGGGCCATGCTGGAATTCTGCGACGAGGAGATCGTCGAGGCCTTGAAATATCAACTCCGCGACCTCGCAGTGACGTTCCGGTTCTCCGAATCCGTCCGGACCGTGGAACGGCACGCCGCCGGAACGCTGACCGTCCTGGAATCCGGCAAGAAGATCCCGGCCGACACCGTCCTGTATTCCGCAGGACGGCAGGGCGCGTCGGACACGGTGAACGTGCTCGCCGCGGGTATCGAGCCGGCCGAGCGGGGTCGGCTGGAGGTCAACGAGAATTTCCAGACCTCCGTCGACCACATCTATGCGGTCGGCGACATCATCGGTTTCCCGGCGCTCGCGGCGACCTCGATGGAGCAGGGCCGGCGGGCGTCCTACCACGCCTTCGGCGAATCGGTCGGGGGCAAGCTCGGCGATCTGCAGCCGATCGGCATCTATTCCATTCCGGAGATCTCCTACGTCGGCCGGACCGAGAAACAACTGACGTCGGAGAACGTGCCGTTCGAGGTCGGTGTGTCCCGGTACCGCGAATTGGCGCGCGGTGCCATTCTCGGCGACTCGTACGGCATCTTGAAATTGCTGGTGCATGCGGAATCCCGAGAACTGCTCGGAGTCCACGTCTTCGGCACCAACGCCACCGAACTGGTGCACATCGGGCAGATGGTGATGGGCTGCGGCGGCACGGTGGATTTCCTGGTCGACGCCGTCTTCAACTATCCGACGCTGGCCGAGTCGTACAAGGTCGCCGCACTCGACGCGGTGAACAAGATGCGCGCAATCGCCCGGGTGACTCAGCTGTAGCAGTGGCGCAGCCTTGGGGTGACGCCCGAAAAAGGGGGTGACGCGGCCGCACCGATGGTGCGATCCGCCGGGCGGACGGTCAGGTCCCGACCGGCGAAGTGCCGGACTCGGCGTGCCAGCCCTCCGGCGGGTCCTCGCCGACCCGGCCGTCGACGGCCTCCCGGAGCAGGTCCGCATGACCGGTGTGACGCCCGTACTCCTCGAGGAGATCGAACAGCAGACGTCGCAGGCTGACGACGAGGCCGTCGTCGGCGCCGAGGGCGATGCGCTGGCCGAGGTCGCCGGTGGTCAGTGCCGCGTGGAGACGTTCGTCGGCGAGACGGACGGCGTCGTCCCACAGGCGGTAGAGGTCGTCGGGCTGCAGGCCCTGGGTGGAGAACCCGTAGTCACCTGGAGACCCGTCGAAGTCGGGCATCCCGGCCCATGGTGGGCCGTAACCGGCACCCGACAGGGACATTCCGAAGTGCTCGTCCTCGACGCACGCCATGTGCTTGAGGAGGCCGCCGAGGGTCAGGGTGGAGGCCCCGATCGTGCGGGAGAGACCGTCGGCGTCGAGGCCGTCGGCCTTCCAGCGGAACGTGGTCCGCAACCGGTTGAGCGAGCCGAGGACGTGCTCCACCTCGGTGCCGTTCATCGGTGGTTCCCAGGGTGTCTGATTGGCATCGGTCGTCTGGTCCATGGCAGAACGATAGAAGGGCCCGGAGTTCGAGCAGCACGCCGGACCAGCTGTCGTGCTCGGTCACCGGGTGGCGAGGTGGTTGGAGACATCGACGATGCGACCGGCCGACGGACGTCGACCCTTGGCCGCTCCGCCGACCTGTGACACGTTGCCGACCGCTGTCGTCTACCCCAGCGCTGACGCCGACGGACGTGCCCGCCGTGCCATGATCGGGTGCATGGCGGATCTGTCCCGAGGGGCCAACGCGCCTCTGACCACCGGGCCGGTGACGGTCTCGGTCGCCGGCGCCCGGCAGGGTTCGGTGGATCTGATGGTGTTCCAACTCGGTGACGACCACAAGGTGCGCTCGGACGCCGACTTCGTGTTCTTCAACCAGCCGGCCTCTCCGGAGGGTTCGGTGCGCCTGGTGGACGCGGACCGGATCACCGCCGATCTGGCAGCCGTGCCCGCAGCAGTGGAGACACTGGCCGTCGCGGTCGCGTTGGACGATGCCCTTCCGGGCTCCCTGGCCGGTATCGCCGGACTCGGCGTGACGGTCACCGGCGGCGAGGTGCACCAGGCGCCGGCAACCGGCCTGTCCACCGAGCGCGCGGCCGTACTGGTCGAGATCTACCGCCGGGCAGGTGCGTGGAAGGTTCGCAACCTCTCGGCCGGCTGGTCCGCCGGGTTGTCTGCGCTGGTGACGGCGCATGGTGTGAGCGTCGACGACGAGCCGGCCGCACCCGCCGCCGATCCGGCCGTCGCCGATCCAGTCGTCGCACTGCCGCCGGCGGTGCTTCCTGCCGGGGCGCCTTACCCGTCAGCGTCAGCGTCAGCGCCGGCGCCGGCGCCGTACCCACCCGCGCCGGCGCCGTACCCACCCGCGGCAGTGCCCGCGCCGTACCCATCCGCGGCAGCGCCCGCGGTCGCAGTACCGGTCTCCGGGGTCCAGGATCCGAGCCGCAATCCGCTGCCCGCCGGGTTGCCGATGCCCGGCGGCTTCCCGCCGCCCGGCGGGAGCCTGCCGCCGCAGCCGTACTTCGAACCGCCCGCGCCTGGCGGGTGGCGACCGCCGGGCGGTCCGTTGACCGGTTCCCCCTGATGGCGGGTGCCGTCCGCCGGCTGTTGGCGACTCTTGCCGCCCGCATCGATCGGGTGGCCGACCGGGAGCCGGACCCGGACGCCCTGACCGGCCGGCTGAGCTCCCGGCGCCACGGCCGCCCGGCGGCACTGGCCCCGGAAGAAGTCAGGGCGCTGGAGACGCCACCCGAGAAGGCGCGCCCGGACCGGTCCACCGACGACCGCACTCCGGAGGAAGCGTTGCAAGCTCTCGACGAGCTGCGGGCGGACCAGCACCGCCGGATGCGGGGACGACGGGCGCGCCCCGGCGGCTGACGGCTCGTCCGCTGAGCGCCGTCGTCCCGGTTCTGGCATCGTGACGAACATGCCCGACCTGACCCGCGGTGCCAATGCTCCGCTCGCTGGCCCGACCCTGCAGATCGCCGTGTCCGGCGCCCGGCAGGGAGCCGTCGACCTGATGGTGTTCCAACTCGCCGCGACCGGAAAGGTGCGCAGCGACGCGGATTTCATCTTCTTCAACCAGCCGGCCTCGCCCGAGGGCGCCGTGCGGCTCACCGCCGCCGACCAGGTGTCGGTGGAGCTGAGCGCGATTCCGGCGGCCGTCGAAAGCCTGGCAGTCGCGGTGTCGCTCGACGATTCGGTTCCCGGGTCGCTCGCCACCATCCCGGGGCTCGGCGTCGCGGTCAGCGGACCCTCTGACCAGCACTCGGCTCCCGCGACCGGCCTCACCACCGAGCGGGCGGCCGTGCTCGTCGAGATCTACCGCCGCGCCGGCGCGTGGAAGCTGCGCAACGTGTCCGCGGGTTGGACCGCAGGCCTCAGCGGGCTGGCGACCGCGCACGGCGTCAGCGTCGACGACGAACCCGCCCCCGTACCGGCTGTGCAGCCGGCCGCACCGTCACCAGCTGCGGCGCCGCCCGTCCGTCAGCCGCCGGCAGCATCGCCCCCGCAGGCCGCACCGGCAGCCCCGCCCGCAGACGGCGTGCGGTCGGTTCCCGGTGAGGCGTCCCTGTCGCTGGTGAAGCGGCAGAAGCTGGACCTGCGCAAGCGCGAGGTCGCGAAGGTGTTGCTGACCAAGGGCGCGCAGCACGAGCGGGCCCGCATCGTTCTGGTGCTGGACAAGACCGGTTCGATGGCCGACGAGTACGCCGCGGGCATCGTGCACCGGGTGGTGGAGCGCATGGTGCCGGTCGCCATCCAGCTGGACGACGACGGATCGCTGGAGTGCTACCTCTACGCGGTCTCCTTCGCCAAGCTGCCCGATGTCCGCATCGAGTACCTGGACCAGTGGCTGGCCGACTTCATCCACATGAGCGGGACGCACCAGGGCATCAACTACCGGCACATCGGCGGGTACAACGACGAAATCCCGATCATGAACGAGGTGCTGGGCAGCCTCGTCGGGCGGACCGACGCGACCCTGGTGCTCTTCTTCACCGACGGCGGCTTCTCGAAGAAGAAGGAGATCACCGCGCTGATCAAGAAGGCGTCGAACCTGCCGGCGTTCTGGCAGTTCGTCGGCATCGGCCGCAACGATTTCGGCGTCCTGAACAAGCTGGACGAGATGACCGGCCGGACCGTCGACAACGTCGGCTTCTTCCCGGTCACCGACATCGACCGGATCGACGACGCGGAGCTCTACCGTCGGCTGCTGTCGGAGTTCCCGGACTGGCTGCGAGCCGCCCGGACGGCCGGGATCCTGCCCGCGTCGCGGAGGTGAACCAGGACACCCAGCTCCTGCCCGGCCGGCGGGTGTAGCTTAGCCAGGCTCACTACGCTCAGGGGAGACGGCATGACGGCAGGCTCCGGACTTCCCCAGGTGGCGCTGGACCGCATTGCCAGAGCGTCGGCATCGGGGGTCCGCACGTCGCTGCTCTCGGTGCCGAGCGCGGTGAGCGCCAGAGTCGTCGGGCTCAACCCGGTCGGTGAGGTGATGGGCTGCATCGTCCAGCACCTGGGCTGGCAGGGCTGGGCCGGGTGCGGCTACTGGCGCGGGCCCACGAGCCTGCAGACGACGCAGTTCGGAAGCTACCGCCCCTACGTGGACGCGGTACGGCACGGCTACGACACCGCGCTCCGTCGGTTGTCCGACGAAGCGGTGATGCTCGGCGCCGACGGCGTGATCGATGTCCGGATCAGCGTCAGCACGCTGGACCGCGACAACCACGAGTTCGTCGCTCTGGGCAGTGCTGTCCGGCTCGGCGACCAGCGGTCGGGCACCGGAACTCTCCCGGCCGCCCTGCCGGTGCCGTTCCTGACCGAGCTAGGGGGCGCGGACGTCGCGAAGCTGATGCTTGCCGGCTGGATGCCCACGAGCATCGTGTACGGCATCGCCCTGGCGATCCGCCACGACGACTGGCCGACCTACTCGCAGACGCAGCGCTGGGCGAATGCGGAGGTCACCGGCTTCACCGAGCTGACCAACCATGTCCGGCACCAGGCGCGTCAGGTGGTGACGGCGCAGGCTGCGCAGAGGGCGGCCGGCGGTGTCCTGATCACCAGTTCCGGCATGCGGGTCTGGGAACAGGAACCGTCGGACGGACATCGCGACCACCTCGCCGAGGCCCGGATGTTCGGAACCGGGATCGTGCGTTTCCCGCGACCGGGCGTCCGCCCCGGACCCCCGCCGCTGACCTATCTGCCCCTCCGCACCGGAAATGGACAACGATGACCGTCGATCCCGCCACCCTGGGAATTCCGCAGGACGCCCTGCGCCGCCTGGCGGCCATGCGGCCCGGCCAGGAAACAACCATGTTCACCTCGGATCTGTCGGTGAACGAGTTCCTGCTGGTCCGCGAGGCCGGCTTCCGGCCGCTGGGGCTGGTGTTCGGCTCGAGCATCTACCACGTCGGCTTCCAGGCCGGCCGGTGGAGCAAGAACCAGGAGCTCGGCACGCTGTCCGGCGCGATGTACCACGCGCGGGAACTGGCGATGACGCGCATGGAGGCAGAGGCCGACGTGCTCGGCGCGGACGGCGTCGTCGCCGTCCGGCTGGAGATCGACTTCAAGGAGTTCGGCTCCGACCTGGCCGAGTTCACCGCCGTGGGGACCGCGGTGAAGGCCGACACCGCGGCGGCGCCGGATGGTTTCGGCTGGAAGCCCAATACCGGCAAGCCGTTCACCTCCGACCTGTCCGGGCAGGACTTCTGGACCCTGCTGCAGGCGGGCTACGCGCCGTTGGGCCTGGTCATGGGCACGTGCGTCTACCACATCGCGCACCAGAAGTTCGGGCAGACGTTCGCCAACATCGGCCAGAACGTGGAGATCCCGCAGTTCACCGAGGCGTTGTACGACGCCAGGGAGCTGGCGATGAGCCGGATGCAGGCCGAGGGCGAGGCGCTGCACGCGGAGGGCATCGTCGGGGTGAACCTGCTGTCGCTGCCGCACCGGTGGGGCGGGCACACCACCGAGTTCTTCGCCGTCGGCACCGCGGTCCGGCCGCTGCGCGCCGACCACTCGATCCAGACCCCACAGCTGATGCTTCCGCTGGCCGACCGGTGAGCGGGACCGACCGATGAGCGAGGCGGACGGCGGAGCACTGCAGCCCAGTGGGCTGGGGCCGTTGGGCGATGTCCAACTGCTGGCGTCGATGTTGCGCAGCGATCGGGAGGACGTCGAGTCGTACGCGCGGGTGCTGACCGGGGCGCTCGGCGACGCCCTGCCGCCGGGCATGGTGACCATCAGGTACCAGCGCTCGCTGGGGGACCGGCTGGCCGGACGACCGGCCAAGCCGATTGCGCTGACCGTCCAGGGAAACGACCGGCTGCTCGAGCTCACCCAGACCCGCACCGGGGTGCAGGCGATGGTCCGGGTCGTCGTCCGGGGCGTCGTCATCTCCCGCAAGGAGGTCGGCCTGGACGAGTGGCTGCGCCAGCTGGCCGCCGAACTGTCGGTGCAGGCCGAGCAGAACGCGGCTGCCCGAAAGGCGCTGGAACGGCTGCTCGGGCTCTGACCGGCTCGGGCGGTCCGCCGACGTTCGCCTGCGTCATCGGCCCGGACCGTCGGCCGGGGTGCTGGCCGGCAGCTTGAAATGCGGGTTCTCGATGATGCCGAGGACGCTGCCGCCCGGCTCGAGAACCGTGGCGACGCGAATGCCGTCGCCGACCTCCACGACGGCATCGCGCGGTGTGGCGCCCGCGGCGAGCAGCACCGCGAGTGTCGGGTCGACGTCGGCGACCCCCCAGTAGGTGAGCGGGCCGACGGCCGGATCGCCGGCCGGGTCGAGGGCGAGCTCGTAGCCGGCGACGTCGAACCCGACGTAGAACGGCTCGTCGAAATACGGCTCGATACCGAGGATCTGGCTGAACCAGGCTTTGCTCGTGGCCAGGTCGGGGGCTGGGTAGATGACGGTGCGCAGTCCCAGGAACATGGGCGTCTCCTTCCGGCGGCGGTCGGTCGACCGCGTGTGCGCCCACTCTCCATCACGGCACCGACAGTGGTCCGCCAGTGGGGATGCCACGGTCAGCCGCGGGCACGCAGTGCGCGGGCCCGGGCGAAGACCTCGTCCAGCATCGAGGGGGTCAGCCGTCCGGTGAAGGTGTTCTGCTGGCTGACGTGATAGCACCCGAGCAGCGTCAGCCGTTGCCCACGGAATCCGGTGACGACGACCTCGCGGCCGTGCCCGAAGGCCGGCCGCGGCCGCGGGACGCGCCAGCCCTGCCGGGTCAGCGAAGCCAGCAGTGCCTGCCAGCCGAACCCGCCGAGAACGACGGCCACCTGCAGGGTCGGCGCCAGCAGCTCGAGCTCGCGGGCCAGGAACGGGGCGCAGTTGTCCCGTTCCGACGGCAGCGGCTTGTTGTCCGGCGGCGCGCAGTGCACCGGCGCGGTCACCCTGGCCCCCGTCATCGTCAGTCCGTCACCGGCTGCGACGGAGTGCGGCTGGGAGGCGAAGCCGGCCCGGTGGAGCGCGGCGAACAGTACGTCGCCGCTGCGGTCGCCGGTGAACATCCGTCCGGTGCGGTTGCCGCCGTGCGCGGCCGG
>CAXTBG010000103.1:0-11501 GCA_964242105.1 uncultured Nakamurella sp. | reverse complement strand
TCTCGCCCGTGACTATCGACGGGTTCGCCGCGGCTGTCGTCCGGGAGGACGGCGCGTGGAAATGCTCCCTGCTGGACCAGGAGCTGCTGGAAGACCTCGACGGGGTCATCACCGCGCTGCGCAGGGTGGCCGCAACCGGCGCCGTCTTCGGTCTGCTCGCGGTGGACGACGAATTCTTCCTGGTGGTGCGGCCGATCCCGGGCGGTGCGGCCGTACTGCTGTCCGACGCCACCGCCGCCCTCGACTACGACCTGGCGGCCGACGCGCTCGATCTGCTGCACATCGAGACCCCCGACGAGGACGAGGTCGACGACGAACCCTGGCCAGAGGGCGATCTGAGCCTGCTGGCCGACCTGGGCGTGCACGAGCAGGAGATGCAGCTGATCGTCGGCGAGGTGGATCTCTATCCCGACGAGCAGCTGGCGCTCATCGCCCAGCGCTGCGGGTTCGGTGACCTGTTCGCCGCGCTGCTGGAGAAGGTCTGACCGGCTTCGCCGCCGGCCGCCGGTCGGACGAGGCGCTGGTCCGGGCGGCGCTGGACGTCGCGGGGGGCGCCGTCTCCACCGGTGACGTTCCGATCGGAGCCCTGCTGATCGGCCCCGACGGGCGACAGCTCGCCGCCGCCTGCAACGCCAGGGAAGCTACCGGCGACCCGACCGCACATGCCGAGATCCTGGTCCTCCGGGCGGCGGCCGTGGTCACCGGGAACTGGAACCTGGCCGGCTCGACGGTGGTGGTCACCGCCGAGCCGTGCACGATGTGCGCCGGCGCGCTGGTGCTGGCGCGGGTGTCGGCCGTGGTGTTCGGATGCTGGGAGCCCAAGACCGGCGCCGCCGGCTCGCTCTGGGACGTGCTGCGCGACCGGCGGCTGACGCACCGGGTGCAGGTCCGCGGCGGGGTGCTGGCCGACGAGTGCGCCGCCCTGCTCGTCGACTTCTTCGCCGGTCGGCGTTCGTCCGGCCCGCCGCCGATCTGAGGGCGCTGCCTGCGCGCGGGCGCCGGCCAACCGAGCGGTCTGGAGCGGACCCTGCTCTCCCCTATACTTCTCCGCGGTGGCGTGTCCGAGCGGCCTAAGGAGCACGCCTCGAAAGCGTGTGAGGTGAAAGCCTCCGAGGGTTCAAATCCCTCCGCCACCGCCACAAGCGTTCCACGTGAACCCCGTCAGCTCCGGTTGCTGACGGGGTTCATTGCTGTACGCGAGTCGCCTTCGTCCCACAGTCGCGTCGGTGCGGTCGCCCAGCGGCCGTCGGCACCGTGGACCGATGACCGAGCCAGGCTGATCACCTCGGCGCCGCCCCCGCATCGACCGGCTCGGCGCCCAGCTGGACGTCGCGACGTGGCGCTGTCAGTGTGCGGCGGCGGTGGCGGTCGCCGGCCCGCCGGTATGGTTCGCTTCCGAGTCCGCGGCGCAGGACTGCGTGAGGCCATCCCCTCCTGACGCTGTCCTCGAAGTGACGCTGCTCCTGCGGTGACAGGGCCTGCGGTGGCGGCGGCCGGCACGAGCGGGACGCCGGCCGGTACGGAAATCGGTGTCGGAGCCGGGTCGTGCCCAGCTCCGACACCCTCGTCGATTCGTCCGGCCCGGCGGACGCGTGGGTCGCCGGAAGGTGGACGGCCCCCGACGGTCGCCGAGGATGGGGCTCGAGTCTGGCGGGGGGGCCGTGAGGTCAATGCTGTCGCCGGCGTCTGTGGTCCGCTGGTGTCGTTGCTATGCAACCGCCATGCGTCGGCGACACCGGCCGCTACGACGTGACCAATCAGGCTTTCGCCGGCGGACCGGAATCTCCGCCCGTGTGTCGCGCGTTGTGCCCAGATGCCGATCGAAGACCGGTGAACGTGCAATCAGGAGGAGATCTCAGTGACCACCAGCACCAGCACCACCACGAACCGTCCGGCCGAGGCGTCGGGCACCTTCCAGCTGGGCGGGGACCTGCCGGTCAACCGCCTCGGCTTCGGCACCATGCAGCTCACCGGCTCCGGCGTCTGGGGCGAGCCCGCCGACCACGACGCCGCGATCAGCGTGCTCCGCCGCGCGGTCGAGCTCGGTGTCACCCTGGTCGACACCGCCGACGCGTACGGACCCTTCGTGACCGACGCGCTGATCCGCGAGGCGCTCCACCCCTACCCGGCCGATCTGGTCATCGCCACCAAGGTCGGCAACACCCGTCCCGGCCCGGGGGACTGGGTGCCGCTGGGCCGCCCCGAATACCTGCGCCAGCAGGTCGAGCTGAACCTCCGCCACCTGGGTGTCGACCGCATCGACCTGCTGCAGCTGCACCGGGTCGACCCGAACGTGCCCCTGGCGGATCAGGTGGGTGTGCTGAACGACCTGCGGACCGAGGGGAAGATCCGCCACATCGGCCTGTCCGAGGTGTCCGTGGAGCAGCTCGAGGCTGCTGCGAAGGTCGCGCCGATCGTGTCGGTGCAGAACCTCTACAACCTGTCGAACCGCAGTGCCGAGGACGTGCTGGAGTACGCCGAGGCCAAGGGCATCGCCTTCATCCCGTGGTTCCCGCTGGCCACGGGCGAGCTGGCCAAGCCGGGCAGCCCGCTGGACGAGTTGGCCAAGCAGCACGACGCCACCGCCTCGCAGCTCGCGCTGGCCTGGCTGCTCCGCCGCTCGCCGGTCATCCTGCCCATCCCGGGCACGTCGTCGGTCGCGCACGTCGAGGACAACGTGGCAGCCGCGTTGATCGAGCTGTCCGACGACGAGTTCGAGACGTTGACCGCGGCGGTCTGACGATCCTCCCGACCTGCGGGCCGGCGGCGCATCCGCGCTGCCGGCCCGCAGTGGTCTCCGGCACGGAAACTCCCTTGGTTGGATGGTGGGTGTGACGAGTGCGGACGCGGCCGACCGGCGGAACACGGGGTTCACCGTCGGCATCCGGCTTCCCGGCCGGCAGGGCCGCACCGGCGTGCTGCACACACCACACGGCGACCTCCGGACGCCGGCGTTCGTCGCGGTCGGCACCAAGGCGACCGTGAAAGCGGTGCTGCCCGAATCGGTGGCGGACCTGGGCGCACAGGCCGTGCTGGCCAACGCCTACCACCTCTATCTGCAGCCGGGTCCGGACATCGTCGAGGCAGGCGGCGGGCTGGGGCAGTTCATGAACTGGCCGGGCCCGACGTTCACCGACAGCGGCGGGTTCCAGGTGCTGTCGCTGGGCGCGGGGTTCAAGAAGGTGCTGGCGATGAACGTCGCCGGCCTGGCCTCGGACGACGTCATCGCGGCCGGCAAGACCCGGCTGGCGACGGTGGACGACGACGGGGTGACCTTCAAGTCGCACCTGGACGGCTCGAAACACCGTTTCACACCCGAGGTGTCGATGCGCATCCAGCACCAGCTGGGGGCCGACGTCATCTTCGCCTTCGACGAGTGCACCACGCTGATGAACACCCGCGAGTACCAGGAACGGTCCGTCGACCGCACCCAGGCGTGGGCGGTGCGCTGCGTCGACGAACACCGCCGGCTGACGGCGGAGCGGGTGGGCCGGCCGTACCAGGCGCTGTTCGGGGTGATCCAGGGGGCACAGTACGAGGACCTGCGAAGGCAGGCCGTCCGCGACCTGATGCCGCTGGGCTTCGACGGCTTCGGCATCGGCGGGGCGCTGGAGAAGGAGAACCTCGGCACCATCGTCCGATGGTGCTGCGAGGAGATGCCCGAGTCGATGCCCCGGCACCTGCTCGGCATCAGTGAACCCGACGACGTCTTCACCGCCATCGAGAACGGGGCGGACACCTTCGACTGCGTGTCGCCTTCGCGGGTGGCCCGCAACGGCGCGATCTACGCACCGACCGGCCGGTACAACGTGGTGACGGCGAAGTACCGGCGGGACTTCTCACCGCTCGCCGAGGATTGCGACTGCTACACGTGTGCCCACTACACCAGGGCCTACCTGCACCACTTGTTCAAGGCCAAGGAAATGGTGTCCTGCACCCTGGCCACCATTCACAACGAGCGTTTCACCGTGCGGCTGGTCGACGACGTCCGGCGCAGCATCGAAACGGGCGACTTCGACGCGTTCCGGGCGGACTTCCTCGGCCGGTACTACGCCTCGTAGTCGACCCGGTATCAGCGGTGCTGCACCCAGACACCGGGTTCCACATACCGGCCGAGATCAGCGTCCCGGTCGATGCGCAGGGTGGCCAACCCGTCCGGGATGACGTAGTCGCCGGTCTCCGGGAATGGCAGCCCTGTCCAGCCGGTCCACTGCTCGACGGTGCCGGTCATTTCCTGGGAAGCCGGTGCCGGGCACAGCAAACGCGCACCCAGTCTGAGGTGCGTTCGAAGCCAGGGATCGAACGCGGAGCCGTCAGCGCGGAGCCACGCTGCATAGCGTTCGATCGGAGCCAGCGGATAGCGATGCTTGGCGGTCGGTCGTAATGGCGCGACCACCTTCCGGTATCCGCTGCGCTCGGCCAGCTCGGTGAGTCCGACGATCAGCGGGGCGCCGAGACCGCGGCCGGAGTGTGCGGGGTGCACCTGCGCGGCGCAGATCACCAGCGTGTCGGCCTCCGCCCGGGGACGGGCGAGAGCCCTGGCCAGAGAATCGGTGTAGCCCGCGGGCAGGTTGCCGACGGTGCCGTCCCAACGGATCGGCACCGCCCATGCCGCGCCGACGAGTTCCTCACCGTCCAGCAGGGCGATCTCGAGATCGGCGAACTGCGAACGGATCTGCGGCAACAGCTTTTCTGCGGCCCTGTCGGCGGCGATGAAAGCCGGCCAACCGCCGGCGAACAGCGCCGCCAGCTGGTCTGCCGGCCGCGGACGGGCGTGCAGGGGCTCGATCCGCAGGGCCGGGTCCGGGTGGGATGGCACCGGTCAGGCGGCGACGGTGGTGCCGGACGTACCGCCCGTGGCACTCGTCATCGGGCGGTAGGTCGGTTCGTGCCTCTTCACCCACCTGATCACCGGATAGGTGATCGGCATCAGCACCACTTCCAGCAGGCACTTGTAGACATAACCCACGACGACGTAGTTGATGAAGTCCGGCGTCGTGGTGATGCCGATCGCCGTCGCGGCGATGGAGCAGAAGATCAGCGTGTCGGCGAACTCGCCCACCAGTGTCGAGCCGATCAGCCGGGCCCACATGTGCTTTTCCTTGGTGACGGCCTTGATCCGCACCACCACGTAGGCATTGAGGAACTGCCCGACGAGATAACCGGACACGCTGGCCAGCAGAATGCGGGGCACCACGCCGAGCACCGCCTCGAACGCGGCCTGATTCTGGTAATCGGTGGTCGCCGGCGAGATCTGCACCAGGTAGAACGTGGCCGACGCGAGCAGCGCCATGGTGAATCCGACCAGAATGGCCTGCCGCGCGGCGCGCAGACCGTAGACCTCGGCCATCACGTCGCCGATCACATAGGTCAGCGGGAACAGGATGAATCCGCCGTCGGTGATGATCCAGCCGAATTTGATGCCTTTGGTGGCGGCGATGTTGGAAATCAGCAGGATGCAGCAGAACACCGCGACGATGACCGGGAAGATGCGCGACCCTGGCTGTGCGTACGCCGGACCCTGCGTCGGGGACTGCGCGGAGGGGCCGAAGGGCCGCGGGCCGGGCGTGGAAGCTGTCACGACACCATCCAATCACCCGGCAGCACCGGTCCCCGGCGCATCAGAGCGGGACGACCCACGGCGTGCGGGGCAGGGTCGCCGGGTCGAAACGGGCCAGCAGGTCCACGGGAGCCACTGCTTCCAGGGGCGCGGCCAGGCCCAGCGACGCCGCGAGGGTGGTGAGCACCTGTGCTGCTGAGGTGCCCAGGCGCTGCAGCTCGGCGAGGGTCACCGCGCCGTCCCGCTTCGCCAGTCGTGCGCCCTGTGCGTTGACCGCCAGCGGTACGTGGGCGTAGCGGGCGGCGGGCAGGCCGAGCAGGGAAGCCAGGTAGGCCTGACGCGGCGCGGAGCTCAGCAGGTCGTCGGCCCGCACCACCTGGTCGATGCCCTGCGCGGCGTCGTCGACCACCACGGCGAGGTTGTAGGCCGGCACGCCATCGGTGCGCCGCAGCACCAGGTCGTCGACCGGGCCCGACCAGTCGCCGAGGAGTTCGTCGTGGATGGTCCAGGTCGTGACCTGCGCGCGGAGCCGGAGCGCGGCGGGCCGGCCGGCGGCCCGCCTGCCGGCGATCTGGTCGGGAGTGAGCGTCCGGCAGGTTCCCGGATAGGCGCCCTGCGGCCCGTGTGGCGCCGAAGCCGCCTGCTGGATCTCCCGCCGGGTGCAGAAGCACTCGTAGGTCCCGCCCGCCGCCGCCAGCTGTTGGATCGCTGTGTCGTAGAGGTGACGTCGCTCGGACTGCCGGACCACGGGGCCGTCCCAGTCCAGCCCGATCGCGGCCAGATCGGCGAGTTGTCGCTCGGCCGCTCCGGTCGCCACCCGGTCCAGATCCTCCATCCGCAGGTGGAAGGCCCGGCGGGTGGATCGGGCGTACAGCCAGGCCAGCAGCGCTGTCCGCAGGTTGCCCAGGTGCAGGTCGCCCGACGGGCTGGGCGCGAACCGGCCGGCGCCGGCTCGGTCGGCCTGTTGCTCCATGCGGCAAGAGTAGGGATCGTGTGGAGAACTGTTCGGCGCTGTCGGTGCCACCGCCTACCGTGGGATCCGCCGGTGATCCCCGGCGCACGCAACCCGAAGAGGTAGGACCTTCATGACGACAGCCGGTACCCGTCCCGTCGAGAACCCGTTCGACACCGACGCGCTGCAGGCCCGCGCGGAGCACCACCTGCGGGCACTGGTCGGGTCCGACACCGCAGAGCTCCGCGACGACCAGTGGACCGCCATCGAAGCGCTCGTCGCGGGCCGGCGCCGGGCGCTGGTGGTGCAGCGGACCGGCTGGGGCAAGTCGGCCGTCTACTTCGTCGCCACCGCGCTGCTGCGTGAGCAGGGCTCCGGGCCGACGGTGATCATCTCGCCGCTGCTGTCGCTCATGCGCAACCAGATCGCGGCGGCCCAGCGCGCCGGGATTGCGGCGGTCACGATCAACTCGGCCAACGCGCAGCAGTGGGCGGAGGTGCACCAGCAGGTCCGCTCCGGCGAGGTCGACGTGCTGCTGGTGTCCCCGGAGCGACTGAACAACCCCGGTTTCCGGGACGAGGTGCTGCCCGAGCTCGCCGCGACCGCCGGGCTGGTCGTCGTGGACGAGGCGCACTGCATCTCCGACTGGGGTCACGACTTCCGTCCGGATTACCGGCGCATCCGCACGCTGCTGACCGACCTGCCCGCCGGCATCCCGGTGCTGGCGACGACGGCCACCGCCAACGCCCGGGTCACCGCGGACGTCGCCGAGCAGCTGCAGGTGGCCGACAGCGAGCCGGTGCTGGTGCTGCGCGGCACGCTGGACCGTGAGTCGCTGCACCTGGGCGTGGTCAGGCTGCCCGACCAGCCGTCACGGCTGGCCTGGCTGGCGCAGCACCTGCCGGAGCTGCCCGGCTCCGGCATCATCTACTGCCTGACCGTCGCCGCCACCGAACAGGTCGCCGATTTCCTGCGCGCCAATGGGTTCCAGGTCGCCTCCTACTCCGGCCAGACCGAGCAGACCGACCGGCTGCAGGCCGAGGAGGACCTGCTGGGCAATCGGGTCAAGGCGCTGATCGCCACGTCGGCGCTCGGCATGGGCTTCGACAAGCCGGACCTGGGGTTCGTCGTCCACCTCGGCGCACCGGCGTCGCCCATCGCGTACTACCAGCAGGTGGGCCGCGCCGGCCGCGGCGTCGACCGGGCGACCGTGGTGCTGCTGCCCGGCCGCGAGGACCAGGACATCTGGTCCTACTTCGGTTCGCTGGCCTTCCCCGGCGAGTTCGACGTGCTGCAGACGCTGTCGGAGCTCGAGTCGGCCGGGAAGCCGCTGTCGCTGCCGGCCCTCGAACCACGCGTCCAGCTCAAGCGGTCCCGGCTGGAGATGATGCTCAAGGTCCTCGACGTGGACGGCGCGGTGCGGCGGGTGCAGGGCGGCTGGGTCGCCACCGGCGCACCGTGGCACTACGACGCCGCCCGGTACGCGCGGGTCGCGCAGGCCCGGCGGACCGAGGAGCAGGCGATGCTCGGGTACCAGGACACCACCGGGTGCCGGATGAACTACCTGCGGTCCCAGTTGGACGACGACCCGGGATCTTCGGGCTGCGGCCGGTGCGACAACTGCGGCGGCCTGGTGTTGACCGCCGACACCGACGATGACGCGGTGACGGCCGCCCGGACCCGGCTGTCGGTGCCGGGCGTTCCGGTGGACCCTCGCGCGCAGTGGCCGACGGGCATGTCCGCGCTCGGCGTTTCGCTGTCGGGCAAGATCCCGGTCGGGGAGCGGGCGGAGCAGGGCCGCGCGGTCGGCCGGTTGGACGGCATCGGCTGGGGCACCGCGCTGCGCGAACTGCTGCACACCGGCACCCCCGACGGTGAGACGCCGATCCCGCTGCGGCACGCCGCGGTCCAGGTTCTAGATGCCTGGCCGGAGGCGGCCGGCCTGGACGGGGTGGTCTACCTCGATTCGGCGACCCGCGGCGCACTCATCGCCCATCTGGCCGGTGGGTTGGCCCGGTACCGGAAGATCCCGCTGCTCACCCGGTTCGACCTGACCAGTGACGAGCCGGCGTCGCCGTCGGCAGTCAACTCCGCGCAGCGGCTGAAGGGTGTGCTGGGCCGGCACCGGCTGGCCGATCCCGCTGCCGTGGTGGGGCTCCGGGTGCTGCTGGTCGACGACCGCACGGACAGCGGCTGGACGCTGGCTGTCGCCGCCCGTGAACTGCGCCGGGCCGGCGCGGAGGTGGTGCTGCCGTTCGTGCTGGCCGTCGGCTGACGGTGTTGGTCCCTGTCACGGGCGTGCCCAGGGGGCGGCGTCAGGACACGGCCGGTTTCGTCCAGCGCAGCAGGTAGCGGTAGTAGAGCGCCCGGCGGATGCGCACACCCGGCAGGAGGGCTCCTGCTGTGGACCGGATCTCGCGCAGGTCCTCGCGCGGCGGTGCGACGGGCACGCCGACGTGGCGCGCCTCGCGGTGCAGGACATTGGCCGTCCGGACGACCGGAATGGCCAACCCGGACAGCACCCAGTCCAGAGCACTGGTCCGGGCGGCGAGTCCGACGACCAGCAGGTCACCACCGGGCGCGAGAAGATCGCGGGCCCGGCGGAGCGCCGCTTCGAGCGGCAGGTGGTGCAGGCTCGCCACGAAGGTGATCACGTCGAACTGCCGGCCGTGTGCGCCGTTCCCACGGAGGTCGTCGCACGCGGTGAAGTCACCTCGCACCACGGTCGCGTGATCGATCCCTTCGAGCCTCGCGCGGGCGCGGGCGACGGAGGGTTCGTCGATCTCCACGCCGACCACCGTCCGGCAGACGGCCGAGAGTCGTTGCAGCAACAGCCCCTCGCCGCAGCCGACATCGAGTGCCACGCCACCGTGCCGGCGCGCGATGCGCTCGATCCAACGGTGGTAGGCGGCGTTGTGGTTCCAGTACGACTGGCCGGGATCCGGCCGCCGCGTGTGGTGCGGCTCGTCGTCCACCGTTGCTCCCGATCGTCATCGTGCGGGGTCTGGTCGCGGTCCGCACACTTGCACCATGCAGAAGACGCTGGACGAGGTGCTCGAGTTGGCCGCGCGGGAGCAGTATCTGGCGGTGGTGGCGACAGCGCGGGCGGACGAAACGATCCAGCAGTCGCTCGTCAACGCCGGTGCGCTGGATCATCCGGTCACCGGAGAGCGGGTGCTCGCCTTCGTCACCTACGGGCCCGCCAAGCTGCGGAATCTGCGGCAGCGTCCGGCGCTGACCGCGGCCTTCCGGTCCGGGTGGGCGTGGGGCGCCGTCGAGGGCGTCGCCGAGCTGATCGGGCCGGACGATCCGCACCCAGCCGTCGATGCCGAACGGCTCCGGCTGTTGCTGCGGGAGATCTTCGTCGCGGCCGGCGGCAGCCACGACGACTGGCCGGGCTACGACCGGACCATGGTCGAGCAGCGCCGGGTGGCGGTGCTGGTGCGGCCCACCCGGATCTACGGCTGATCTCCTGACTGCGGGGTAGACCGCTGTGTGGTCGACCGCGGAGTCGATCGCCGGTGCAGCGCCACGTCGATCGTCGGTCAGGTGCCGGTCGACCACCGCTCGACTGCCGTGGTGACGGGCCGCCCGGTGGCCGCCGACTCGTCGATCGCCAGCGAGATCACATGGTCCTGGCAGCCCTCCGCCAGCGGGTACGGCGCCGGTCCCTCGCCGCGCGCCCATGCTGCCGTACCGACCATCATCGTCGCGATGGCGATCTCCTCGTCCATCAGCCGCTGGCCGAGGAACGCGTTGCGGTAGACCACCTTTCCGTCGAACGAGAGGTGCTCGGTGTCGTGCCCGTCCAGGTTGAGGTCGTGCCCGACCTGGTAGCGCCGGATCGTCGAGTGCACCACGGCGCGGGGCTCGGCGAGCCGGACCACCTCGTCGTCGGAGATCTCGCCGAGGGAGCCCCGGATCAGGATGCGGCGGAAGCGGAGCTGGTTGTGCCACTGGTTGTCGGTGAAGTCGTACAGGCCGGACCGCCCGTCGCCGAAGTCGATGGTCGCCAGCGTGGTGGTCGCCGGCTTGGCCTCGTCGTCATCGGTCCAGCCGTCGCGGGCGATCGGGTCCACCAGCGGCGCATCGAAGGTCCGGGCGGACACGGTGACCGGGCCGAGACCGATCCGGTCCCCGAGCGCGCCGAGGAAGCCGCGCATCATCGAGACCGCGTGGTAGCCGTGCGTCGATGACACCTGTACGGACGTCGGCGTGCCGATCGTCCCGGCCGCGACGACGGCCCGTCGCGCCGCGTGCCCGGGTAGCGCGAGGTACTGCTCGGCCACCTGCACGCGGTTCGCGCCGCCGACCGCCGCCCACAGCTGCCGCAACCCGTCGACGTCGGGAGCCGGCGGGGTCTCGGTCAGCACCGCCGTGCCGGCGTCCACCAGTTCCCGCACGACGTCGGGATTTGCGCTCCACGGCACGGAGCTGACCACGAACTCCGGACGTTGCGCGCGGACCAGCTCGGCGGGGGTGGCATAGGCCGTGACACCCCAGGCGGCGGCCGCCCGCTCGGCCGACTCCGGCCGCCGCGACACCACTCCCACCAGCGCAAACCGGTCCGGCATGCCCAGCGCCAGCTTGGCGAAGAAGTCAGCGCGCCAACCGGTTGCGACGATGCCGACGGGGACGGGGGAAGCTGCGGTCATGCCGGACATCCTTGCACCGGCTCGGCCGGCCGCCGCCGGGGCGGCCGGCGGCCGTCGCCCGGGTGCGCGAGCCGGTCACGACGCCGGGGGTGGGCTGCGCCCTCGCCCGGCTGCGCGAGCCGTCTACGGAACGCGGGCGGTCCACTCCGGCGAGGAGAACTTGCTGACCGCCAAGGCGGCGGACTCGTCGAGCGTCTGTTCGTCCAGGGTGACCGGCGTCAGGCCGTAGCGTCCGTCGAAGTGCACGATCATCGCCTCGACGATGGCCTGCCGGCTGAGCCCGGTCTGCGACCGCAGCGGATCGACCCGCTTGTTCGCGCTCTTGATGCCCTTG
>CAXTBG010000102.1:0-12039 GCA_964242105.1 uncultured Nakamurella sp. | reverse complement strand
GGAGCGACGATGCTCATCGGTTCTCCTCCTTGAACGCCTGGGTCAGGTAGCTGATGATCGGCACCAGGGCGATGACCAGCAGGATCACCGCGAGAGCCGAGGCATATCCCACCCGGGCGGCCGCGCCGCTGTTGGTGTAGATCATCGTGGAAAGCAGCTGCAGGCCGTTGGTGCCCTTGTTGATGATGAAGACGATGTCGAACGCGCGCAGCGCCTCGATCACGGTGATCACCACGATGACGATGTTGATGGGTTTCATCGCCGGGAACACCACCCGGAAGAACGTCTGCTTGCTGGTGGCACCGTCGATCGCTGCAGCTTCCCGCAATGACGGGTCGATGCCCTTGAGACCGGCCAGGTACAAGATCATGATGTAGCCGACGTGCTTCCAGCTGGCCGCGACCAGCGCCGCCCACAGGTTGATGTTCGGATTACCGAACCAGTCGACGTGCCAGCCGGTGACGCCGTTGATCAGCCCCTGGTCGGGCGAGAAGATCAGCTGCCAGATGACCCCGACCAGGGCCAGAGAGAACATCACCGGCAGGAAGAAGATGCTCTGCATGATCTTGCTGCCGGGCAGCTCCTTGTCCAGCAGCACGGCGAGGAAGATTCCCGCCGGGCTGGCGATCAACGCCAGGAACACCAACCAGATCAGGTTGTGCCGGACAGCCGGCCAGAAGTTCGGGTCGACCTGGAAGACGTCGGAATAGTTGGTGCCGCCGATCCACTGGATCTTGGAGAAGGGGCCGACCCCGTTCCACCTGCCGAACGACAGGATGATCGACGCGATGGCTGGAAACCAGACCAGCACCGCCTCGATCAGGATCGGGATGCCGATCATCAGCGACAGGATGATCTTGTCCCGGGGGGTCAGCCGGCGCACCCGGCGCCCCCGGTCCAGCGGCTTTTCGGCCGGGACCGGGGACGACCCGTGAAGTTGCGTTGCAGTCACTGCGCTCTCGCCCTGTGCCGCGGTGGCGTCAGCTGGTGAAGACGGTCTTGGCCTGGGATTCCAGGCTCTTGGTGACCGCTGCAGAGTCGCCGTCCTTGAGGAACTGCTGCAGCGCGGGGATGACGATCGGGCTGGCGAAGTCCGGCCGGCTGTCCCGGTCGAGGAACTGCGAGATGCTCTTCGCCGAGCTGATCAGTTCGGCGGAGTGCTTCTGCAGGGCGCTGTAGCCGGCCGTGCTCGCGGTCTTGTTGGCCGCGACGTTGCTCGGGTCGCTCTTGAGGTAGATCAGCTGCGCCTCGGGCGATGCGAGATAGGACATCAGGGCCTTGCTCTGTTCGCTGGTGCCCTTGCTGCTCAACAGGAACCCGTCGATGGGAGCCTCGACAGCGTCCATGCCGATGTTCGAGTCGATCTCCGGGAACGGGAAGAAGTCGATGTCGGTGTCGCCGGCCGGGAATTGCTGGGCGACGAAGGCGCCGAGCAGGTACATGCCGGCCTGCTTCTTGACCACGAACTGCGCGGCCTCCTGCCAGGTGCGGCCGAGGGCCCCTTCCTGGTGCAGTGGCAGCAGTTCCTTCCAGGTGTCGAACACCTTGACGACCTTGGGGTCGGTCCAGGACTCCTTGTGCGTGGCCACCAGGTCCATGTGGAACTGGTAGCCGTTGATCCGCTGGTTCAGGTAGTCGAAGGTGCCCATCGCGGGCCAGCCGTCCTTGTCGGCGAAGGCGATCGGGATCAGCCCGTCGGTCTTCATCTTGGCGGCCAGCGTCTTCAACTCGTCGAGCGTCTTGGGAACGGTGTAGCCCTTGGCCTTGAACACACTCGGCCGGTAGAAGAACGCCCAGGGGTAGTTGTAGAACGGGACGAAGTACTTCTTCCCGTCGGCGGCCGTCGAGGCCTTGATGAAGGCGTCGGAGTACTGGTCCTGGAATCCGCTCCAGACGTCGTCGATCGGGGTCAGCAGGCCCTGGGCGGCGAAGAACTGCATCCGGTTGCCGGCGAACCAGGTGAACACCTCGTCCGGGCTGCCCTGCAGATAGTTGTTGATGTTCTCCTGGAAGGAGTTGTGGTCCACGGTATTGACCTTGACGGCCGTGGTGGACGCCTTGGTGAAGGAATCGAAGACCTGCTGGTACGCCTTCTTCGGCACGGCGTCCGAGGCGTTGGAGCCGAAGGAGACGGTGCCGCCGAGCTTCTTGATCGCCGCACCGGTCGCGCTTCCCGAGGACGTGGCCATGCTGGACGTCGCCCCCGAGGCCATCGCGGAGGACGTGGCCCCGCCACCCGAGGCGGCGGAGCTCGCCGAGCTCGTCGTCGCGGCCGAAGTGGTCGATGCCGCGGCACCCCCGGTGGACGTGCCGGTGCAGCTGGACAGCAGGGGGACGGCGGCGGCGCTGGCGACTCCGGCGCCCAGCACCCGCAACATCGTCCGACGATTCATACCGGTCTTGCGCAGGAGTGCCTCGAAGTCCGAGCCAGTCACCGTTGACCTCCAGATTCCCGGTGGGCGACCATCGACCACCGAATACGAACAGAACCTCCCACTCCACGATGGTGAAGTCAACACATTCGAGTCACAAGGTCGTAACATTGCAGGGTCCAGCAAATCGGCCCATTGGCTACATTGAGACGATGCTATCCATCCGGCGATCTGTCCGGGCGTTGTCGGGGGCGCCGGCCCCACCGCCGGTCGCCGTGCCGCGGCCGTGCGACACCGCCCTGCGGGGCGTGACCACGTCGGCGAACCACGGCCTGCTGTGGCTGGGCATCGGAGCAGCCGGAGTTGCAGCCGGCGGACGATACCGGCGGGCGGCGCTGCGCGGCATGGGTTCGCTGGGCATGGCCAGCTTCCTGTCCAACAGCCTGATCAAACCGGTGGTGCGCCGTCGCCGGCCGGACGCCGGCCTGACCGCCCTGTCCCGCCGGTTGCGGCGGACACCGTGGACCTCGTCCTTCCCCTCCGGACACTCGGCGTCTGCGGCGGCGTTCGCGACCGGCGCCGCCCTGGAACTTCCGCTCGCCGGGATCGTGCTGGGACCGTTGGCGGCTGCGGTGGCCTACTCCCGGGTGCATGTGGGCGTGCATCACCCCTCGGACGCCGTCGCCGGGGTCGCAGTCGGGGTCGGCGTCGCGCTCGCCGGCAGGCATTACTGGCCGGTCAAACCGCACCGGGGCGCGTCGATGACCGACCAGGGGGCGCCGGCCCTGGAGCGCGGGGCGGGCCTGACCGTGGTGGTCAACGCGTCCGCCGGCACGGCGGCCGGGGCCGACGAGGCGATCTCTGCGCTGCTGCCGGAGGCGCGGGTGGTGCGGTGGAACCCGGCGACGCAGGAACTGGCCGACGTCGTCGGTTCCCCGGTCGCGCTCGGCGTCGCCGGGGGCGACGGCACCACCGCCGCGGTCGCCGCGCTCGCCGCGACCCGGGGTCTGCCGATGGCGGTGTTCCCGCGCGGAACGTTCAACCACTTCGCCAAGGCGCTCGGCCTGCACACCGACGCCGACACGGCGGGCGCCGTCCGGGCGGGCACCGCGGGCCTGGTGGACATGGCGGCCATCAACGGCCGGACGTTCCTCAACACGGCGAGCGTCGGCGGGTACGCCGAACTGGTCCGGCGCCGGGAGCGACTCACCCACCAGGTGGGCAAGTGGCCGGCGGCCGCCTACGCGGCCTTCCGGACGCTCCGGCACTCCGACCCGCTCGACCTGGTGATCAACGGCCGGCCGATGCGCGTCTGGATGGTCTTCGTCGGCAACGGTTCCTACCGGCCGCGCGGACTCGCCCCGGCCTGGCGCGACAACCTGTCCGGCGGCCTGCTGGACGTGCAGTACCTGCGGGCCGACGTTCCGCTGGCCCGGACGAAGGCGGTGCTGCTGTCGCTGCTGGGACTGATCGAACGGAGCTCGGTGTTCGGCGCACTGGAGGCGCCGTCGGTCACCATCGGCTCACCCGGACGGCCGCTGCGCGCAGCGCACGACGGAGAGGTGACCGACCCGGTCGAATCCATCCACCTGACGGTGGCGCGCGAATCGCTCACCGTCTACCGGTGACCGGGCACCGGAGCGGGCGCCGGCGTCAGGTCCAGTACAGCAACCGGGAGGCCGGCACGCGCCGGTCCAACTCGGTCTCGAACCAGGACCGCATCTGCGCCATCGTCTCGCGCGGGTACACGTACTTGACGCCGCCGAACTTGGACCGCTTCTTGCTCCGGGCGTCCTCGTCCATCTCCAGGCGGGTGCCCGGGTACCAGCCCAGGAGCACGTCCTTGCTGGCCGGGGTGAACCGGTGGGTGATCAGCTCGGTGGTCAGGTCGAGGTCCGGAACGCCGTCCAGCGCCGTCGCGGCGTCGTCGAGCAGCCGCCCGTAGGCCGCCTGCCAACCCTCGACCGGCATCACCGGCGCGATGGTGAGCCCGACCCGGTAACCGGCCAGCGCCATCGCGCGAAGCGCCCGCAGCCGGGCCGGCATGCGCGCCGTCCCACCCTCGAAACGATTGGCCACCTCGGCTGCGTTGACCGAGAACCGCACCCGCGTCCGCCGCCGGTGGTCCAGGTTCAGCAGGGCGCCCACGTCGTCGAACTTGGTGGTGAACCGCAGCTGCACGCCGCCTTCGGCGCGTGCTCCGATGCGTTCGATCGCCGCGCTCAACGACCCGGTGACGTGCTCGATGCCCAGCGGGTCGGTGTAGCAGGACATCTCGAAGGTGGTGCCCTCGTGCCCGCGCGCCGTGGTGCCGCTGGTGACCGAGCCGCTGCCCGCGTGGGTGTCGATGCCGGCCAGCACGTCGTCGAGGTTGGCATACACCCGGGTGACGGGCGGGCCGGTGAGCGAACCGGCCAGGTAGCAGTACTGGCAGTGCGCCGGGCATCCGCGGGCCAGGTCGATGCGCCAGTCCGCGCTGGGCGGGATCGGTTGCGGCTTCAGCGCGCTGGGCGGCGCCACCACCACGGCCAGCGTGTTCTTCGCCCTGGCATAGATCTCCCGCTCGGTTCCGCCGCGCAGCCCGGTCAGCTGATTGCCCGGCAGCACCACGATGTCCTCCACGCCGGCGGCCACGCACCGGTCGATGATCGTCCGGGTGTGCGGTAGCTCGGCCGCGGCCCGGGTGATACGGACATGGCGAGGGACCCAGAGCCTCGTCGGCACCTGTTCGGTCAACGTCGATTCCAGCAATTGGTTCATCGGTGGTTCCAACGCCCGGCGGCGTGGTGACCTTCCCCCTGGCGGCGGGAAACGGTGTGACCTGGCGTACCGGAAAGGATGCACTCGCGGTGGTCTTCTCGGCCCGGGCCACCCGGCAGACCGATAGCTGCCACACTTCCTGGGCAGGGCATCGAAGCGGGATGCCGGCACCGGCGCCGCTAGACAGCGGCCCAGTGGGTACAGCAGGGGTGGACGGGTCGACTGCGCGGCACGGCCCACGCGCCCCGCAGACCGGAGAGCGCTGTTCCTGCCGTCACCGCAGCAATTGGCGCCGTGTCGATGGCGAAAAACTCTCCGGCGGCAGCGCCCACAGTGACTGTCGTCACCGGACCGAGCAACCGTACGCACGCAACGAACGCACCAGAGGAGAACCGATGTCAGTTCCAGGACCCGAGACCACCAGCGAGTCGTCGAGCACGGATCCGTCGACCGGGGCGGCACCGTCGACGACGACCGAGCCCGGGGACGGAATCCCATCGACCGCGGACAGCTCCGCCGCCTCCGCCGCCACGGACGGCGCCGGCGACCCGATCGCCTCTCCACAGGTCGCCCCCGCCGAGGCCGTCATCGCCCCGGCCGGCCCGACCCCCGCGCCGGCTGCGTCGGCAGCTGCGCCCGCCGCGCCCCGGCGGCTGCACTACGCGGTGGACATCGTCTTCTGCATCGACGTCACCGGCAGCATGACGCCGGTGCTCGACGCGGTGAAGGCGAATGCGTTGCGCTTCTACGAGGACGTCCAGACGAACCTCACCGCCAAGGGTAAGAGTGTCGACGAGCTGCGGGTGCGGGTGATCGCCTTCCGGGACTTCTCGGTCGACGACGACGGCGCCCTGCAGGAGTCGTCGTTCTACACGCTGCCCGACGAGCAGCTCGCGTTCAGCGGGTTCGTCGACGGTCTCGTCGCGCAGGGCGGCGGCGACGCGCCGGAATCCGGCCTGGAGGCGGTCGCCCTGGCCATCAACTCGCCCTGGACCCGACACGGTGACCGTCGTCGGCAGGTGGTCGTGGTGTGGACGGATGCGCCCGCCCACCCGTTGAACTTCGCGGTGCTGCCGCCCGACCTGGCCAGCTCCGTGCCGACCAGTTTCAGCAGCCTGACCGACCTCTGGGAGGACCCCCAGGGGCCCGTCGGTTCGAGCAGCAAGCGACTCATCCTGTTCGCGCCGGACGGTCCCGGCTGGACGGACATCTCCGCCAACTGGGAGAACGTCGTCCACCACCCGTCACAGGCGGGCGGCGGTCTGTCGGAGATCGACTACGGCACCATCGTCGACTCCATCGGCAACTCCGTGTGAGCGAGGATCACCAGCAACCGGAGCCGCCCGGGCCGGACGCCGCCACGACCCCTACCGCCGCTGATCCGGTCGATGCCGTGCCGCTGCCCACCCGGACGCCGGCCGATGCCGCCGACGTCTTCTTCCAGGCCCGCCAGGTGGATGCGCCCGGAGTCGCCGAGGACCCGGGAGCCGACCCAAGGCCGACGGCAGCCGTCGCGACCGTCGCTGAGGACGCGGGAGCCGACCCAAGGCCGACGGCAGCCGTCGCTACCGTCGTCGAATCCCCCGTCGCTGTGGTCGTCCCGGTGGGTGAGGACCTCACCGGCTCGCAGCTGAGCGTCCCCGACGACCCACCGGTCGATCGCTTCGGCGAGGAGTGGCCGGTGGTGTTCGCGTTCAACCACCACCAGGTGGCCGGTAGCGGCGAGGACTCCGACCCGGTGCTCCGCACCGGACGGGACGTCGGGCTGCTGGCGGTGTTCGACGGCATGGGCGGTGCCGGCGGAACCGTGTACGAGACCCCCGACGGCCCCCGGTCAGGGGCGTACCTGTCGTCCCGGGTCGCCCGCGACGTCGCGGAGCAGAACATGATCGACTGGCTGAACGCCGACGACGGCAGCGGTGCCGGCCTTCGCGGCGACGGTAGCGACGATGGCGGCGGCGCTAGCGGCGACGACGACAGCGGCGCGGGCGGGCAGGCGGCAGCGCTCGTGCAGCGGTCCGTGCAGGAGGCCCTGCAGGCGCGGCTGGCGGAATTGCGGGCGCCGGCCAGTCGGCTGAGGTCGAAGTTGTTGCGCGCGTTGCCGACCACGATGGCGATGGCGGCGGTGCAGCGCCGGCCGGGTGCGGACCAGATGTGGGACTGCGACGTGCTGTGGGCGGGCGACTCGCGGGTGTACGCGCTGGACGCGGCAGGGCTGCACCAGCTCACCGTCGACGACATCCGCGACCACGGCGACGCGATGGCCAACCTGCGGGATGATTCCGTCGTCAGCAACGCGATGTCGGCCGACACGCCGTACGTGGTCAACCACCGGCAGGTGGGGCTGTCCGAGCCCGTTGTCCTGGTCGCTGCGACCGACGGATGCTTCGGGTACCTGCCCTCCCCGATGCACTTCGAACACCTGTTGCTGTCCACCCTGCACGACGCGGCGACGCCGGCGCAGTGGTCGGATGCCGCGCGCAACGCCATCGTCGCGGTAGCCGGCGACGACGCCTCGATGGCGGTCGCGGCCGTCGGCGGCGACCTCGAAACGCTCAAGGCCCTGACGGCGGACCGCCTGCGCACCGTCCGGCAGGAATGGGTCGGACCGCTGGATGCGGCGAGCGCGGAGGTCGATCAGCTGACCGCCGAGCTGGACAGTGCGCGGCAACGGCAGGTCGAGCTGTCGGCGGCATTGTGGGAGGCCTATCGACCCGAGTATTCCCGTGATCTGCCGATTGCTACGTCGAGGGACCTGATGTGATGAGAGCCGGAGAAATGGTCGGCAACTACCGATTGCTCGAAGATTTCCGGGTGGTGGGCGCCGGGCTCAGCGAATGGACCTTCGCCGAGCGGGAGGGGCGCGAATTCTTCCTCAAACGTTTCCTGAGCCCGACCTACCCCGATGACGACGCGCCGGGCAGCCCCGCCACCAAGGAACGGAAACGGGCCGCCTGCGCCAGGTTCGAGGCACACCATCGCGGCATCCAGGCCGCGCTGGCTCCGGTCACCCGGTACGGCGGGAATCTGATCACCACGCTGGACTTCTTCCGGGTCGGCGCCAAGTACTACAAGGTGACCGAAAAGGTGGACGCTGCGGGCCTGGGCGCGGAAGACGTTGCGCGGCTGACCTACTCGGCCAAGTTGATCCTGCTGAAAACCGTCGCGCACAGCCTGAAGATATTGCACGACCTCAGAATCGTGCACAGCGATCTCAAACCGAGCAACGTCCTGATCAAGCGGACCGAGCTGGGTCTGACCACCAAATTGATCGACTTCGACAGTTCCTACATCGAGGGCGCGCCGCCGCCGCCGGAGGAGATCGTCGGGACGATGAACTATTATTCGCCCGAACTGGTCCGCTACATCCAGGGCGCGGACAACGCCGCCGAGCTGACCGCCGCCTCGGACATCTTCGCGCTCGGGTTGATCTACACCGAGTACCTCACCGGGGCCCTGCCGTCCTTCGATCCAGACCACCGCGAGGCGGCCATCGCGGTGCTCAACGGCAGCACGCTGCGGCTGTCCCCCGGCGCGGCCCCGCCCGCACTGGCCGACACCGTGGACAGGATGCTGGACGCCGATCCGGCCGCGAGGCCAAACATCGGAGAGGTGCACGCCGTGCTGATGGGACTGCCCAGCGCCGCACCCGCCACCGCTGGGCGCGCGCTCCGACCTCCGGTCGTCCCGGGCAAACCCGCGGTGGCGTCGGGACTCCGCGGCCGCGGCCTCCGCATCGCCGGCGGGACCGGTGCCACAGGGCGTACCGGCGGGACCGGTGCCGGCGATGCGGCAACGGGAGGGTGGCCGGCGACGGCGTACACCCCGCCGGCCGGACCTCCGGCGTCCACCGCCGGTGAGTCGGCCACCGCTCCGGCAGATGCCAGCGGATTCGGTTCCGGCACGGTTTCCACTTTGCTGGGCAAGCTGCTCAGCCGGCTCGAGAAGGGTCGGGACCGATGAACGCGCCGTGGCGGTGCGCCGTCTGCGAGACCGTCAACCACGGCGGCCGCACCTGTTCGGCGTGCGGTGCCACCATGACCCGGCGTTCGACCGTCGTCACGGCGGCGCGGGCGCGGGTCGCTCCCGTGCCGCCGCCGGCACCCCCCGCGCCGCTACCGGCTCCGGTGCAGCGGGCGATCAACCGCGATCCCGTCCCGGAGGAGGAATGGGCCGAGTACGAGGACAGTGCGTTCGAGATGGTGCCGATCCCGGGCGGCTGCCTGTTCAACGTCGGCCCCCGGCGAGGCTGGTGAGACCGGGCGATCCCTGTACCCACGTCGGTGGTTCGTTCCGCTCGGGTGGTGACGATCTGGGCCGGCAGCAGAGGACGACCCGGGAACGAAGGCACCTGCGGGGGAAGATGGCGACCGACCAGTTCACGTCCGCGCTGAATAAAGCCGAGTGGCGCGGGGCCGCGATGCTGTGGCCGATGATCGATCGTCGACCCTGATGTCGTGCTGATGGCCGGCGACTGGCACGGCAACCTGCCCTGGGCGCTCGAGGTGCTCCGGCGGGCTGCCGAGCAGGGCGCGACCTGCGTCATCCAGCTCGGTGACTTCGGCTACTGGGGCGGCCGCCACGGCGACCGGTACGGTACCTGGACCGCCTCTCGAGGCGAACTCGCCAGGTTGGAGATGCAGCTGTACTTCGTCGACGGCAACCACGAGGACTTCAACCGGTTGCTGGCCGAGCCGATCAGTCCGGCGACCGGCGTCCGGCCGATCCGCGACCGGATGACGCCGTGCTCGAACGGGGCGACGGTGACCGGGTCACCGTTCACGGCCTGGACAAGGACGAATCCACACCCGACCGCAACGCGGTCCTGGTGCGCCCAGGGCCATGAAGCTTCGCCTGCCAAGGGCGGCGACCCTCGCGGTCGGTGCTATTGAGCGGCGTAGCCGCCGTCCACCAGGTGGTAGCTGCCGGTCACGAAGGACGCGGCGTCGCTGGCCAAGAAGGCCACCAGGCCGGCCACCTCGTCGGCGGTGCCCATCCGGCCGAGGGCGTGGCGACCATTGAGGAATTCCATGGTGGCGTCATCGAGGTTGGCCTCGAGCAGCGGAGTGACGATGAACCCGGGCCCGACCGCGTTGACCCGGACGTGAGCGGCCGCGTATTCCAGAGCGGCGTTCTTCGTCAGCCCGACCAGGCCGTGCTTGGCGGTGACGTAGGCGCCGGCGCTGGCGAAGCCGACGCTGCCGAGCACCGAGGCCATGTTGATGATCGAACCGCCGCCCGCGCTGGTCATGGCCGGGATCTCCGCGCGCAGGCAGTAGAACACCGAGTTGAGGTTGACATTGATGACTGCGTGCCAACTCTCCAGCGAATAGTCGGCGAGCGCAGCGGATTCGCCGGCGATGCCGGCATTGTTGACCGCGATCTTCAGCGGCCCGAGCTCACCGGCCGCGGCGACCATCGCCTCGACCCCCGGGTAGTCGGTCACGTCCACCTCGAAGCCGCGGGCCGTCCCGCCGAGGTCGGTGATGTCCTTCGCAGTGCCTGCGGCTGCGTCGGCGTTCCGGTCGGCCACCAGTACGGCGGCGCCATTGGCGGCCAGCAGCAGGCTGATCGCGCGGCCCAGCCCCGACCCCCCGCCGGTGACGATTGCGGAGCGGCCGGAGACGTCATAGGAAGCCATGGCGCGATCGTAGAACTCGGGACCGGCCCCCGCAGAACCGATCACCTCGAACGCCTCCGCAACTCCCTACACTCGGCGTGTACGTGAACCGGCCCGTCGCTCGGGGGGCTCGCCGGTCACGATTGGAGCTCCGCGAGTCGTCGTAGGCAGGCGGGAGCGGCGGCGTTCTCACCGAAGTGCCATCAGGTGCCTACCGACTGCGGATCAGCGCACCGGACCGTGATGCGGGCCATGACGGCGAGTCCGATGACGGACCCGTCCATGCCTATCTGCTCCAACTGTGGCCCGGACCATGGCAGGCTGATGCCATCGTGTGGGTCGGCAGCGAGGACGCCGACTACTGGCACCGGCAGATCGGCCACCGCCGGTAGCCCACGGGCCTCGTTCCGCCCGCGACATCCCTGAGCAGAGATCGCCGCCTACGAGTAGCTGTGGTCGCCTTCGCTGCCTGCGGCGTACTGCGCGTCGACGACCTTGACGATCCACCCGTCGAAGGACCATCCCGCGTCGGTGCCCGGCGGTTCGGGCTCCCAGTCGTCGGCCACCTCGACGCGACGAATTCGCCCGCTGCCGGGCACCGGGACCAGGTCCGTGCCCTTCGGCCCGAGGACGCGGTCACAGGTGACGACGTCGATCTCGGAGACGACACCGGTGAGCATGCCGCCGGCGTCGGCCGTGTGATGGTCCTCGATGAACCCGATCCGATTGGCCCACTGCGCCCCGAGCAGCAACTCGACCCAATCGTCGGTATCGCCGTTGCGCCTCACCTGCCACTGGATTGAGGTGCCAGTGCCGAAGCCGTCACCACAGCACTGCTGCTGCCAGCTCTCCACCCAGACCAACGCGTCCACCAGCCCATGATCGCCGAGCGGCACCGTCTGCGCAGGCAATATCTCGGCACCCAACGCAGAACTGGGAGAACACCCGGCGGGTGTTCTCCCAGTTCAGAGGTGGTGGCCAGGGCCGGGATCGAACCGGCGACCTTCCACTTTTCAGGCGGACGCTCGTACCGACTGAGCTACCTGGCCTCAAACGAGAGGCCGGACCCACCCCCACTGGGAGCCTGGTCCGGCCGACGTCTGGCGACCCTGACGGGACTTGAACCCGCGACCTCCGCCGTGACAGGGCGGCGCGCTAACCAACTGCGCTACAGGGCCTTGAATGGAACAAAGCAACTTCTGCTGCCGCAACCACCTGTGGTGATCGCGACTGCGTACCCCCAACGGGATTCGAACCCGTGCTGCCGCCGTGAAAGGGCGGAGTCCT
>CAXTBG010000101.1:0-12085 GCA_964242105.1 uncultured Nakamurella sp. | reverse complement strand
GCCGGGATGTGCAGCAGCAGCTGCTTGGGCACGATGCGGCGCTGGCCGAGCCGGTCGATCAGGTTGGAGATCTGCGGGCTGATGGCGGCGGCCGACAGGGCATAGATGGACGAGACGGTGCCGGCGACGGCGAACGAGCCCCGTTCGGCAGACATCAGCAGCACGGCGCCAAGGCCCGCCATCGACATCTGCATCCGCGCGAGCATCCCGGCCGCCGAGAAGCGGGCGGCGCCGGGGCGCCGCAGGACCTGGAGGTACGGGCCGAACACGAGGTGCACTCCTTCATTGGGCCGGCAAGCTGCCACCGATCAGGGGCACTGCGCGGGGCCTTCCACAGCCGAACGCGATGTACCGTCCGGCCGGTACAGTCTATCGGTGGCCACCGACACCCGCGAGCGAATTCTCCGAGCGCTGCGCGGCATGCTGGCCCGCGGTGGCAACACTCCGGTCACGCTGGAAACGGTGGCCGCCGAAGCGGGCGTCTCCAAGGGCGGCCTGCTCTACCACTTCCCGTCGAAGTCGGCGATGTACCTGGGCCTGCTGCAGTCGGTCCGGGATTCGGTGATGTCCGACATGGCCGCCGCCACCGAGAAGTCCGGGGCAGCGAGAGGTTTCCTGGAGTACGCCGAGCCCACCGAAGCGGACGAGGCCGACTTCTTCACGTCCCTGATCGCCGCGGTCCGCACCGGGCAGGCCGACACCGGTGAGCACGACGCGCAGGCCTCCGCCCTGCTGGTGGACATCTTCCGGGCCTGGGAGGAGCCGATGCGCGCCGCCGTCAGCGACCCGGTCCAGGCGGAGAACATCCGGTTGGTCGGCTTCGGGCTCTACTTCTCCGCGCTCACCGGACTGCCGCCCGTCGATCCGGCCGTCCTCGCGCAGCTGTTCGATCGGCTGCTGCGCGTGAGGTGACGACGCCCGGAAAGCGATGATCACCGTCCGAGGCCCGTTCCGGGCGCGGTTCGCCCGGCAATGGCCTCAAACGGTGATCATCCGGTCCCGCGAGGGGACGCGGCGGCGGATCGATCCGGAAGAATGGACCGCGTGCACGACATCGAGATCACCGGCGAGATGATCCGGCTCGGCCAGCTGCTCAAGCTGGCCGGCGCGGTGGACAGCGGCGCGGATGTCCGGCCCATCCTGCAGGACGGCCTGGTGACCGTGAACGACGAGGTGGAGCGACGCCGCGGACGTCAGCTGCACCGCGGCGACGTCATCACGCTGGAGGGCATCAGCGTCCGCATCGTCTGACGAGTTGCAGAGCCCACTGTGCACGTTCAGACTGGGGCTCTCGACCAGCGGAGGACCCATGGCGACGCTCGGCACCGGCACCAAGGACGACCCGTGGCAGCTGAGCACCCCGCCCGGGACCGGGCAGTACTCGATGTACCGGGACGACCAGTCCGACCCACCGCGGCTGGTCTGCGTCGTCGGGTCCACCACGCTCTCCTACGACGCCCGGTGCCTCGACGACCTCACGGCCATGCTCCGGGAGGCCGGCGACTGGGTGCCGCTCGGCAGCGCGGACGAGAACAAGCCGGCCAAGGACGGGACGGTCGAGGCCTGGGGACGTTCGGAAGCCAATCCGATCGGCGGCTGGTACGGCCTGCGAAAGGGCTACCGCGGGCGCTTCGGCATGTACGTGCCGCCACTGATGGAAGCCCTGGGGCTCGCCGAACTCGAGCACGGTCCGCGGAACAACCGCATGCGCGCCGTGGGCTGATCCAGGACCCGCCCCGCCGGCGGCCCCGCCAGACAAACGATCAGAGTGACGCCCCGCCCGGCAGCTTGGGGTCGAAGAGACTGCCGACCGGTTCGCTGCTGACGTTCTCGACGTCCCTGCCGGCCTCGACGACATCCACCGAAACGGCGTGTGGCTGCAGCACGCCGGCGGCGATCTCGCTCGCGTAGTGGCAGGCCACCCGGTGCCCGGGCACCAGTTCGGTGAGCACCGGGCGATCGGTGTCGCAGCGGGTCGGCTGCCGCCACGGGCAGCGGGTGTGGAACCGGCACCCCGACGGCGGGTTCGCCGGCGACGGCAGGTCGCCGGTCAGCAGGATGCGCTCCCGGCGATCCTCCACCACCGGGTCGGGCACCGGCACCGCGGACAGCAGCGCCTTGCTGTAGGGATGCAGCGGGTTCTCGTACAGCTCGTCGGCGTCGCTCTCCTCGACCAGCGCGCCCAGGTACATCACGCCCACCCGGTCGGCGATGTGCCGGACCACCGCGAGGTCGTGCGCGATGACGATGTAGGTCAGCCCCAGCTGGTCCTGCAGGTCCTCCAGCAGGTTCACCACCTGCGCCTGCACCGAGACGTCCAGCGCGGAGACCGGCTCGTCGGCCACGATGAGGTCCGGGTTGACGGTGAGTGCCCTGGCCACCCCGATGCGCTGGCGCTGGCCGCCGGAGAACTCGTGCGGGTACTTCCGCAGCGCGGTGGACGGCAGGCCGACCGCCGTCAGCAGTTCCCGGAGCCGGGTGCCGACCACCGCGGGCGACGTGGCCAGCCCGTGCGCCTTCATCCCCTCCTCGAGGATCGACTGCACCGACTGCCGCGGGTCCAGGCTCGACAGCGGGTCCTGGAAGACCATCTGCATCCGACGGCGCGCGTGCCGCAGGTCCTGGGTGCCGAGCCCGGCGATGTCCTGCCCGTCGAAGATCACCGACCCCGCGGTGAGGTCGACCAACCGGAGGATGCCGCGACCGAGCGTCGACTTCCCGCACCCCGATTCGCCGACGAGGCCGTAGGTCTGCCCGCGGTTGACGGTCAGCGACACCCCGTCCACGGCGTAGACGTACCCGACGGTCCGGTCGAACAACACCCCGCGCTTGATCGGGAAGTGCACCTTGAGGTCCCGGACGTCCAGCAGCACGTCGCCGGTCGTCGACAGTGAAGAGGCCGGGCCGGCGGTCCGGCCGACCGGCGTGCTCCCCGAAACACCAGGTCCCGGAGCGGGACCACGGCCGGGCGAACCGACGGGCGTACTCCCCGACGCAGCGCTCCCCGACGGCGTACTCCCGGAAGCGGGGACGTCGGCGGCCGTCACCGCGCCACCGCCGTGGCCAGTTGGGGCACCGGCACCGGGTTGTGGCAGCGCAGCAGATGGTGGTCGGGCCCGTCCAGGACCGGCGTGACCTCCCGGCAGGTGGCGATCTCCCGCGGGCATCGCGGCGCGAAGGCGCAGCCGGAGTCCCAGGGAATGTTGTCGGCGACCGACCCGGGGATCGGCACCAACCGGCCACCGACGGTGTCCAGCCGCGGAATGGAGGCGAGCAGCCCGTGCGTGTAGGGGTGCTCGGGCACGCGGAACAGCTCGTGCCGCCCGGACCGCTCCACCACCCGGCCCGCGTACAACACGTTCACCTCGTCGCACAGCCCGGCCACCACCCCGAGGTCGTGCGTGATCAGGATCATCGCGGTGCCGTGCTCCACCACCAGCGACTTGAGCAGGTTGAGGATCTGCGCCTGGATGGTGACGTCCAGCGCGGTGGTCGGCTCGTCGGCGATGAGCAGCCGCGGCCGGCAGGCCAGCGCCATCGCGATCAGCGCCCGCTGCCGCATCCCGCCCGACAGCTGGTGCGGATACTCCCCGATCCGCCGGTTCGGGTCCGGGATGCCGACCTGCTCGAGCAGGTCCACCGCCTCGCGCAGCGCCGCGGCCTTCTTCATCCCGCGGTGCCGGACCAGCACCTCGGCCACCTGTACACCGATGTTCACCACCGGGTTCAAGCTGGACAGCGGATCCTGGAAGATCATCGCCAGGTCCCGCCCGCGGCGGTCCCGCATGGCGGCGCGGCTCAGCGACATCAGGTCTGTTCCCTCGAACGACACCCGCCCGCTGATGGTCGACCCGCGGGCCGCCAGCAGCCGCATGATGGCCAGCGAGGTGACCGACTTGCCGCAGCCGGACTCGCCGACGAGCCCGATGGTCTGGCCGGGGTCGACGTCGAAACTCACCCCGTCCACCGCACGGAACGGCGCGACACCGCGCCGGTTGAACTCCACCGTCAGGTCGGAGACCGTCAGCAGGGACATCGTCATCTCCGGTTCTTGGGGTCGATCGCTTCGCGCAGCGATTCGCCGAGCAGGGTGAAACCGAGCGAGACGATGACGATGGCGCCGGCCGGCCAGAAGGCGAGCGAGGGATGCGAGTCGATCCGGTCCTGGGCCTCGCCGAGCATCTGGCCCCACTCGGGGGTGCCGGCGTCCTGCGATCCGAGGCCGAGGAACGATAGCGCGGCCGCGTCGATGATCGACGTCGCCACCACCAGCGTGGCCTGCACGATCACCGGCGAGATGGAGTTGGGCAGCATGTGCTTGAACACGATCGGCGCCCGCTTGACGCCCAGCGAGCGCGCGGCCAACACGTGGTCGGAGTCCCGCTGGGCCAGCATCTGGCCGCGCAGCAGGCGGGCGAAGACCGGGATCTGTACCACCGACACCGCGATGATCACCGAGGTCAGATTCGGGTTGGTGAACAGCACGGCGATCGAGATCGCCAGCAGCAGGGAGGGAATGGACAGCATCACGTCGACGATGCGCATGACGATGGTGTCCACCCAGCCGCCGAACGCACCCGCCAGCAGACCGAGCACCAGCCCGCCGGCCAGCCCGATCAGGGTGGCCAGCACGCCGACCAGCAGGGTCTGCCGGCTACCGAGGATCAACCGGGAGAACAGATCCCGGCCGTAGGTGTCGCCGCCGAGCGGGAAGCCCGGCTGCGCGGGCGCCAGCGTGTTGCGGGCTCGCGACGTCTGGTCGATCAGCAGCTGCAGGCCCGGGTCGTGGGGCGCGATCCACGGCGAGACGATGGCCAGCAGGATGAACAGCCCGATGATCACTGCGCCGACCCAGAAGACCGGCGTCACCCGGAGCCGGCGCCAGGCGTCCTGCCACAGCGAGACACCTCCGTCGCCGGCGCCCGCTTCGGCCAGGTCGTCGATGCGGTTCTTCTTCCGCCTCCCCCAGCGCCCCTGTGCGGACTGCGGCATCCCCGCCTCGGCCAGGACGATATCGCTGCCGGTCACTGTCGTCTCACCTCGTCCGGATTCTGGGGTCGATGACCGCGTAGCTCAGGTCGACCAGCATGTTGACGACGACGAAGGTGGCGGCCGAGGCGAGGATCAGCACCTGGAGCACCGGATAGTCCTTCATGGTGAAGGCGATCGAGGTCGCCTGCCCCAGACCCGGGTAGCCGAACACCTTTTCGGTCAGCACCGCGCCGGCCAGCAGCGCACCCACCTGCAGCCCGGTCACGGTGACCACCGGCAGCATGGCGTTGCGCAGCACGTGCCGGGTGCGGATCACCTGGCGGGTCAGGCCTTTCGCCTCAGCGGTGCGGATGAAGTCCTCGTTCATCACCTCGAGCACGGACGACCGGGTGATGCGGAAGATGACCGCGAACGGGATGGTGCCCAGCGTGATGGACGGCAGGATCAGGTGCTTGATCGCGTCCCAGGACGCGTCGTACTCGCGGGTCAGCAGGCCGTCCAGCACGTAGAAACCCGTCACCCTGGTGGCGTCGATCTCGACGTTCTGCCGACCGGTCGGCGGCAGCCAGCCCAGCCGCACGGCGAAGATGTACTTCAGCAGGAACGCCAGGAAGAACACCGGCACCGCGATGCCCAACAGCGAGGTGACCAGCCCGGCGTTGTCCAACCAGCCACCTCTGCGGCGGGCCGCCAGGTAACCCAGCGGGATACCGAGGACGAGCGCGAAGATCATCGCGCCGATGGCCAGCTCGACCGTGGCCGGGAATCGGTCGCCGAACACCTGCAGCGCGGTCGAGCCGGGCGCGACCCCTGTCGACGAGCCGAAATTGCCGTGCAGCACGCGGCCGAGGAACGAGAGGTACTGCAGCAGCAGCGGCCGGTCCAGGCCGAGAATCGCATTCATCTCGGCGCGCTTCTGCGGTGTGGCGCGCTCACCCAGCATCGCCGACACGGTGCCGCCGGGCAGCGTGCGGAGCCAGAGGAAGAGCAGGAAGGACAGGACGAGCAGGACGAGCACCAACTGCAGGATGCGCCGGACCGCGTACCTCAGCATGCGAACCCTTCCCCGGATCGACGGCGTCCGGCCTCGAGGCCGGGACGATCACCTCGCGGTGACGCACCTGATCGGCAGGTGCGTCACCGCGAGGAACGAACGGGGATCAGCCCTTGTAGACGGAGGCGAAACGCTCGTCGGTCAGCGGGCTCGGGACCAGGCCCTTGATGTTGCCCGCCACCACGATGGCCGGCGGCGAGTGCGAGATCGGGATGGCCGGCAGGTACTGGCTCATGATCTTCTTGTTCAGGGCCACGTACATCGCGTCGCGCTTGGTCTTGTCCGGCTCCGAGTCGGCGGCCGCGAGCTCGTTGGAGAACGTCGTCCCCCAGGACGACGCCGCCGTGTAGAAGCGGTTCTTCGGGTCGGAGAAGAACGACCCGAGGAAGTTGTCCGGCGTGTTGTAGTCGCCGGTCCAGCCGAGCAGGAACAGGTCCGGCTTGGTGGCGTCGACGCCGTCCAGATAACCGCCGTTCCACGGCTTGGACGTCTCGTTGATCTTGATGCCGACGGCCTGCAGATCGGCCTTGAACGCGGTGAAGACGCTCTTCGGGTCAGGCATGTACGGCCGGGACACCTCGGTGGGCCACCAGAAGTTCAGGGTCAGGTTCGTGGCGCCGGCCTCGGCGAGCAGCGCCTTGGCCTTGGTCGGGTCGTAGTCGTACTTCTGGACATCGGGCGTCCAGCCGTCCACCGTCTTGGGGTAGAACTCCAGCGCGACCTCGGCGCCCTCGGGCAGCTGGGACTCGACGAACTGCTTGCGGTTCAGCGCATACGCGATGGCCTGGCGCACCTTGAGGTCGGCCAGCTTCGGGTTGTTCTTCTGATCGATGCCCAGGTACAGCACGTTGAACGCCGGCCGCACCTCCACGTTGAAGCCGTCCGCCTTCAACCCATCCCAGTCCGCCGGGTTCGGCAGGTCGTAGCCGTCGATGGTCTTGGCCTCGAGTGCCTGCTTGCGGGCGGTCTCGTCGGGGATGATCTGGAAGATCAGCTTCGCGACCTTGGCCTTGTCGCCCCAGTAGTCGTCGTTGCGCACCAGTTCGACGGTGTTGTTGGTCTTGTCGTACTTGGAGAACTTGAACGGCCCGGTCCCGGTGGGGTGCGACAGCGCGTAGGCGGGGTAGTCGAAGCTGTCGCCGTCGGCCTTGACCGCGTTGGCGTTGTACTGCTTGAGCGCCGCCGGCGACTGGATGGAGAACGACGGCAGGCCCAGGATCGCCGGGAACTTGGACGTCGCCCTGGTGATGGTCACCACGGCGGTCGCCGCATCCTTCGCGACGCAGGACTTGTAGAGACTGGGGACGGCCTTGCCGGCATCGTCCTTCTGGCCCTTGAACCCGCCGAAGTTGTCCGACCAGTACTGGGCGAGCGAGGCTCCGGCGCCGGTCTGCGAGTACATCCGGTCGTAGTTGTAGCAGATGGCGGCGGCGTCGAGCGCGGTTCCGTCGGTGAACTTGACGCCCTGGCGGACCTTGAAGGTCCAGGCCAGGCCGTCTTTCGACTGGGTCCAGGACTGGGCCAGGGCCGGCTCGATGTCCGCCGTGCCGGGCTTGAACTGGATGAGGCCCTCCGTCATCTGGCGGGTCACCCGGAAGGTCTCCCCGTCCGTGGCGTAGAGGGCGTCGAACATGCTGGGGGCGCCGGCCGCGCCGAAGATGAACGTGCCGTTCGGGTCCGACGGGCCGCCACCGGCGGAGGTGCTGGCCGACCCGCTGCCGGTGGCCGAGCCCGCGGTGCTGCCCGGAGCTGCCGACGACCCGCTGGGCGAACTGGCGCTGCCGCCGGCCGACGAGGTGCCGCTCGAGGTCGTGCTCCCCCGGTCGGAACTGGCGCAACTCGCCACCGTCATGGCCACCGTCAGTGCCAGTCCGACACCGACGAACTTGGATCGTCTCACGCTTGCCAACCTCCAGAAGAGAGAATGTCGTCCGCGCTATTCCAGCCGGACATGGTTGCCGGGATGTTGCGTGCGCACTGCAGAACGTGCGCAGGGCCGCGGCGCCGTCGGGCCCACCCGTGCGACGCACTGGTGAATGCTGGTGGAACCGTATGCGGGAAGCCCGGAGCCACCTAGTTCCGTGACTGCATCGTTACCTGCGTGCCCCGACCGGCGAACCGCCGCGGTGGGCGGCCGGGCGGGACGCTAGACGTCGACCGCCCGCCGACCGGAGAAGGCGCGGCCCAGGGTGACCTCGTCCGCGTACTCGAGGTCGCCGCCGACCGGCAGCCCGCTGGCCAGCCTCGTCACCGACAGGCCGGGAAACGTGCGCAGCAGCCGGATGAGGTAGGTGGCCGTCGCCTCACCCTCCAGGTTGGGATCGGTCGCCAGGATGACCTCGCTGATGCCCGGCTCGGCGATCCGGCGCAGCAGGGAGGCGATGCGCAGCTGGTCGGGGCCGATGCCGTCGATGGGTGAGATGGCGCCGCCGAGCACGTGGTAGCGGCCGCGGAACTCCCGGGTGCGCTCGATGGCGGGGACGTCCTTGGGCTCCTCCACCACGCAGATCACGCCGGTGTCGCGGCGCGGGTCGGCGCACATCCGGCACAGTTCACCCTCGGCGACGTTGCCGCACAGGGTGCAGAACCGGACCTCGTCCTTGACGCGCTGCAGCGCGGTCTGCAGCCGCGTGATGTCACCGCCGTCCGCGGTGAGCAGGTGAAAGGCCAGCCGCTGGGCGGACTTCGGGCCGATGCCCGGGAGCCGGCCGAGCTCGTCGATCAGGTTCTGGACCGGGCCTTCGTACACGAATCAGAGCCCGATCGGCGGAACCCGGGGGCCGTTGTCCGGTGCGTCCGACCCCGTGTTCAGCTCCTGCGCGAGCGGTGCGTGGTCGCCCGCCGGGCTGATCTCGGGTGCGGTGTCCACCACGCCGCCGGCCGGTGCACCGTCGAGCTCGTCGTCGTCCAGCTCGTCGTCTTCCAGCTCGTCGGTGTCGTCGTCCTCCAGCTCGTCGTACTCGTCCTCGTCGGGGTCCAGCACGTCGAGCCCGAAGGCGGACAGATCGAAGCCGCCCTGCGGGCCGCCGAGCCCGCCCGCCACCGAACCCATCGCCTGCTCGGCCAGCTCCGCCGCCGCCCGGCCCGCATCGCGGACCGCTGCGACGATCAGGTCGGCGAGGGTCTCCACGTCGGCCGGATCGACAACGGACGGGTCGATGACGAGCGACAGCAGCTGCCCCTCGCCGGTCACGGTCGCGGTGACCAGACCGCCACCGGCATGGCCGGTGACCTCGGTGAGCGCCAGATCGGACTGGGCGGCGGCCATGTCGGCCTGCATCTGCTGGGCCTGCTGCAACAGAGCCTGCAGGTCGGGCATCCCCGGCATTCCTGGCATCATGACGACTCGCATTCCTCGGCCGGCGTCCGCCGGCAGCTCTTTCGACAGCTCGCCGGGACGGGGGCGAGCCGGGTCAAGACTACGGTGGCCGTCCGACAGCCGCCCGCGCCCGCAGATTGCCGGCCCGTTGCGACGGCCGAACATCTGCGCGCAGGGGCGGGGCCGACCTTGACACCCCCCGCCGGCTGACCGAAGCTGTTGCGTAGTACGAACCAGGTTGTGCCTAGCGCAAAATGAGGATGCCGTGTTCCGCGTCTGCCCGCTCGCCGATCTGCCGCCAGGTGAGGCGCTCCGCGTCGACGAGGTGTCGCCGCCGATCGCGGTCTTCCACACCGACGACGGCGAGGTCTATGCCATCGACGACACCTGCACCCACCAGGATGCCTCCCTCGCCGACGGCTGGCTGGAGGGCTGCGAGATCGAGTGTCCGTTGCACGCCTCGCGGTTCGACCTGCGGACCGGGGAGGTGGACGCGCCGCCGGCCAAGCTGGGGGTGCGGACCCACGAGGTGGCCGTCGTCGACGGGGACATCTTCGTCACGTTGTCCGAGGCCGCCCCCAACCTGCCGCCCGGGGTCGTCGCCTGATGGCGGGGCCGGGGGCGGCCCAGCTGCGCTCGGTCACCGTGGTCGGCGCCAGCCTCGCCGGCCATGCGACGGCGAAGGCGTTGCGCCGGCAGGGCTTTGCTGGTTCGGTCACGGTGATCGGCGACGAGAACGCCCGCCCCTACGACCGCCCTCCGCTGTCCAAGGACTTCCTCACCGGCCGCGTCGCCGAAGCCGACCTGGCGCTGGAACCGGCGGACGAGGAGCTGGGCGCCGAGTGGATCCTGGGTGTGCGGGCCGTCGCCCTGGATCCGGCGACCCACACGGTGACGCTGTCGGACGGTCGCCGGGTCATCTCCGACGCCGTCGTGATCGCGACCGGTTCGACGGCCCGCCGGATGACCGGTGCGCCGCACGGCGTGCACACCGTGCGGACCCTCGCCGACGCGGCCGGCCTGCGGACCGCGCTGCGGCCCGGTGTCCGGCTGGCCGTCATCGGCGCCGGTTTCATCGGGGCGGAGATCGCCTCCACCGCACACGGGATGGGCGTCCAGGTCACGGTGGTCGAGGCCGCAGCGACGCCGCTGGCCGGCCCGCTGGGAGCGGAGATGGGGCGGGTGGTCGCCGGTCTGCACGAGCGGCACGGTGTCCGTCTGCTGTGCGGGGTACCGGTCGCCGGGCTGCTGGGCACCGATCACGTCTCGGGCATCCTGCTGGCCGACGGCACCGAGATCCCGGCCGACGTCGTGGTCGCCGGCATCGGCGCCACCCCGGCGATCGAGTGGCTGGCGGGTTCCGGCCTGGACCTCTCGGCACCGCCGGCGGGCGGGGTGGTGTGCGACGCCGTCGGGGCGACCGGCGCACCGGGCGTCTACGCGGTCGGCGACTGCTCCGCCTGGTACGACGACGTCCGCGGCCGTCACCACCGGATCGAGCACTGGACCGACTCCCGCGACCGACCGGCGATCCTGGTCGCTGCGATGCTCGGCCGTCCCTCGCCGGCTCCGCTGCGGGCACCGTACTTCTGGTCCGACCAGTACGGCGTCAAGATCCAGTTCGCGGGCCGGCGGGAGGGGGACGAGGTGGTCACCGTAGAGGCCGGCGGCGCCGAGACCGATGATCTGCTGGCCGTCTACCGCCGGGACGGACTGCCGGTCGCGGTGCTCGGCCTGAACCAACCCAAGCTGTTCACCCGCTGGCGCAAGCTGCTGTCCAGCCCGACGGCCAGCGCAGCGGTGATCGGCTGAGTATTGACAGTGGAGGAGCCGCGGCGGGAAACTGGCGCCGTTGCATCCAGTAGAACGCGTTGCGCCTCACGCAACGCGCACCGGCCGCCGAGGTCCGGTCCCGATGGCTGGCGGACGTGCCAGTCGGATTCCTCCCGCAGCCGCGACCCGAAGGTGACAGCCATGACCACCACCGCACTGCCCGAGTCCCTCCTCTCCACGCTGCCGGGCCACTTCTACACCGACCCGCAGATCTTCGCCCTCGAGCAGGCGAAGATCTTCGAGGACATGTGGTTCTGCGCCATACGCGCCTCGGACATCGGTCAACCCGGCAACTTCCGGACGGTGCAGGTGGGCACGGAGTCCATCCTGCTGTCCCGCACGCGCAAGGGGGAGATCAGAGCCTTCTTCAACATCTGCCGGCACCGGGGCGCAACGCTGTGCACCGAGGCCGCCGGCACCGTCGCCCGCTCGTTCCAGTGCCCGTATCACGCCTGGACCTACGACCTCGACGGAAAGCTGATCGCAGCACCGAATCTCACCAGGATGCCAGACGTCGACCGGTACGAGTACGGCCTCAAGAAGGTGCACCTGCGGGAGTGGCTGGGCTACGTCTGGGTCAGCCTGGCGGACGAGCCGCCGTCGTTCGAGGACACCGTGCTCAAGGAGGTCGTCGACCGGCTCGGCGAGGTGGCGAACCTGGACCACTACGAGGTGGACACCCTGTCAGTGGGCCGCCGCATCGTCTACGACGTCCGGGCGAACTGGAAACTCATCATCGAGAACTTCATGGAGTGCTATCACTGCGCGACGATCCACCCCGAGCTGACCGAGGTGCTGCCGGAATTCGCCGACGGATACGCTGCTCAGTACTTCGTCAACCACGGGGCCGACTTCGCCGACGGTGTCGAAGGTTTCACCATCGACGG
>CAXTBG010000100.1:0-12206 GCA_964242105.1 uncultured Nakamurella sp. | reverse complement strand
ACATGCACATCATGGATCCGGTGCAGCGCAAGTGGTTGCAGCAGCGGGTCGAGGTACGGCGGGACAAGCCCGGACTCGAGGAGCAGAAGTACATCCTCGGCCGGCTCAACGCCGCCGAGGCGTTCGAGACCTTCCTGCAGACCAAGTACATCGGGCAGAAGCGGTTCTCGCTGGAGGGCGGCGAGACCGTCATCGCGATGCTCGACGCCGCGCTCAACCGCGCCGCCGAGTACGGCATGCACGAGGTCGTCATCGGTATGGCGCACCGCGGCCGGCTGAACGTGCTGGCCAACATCGTCGGCAAGCCCTACCAGCAGATCTTCCGCGAGTTCGAGGGCAACCTGGATCCGCGGCAGGCGCACGGCTCCGGCGACGTGAAGTACCACCTGGGCGCCGAGGGCAAGTACATCCGCCCGTTCGGTGACGGGCAGGTGGACGTGTCGCTCTGCGCGAACCCGTCCCACCTGGAGGTCGTCGACCCGGTACTGGAGGGCGTCACCCGCGCCAAGCAGGACCTGCTCAACCTGGGCGAGGGCGGCTTCACCGTGCTGCCCATCGCGGTGCACGGCGACGCGGCGTTCGCCGGGCAGGGCGTCGTCGCCGAGACGATGAACCTCTCCCAGCTGCGCGGCTACCGCACCGGCGGCACGGTGCACTTCATCATCAACAACCAGGTCGGCTTCACCACCGCGCCGGAGGCGTCCCGCTCGTCGGAGTACTGCACCGACGTCGCGAAGATGATCCAGGCGCCGATCTTCCACGTGAACGGCGACGACCCGGAGGCCGCGGTCTGGGTGTCCCGGCTGGCCGTGGAGTACCGCCAGGCATTCGGCCAGGACGTCGTCATCGACATGGTCTGCTACCGCCGCCGGGGTCACAACGAGGGTGACGACCCTTCGATGACGAACCCGCTGATGTACCAGATCATCGACGGCAAGAGGTCCGTCCGGCGGATCTACACCGAGGCGCTGATCGGCCGCGGGGACCTGTCCCCCGAGGACGCCGAGGAGTCGCTGAAGGACTACCACCAGCAGCTCGAGCGGGTCTTCAACGAGGTGCGCGACCTGGAGAAGGGCATCGCCGCGCCGAGCCCGTCGGTGGAGGCCGAGCAGCCGATCCCGCCGAAGGTGGAGACCTCGATCTCGACCGAGATGCTGCACCGCATCGGCGACGCACAGATTGACCTGCCGGCTGGGTTCACCGCGCACCCGCGGGTGAAGACGGTGCTGGAGCGCCGCGCCGAGATGACCAGGACCGGCAACATCGACTGGGCGTTCGGCGAACTGCTGGCCTTCGGCTCCATCGCGATGAACGGGCGGCTCGTCCGGCTCTCCGGCCAGGACTCGCGTCGCGGCACCTTCGTGCAGCGGCACGCCGTGCTGATCGACCGCAACAACGGGACCGAGTACGTCCCGCTGCAACATCTCGCGGACGAGCAGGGCAAGTTCCTGGCGTACGACTCGGCCCTGACCGAGTACGCGGGCCTGGGATTCGAGTACGGCTACTCGGTGGCCAACCGCGACGCCCTGGTGCTCTGGGAGGCGCAGTTCGGCGACTTCGTCAACGGCGCGCAATCGATCATCGACGAGTACCTGTCCTCCGGCGAGGCGAAGTGGGGCCAGCAGACGGGCGTCGTGCTGTTGCTGCCGCACGGCCACGAGGGCCAGGGCCCCGACCACACCTCCGGCCGGATCGAGCGCTTTCTGCAGCTGTGCGCGGAGGGCTCGATGATGGTTGCGGTGCCGTCCACCCCGGCCAATTATTTCCACCTGCTGCGCCGACACGTGTTCGACGGCGTGCACCGGCCGATGATCGTCTTCACGCCGAAGTCCATGCTCCGCAACAAGGCTGCCGTGTCGCCGGTGGAGGACTTCACCAACGGCAAGTTCCAGTCGGTCATCCCGGACCCGTCGGTCGACGCGTCGGCCGTCCGCAAGGTGCTGTTCACGTCCGGCAAGCTCTACTACGAGCTGGACGCCTACCGGACGGCGAACAAGATCACCGATACCGCCATCGTGCGCATCGAGCAGATCTATCCGGTGCCGCGACGCAAGCTTTCGCACATCCTCGGTGCGTTCCCGGAGGTCACCGACTTCCGGTGGGTGCAGGAGGAACCGGCGAACCAGGGCTCGTGGACCTTCCTCGCGCTGGCGCTGCCGGAGATGTTGCCGCAGCTCCGGGGCATTCGACGGATCTCCCGCCGGGCAATGGCGGCGCCGTCGGCCGGGTCGCTCCGGGTGCACGAGGTAGAGCAGGCAGCAGTGGTCGCGGCGGCATTCGCCGACTGACCGCCGCCGTTCATCGGGATGACCGCCGCGTCGCCGGTGGACCACCGCGTGGCCGGTGGACCACCGCGTGGCCGGTGGCCACCGCCGTCGGTGGCTGAACGCCGCCGTCGGCTGAACGCCGCCGTCGGTGGCTGAACGCCGAGTGTCTCAGCCGTCACCCGCCGGTACCGTGGGCTGGTGAGTGATGACGTCCCTCCGCGGATGCTGGTGGCCATTCCGGTCTTCGGGTCACCCGAGCTGACCGACACGATGTTGGCGGACCTCCTGCGGGACGAGGTCCCGCCCGGGGTGCGGATCGTGGTCGTCGACAACGGGGACGACTACGAGCTCCCGGAGTGGGCCGGCCCGGTCACGCGTTACCGGCCCGGCAGCAACCTGCGCTGGATCGGCACTGCGAACTGGGCCCTGCAGACGGCGATCGAGGACCAGCTGGACGTCTGCGTGGTGCTGAACAACGACACCCGCTTCTCCCCGGGCTTTCTCGCCGCTCTCACCGGCCCGTTCGGAACGGGCCACATCGCCATGGTTGCGGCCTGCTACGACGACTTCTGGCTGCACCAACGCGCCACCCTCATCCCGCCGTCGGCGGCCGAGTACCAGCCGTCACCGGTGCTCCGCGACGTCCCGTTCTGTGACGGGACCGCCATCGCCTTCTCGGTGCCGGCGATCGTCGCCATCGGGACGCTGGACGATCTTGCCTTCCCCCGGCACGGCTACGGCTCCGACATCGACCTCGCCCTGCGGGCCCGGGCAGCCGGTTGGCGGTGCGTGGTGACGGAGGCGGCGTACGTCTCGCATCTGCGGCGGGCGACAATGACCCGGACCGGCCAGTCCGCGGAGCTCAACCGCGCGGAGATCCTGACCGGCCTGGATGCGAAGTGGGGCAGCGACTGGCGGGCGCTGGCCGGCCTGGGCCCCGGCGCCTTCCCCCCGCACAACACCGGCAGCGCGAGCTCGTGGTATCTCCCGGCGTGAGCTCGGGCGGAACGGGCAGCCGGGGCGGGCAGCGGATCGTCTACGCCGGCTTCGCCACGCCGCGACACAGCGGCGGCGTGCACGTGATGACCCAGCATGTGCAGCTGCTGTGCGCCGCCGGCTACCAGGCGTGGCTGTGGTTACCAGGCTCCGACCGACCGGCCTGGATCGACTCCGACCTACCCGTCATCTTCGGACCGAGCACCGACATCGGCGCCGGCGACCTGCTGATCGTCCCGGAGGTGCCGCTGGTTCCCGGCCGGCACCCGGCGCCCGGAGCTCGCACGGTGATCTTCAACCAGAACCACTTCTACACCTACGCGGCCGCCGATCCGGCGGCCGACGACCCCTACCCCGGCTGGTCACCCGACCCGATGGTCTGGGTCGTGTCGCAGGAGAGCCGCGACGTGCTGACCGCACTGCTACCTGATCTCGATGTGGTCCTGGTTCCGAATCCGGTCGACGGCACGCTGTTCCGGCCCCGGCCGACCGGGCGGCCAAGGGTGACGTGGTTTCCCCGGAAGCGGCCCCGGGAGGCGTCACTGCTCCGCCGGCTGCTGGCCGCCGATCCCCGCCTCGCCGGCGTGGAGCTGTGCGAGCTGGTCGACACGCCCCGGCAGCAGGTGGCGGAGACCCTCGGTGGTACAACGGTCTTCGTGGCACTGGGACACAGCGAGAGCTTCGGCCTGCCCATGGCCGAGGCGCTGGCGTGCGAGTGCCTGGTCGTCGGCTACGACGGCGGCGGCGGACACGAGCTGTTCCAGGCGCCCGGGGCGTGGCCGGTGCCCGAGCAGCGTCCACTGCTGTTGCGGGACCTGGTCGCCGACCTGCTCTCCCGGGCCGGCGAGCTGTCGGCCGTCCGGTTGGCGAACCGCGCCTGGGTGCTCGAGCGGTACCCGTTCCAGGGGACCGCCGGGGCGCTCACCTCGGCGGTGGAGGCCGCACTGACCCGGCCCGGGCGGGCCACCGTGGCGACCCATCCGGAGGCGTGGCTCGACATCATGGGACCCCGGTTCACCGCCTACGCATAGCGAGTAGTGTCCGGCGCCGCCGGCGCCGTTCAGTAGGCACCCTCGACCACGTTGATCAACTCTTCCCCGGCCACGAACCGACGCAGCTGGGCGTTGACCAGCTGGAAGGCACGGGCACCGCTGCGCCTGATGTGGCCCGCTGCGTGCGGGGTGATGATGACGCCGGGGGCGTTCCACAGCGGGTGGCCCTCGGGCAACGGCTCCGGGTCGACGACGTCCAGCCCGGCCCGCAGCCGCCCCGAGGCCAGCTCCGTCAGCAGTGCCTCCGTGTCGACGATCTTGCCGCGGGCCACGTTGATCAACAGCGCGTCGTCGGGCATCGCGGCCAGGAAGCCGGCATCCACCATGCCTTCCGTCTTGGCCGTCAGCGGCAGCGTGAGCACCACGATGTCGACGCCGGGCAGCAGCTCGGGCAGCTCGGCGGTCGCGTGCACGCCGTCCCGCGCGGAGTGGGCCACGAAGATGGGTTCGGCGTCGAAGCCTCGCAGCCGGCGGGCCGTCTGCTCCCCCAGATCCCCGGCGCCGACGATCAGCACCTTCTTCTCCCGCAGGTCGTCGCCCTCGACCAGGTCCCACCGACCGTCGCGCTGGGCGTTGACGAAGTGCGGCAGCCGGCGCTGCGACGCGAGGATCAGCGCCAGCACCAGCTCGGCCACCGCGGGACCGTGCACGCCGCGCGCATCGCAGAGCCTCACACCGTCGGGTACGGCACCGATGACGTCCTCCACGCCGGCGCTGAGCAGCTGCATCACCTCCAGCTGCGGCAGGGCGGCGAACTTGCCCGGCAGATCGCTGGAGTCCTCGACCTGCGGGACCCAGAACGTGGTGCGCGGCAACGCCTCCGGCTGGGCTTCCTCGCCGTTCCAGGCGATCACCTCGACGCCCTCCGGGACGTCGCCGAGCAACTCGATCGCATGCTGGTCAGGTACGCAGACAACTGTCATCCAGTCAATCTAGGTGTCCTGCGCGGGATCCGGTTGATCGGCCGCGCAGCTGGAACGAAAGTTCAGCGGCGCACGGGACTTGTACCCGTTTTGGACCGTCGGTCACCCCGACGGCAAGCGGTCCGTGCAGCACCGCCTGAGCGCCACGGCACGGCGGTACGGTTCCCGGGTGCTCACCGCCGCAGCGACCGTCGCCGCGCAGCCGGCCGTGCCACCGGTCGAGCTGGCCGACTCCAGCGGCTTCGGCTGGGACTTCTGGCCCAACTACCTGTACGAGCAGGTGCTGCTGGGCAACAACATCACCGACGGCCGGGGCGAATTGCCGCCGGTGGCCTATGTCTTCGTCGGCACGCTGGTGACGTTCCTGGTGACCCGGGGCATCACCCGGTTCATCCACCGCCGGTCGTCCTCCGGCGCCGGTCCGGGTGGCGTGGTGAAGGACATCGTCATCCGCGGCGTGCACATCCACCACCAGGTGTTCGGCATCCTGCTGATGCTGCTGGCCGGAATCGTGCTGGTCGACGTCCGTCCGGACGCAGTGGGCCTGGCGGTCCTGGCCACCACCTTCGGCGTCGGTGTCGGCCTGGCGTTCGACGAGTTCGCGCTGTGGCTGCACCTGGACGACGTGTACTGGCGCCAGGAGGGCCGCAAGTCGATCGACGCGGTTGCCATCGTGCTGGTTCTCAACGGGGTCGTCGCTGTGATCGCCGGCACCATCAGCGATTTCGTCGAACTCGGCCCCGACATCGAGTTGCTCGGGGCCTCCGTGGCGTGGATCGGAGTCGGTCTCGTCGCGCTGACGTTCCTGCCGGCGACGGTGTGCCTGCTCAAGGGCAAGACGATCACCGCCGGCGTCGGCGTGGCCTACATCCCGCTCGGGCTGGTCGGCGCGTTCCGGCTCGCCAAGCCCGAATCCTGGTTCGCGCGCACCTTCTACCGGGCATCCGGCCGGCGCGCCGAGCGCTCCCGCGAGCGGTTCGGACCGCGGTACAACGCGCGGTGGAACCGGGTGCGGGAACTGGTCGGCGGCGTCCCCACCGATTGACCGGCGACGACCAGCCGTCTCCTCGTCGAAGCCCATGATGTCCTCGGGCTGGCTGCGCCCGGTCCCAGCGGAATGGTGACTCAGGGGACGCCGCCCGCGGCGTCGCCCGGGTGTCGCCCGGAATTCCCGCCGACGACGGGCTGACGCGGCCCGGGACGGGCGGATTACGCTGCCCCAGTGCTGACCGTGGCGGTGCCGGGACCCGTCGACCTCCGGCGCGGAGGTGAGCAGACGCAGCCGCCGGCCGGCCGGACGCCGCTGTTGGGTCGGCCCGCGCTTGCCGGGCTGCTGCTACCGGCCGACACGCTGTGGCAGCAGGACGAGGCAGCGACGCTCGTTTCCGACGCCCTGCCCCGGATGGCCGTCGCGGTCCAGAACTGATGACCGACAGCAGCGGCGAGCCGCCGTTCCTGGGTACCAAGGTCCGGGTCCCGGCCCCCCGCCGCCGGCTGGTGACCCGCGAGCGCCTGGTCGGCCAGCTCCGGGCGGAGCCGGCGAGAATGCCGCGCCTGGTGCTCATCTCGGCGCCGGCCGGGTTCGGCAAGACCACGCTGCTGACCCAGTGGCTGGCGTCAGGCCCTGGAGCCCCGGGCCGGACACCGCCGGGTCTGCAGATCGGCTGGCTCTCCCTCGACGCGGCCGACTCCGACCCGAGGGCGTTCCTCACCCACCTCGTCGCCGCGGTACAGGCCGTCGACCCGGCGGCGGCGGGCAGGGCGCTGACGCTGCTGGATGCCGAACGCGCCCTTGCCGTCCAGGACATCATCGCCAGCCTGGTGAACGACCTCGATGCAGGTGCCGGCCCGACCGTGCTTGCGCTGGACGATTACCACGTCGTCGACAACCCTGCGGTCGATGCTGCGGTCGGGTTTCTGCTCGACCACCTGCCACCCCAGGTCACCGTGGCCATGACGACACGTGCGGACCCCGCCCTGGCGCTGTCCCGCCTGCGCGCCCGGGGGGAGCTGGTCGAGATCCGCGCCGCCGATCTGCGCTTCACCGCCGAGGAGGCCGGCTCCTTCTTCAACGACGTCATGGGCCTGCACCTGGCACCCGCCCAGGTGGCGGCCCTGGAAGCCCGGACCGAGGGCTGGGCGGCCGGCCTCCAGCTCGCGGCTCTCTCGGCCCGCGGTCACACCACGACGAGCACCGGCGGCGGGACGACCGCCGATGGCGTCGCGGAGTTCGTCGAGGCCTTCACCGGCAGCCACCGGTTCGTCCTGGACTACCTGCTCGAGGAGGTCCTGGCCACCCAACCCGAGGAAGTGCGCACCTTCCTGCTGGACACCTCGTGCCTCGAGCAGCTGACCGGCGGCTTGTGCGACGCGGTCACCGGGGGCGGCGACGGCCTGCGGCTGCTGGCGAAACTGGAGCGCGACAACCTCTTCCTGATCCCACTGGACGACCAGCGACACTGGTACCGGTACCACCATCTCTTCGCCGACGCGCTTCGGGCCCGGCTCCAGGCCGAGAATCCTGGTCGGGTCGCCGTCCTGCACCGGGCAGCCAGCGACTGGCACGCCGAGCATGGAACGCTGGCCGACGCCATCCGCCACGCCTTCGCCGCGACCGATGTCGAGCGGGCAGCCGACCTACTGGAACTCGCGGTCGCGCAGGCCCGGCAGCGGCGGGACGACCGGACCCTGCGCGACTGGCTGAACGCGTTGCCCGACGACGTCCTGCGGAGCCGTGCGCTGCTGGCCGGTCAGATGGGGCCGGCGCGGCTGTCCGAGGGCGACCTGGCCGGAGCGGAGCGCTGGCTCGACGACGCCGAGAAGGCAAGCCGGCTTCCGAGGCCCGAATCGACAACGGCGCAGGTGCCGGGCCGTTTGGCCGAGGCAGCCCGGGCCCGGGACAGGGAATGGCGGGCGCTTCCGGCGCAGGCCGCTGTCTTTCGCGCCGCGGTCGCCCAAGCCCGCGGCGATGTCGCCGGCACCGTCGCCCATGCCCGGCGCGCGCTCGACCTGGCCGGCCCCGACGATCACGTGGCCCGGTCCGGCGGCGCGGGATTCCTCGGCCTGGCTGCCTGGGCCGCAGGCGATCTTTCCGCGGCGATGGACACCTTCGGCGAAGCCGTGCGCAGTTTGCACGCCGCCGGCAACCTGGCCGACGAGCTCGGCAGCACGGTGGTCCTGGCCGCGATGTGGCTGGCTCGCGGACGGCCGGACCAGGCGCGGCGACTCTACGAGAAGGCTCTGCAGACGGCGGAGGTCCAGCCGGATTCCGCCCGGTCGACGATCGGCGACCTGCATGTCGGCCTCGGGGACGTCCTGCGGGAACAGGGCGATCTCGGCGCGGCCGGATACCACCTGAGCATGGCTCGTGACCTCGGCGAACGCGCGTCGCTGCCGGAGAACCGACACCGCTGGTACACCGCCATGGCCGCGCTGCTGGTGGCCGGCGGGGACCTGGACGGCGCCGTCGGCATGCTCGATCAGGCGGAGCCGCTCTACCTGCCTGGCTACTTCCCGGACGTCCGTCCCATCCCGGCCATGAGGGCGCGGATCCACATCGCGCAGGGGCGGCTCGAGGACGCGGCGGTGTGGGCACGTGACCATGCCGTCGGCGCCGACGACCCAGCCGGCTACCTGGCCGAGTACGACCAGCTCACCATGGCCCGTCTGCTCCTCGCGCAGCACCGCACCGGCCCCCGGCCTCACCTCCTCCAGCGGGCGTTTCCGCTGCTGGACCGCATCGTCGCCGCTGCGGAGGCCGCGGATCGAGGCGGCAGCCTCATCGAGGCCCTGCTGGTCCGCGCCCTGGGACACCGCGGCTCCGGCGACCCGGATGCCGCACTCGCGGACCTCGGCCGCGCACTCCGCGGCGCCGTCCCGGTCGGGTACGGCCGGCTGTTCCTCGACGAAGGGCCCGCGATGGGCGAGCTGCTCCGGGCCGCAGCGCGGCGTCCCGACGTGCCCGGCTCGGCCGAGGCGTCGGCACTTCTCCGGGCGGGCCAGCGTGCACCTGGCGGACCCGCCGGGAGCCGTCCGGCCTTGCCCGGTGGTCGGGAGCCGTTGAGCGAGCGGGAGCTAGAGGTCCTCCGGTTGCTCGCGACCGACCTGACCGGGCCCGAGATCGCCCGCCGGCTGTACCTGTCGATCAACACCTTCCGGACGCACACCCGGCACATCTTCACCAAGCTGGACGCCAACACCCGGCGCGGCGCGGTCAGTCGGGCGGCCGAGCTGAAGCTGCTGTGGCCCGACCGGTGACATCGAGCCGACCGGCCGCACTCACCCACCGGTCGCATCGTCATGTGATGTGGGTTCGCCCATCGAACACCTAGCGTCGATGAACATCGCCGGACGCACGATCCGGCCGGAGCCAGGAGCCCGTCATGCACGTCACCGCCACCGGCCTCACCAGAACCGCCGGCGCCGCAGCCGCGGTGGCCGGGTGCATCTTCATCGCCGTCCAGATGAACCACCCGGCGAGCGGCACCTTCACCACCGAGACCACCCGGTGGGTCACCCGCAGCATCGCCAAGATCGTCATGGCGGTGCTGGCGCTGGCAGGCATCACCGGCATGTACGTGCGCCAGCATCGCCAAGCCGGCCTCGTCGGCCTGATCGGCTACCTCGTCTTCGCCGCCGGGTATCTGGCCCTTTTCTCGGTCGAGGTGATCGCCGCCGCTGTGCTGCCCACCCTGGTCGACACCGAACCCGCGTTCGTCGACGACGCCGTCGCAGCCGCCACCGGCGCGCATCCCAAGGGTGCCATCGGCGGACTGCAGGCGCTGTTCGACATCGCCGGCGCCGGCTACATCGTCGGCGGACTGGCGTTCGGCATCGCGCTCCTCCGCACCGGGATCCTCGCCCGCTGGGCGGCTGCTCTGCTTGCCGCCAGTACTCTCGCCACCGCCTTTCTCGCGGTCCTGCCGGAATCGTTCGACCGGCCGCTCGCGGTCCCGGAGGGCGTCGCGCTCATCGGTCTCGGCGTATCCCTGTGGCACAACGCCCGCGACCCCCAGCAGACGCTGCCCGCGGCCGTCCCGGTCGGCCAGCTCGCGGTCGGTTGAGCCGGGCACCCGGCCGGCCCTGACGGCTCGCCGCCTTCGCATCGGTCGCAAGGTAACCGATCCCCGTACGAGCCGGGTTCGGATCGCATACGGCCGAGCCGACGTCCAACAGCTTGCTATCTCTGTCGAGCCCCTGCCCGTGCCGTTTTCGCATACTGGACGCATGTGCGACGACGAAGAAGCCTTGACCGGGGGCAACGTCGCTGACGAGGTCGTGCGGGTGGGGCGCACGGTCCGCAAGCCGGCCACCGCGGCGACACCGGCGGTGGCCGCTCTGCTGCAGCACCTCGCCGTGTCCGGCTTCGAGGGCTCACCCCGGCATCTGGGGCTCGATGGCGCTGGCCGCCAGGTTCTGGAGTACATCCCTGGTGCACTGGCCGACCGGATGCCGCCGCTCGACCTGGGCGAACTCCACCGCCTGGGACGGATGATCCGCCTGATGCACGACGCAGCAGAGAATTTCCACCCGCCGCCTGATGCGCAGTGGCAGGTGGCGATCCCGCCCGACCGGGAGGAATTGATCTGCCATCACGACCTGGCCCCGTGGAACCTTGTTCGGGACGGCGATCGGTGGGTGTTCATCGACTGGGACGGCGCCGGCCCTGGATCCCGGTTGTGGGACCTGGCTTACGCCGCCCACGGCTTCGCGCTCGACCACGGTGGCGATCCCGCCATGGACGGCACCCGGCTGCGCGCCCTGGTCGATGGATACGGCTTGGACGGGAAGCAACGCCGCGAGCTGCCCGCGTTGATCACCGCCCACGTCCGCGGGATGTACGAGCTGCTCCGCCGAGGTCACACCACTGGCACCGAGCCCTGGGCCCGACTGTGGGCCGAGGGACACGGCAAGCACTGGGGCTCTGCGGCCGACTACATCGACCACAACACCGAGGTGTGGGAAACGGCGTTGATGACCTGAACCCGGCCTGGCGAATGCTCGCGCGATGCGACGGAACGCTGCTCCCCGGCGCACCGGCGTCGGTGTCCACTCGGGCCGAACTGGTGCCACTCGGACCCTGGCGGCGGTCGGGTTGGCGATGCGCACCCATGATCGACCTCATCGGACGACGGGTGCGGGTGGCTTGGCTCTGTCAACCCAAGTTGGCCCCGGCGTGACGTGTCGAACTGGCCCCGGCGAGGTCGCGCTGGAGGCCAGCGGTGCTGCAGTCCATGATCAGGATATTACGTGGCCCGCCGATTGGTCATCCGACGTGGTTTGAGGTCTACGACGCTCTCGCGCGTCAGCGTGGATGGTCTGCGTCGACCATGGAGTCGGTAGCCAGCACGGCTCAGCACATTCGTGGCTTGGCCTGGAGCGATGGGCCGCATCAGCATTTCGCCGGTGGTGCCGACCAGATCGCCGTCGCCTGCCCGTTCTGCCGGGTGAGGCTGTCCGACGCCCTGACGTCCCAGCAGGCCGCCGGCTCCGCACCCGGGAGCGTCGAGGTCGTGGACGTCGCGTGGATGCTGCTGGCCGCCGTCCGGCGCGGAGCCCGCCTCCCCCACCCCTTGCGTGCCTGAGTGCACTTTGCGTGCCGGAGTCCTCCTTTCGGGGCCGCTAGAGTGCCCTTCAGCAGGCACAGCGGACTCCAGCACGCACGGCGGCGGCGCCGGAAAAAATCTTGAGGAAGATCCAGGCCTGGCTGTCGATCCGGCGGCAGGGTGTTCGTCGTCGCTAGTGACGGAGCCGGACAGGCCGGCCCGCAACCCAGTGCAGGAGGCAGTTCATGTCCCAGTACATCGTCCTCGTCTACGAAGACCAGGCGCGCTACGCGACCATGTCGCCCGAGGGGCGGGGCGCGCTGGTCGACGCGCACAACACGTTCGTCAAGCAGATCTCCGACCTCGGTGGGTCCATGACGGGCGGGGGGGCGCTCGCGTCCGTGACGACGGCCACCACGATCA
>CAXTBG010000099.1:0-12310 GCA_964242105.1 uncultured Nakamurella sp. | reverse complement strand
GGCGGATGCGCTTGGTGGACTTGTTCTCCAGGTTGTGACGCTTGCCGGAGCCCTGGTGCACGATCTTCCCGGTGCCGGTGATCTTGACCCGCTTCTTCATCCCGGAGTGGGTCTTGTTCTTTGGCATGACATTCCTCACTTGCTTCGATGTGGACGGCCGCTGGTGGTGCACGGACGCTCTGGTAGGGCCGATGGAACGGCGCGCCCGGCCGCGGGCGGCCGACAGCGACGATTCGCCGCCGCGCCGCTGTGCGAGCACCGGCGACGGTGGGTGGAGCGGTACTACTGGCCCTGACCGCTAGGCGGGCGTGGCCACCGGCTTGGCCTTGGCCGACTTGTGCGGCGCGAGAACCATGATCATGTTGCGGCCGTCCTGCTTCGGCGCACTCTCGACGAAGCCCAGCTCGGCCACGTCGACGGACAGCCGCTGCAGGAGCCGGAAGCCCAGTTCGGGCCGGGACTGCTCGCGACCGCGGAACATGATGGTGACCTTGACCTTGTCACCGGCCTTGAGGAACCGCTCGACGTGACCCTTCTTGGTCTCGTAGTCGTGCGAGTCGATCTTCGGCCGCAGCTTCATTTCCTTGATGACCGTCAGGACCTGGTGACGACGGGCTTCGCGGGCCTTCTGCGCACTTTCGTACTTGAACTTGCCGTAGTCCATGAGCTTGGCGACCGGCGGCCGGGCTTCCGGTGCCACCTCGACCAGGTCGAGGTCCTGCTCCTGGGCCATACGAAGTGCTTCGGTGACGGTGACGATGCCGATCTGTTCTCCGGCTGCCCCGACGAGACGAATCTCTGGAACGCGAATCCTGTCGTTGATACGTGGCTCGACGCTGATTGAATCCTCCTGGTTACCTGCGGGTCTTGGGTGGCGCGTGGGTGTGCCGGTCCCGCCGCAGAACCCAGACATGCAAAAGGGCCCTGCGGGAGAGCACGCAGAGCCCGAAGACACCCAGCACCTGACCCGGTGACGGGCATGCACCACCGACGTCTCCATCGGCGGACCTGGACCCGGCCGCACGCGGTCCCGGTACGGGATCCACTGCACACTCGGGTGGGAGTCGGGCTCCACTTGTCGTCCTGGCGGCGGTGACCGTGAACGGAACATTCTCCGCAAGGTTTCTGACGCCAGGACCGCCCCGCTCGCGCAGGGCATCACCCCCGATGAATCGGGAGCTGGTCGCGCCTGACACTCTACACGGTGTGAGCAGCCCCGAACCAACACCGTCCGAGCAGCAGCAACGCGATCCGGACGGCCGGGATCTGGCCGATATCCCGGCCGGCGAGGTGATCAGCCGGGCCGCCGTGATGCTGATGTCGGCGGCCGCGGAGCAGCTGGGGTTGGCGTCGGACGACCCGGACGACCCGGAGCACCGCGACCTGGACGAGGCCCGCACCCTGATCACCGCGCTGGCCGGTCTGCTGCAGGCCGCCCTGCCCGACCTCGGCCCGCACGCTGCGGCCTTCCGGGACGGTCTGCAGTCCCTGCAGGCGGCGTTCCGCGACTACTCCGTCGTGCCTGACGAACCGGGTATGGGACCGGGCGAGGCTCTGGGCCGGCGGGCGCCGCACCCGATGGCCTGACGCCAGGGCGTGTCTACTTCGGCGGCGGGGCCTTCTTCGCCGCGTTGATCCGGTCGATGATCTCCAGCCGGCCGAGCGGACGGTCGTTCTCCTGCTCGGACATCAACTGGATGGCCCGCTCGTCGGGGACGCTGGACACCGGTGGCGCCGGGGCGTACCGCTGGTGCAGGGCGCGAACGGACTTGAGCGACTCGACGGCGCGGCCGCGGTCCAGCAGCTGGATGGCCATGACGGGGTGTGTCTCGTCGTCGGGCATCCGTAGCAGTGCCCACTGCGCGCCCTGCGGGAAGGAGATGCCGTAGATCAGCGGCCACGGGTAGAAGTTCTCGCCCAGGATGTTGCGGACCAGCATGCCCTGCTCGAAGACCTTGAGCGTCGGTCGCGCCATCATCAGGATCGCGATGCCGATCAGCACACCGAGCCCGATCAGCCCGATCTGGTCGGACGTCTGGAACGCCACGCCGTCGTTGGTCCCGTGCAGCAGGATGCCCACCACCACCATGGTGATCACCACCACCGAGGCCGAGATGCTGGCGAGGATGGCGATACGCCGCGGGCGGACCACCAGCAGCGGCGGCGTGGTCGGCTTGTTCTCGGCACTCATCGCGCCCGTCCCCTCATCCCGCGTCGCACGTTCCCCGCCCGGCGGCTCATCGCCCGCCGCCTCATAGCCCGAACCCCATCCCGGTTCCGGTGCCGCGCAGCCTGCGCAGCACCAGGGCCGTCTCGATCGCGGCCGCCGCGGCCTCGCCGCCCTTGTCCTCGTGGGAATCGGGCGCGCCGCTGCGGTCCACGGCCTGCTGCAGGGAGTCGCAGGTCAGCACGCCGTTGCCCACCGGGACGCCGGAGTCCAGCGCCACCCTTGTCAACCCGGCGGTCACCGCGTCGCAGACGTACTCGAAGTGCGGGGTACCGCCGCGGATGACGGTTCCCAACGCCACCACGGCGTCGTGGTCGGAGGCCAACTGCTGCGCCACCACGGGCAGCTCGACGGCGCCGGGTACCCGGACGACGGTCGGCGTCGCCGTCCCGGCCTGCGTGCAGACGGCCAGCGCGCGCTCCAGCAGCACGTCGGTGATCGCGGAGTTCCAGGAGGTGGAGACCACGCCCACCCGGAGCCCCGGTGCGCTCGGAACGGTCGGCTCCGGCCGGCCCTCGCCGCTCATCGGCCCGACTCCCCGTGCAGTTCGGAGATGTCGTGACCCATCCGGTCCCGCTTGGTGGTCAGGTAGCGAACGTTCTCCGGGTTGACCGACACGGCGAGCGGCACCCGGCCGACGATCTGCAGGCCGTAGCCCTCGAGCCCGGCCCGCTTGGCCGGGTTGTTGGTCAGCAGCCGCATCGACTTGATCCCGAGATCGGCGAGCACCTGGGCGCCCGTGCCGTACTCCCGCGCGTCCGACGGCAGGCCGAGCGCCAGGTTGGCGTCGACCGTGTCGGCGCCGGCGTCCTGCAGCTCGTAGGCCCGCAACTTCTCCAGCAGCCCGATGCCGCGACCCTCGTGCCCGCGGATGTAGAGCACCACCCCGCGGCCCTCGGCGACGACGGCGTCCAGCGCGGCATGCAGCTGCGGCCCGCAGTCGCACCGCAGCGATCCGAGGACATCGCCCGTCAGGCACTCCGAGTGCACCCGGACCAGCACGTCCTCGCCGTCGCCGATCTCGCCGTACACCAGCGCGATCAGCTCCCGGTCGACCACCGAGCTCAGGTAGCCGACGGCACGAAAGTCGCCCTGCACCAACGGCATCCGGGCGTCGGCGATCCTGGTGACCTGGCTCTCCCTGGCCCTCCGGTAGGCCACCAGGTCGGCGATCGAGATCAGCGCCAGGTCGTTCGCGTCGGCGAACTCCTTGAGCTCGGGCAGCCGGGCCATCTCGCCGACGCTGCTGGACGAGACGATCTCGCAGATGCCGGCGACGGGCCGCAGCCCGGCCAGCTTCGCGAGGTCGACCGCCGCCTCGGTGTGACCGGGCCGGACCAGGACGCCGCCCTCCCGCGCACGCAGCGGCAGGACGTGGCCGGGCCGGGTGAGGTCGTCGGCCGTCGTCTCCGGATCAGCCAGCACCCGCATGGTCAATGCCCGGTCGGCCGCGGAGATGCCCGTGCTCACCCCCTCCCTGGCGTCGACGGAGACGGTGTAGGCGGTCCCCTTGCGGTCCTGGTTGATGTGGTACATCGGCGGCAGACCGAGGCGGTCGCAGTCCTCCCCCGTCATCGGCACGCAGATCAGGCCGGAGGAGTAGCGCACGGTGAAGGCAACCAGCTGCGGCGTCGCCAGCTCGGCGGCGAAGATCAGGTCGCCCTCGTTCTCGCGGTCCTCGTCGTCGACGACGATCACCCCGTGGCCCCGGGCGATCTCGGCGACGGCATAGTCGATGGTGTCGAAACCGGCGTCGGTCCGCACCCGTTCACTCGCCTGGTCGGTGATGGTCATCGTTGCTCCGCAGCAGTGTGGTTCGCGGCAGGGGACTCCACGGCAGGAGGGCCGGCGCGGAAGCCGAGCAGGCGTTCCACGTACTTGGCCATCACGTCCACCTCGATGTTGACGCCGGCGCCGACGGCGGCCGTGCCCAGCGTCGTCGCGGCCCTGGTCTCCGGGATGATGCCGAGGGTGAACACGGCGCCGTTGTCGACGTCCTGCACGGCGATGACGGTCAACGAGATGCCGTCGACGGCGATGGCGCCCTTGCCGGCGATGTAGGGGGCGAGGTCGCGGCCGACGGAGATGCTGAACTCGTCGTACCCCTCGTGCGGAACGCGGGCGACGACCGTGCCGACCCCGTCGACATGCCCCTGCACGACGTGCCCGCCGAGCCGGGTGGTCGGCGTGACCGACCGCTCGAGGTTGACCTGGCGGCCGGGTGCCCACTCCTTGGCGCTGGTCCGCAGCAGGGTCTCGGCCATCACGTCCGCGGTGAACGTCCCGCCGCCGGACTCGACCACGGTCAGGCAGACACCGGACACCGCGATGGAGTCACCGTGCCGCACGTCCTGGGTGACGACGGGCCCGCGCACCGTGACGCGCGCGTCGGCGCCGTCCGGCGCGAGCTCCAGCGCGACCACTTCGCCACGCTCTTCGACGATCCCGGTGAACATGTCCCATCCCATCCACTACCAGCCGGTCCCGCACCTCGCGGGCCTCTTCCCATACTCCACCACCGCGGGGCGCGCCGGTGCCGGCGTCAGGACTGCTCCTCCGGCACGGCCGGCCGGGCGAAGGTGGCGGCCTTTGCGCGCAGGCCCGCGACGGCCGCGGCGCGGTCGGTCGTCCCGTACACGGCGGACCCGGCGACGAAGCAGTCCGCGCCCGCCTCGGCGGCCTGCTCGATGGTCTGCAGATCGATGCCGCCGTCCACCTGCACCACCACGGTGAGGTGCCCGGTCTCCACCATGCGGCGCGCCCTGCGGACCTTGTCCATCATCTCGGGCCGGAACGCCTGGCCGCCGAAACCCGGTTCCACCGTCATGACCAGCAGCGTGTCGTAGTGCGGGAGCACCTCGAGCCAGTCGTCCAGGTCGGTCCCCGGCTTGAGCGACAGCCCGGCCTTCGCGCCGGCCGCGCGCAGCTCGACGGCCATCGTCACCGGGTCGGCCACCGCCTCGGCGTGCACCGTGACGTTGTAGGCACCGGCCTCGGCGTAGGCGACCGCCCAGCGGTCCGGGTCCTCGATCATCAGATGGCAGTCCAGCGGGATGTCGGTCGCGGCGAGCAACGACTGCACCACCGGCAGGCCGAGCGTCAGGTTGGGCACGAAGTGGTTGTCCATCACATCCACGTGCAGCCAGTCGGCGCCCGTCACGGCGGCCGCCTCGTCGGCGAGCCGGGCGAAATCGGCGGACAGGATGCTGGGTGCGATCAACGGGGCCACGGGGCCAGCGTACGAGGACCGCATCGACCCGGGTGGCCCGGCAGGCGAGTGCTCGGTCACGGCCTGGAGGGCCGCCCGGCGACCAACCAGAACCGCCCGACGCGTCAGCCGGAGCGGCGCAGCAACGCCAGGAACATCCCGTCGGTGCCCTGCCGGTGCGGCCACAGCTGGACGGTCGGGCCGGAGCCCAGGTCCGGCACCCCCGGGAGAAACGGGCGGGCGTCGATCAGCTCGAGCTGCGGCGGCCGCCGCGCCACCACGCCCGCGGTCTCGGCCAGGTGCGGGGAGCAGGTGACGTAGGCGACCAGGCCGCCGGGCCGGACCAGCTCGGCCGCCGACTCCAGCAGTTCGCGCTGCAGCCGGACCAGCTGGGCGACATCGGTCTGCTGACGCCGCCACCTCGCCTCCGGCCGGCGGCGGAGTGCGCCGAGCCCGGTGCACGGCGCGTCGAGCAGCACCCGGTCGAACCCGCCGGCCGGCAGGCCCGAATTGCGGCCGTCGGCGGTGTGCACCGCCACCGGCAGCCCGGCCACCGCCTGCCGGACCAGATCGGCCCGGTGCGGGGTGATCTCGACCGCGTCGACACGGGCGCCGCACTGCGCGGCCCAGGCGCCCAACAGGGCCGCCTTTCCGCCCGGGCCGGCGGCCAGGTCCAGCCAGCGCCGGTCGGGCCCGTCGAGCTCCGCGCTCGCCAGCGCCAGCGCGACCAGCTGCGACCCCTCGTCCTGGACCGCTGCCCGGCCGTCGACGACCGCGCTCAGCCGGCCGGGATCGCCCGTCGGCAGGTACACACCGAACGGTGAGTACCGGGCCCGCTCGCCGCCGGCCGCGACCATCAGCTCGTCCTGGGTGATCCGCCCGGGCCTGGCGAGCAGGTGGACCTGCGGCGGGACGTCGTCCGCCAGCAGCGCCGCTTCCAGCTCGGCCATCCCGGCCTCGCTGTCGTCGGCGCCGAGCGCGTCCTGCAGGGCGGTCGCGATCCAGCGCGGGTGGGCGGTGGCCAGCGAGAGGTGACCGAGCGGATCCACCGCGCGGTCCGGGCCGATCTCGGCGATCCAGCCGGCCAGGTCGTGGCCCGTCACCCGGCGGAGCACCGCGTTGACGAAGCCTGCCGCACCCGGATTCGGCCCCGCCCTGATCAGGTCGACGGTCACCGACACCGCGGCGTGGTCGGGCACCCGGGTGTGCAGGAGCTGGTACACCGCCAGCCGGAGCGCGTCCAGGACGGGTCCGTCCAGATCGGCGAGCGGCCGGTCGCAGCACGCGCCGATCACGGCGTCGAGCTGGCCGAGCGTCCGGCAGGTGCCGTACGCCAGCTCGGTGGCCAGCGCTGCGTCCCGGCCGGACAGCTTCCGGTCGTTCAGCAGACCGGGCAGCGTGAGATTCGCATAGGCGCCTCTCGACCGGACCGCCGCGAGCACGTCCAGGGCCGCCTGGCGGGCGTGGTCGATGTCCGGCGGGCGGCGGGTCTGCGGGCGGCGGGGCGGCCCGTCGCCGCCCCGGCGGGCGGACGAACGCGCACCGCGGGGGCCCTGACTGGGCCGCCCGGTGCGGGCCGGGCGGTCGGCGGAACTCATCGGCGGGCACCGTCCGCCCGGGGTACGCCGTGGGCCGCCGGTCCGCCCGGTGCTGCGGATCGGGCAGTCCTGTCGTCCACGCCCGGCACCGTGGTCCCGTGGGTGCGGTCGGGCGACGCGGGTTCGCCGAGCGCGGCACCGGCCGGGGGCCGGACGCCGCGTGCCCAGTCCGCCGCCGGCAGCGGCCGCTTCCCCACCGGCTGCACCGTACTCAGCCGCACCGCCGCGCCGGCCGTCCCGACGAGCACCTCCCGCCGGCCGGCGGCGAGCTCGCCCGGCCGCAGTCCGGCTTCGTCGGTCGGTTCCACCGGCCCGAGCCCGAGACGCCCCCAGGGGGAGGTGGTCCAGGCGCCGGGGGCCGGCGTCACCGAGCGGATCAACCGGTCGACCGCGACGGTCGGGCGATCCCAGTGCACCTGCGCGTCGGCGACGGTGATCTTCGGCGCGCTGCTGACGCCGTCGACGGGCTGCGCGACCGGGACCAGGGAGCCGTCCTCGATGCCGTCCAGGGTAGTGACCAGCAGCTGGGCACCGGACACCGCCAACCGGTCGAGCAGCGACCCCGCGGTATCCCGCGGCGCGACGGTGTCGGTCACCACCGCGTACACCGGCCCGGTGTCCAGACCCGCCTCGAGCCGGAAGGTGCTGGCACCGGTCATCGCGTCCCCGGCTCGGATCGCCGCCTGCACCGGGGCGGCGCCGCGCCATGCCGGGAGCAGGGAGAAGTGCAGGTTGACCCAGCCGTGCTCGGGCACGTCGAGCACGTCCTGCCGCAGGATCGCGCCGTAGGCGACCACGGCGGCCGCGTCCGGCGCGATCTCCCGCAGCCGGGCGACGAACGCCGGGTCGCGGGTGGTGGCGGGCGTCAGGAGTTCCAACCCGGCGTCGCCGGCGAGCGCGGCGACCGGTGACGGGACGGTGCGCCGCCCTCGGCCGGCGGGCGCATCGGGGCGGGTGACGACGGCGACCACGTCGTGCCGGGACGCGAGCAGCGCCCGCAGCGACGGAACGGCGGCGGCGGGGGTACCGGCGAAGACGATCCGCATCTGCTCGCCCTCCTCGTCCATCCGGCGCTCGACCCGTGCCGTGCCCGAGCAGTCTACGGAGGTTGCACCCGGCGACGCCTTCGCTGCAGACCCCCCGTTCTGCGGAGCCATGCATCGTGTGCAGCAACGATCGGGCGACATTGCTGCGATCATGGGACAGCGCGGAGCGGTTCCTCCGTCGCGTGCAGCGCCGTCGCGCGGGCGGCGCAGTCGCGCGGCAAGTGCCCGCCTTCGCCTGCTGCCGCTTCCACTTCTGTCGCTTCCAGTCCTCGGAGGACCGATGTCAGCCCTTGCACCGGATGGCCGCCCGCTGGTCGGCCGCTATGTCCGACTGGACCGCAGCGAGCTGGGGGATGCGCCCGCGCTGTTCGCCGCGCTCGACGACGACCGGGTCTACGCCGGTAATTTCATGGGCGGGCCGGCGGCACGGCCGAAGACCTCGGAGAAGATGGGCGCCGTGCTCGGCGCGGCACTGTCGACCCCGGGCCGGACGCCGTACACGGTGCGGCTGACCGGCGAGGGCGCCCTCGGCGAGGCCGGGTCGGTGGTGGGCACCACCAGCCTGGCCGATCTGTACCTGTCCGACGAGCGGCTGCTGCTGGGCTACACCGCCTACACGCCGAGCGCCTGGGGAACGCAGGTCAACCCCGAGTGCAAGCTGCTGTTGTTGGCCCACGCCTTCGAGGACTGCGGATTCGGCCGGGTCAAGATCCAGACGGACAGTGTCAACGAGCGGTCGCAGGCGGCCATCGAACGACTGGGCGCGGTACGCGAGGGGGTGCTGCGCCGGCACCGGCTCCGAGCCGACGGCAGCTTCCGCGACACCGTCGTGTACTCCATCCTGGCCGACGAGTGGCCGGCGGTGCGGACCGGTCTGCAGGCCCGGCTCGACTGATCGACGCACCGCGCCGGGCGGTGTCCGGCCCGGGCCGGCTGTCTGCGCGGTCAGAACAGCTCCTGCGGATCTATGCGCAGCCGAAGGTTCTCGGCCTGCTTGCGCGCCGACCGCGCGGCCGCGAGCACCTTGATCTGCGCGGCGAGCTGCTTGCGGCCGGCCGCGGGAACCCGCACCAGCACCCTGGCGGCGTCCTCCCGGGGCGGTGCGCCGGCTGGCGAGACCGACGGCGACAGATCCGCGAGCAGCACCGGCCCCAGGACGTCGGACCCCTCGGGCAGGGACAGGTCCGCGGCCGCCGCGGCGACGTCCGCCTCCGGACCCTCGAGGGAGGCCATCGCGACGGCGGGCGGAAAACCCAGCTCGGTCCGGGCGGCCAGCTCGCCCGCGGCGTGCCCGGCCGCGTCCCACCGGATGAGCGCCTGGACGGTGGGCAGCGAGCCGTCGGCGCCGACCACGACGCGACCGCCCGCCGAGGCCGGCACGACCAGGGCGGCGGCCGCCATCCACCGCCGCAACGCCTCCTCGGCGGCCCGCAGGTCCGCTCGGCCGAGCAGTGCGGCGCCGTCCAGCAGCAGTGCGGCGCCGTACCCACGGACCGGCGCATCCGGGCCCTGGTCGCCGGCCGGCGCCTCGACCACCGGTTCGGCTCCGGGGGTCGCGACGACGATGACCGGTTCCGCCGGAACGCTGGGCCGGACCGAGTCGCCCGCCGAGGTGACCAGCCGGACACCGGGAAACGCCCGGCCCAGCTCCTCCGCCGTGCGGCCGGCCCCGATGGCAGCGGTGCGCAGATCCGAGCCGCCGCACGCGGCGCAGTTGAAGTGGGCCTCCGGCACGCCGCACCACCGGCAGGCCGGTGGGCGACGCGCCCCACCGAGCGCCAGGGGGCCGTGGCAGTGCCGGCACCGGGCCGGGCGGCGGCACCGCGCGCAGGCCAGCGTCGGGAGGTAGCCGCGTCGGGGCACCTGGACCAGCACCGGCCGGCCCGCCGCCAGGGCACCCCGCGCCGCGGCGAAGGCGGCCGGGGACAGCCGCGCACCGGCCGCGGCGGAGTCGGCGCCGACGGCGTAGTCGCCGCCGGCCGCCTCGATCCGGGGCGCGGCGGAGCGCACCGCCGACCGGTCCGCGGCGATCGGCCGCGCCCACCCGCTGCGCAACAGCAGTTCCGCCTCCGCCGTCCGGGCCCGGCCACCGACCAGCAGGGCGCAGGGCTGCGCGGCGGAACGCAGCATCAGCACCTCCCTGGTGTGCGGATAGGGCGCGCGGGGTTCGGCGAGCAGGTCGTCCCCGTCGTCGAACACGGCGACCACCGCGAGATCCGCGACGGGTGCGAACGCGGCCGCCCGCGTCCCGGCGACGACCCGCACCTGCCCCCGGCTGAGCCGGAGGTAGCGCCGATACCGTTCCGCCGGGCCGAGGTCTGCGGCCAGCGTGACGAAGTGCTCGCGGGGCAGCAGCGCTGCCAGCGCGCGGTCGAGCAAGTGCAGGTCGCCGGCGTCGGGGACGACCAGTAGCGCACCCCGCCCGGCGGCGAAGGCGGTCGCCGCGGCCTCGGCCAGACGGGCCGGCCAGTCCTCGCCGGGCAGGGCCTGCCACACCGCGCGGACCGGGCGCCCCGCCCGGATCGCCTCCAGGAACGCCCCGCCCGCGCGGTAGGCCGACCAGCCCGAGGCATCGAGCGCGGTCGGTGGGGCGGGCACGACGTCCGGCGGGGAGTCACCCGCGGCGGCGGCGACCGTCAGGTCGTCGGGGGCCGGCTCCGGTGGCCGGGTGCTCTCGGTGCGCGCGTGCCGTGGAGGCACGGCCAGCCGCAGCACGTCGGCCATGGACCCGGCGTACCGGTCGGCGACTGCTCGGGCGAGCCGGGCGACCTGCGGCGTCAGCACCGGTTCGGCAGAGACCACCCGCTCGAGGAAGCCCAGGCGGCCGTCGTGCTCGGAGGACTCCGCGCGTTCGAGCACGAACCCGTCGAGCAACCGGCCAGCGAACCGCACCCGCACCCGGGTGCCGGGCTGCGCCGCGGCCGACTGGTCGTCGGCGACCAGATAGTCGAACGCGCGGTCGAGGTGGGCGAGGGACACGTCGACCGCGACCCTGGCGATGGGCAGCACGTCCGCCGGGACCTTGGCGCCGACCGTCTTGCGGCGGGGGCGGGCGGCCGTGGTCATGCGTTCTGGATATCAGACCGCACCGTCAGCGCCGCGCTGCTGTCCACCGGTGGCAGCAGACGCACGCTGCAGACGCATGCCCGTATGCCCGTCGACGGGCACGCGGATGGCGTCACGGTGCCACGGGTCGGACCGGAGAGTCGGCCCAGCCTGCCGAGGGGGACCGGCGGGTCGGCCCGGCAGGGTCGGACCGGCGAGTCGGCCCAGCCTGCCGAGTCGGCCCAGCGGCCCGGACCAGCGAGTCGGCCGAGCGGGTCGGAACGGCAGGATTGGACCAGCGAGTCGGCCCAGCGGGTCGAACCGGCAGACCCGAACCGGGTCAGAGACCGAGGTGGGCCTTCAGCGCGGCGACACGGTCCAGTTGCTCCCAGGGCAGGTCGATGTCGGTGCGCCCGAAGTGGCCGTAGGCGGCGGTCTTGGCGTAGATCGGCCGCTTGAGGTCCAGGTCGCGGATGATCGCCGCGGGCCGGAGGTCGAAGACCTGGCGGACCGCGTCGGCGATCTTGTCGGGGTCGATCTGCTCGGTGCCGAACGTCTCGACGAACAGGCCGACCGGCGCGGCCACCCCGATCGCGTACGCCACCTGTACCTCGATCCGGTCCGCGAGGCCGGCCGCCACCACGTTCTTGGCCACCCACCGCATCGCGTAGGCCGCCGAGCGGTCGACCTTCGAGGGGTCCTTGCCGGAGAAGGCGCCGCCACCGTGACGGGCCATCCCGCCGTAGGTGTCGACGATGATCTTGCGGCCGGTCACGCCGGCGTCGCCCATCGGCCCGCCGATGACGAACCGCCCGGTGGGGTTGACCAGCAGTCGGTGGTCGGTGACGTCCAGGTCGAGCAGCGCCAGCTCCGGCGCGACGACCTGCTCGGCGATGTCGACCGCCAGCAGCCTCTCCAGGTCGATGTCCTCGGCGTGCTGGGTGGACAGCACGACGGTGTCCAGCCGGACCGGCTTGTCGCCGACGTACTCGATGGTGACCTGTGTCTTGCCGTCGGGCCGCAGGTACGGCACCGCGCCCGACTTGCGCACCGCGGCGAGGCGGCGGGACAGCCGGTGGGCCAGCGCGATCGGCAGCGGCATCAGCTCCGGGGTGTCCGAGCAGGCGTAACCGAACATCAGGCCCTGGTCGCCGGCGCCCTGCTGGTCGATCTCGTCCTGCGCGCC
>CAXTBG010000098.1:0-12490 GCA_964242105.1 uncultured Nakamurella sp. | reverse complement strand
TGATCGACGACATGGTCGCCGCCTCGCTCAAGTGGGAGGGCGGCTACGTCTGGGCCTGCAAGAACTACGACGGTGACGTGCAGTCCGATACCGTCGCGCAGGGCTTCGGCTCGCTCGGCTTGATGACGTCGGTGCTGTCAACGCCCGATGGCAGCGTGGTGGAAGCCGAGGCGGCGCACGGCACGGTGACCCGGCACTACCGGCAGCACCAGGCGGGCAAGCCCACCTCGACCAATCCCATCGCCTCGATCTACGCCTGGACCGGCGGGTTGAAGCACCGCGGCAAGCTCGACGGCACCCCGGAGGTCACGGCGTTCGCCGAGGCGCTGGAGGACGTGATCATCAAGACGGTCGAGAGCGGCAAGATGACCAAGGACCTCGCCGCTCTGATCGGCCGGGACCAGCCGTGGCTGACCACCGAGGACTTCCTCGCCGCGCTCGACGAGAACCTCTCCGCCCGCATCAGCTCCTGACGCTCTGCTGGCGGCTGGCGCGTCGGGGACGGCGCGCCGGCCGCTGGGGTGACGGCCGCCGGCGGTGCGTTCGTCTGACGGCGCCGCGCAAATGAACTCGTTGACTCGGTCCCCATCAGTCCCACATTCGCTTAGTTGATAAGCGCGAGCCCAGTTGATAAGCGCGGCCCCAGTTGATAAGCGCGGAGGCGGGTCAGGCCGGGGCGCGCAGCTCCCGGCGGAGGATCTTCCCGGCGGACGACTTGGGGATGAGCGGGATGAACTCGACCGCCCGCACCTTCTTGTGCGGGGCGACACGGTCCGCCACGTACGTCATCACATCGGTCGCGGACAGTTCCGCGCCGGCCTGCAGGACGACGAACGCCTTCGGGATCTCCTCGCCGTCGGCGTCCGTCATCCCGATCACCGCGGCATCGGCGATCGACGGGTGCGTCAGCAGCACCGCCTCCAACTCGGCCGGCGGCACCTGGTAGCCCTTGTACTTGATCAGCTCCTTGACCCGGTCGACGATCCGGACGAACCCCTCGCTGGTCACCGTGGCGACATCGCCCGTGTGCAGGTACCCGTCGGCATCCAGGGTGACGGCTGTCGCCTGCGGGTCGGCGAGATAGCCGACCATCACGTTCGGGCCCTTGCACCACAGCTCGCCCGGGGCACTGACGCCCGACTCCGGCACCGCGATCTCCTCACCGGTGGCCGGGTCGACGATCTTGCACTCCATGTTCGGCAGCGTCACACCCACGGTGCCGAGAGGGATGTCGTCACGGTCCTCCGGAATGGTGTGACTGACCGGGCTCATCTCGCTCATCCCGTAACCCTGGCGGACGGTGCAGCCCAGCCGCCGCGCCACCGCGCGACCGAGCTCCTCGTCGAGCGGCGCCGCACCGGAGAAGATGACGCGGATCGACGAGGTGTCGTAGCTGTCCACGACCGGGTGCTTGGCGAGCGCCACGGCGATGGGCGGCGCGATGTAGAGGTAGGTCGCGTGCAGGTCGGCGATGATCCGGAGGAACTCCGGCAGGTCGAACCGCGGCATGGTGATGATCGGTGCGCGCCGGTGCAGGCCACCGTTCATCAGCACGTTCATGCCGTAGATGTGGAAGAACGGCAGCACCGCCAGGACCCGGTCGGCCGGCGTGATGCCGATGACCGGCCCGCCCTGGGCGATGTTGGCGACCAGGTTGCGGTGCGTGAGCATGACGCCCTTCGCTCGACCCGTCGTGCCCGACGAGTACGGCAGCACCGCCAGGTGGGTCGAGGGATCCAGGGTCAGATCGGGAGCCGGAGCACCGGTCGTCATCAGCGACCGCAGGCTGGTCCGCTCCGGCTGCACCTCGGGCGAACCGTCGATGAGGACGACGTTCGCCGGAGCGATGCCGACCTCGGCGGACGCGGCGTCCACCTGCGGCAGGAACATCGACAGGGTGAACACGTGAGTGGCACGCGAGTCCTTCAGCTGTTCGGCGATCTCGTGTGCGGTGTAGAGCGAATTGACCGTGGTGGCCGTTGCGCCCGCGCGCATTACGCCGTGGAACACCGTCACGAACGCCGGGATGTTCGGGCACAGGATCGCACACACCTCGCCGACGGCGACGCCCCGAGCGGTCAGCCCGCCGGCCAGCGCGACGATCTGGCCGCGCAGCTGCCCGTAGGTGGTCTCCACCCCGGTCGACCCGTCGATCAGTGCGACGTCGTCCGCGACGTCGTCGATGTCGCCGAACAGGTAGTCGAACAGCAACACGTCCGGGATGTCGACGTCGGGATACGGACTGCCGAAACTCATCTTGTCCTCCGAGGGCGTCATCGACCTGTGATCAGCCACACAGTACGTGAGCCCGGTCGTCGAACGATCGACGAGGAAGTTCGACAACCTGACCGGTGTCGGCCGCGGGCCGTAAGATCGTTCTTCGTGGACCTGACGTCACCCCCCGTGCCCCTTCCGCACGCTGTCCGTACGCCTGCAGTGCGTGTGGACGGCCTTCGGGACGAGCGGTGACGGTCCTGCTGGAAGAGGTGGGCCTGGTCGCCCTCTTCATCCTGATCGGCGGCTGCTTCAACGCGGCGGAGATCTCGATGATCTCGCTGCGGGAGAGCCAGGTCCGGCAGCTGGCGGCCAATCACGGCTCCCGGGGCCGCCGGCTCGAGCGGCTGGTGGCCGATCCCAACCGTTTCCTGGCGGCCGTGCAGATCGGCGTCACGGTCGCCACCATGCTCTCGTCCGCCTTCGGCGCGGCCACGGTGTCCGAGCGGGTGTCCGCGTGGTTGATCGAACGCGGCATGAGCGAGGGCGCCGCAACGCCCGTCGGGCTGATCGGCGTCACGCTGATCATCTCGTTCTTCTCGTTGGTGCTCGGTGAGCTGACACCCAAACGCCTTGCCCTGCAACGCCGTGAAGCGATCGCGCTGTTCGCGTCAGGTCCGCTGTCGCTGCTGGCTCGGCTGTTCCGGCCGGCGGTCTGGCTGCTGGGCCGGTCGACAGACCTGATGGTGCGGCTGCTCGGCGGCGATCCGAAGGCCACCGGCGACGAGATCACGGCGGAAGAGCTGCAGTCCCTGGTCGCCGCCCACGAGTCGTTGACGTCGGTCGAGCGGCGGATGATCGCCGACGTCTTCGACGCCGAGGACACCCATGTGCGCGCGGTGATGGTGCCACGTCCGGAGGTCGAGTTCCTGTCCGCGTCGCTGACCGTCTCGCGCGCGGCGAGGATGGCGCTGGCGCACCCGCACTCCCGATTCCCTGTCATCGGCAGGGATGCCGACGAGGTGGTCGGAGTCGTGCACCTGCGCGACCTGCTGGTCCCGACGCACGCCCTGGGCCGATCGGCGACCGTTGCGGACGTCGCGACTCCCGTCGCGGTGGTGCCCGGCACCAAGGGCGTGCTGGACGCGCTGCACGAGATGCGCAGAGCCGGTCAGCACCTCGCCGTGGTCGTCGACGAGTACGGCGGCACCGACGGCATCGTCACGCTGGAGGACCTGGTCGAGGAGATCGTCGGCGAGATGACCTCCGAGCGCAGGTCCGGCGCGGCCCCGGCACCGACCGCCAAGACCGGAGAGGTGGACGGGCTGCTCAACCTGGACGACTTCCGGGAGGCCACCGGGATGGATCTGCCCCCTGGTCCCTACAACACGGCTGCCGGCTTCGTCATGGCACGGCTGGGCAGGCTGGCGGTCGAAGGTGACACGGTGACCGTCGACGGCCGCAGCCTGACGGTCGCGTCGATGGATTCCCGACGCATCGCCCGGATCAAGGTCGGCTCCGTCGCGCTGCCCGGCCGTCGGCCAGGTGCAGACGGCGCGCCGGATGCTGCGCCCGCTGTCGGTGGCGGCACGGCTGCTGTCGGCGGCACGCCGGCTGTCGTCGCCGGCACGGAGGATGCGGACGGCACGCCCTTGCTCGCGGACGGCACGCCCGGTCGCGCGGACGACGGGCCTGCCGTCGTCCTCGCCAGCACGTCTGGTGTCGTGGACGGCGGCCGCGACGCCGGCATCCTGCCCTCGCTGTCGAAGCGCCCCGGTTCGACCGGTTCGACGCGGGTGTTGGCCCCCGGGGCGTCGGCGACGGCCGGCGTCGATCCGGCCGCCGTCGGTCCTGCCCAGATCAATGGGGCCGCCATCGATCCGGCCCAGATCGATGCGGCCGACGCCGCCGCTGACTCAACCGGTGCAGTCCGGCAGGTCGAGCGCACCGGGGTCTGACGGGCCGGAGCGGTCCTTGCGAGATGGAAGGATCGAGGGATGGCTCTTCCCGCAACCCGTCCCCGCGTCCTGTCCGGAATCCAGCCGACCGCCGACTCGTTCCACGTCGGCAACTACCTCGGAGCGCTCCGGCAGTGGGTCGACCTGCAGGCCACGCACGAGACCTTCTACTCGATCGTCGACCTGCACGCCATCACGGTCGACCACGATCCGGCACTGCTGAGGCAGCGGACCCGCATCGCGGCCGCCCAGCTGCTGGCGCTGGGCATCGACCCGGAGCGTTCCACCCTGTTCGTGCAGTCGCACGTTCCCGCCCACACCCAGCTGTCCTGGGTGCTGGAATGCCTGACCGGGTTCGGCGAGGCCGGTCGCATGACGCAGTTCAAGGACAAGTCCGGCAAGGGCGGCGTCGACCGCACGAGCGTCGGCCTGTTCACCTACCCCATTCTCCAAGCCGCCGACATCCTGGCCTATCAGGCCGATGCGGTACCGGTCGGCGAGGACCAGCGTCAGCACCTCGAGCTCACCCGGAACCTGGCGCAGCGTTTCAACTCCCGGTTCGGCGACACGTTGACGGTGCCGGAGCCGTACATCCTCAAGGCCACCGCGAAGATCTACGACCTGAGCGAGCCCGGCGCCAAGATGAGCAAGTCGTCTCCGGGCGGATCGCTGGACCTGCTGGCCGACGTCAAGGCGTCGGTGAAGAAGATCAAGTCCGCCGTGACCGACACCGAGCGCGAGATCCGGTATGACGAGACGGCCAAGCCCGGCGTGTCGAATCTGCTGTCGCTGCTCTCGGTCTTCACCGGGACCTCCATCCCGGACCTCGAGGTCTCCTACCAGGGCAAGGGGTACGGCGACCTGAAGGGCGACTTCGCCGGCGTGTGGACCGACTTCGTGACGCCGTTGCAGGCGACCGTCGCCCGGTACTTGGCCGATCCGGCCGAGCTCGACCGGGTGTTGGCGGCCGGTGCGGTCCGGGCGGCGGCGGTGGCCTCGCAGACGGTCGCGGCCGTGTACGAGAGGGTCGGCTTCCTGACCTGACCGGGGTGCTCAGGCGACCACCGGGAGTGGACACGGCGACCACCGGGAGTGGATACGGCGACCACCGGGGTTTGGTCACGTCGACCACCGGGTTGGTCACGTCGACCACCGGGGTTTGGTCACGTCGACCATCGGGTTGGTCACGGCGACCACCTGAACTGGCACGGCCCCAGCCGGATGTTCGCGGCCCCCAGCCGGATGTTCGCGGCGCCTTGTGGGATGTTCGCGGCCGAACAGCGGGGTACCGGCGTCGGCAGCCCGGACAATGGTTTGTCAGACTCGTGCGATGCCGCGGCGTCAGCTGGTTTCCGCCAGTAGTGCCCGCGGCGCCCAGCACGGCCCGCCGACCGGGGAGGCACCATGGCCACTGCCGTAGACCTGAAGAAGAAGACCGCCGGGGGTCCGGGTGTCGCGGCGAAGGTGGGCAAGGTCAAGGGCGCCATTGCCGCACTGATGGCCAAGAAGTGGGTGCAGCACATGAAACGCGCGGCCGCCCGCTTCAGCGAGCGGTTGGGGTCGCAGTTCGCGGCGGCCATCACCTACTTCTCGTTCCTGGCCCTGGTGCCGATCCTGATGCTGTCGTTCTCGATCGGCGGTTTCATCCTCAGCTCTCGCCCGGATCTGCTGGTGCAACTGCAGGCCAAGATCGCCCAGCAGGTCCCGGGGACGCTCAAGGACCCGATCTCCGAGGCGCTCAACCACGCGATCTCCGCCCGGTATTCGGTCTTGAGCATCGGCCTCGTCATCGCCCTGTATTCAGGAATCGGCTGGATGGGCAATGTCCGTCAGGCCATCCAGGCCCAGTGGCGACCCGACTTCGACGAGGACCAGGAAGTCGCGCAGGAAAGCTTCGTCAAGAATCTCTTCCGGAACCTGTGGATGCTGCTGGGGTTGGGCTTGGCGCTCGTGCTGTCGTTGGTGTTGAGCTCCGTCGCCAGCACGCTGACCGACCGGGCGCTCGATCTGGTCGGGCTCGGCGACGTCGGCTGGCTGAAGCCAGTGTTGACGGTGGTGTCATTGCTGCTGGCCATCGCAGCGGACCTGTTGATCTTCCTGTGGGTCTACTCGGTGATCCCACCCAAGAACATGAAGGTGCCCAGGCGCGCGCTGGTTCGTGGCGCGATCTTTGCGGCAGTGGGCTTCGAGCTGCTGAAATTCGCGCTGACCAACGGCTTGTCGAGTCTGGTCTCCGGCGGCAGCTCCGGCGCCGTCTTCGGCCCGATCATCGGCCTGCTCGCATTCTTCAACCTGGTGGCCACGCTGGTGCTCTTCGTGGCGGCATGGACGTCCACGTCCGAGGGCGGACCGCAGAAGAAGAACGCCGAAGACGACGAATCGAACAACATCCAGGAGCCGGCCGTGGTCGTGCACGAGGTGGTCTCCCGGCCGAAAGCCGGTGTGCTGCTTGGAGTCGGCGCCGTGCTGGGGTTCGGGTGGTCCCGGCGGCGTCGATGAGGGCACCGGTGGTCGGCTGCCCTGCCGGACGGTGGTGGCCATGGTGAGTCAGGAGGCCGACGCGGTCGAGCCCCTGCTCGACCATCTGGTCTTCGCCGTTCCCGACCTCGCCGCCGCGGTCGAGAACTTCGAGCGGCGGACCGGCCTTCGCCCGGCGGAAGGCGGGCGGCACCTTGGCCTCGGCACCCGCAACTTCCTGATCGGGTTGGGTCCGTCGGCGTACGTGGAAATCATCGGCTTGGACGTAGAGCACCCGCCGCGACCCGGGGTCGGTGTGCCATTCGGCGTGGACCGGATTACCGAGCCGCGCCTGCTCAGCTGGGCGGTGCACCCCGCCGACCTGGACGCCTCCGTCGCCGCGTTCGCCGCTGCCGGCGCCGTCCTCGGCGCCCCCCGGGCGATGAGCCGGCGCACGCCGACCGGGTCGATCCTCAGCTGGCGGCTGGCGACGACCGTGCCGCTGCCCTTCGAGGGCGTCACCCCGTTCCTCATCGACTGGGGGTCGGCCACCCATCCAGCGTCTGCTCCCGGCCTGCCGATGGCCCGCCTGATCGCGTTGACCGCGACCCACCCCGACCCCGATGCCGTCAGGCGCGTCGTGCGCAGCGCCGGCCTGACGCTGGCCGTCAGTGCCGGGTCGCCGGGCCTGACCGCCACCCTCGACACGCCCCGCGGGCAGGTGACGCTGAGCTGACCAGCGACCGATGCGGGGCGGCGGCCGCTCGGAGGCGGTCGCGCACTGAAGATGCTGGCGGGTCTGGACATCTTCCCGACGGTGGTGGACGGACCGGACGCCATCACCTGATACGACTCACCGAGCACACCTCACCGATCCCGACGGTCAACTGGATACACGTCCAGAACGGACGCGTTGCGCAGATCACGGTCGCGTTCGACCCGTGTCAATTCTCGGGCGACGGCTGAGCACGGCGCCGCGGGTCGTGGGCGGGTCCAACACTCGACTCCGCTCGCCGGCCCGTCGAAACAGGTCCTCGTCGCGGCGGGGCCGACTGATCCGCCTGGTGCCGTCGCTTGCGGTTACCGCGGGGCAACCTCGTAGCTTGGTCGGATGGCAGGTCGAGCGGACGGGATGATCCGGGTCGGCGACCTTGCACGCCGTGCCGGACTCACCGCAAAGGCAGTTCGCCACTACGACCGGATCGGTCTGCTGCGCCCCGATGTCGTCGACGACGCGGGTTGTCGCTGGTATCTCCCCGCCCGGGTTGACGACGCCCGGCACATCGCCGTGCTGCGCAGCGTCGACATCCCGCTCGAGGACATCGGCGTCTGTGTCGCCGATCCGACGGCGCTCGCCGGAATCCTCGCCAAGCAACGCCGCCGGCTCGACGCGCGCATCGAGCGGGTGCGCGGCCAGCGTCACATCCTCGACCACCTGCACACCGACGGACTGGAGCATCCGATGCCGAACACCGACCCGAAGATCGACGCTCAGGACGAAAAGCGAATTGCCGCAGCGCTGTTCAACGGCACGTGGACCCTCATCGTCAAGGAGGAGCGCACCCTCGCGGACGACGACGACATGCTGCACATGGCACACGCCTCCCGGTACCACTGGGCCCGGGTGCCCGACCACACGCCCGCCCACCTCGGTCGCGGGGAATGGCAGTGCTCACGGGTGTACGCGGTGCTCGGACGCAGCGAGCCCGCGCTGCACCACGCCCAGCGGTACCTCGACATCTGCACGGACAATGCGATCGGCGACTGGGATCTGGCCTTCGCCTACGAGGCACTCGCCCGCGGGCATGCCGTGGCCGGGGACATCGAAAAGGCACGCGCGTACACCGAACAGGCGCTCGCCGCAGCCGAGGACATCGCCGACGACGAGGACCGCGAGCTGCTGCTGACCGACCTGGAGTCGATACCCGGGCTGGCGCGGTTCTGGTGACTTCGCTGGGCGACCGATGCCTGTTGGCACCCAGGTTGAGGCTGACCGGGCGCCGTCATTCATCCACACGGTGCTGATCCATCCACATCGTCGGGTGACGTCATAGGGATCGGCGATGTCAGCGGGTTGAGTAGCGACATGCCCGACGTCGATCATGACTTGCCTGCCATCGCCCAGCGCTCGGAACTGCTGCGGCTCGGCGTTGACGACAAGGCAATTGGGCGGGCGAAGATGGCCGGAGCACTTGTCCCGATCAGACGCGGCGCCTATCTGCGCCGCGCCGACGACCGAGTGTTCGACGATCGCGACCGGCACGGACTGTTGACGGTAGCCACCATGCCGCGACTGGGCGACGGCGCAGTCGTCAGCCACGTGTCGGCGGCCGTCCTGCACGGAATCGCGGTGTGGCCGAACCCGCCGGCTCGCGTCCACATCACCAAGTCGCGCCTGGGCGGCGGGCGTCGTACCAAGACGTTGTACCTGCACGTCGCCGCGCTGGCCGAGCAGGACGTCGTCAAGATCGCCGGAATTGACGTCACCTCTGCTGCTCGGACGGTCGTCGATGTCGCTCGAACGGAACCGTTCACGACCGGCGTGGTGGTGGCGGATCACGCACTCGCCCAAGGGTTGGTCAGCGCCGATGAACTGTCCGGTGTCCTTGCTCAACATCGAGGACGGGTCGGCAGTCGTCGGGCTGCGGCAGTCCTGGCGTTTGCGGATGCGCGGAGTGAGAGCGTGGGGGAGTCCAGAAGCAGGGTGGCGTTGTTCCGGGCGGGGCTGCCCACTCCCGAGCTGCAATACGAACTCCGTGATGCCGATGGTCATTTCCTCGGCCGTCCCGACTTCGCCTACCTGGACAAGAAGGTCGCCGGTGAATTCGACGGTCGGAAGAAGTACGCAGCACCCGGCTTCGGCGGACGTTCGGTCACCGACGTCGTCGTAGCCGAACGCCGCCGTTCGGAGTCGCTGCAGCGGGCCGGTTGGGCAGTTGTCCGGTGGATGTGGGAGGACCTGGAGACGCCGACGCTGATCGCCAGCAGGTTTCACGCGGCGTTCGACGCGCAGGCCCGCTTGTCGCGCCCACTCTGACGGTATCCGCCGCGAAACGCGGGTCAACCCACGCCCACCACTGCGCTTCGATCGTTGGAAGTCCCAACCGTGGAAACCCTGTTCACGCAGATTCGCTCGCGTTGAGTCTGTTCGCTCGCGAACCTGTTCACCCGCTCGCGGTGGAAGGCGCGCGGCTGCATGGCGATGCGAGCGGGAGGACGGAACGCGAGCGCCGGCGTCTGGCCGGGCCGAGCGCCGGCGCGTCTGGCCGGGCCGAGCGCCGACACCAGCGCCGACCACGACCGCCGACGACGCGCGAATCGACCTCCGCTCGCGTCGAGTCCGTTCGCTCGCGAACCTGTTCACCCGCTCGCGGTGGAAGGCGCGCGGCTGCATGGCGATGCGAGCGGGAGGACGGAACGCGAGCGCCGGCGTCTGGCCGGGCCGAGCGCCGGCGCGTCTGGCCGGGCCGAGCGCCGACACCAGCGCCGACCACGACCGCCGACGACGCGCGAATCGACCTCCGCTCGCGTCGAGTCCGTTCGCTCGCGAACCTGTTCACCCGCTCGCGGTGGAAGGCGCGCGGCTGCATGGCGATGCGAGCGGGAGGACGGAACGCGAGCGGCTGGAACGCGCTCGCGCGACGGCCCATCGCGCTCGCCCGCCGGGCACGCGAGCGCGACGCACGCGCCCGCCCCGACGACAGCGCGTCAGATGCGGCGGAACATCAGCGCGCGCTTGACCTCTTGGATCGCCTTCGTGACCTCGATGCCGCGGGGGCAGGCATCGGTGCAGTTGAAGGTGGTGCGGCAGCGCCAGACACCCTCGGAGTCGGAGAGGATCTCCAGGCGCTCCTGGGCGGCCTGGTCGCGCGAGTCGAAGATGAACCGGTGCGCGTTGACGATCGCCGCCGGCCCGACGTAGGAGTCCTCCGACCAGTACACCGGGCAGGACGTCGTGCAGCAGGCGCACAGGATGCACTTGGTGGTGTCGTCGAAGCGCTCACGGTCGGTCTGCGACTGGATCCACTCCCGGCTCGGCTCGTTCCCGTGCGTCACCAGGAACGGCTTGATCGCGCGGAGCGACTCGAAGAACGGCTCCATGTCGACGATGAGGTCCTTCTCCAGCGGAAGGCCCTTGATCGGCTCGACGGTCACCTCGGCGCTCTTGGCGGTCACGATGTCCTTGACCAACACCTTGCACGCCAACCGGTTCCGGCCGTTGATGCGGACGGCATCCGACCCGCAGATGCCGTGCGCACACGACCGTCGGAACGCCAGCGACCCGTCGATGTACCACTTGATGTAGTGCAGCAGGTTCAGGATGCGGTCGGTGGGCAGTGCCGGAACCCGGTAGGACTCCTTGTGCGGGGCGTCGTCCAACTCGGGGTTGTAGCGCTGGATGTGCACCGTCACCATGATCGCGCCGTCGGGCACGGGCGGCAGCGGGCCGGTGTGGGTCGGGACCTCGGCAACGACGCCGACGTCCCCGATCGCAGTGCTCATCAGTACTTTCGCTCCATAGGCTGATAACGGGTCATCACGACGGGCTTGTAGTCCAGGCGGATCGACGAACCTTCCAGGCCGTCGTCCGCGGAAGCGGTCTTGTACGCCATGGTGTGGCGCATCCAGTTGGTGTCGTCCCGGGTCGGGTAGTCCTCGCGGGCGTGGCCGCCACGGGACTCCTTGCGGGTCAGCGCGCCGACCACCATCACCTCGGCGAGGTCGAGCAGGAATCCCAGTTCGACGGCCTCGAGCAGATCGGTGTTGTAGCGCTTGCCCTTGTCGTGCACGGAGACCTGCTGGTAGCGCAGCTTCAGCGCCTGCACGTCGTTCAGTGCGGTCTTGAGGGTCTGCTCGGTCCGGTAGACCGCGGCGTTGGCGTCCATGGTGGCCTGCAGGGCGATGCGGATGTCGGCAACCCGCTCGTGCCCGGTCGAGGCCAGTAGGTTCGACACCATCGTCTCCACCATCAGCGACGGGGAGGTGGTCTCCTCGAGCGCGTCGTGCAGGAAATCGGTCGAGTTGGCGTACTCGGCCGCCGCGATCCCGGCGCGCTTGCCGAAGACGTTGATGTCCAGCAGCGAGTTGGTGCCCAGCCGGTTGGAGCCGTGCACCGAGACGCAGGCGCACTCGCCCGCCGCGTACATGCCGGGGACCACGTTCACGTTGTCCCGCAGCACCTCCGCGCGGATGGTGGTCGGGATGCCGCCCATGGCGTAGTGGGCGGTGGGGAACACCGGGACTGGCTCGGTCACCGGATCGACGCCCAGATAGGTGCGCGCGAACTCGGTGATGTCGGGAAGCTTGGTCTCCAGCACCTCGGCGCCGAGGTGCGTGCAGTCCAGCAGCACGTAGTCCTTGTTCGGGCCGGCGCCGCGACCCTCCAGCACCTCCATCACCATGGAGCGGGCGACGATGTCGCGGGGTGCCAGGTCCTTGATCGTGGGCGCGTAACGCTCCATGAACCGCTCGCCGGAGGCGTTGCGCAGGATCGCACCCTCGCCGCGGGCGCCCTCGGTGAGCAGGATGCCCAAGCCCGCCAGGCCGGTCGGGTGGAACTGGTAGAACTCCATGTCCTCCAGCGGCAGCCCCTTCCGCCAGACGACACCCATTCCGTCGCCGGTCAGCGTGTGCGCGTTGGACGTGGTCTTGAAGACCTTGCCGGCGCCGCCCGTGGCGAACACGACGGCCTTGGCGTGGAAGACGTGGATCTCGCCGGTGGCCAGCTCGTAGGCGACCGCGCCGGTGCACACCGGGCCGTTCTCGGTCTCGGTGAGCATCACGTCGAGGACGTAGTACTCGTTGAAGAACTCCACGCCCTGCTTGATGCAGTTCTGGTAGAGCGTCTGCAGGATCATGTG
>CAXTBG010000097.1:0-13318 GCA_964242105.1 uncultured Nakamurella sp. | reverse complement strand
AGCCACAGGTCGTCCCACCACCGCATGGTCACCAGGTCGCCGAACCACATGTGCGCCATCTCGTGCAGGATCGTCTCGCAGCGGCGCTCGTACTGGTAGTTCGTCACCCGGGACCGGAAGACGTATTCCTCCCGGAACGTGACCGCCCCGGCGTTCTCCATGGCGCCGGCGTTGAACTCGGGCACGAACAGCTGGTCGTACTTGCCGAACGGGTACCGCACTCCGAAGGCCTGGTGGAAGAAGTCGAAACCCTGCTTGGTCTGGGTGAACAGTCGCTCGCTGTCCAGGTGCTCGGCCAGCGTGCCGCGGCAGAACAGCCGGAGGTCGATGCCGTCGTGCGAGTCGGACACGACGTGGTACGGGCCGGCAATCAGCGCCGTGATGTAGGTGCTCATCGGCGCCGTGGTGGCGAAGTGGTGCACGACCGGCCCGGCGGAGCCGTCCGGGAGGGCCGGGCCCTCGTCGACCGCGGTCGTGGCGCCGTTGGAGACGACCTGCCAGCCGGCCGGGGCGGTCACGGTGAAGGTGAAGGTCCCCTTCAGGTCGGGTTGGTCGAAACAGGCGAAGAGGCGCTTGGCGTCGGCCGTCTCGAACTGCGAGTACAGGTAGACCGCGCCGTCGACCGGGTCGACGAAGCGGTGCAGGCCCTCCCCGGTATTGGTGTAGAGGCCCACCGCATGCACCGTCAGGTCGTTGTCGGCCAGCAGGTCGGCAAGCGCGAGCCCCTGCCCGTTGCTCCACCCGCTGACGTCCACCGGCTGCCCGTTGAGCTCCGCCGCCGTGATGCCCTCGCCGACGAAGTCGACGAACGTGCTGCCACCGGCGGTGGCGCCGAAGTGGATCCGAGAGCTGGTGGCGTAGGTCTTCTCGCCGGGCCGGCCCTGCCCGTCGGTCAGGTCGAGGGTGACGTCGTAGGAGTGCACCGACAGCAGGGCCGACCGGGCGGATGCCTGAGCCCGCGTCAGGTTCGGGGGCTGGGACGGGTGGGTGCTGCCGGAGCTCGTGGCCGGAGCAGCAGAGGTGGAAGAGGAAGCCATGGAGCCATCAGATCAGACGGCACCGACGGCGTCACTTCGAGCAGGAACATCTGCGCCCGTGCCATGGTTGGTCGATCCGTCAGGGCCGCCGGCTCCGACGACGACCGATCGCCCGCACGAAAGAGGTGCCCATGACATCCACGCCCGGAACGGCGCAGGACACGGCTCCGGCCACCGCCGACGCAAAGGACAAGGCGGGTCTGTGGTTCGACCCGCTGTGCCCGTTCTGCTGGATCACCTCGCGGTGGATCCTGGAGGTCGAGAAGGTGCGCGACATCGAGGTGGAGTTCCACGTGATGAGCCTCGCCGTGCTGAACGAGGGGCGGGATCTGTCCGAGGACTACCGCGCCATGATGACCAAGGCGTGGGGGCCGGTCCGGGTGGCCATCGCCGCGGCGCAGGCCAACGGCGACGCGGTGCTCGCGCCGCTCTACACCGCGATGGGCACACGGATCCACAACCAGGGCAACAAGGACTTCGCGCAGGTCATCGCGGAGTCGCTGGCCGAGGTGGGACTTCCGGCGGAGCTGGCGGCGGCGGCCGACACCGACGAGCACGACGAGGCCCTGCGGGCCAGTCACCATGCCGGGATGGACAAGGTCGGGCCCGACGTCGGAACCCCGACCATCCACATCAACGACGTCGCGTTCTTCGGGCCGGTGATCAACAAGATCCCCCGTGGGGAGGAAGCGGGACGCCTGTGGGACGCCACCGTCACGCTGGCCGGATACCCGTACTTCTTCGAGATCAAGCGGACCCGCACCGGGAGCCTGGACTTCGACTGAGCGGGGCCGGTGCGTCCGGATCGCCGGCACCGCCACCGGGGGTTAGTTTGACCGGACGTGGGCCCGCCGACGATGGGAACGGCCATGACAACTCCGTCCGACATTCCGCTCCCTCCCGACCTGGCCGGCGGACCGGTGGTCATCGGTGTCGACCAGGCGAGCACGTGCGGCCGCCCGCTGCGCGCCGCGGTGTTCCTGGCCAGGGCGTTGCGGCGGCCGCTGCTGCTGGTGCACGTGCGGCGCCGCAACATGCCCATGGTGGAGGGGTATGTGCCGATCCCGGAGGAGTTGGGCGCGGGCGACGCCGCCGAGGAGGCGATCGAGAACGGCCTGCGCGCCATGCTGGCCGCCGGTGGTGACGTCGACGGCGTGACCTGGGAGTTGATCTCGGTGACCGGTGAAGCGGCCGCCGAGATCATCCGGGTGGCCCAGGCCCGGGACGCGGCGTGCGTGGTGGTCGGCAAGCGACACAAGGGGTTCGCCGAGTTCGTGCACCGGATGGCGTCGGGGTCGGTGTCCCGTGCGGTGGTGGCCACCCAGAAGTTCCCCGTGTTGGTGGTGCCCTGACCGTCGCCGGCCGGGAACCCTGCGGGGAGTGGGCGATTCGCTGCTGCAAGACTGGCGTCATGCGCGTCTACATCGGCTCCGACCATGCCGGCTTCGAGTTGAAATCCACCCTGGTGAACCGGCTGACCGCGGCCGGGCACGAGGTGATCGACGTCGGGCCACACGTCTACGACCCGCAGGACGACTACCCGCCGTTCTGCATCGAGACCGGGCGCCGGACGGTGGCAGACCCCGGAAGCCTGGGCGTGGTGATCGGCGGCTCCGGGAACGGCGAGCAGATCGCCGCCAACAAGGTGGCCGGCGTCCGGGCGGCACTGGCGTTCTCGCAGGAGACGGCCAAGCTGGCCCGCCAGCACAACGACGCGAACATCATCTCCCTGGGGGCCCGCGAGTACGACGCGGAGACCGCCGTCGGCTTCGTCGACACGTTCCTGGCCACGCCGTTCTCCCACGACCCGCGCCACCAGCGGCGCATCGACCTGGTGGCTGCCTACGAGGCCGATCCGGTGGAGCAGGACCTGCCGGCGTCCTAGTCGCTGCCTGGCGCTGCCGCACCACCTACGCCTGCACCGACCGCCTCGACCGCGAGCGATGATCAGGTCCGCGAGCGGACGGACACCAGGCGACCGGACGCGGGCTCGTTCCTCGTGGGTTCGGGCGCCGGAAGCCCCCGTTGCACTTCAACCCGAGGTTTGGTCGCCGCGGGATTGGTCGCCGCCAGGTTCGTGGTCGCCGCCCGCGGGCTGCCCGCTGCCCGGCCCCCGGCGTCTGTTCGTCCGACGCTGCTCCGGGCCGCGACCCTGCTCCGCCTGCGCGCCCTGGCTGTTCCTCCTGGCCGGCTCTGGCTTCTTCGTGGTCAGCGGGGCCGGCGGCACGTAGTGCCGCCGGACGATCACCACGTCCGCCTCGGCGGCGGCAAGGTCGGCGGCCGACGGCGTCGCGACCTCGCGGGCCCGCATGGCCACGGTCGGTGGCAGCTGGGTGGTCCGCAGGGTCACCAGCGCGCGCAGCGAGCGTTCCATCGCCGACTCCCCGCGGCGCGTCTCCCGCTGTCGAGGAGCGACCGGATCGGTCGGAGGATCAGGCCGGTCCAGTGGCCGCTCGGCCTGCCGCTCGGGCTTGCGGGGTGCGCGTGACCGCCGGCGGTGCTGCCCGGCCGGCTCCGAAGGGGTCGGGTCCGCCCCGGCTGGTTCGGGCGACGTCGGCTGATCGGGTGCACCCGAGCGCTCGTCCGGCGGCGGGGTCGTCGCAGCGGGCGGCCCGGCGGCGCGGCCCGCGGACCGCCGGCGAGGTTTGTCCATCCGAGCAGCATGCCGCACCGCGGGCACGCCGGGCTCAGAAGCCCTCCGGCGTCCACGGCTGCAGGGCGGTGGCCAGTGCCAGGTCGAGCCGGCCGATGGCCGACGGATCACCGGTCACCCGGCCGGCCGCTGCGAGGGCGGCGATCGGCGTGCCGCCGAGGAAGGCGGCGCCCAGGTCACGGATGTCCAGCTCGACCTGCGGAGCGTCGTCGGTCCGCTGCGCGGTGCCGCCGTCCAGGCCCAGATCGAGCCGCCAGGTGCCGCTGTTCCAGGGACAGAGATCGTCGGAGACCGCCGCGACCACGGTGGCCGGCGTGCGGTAGGTGCGGAGCGGCAACGCGCGCTCCAGGTCTACCAGGCGCACCCAGACGTTGTCGCTACGGTCGGAGGCGATGACCCTCGGGTTGGCGAGCAGGTGGGCGATCGGCTCGTCGGCCCAGGCGGAACGGAACACCACCGAGCGGACCAGCGGGTAGGACAGCACGTGCCGCCACAGCGAGGCGCGCGCCAGCGGCGTAACTGTGGAGAGCTCGACGATGGAGAGCGTCGAGTTCGGCCCGCGATCGGACCAGTCGGTGGTCAGCCGGAACACCACGTAGCCCTCCGGATGCAGGGCGAACCGTTGCGGCCCGACGCCTTTCGCGACGAACGGATGCTCGGTGAACAGACTGGCCCAGACCTGCGGCGACCGGTCCAGGTACCCGGGGAATCGTGGAGCGATTGCCTCGTGCAGCGGTTTCATCAGCGGCAGCGCAGCCTCCCGCGGCATCTCCAGCACCGGCTCGGTCCGGACCCCCGGCAGCAGGCCGGTGGGAGCCGGGATCTCCAGCCGCACCCGCACACTGGCCATCCCGTAGCCGAACCGGCCGTAGATGCCGCCCTCGCTCGCGGTCAGGATGGCCACGGCCTCACCCTGCTGCTCGTGCAGGCCGTGCAGCTGCGCGGTCATCACCTGGCGCAGCACGCCGCGGCGCTGCTGGTCCGGCCGGACGCCGACCCAGGTCACCGCCGCGACCGGGACCGGCCCGCGGCCGGGCAGCGTCAGATCGCGCGACTGGATGGCGCCGATGCCCACCAGCATGCCGTCCAGGGCCGGGTCGAAGACGCCGGTGAACCGGCGGATGTCCTGCGCGGGCAGCGAAACGGTGTCCAGGTAGTCATGATCGGGTTCGTAGCCGAACGCCGCGGCATCGACAGCCTTGGCGCCCGCCCAGTCGTCGTCGGTCAGCGAGCGGACCAGGAATCCGGCCGCCTCGACGGGGGAGGCGGGCACGGACGGTCGGGAGGCGGTGTCGGGCATGGCCAGAAGCTTGCCCGCCGGGTCGACGGTTGTCGCGCGATTTCCCGCACTTCCCTGCGACGGGCCGGGGAGCGCCTCCCGGTCAGTGCGCGGCGGCCGGAACCGCTGCCGGCTGCCCGATGCCGGTGAGCAGCCCGGCGAACCAGTCGGCGGTGATGTCGAACGGCTTGCCGCCCTTGATGCGGTCGAACTCGATGGCGCGCAGCCGGTTTCCGGCCTCCTCGTCGTGACCGATGACGCCCGGCTCGCCGCGCAGCGCGCAGTCCACGGCGTAGTCGGTCATCGACTTGATCAGCCGGAGATCCTCGTCGTTCGCCGCGGCCGCGCGCGAGTAGTACCCCGACTTCTGCACCATCACTTTTTCGGCGCCCAGCCGCTCCGCGAACTGCTTGGCGAACCAGGCCCCCGGGTTCACGTCGTCCAGCCGGACGTGGCCGAAGGGGTCGCGCGGCACGTCCGCACCGGAGGCCTCCAGCTGTCCGACGATGGTCTCCAGACCGGCTCCCTCGGACAGGAAGATGGTCACGTTGCCCAGGGTGTCCATCACCTCGAGCAGGCGCGCCGCCTCGGCCTCCAGGTCGAATGCCGCCTCGGGCACGTAGACCGCGTGCACGTCCCAGGCGTCCCGGGACAGGCCGATCTCCGGCAGCCACTCGCGGCCGTCCAGCGAGTCCCGGTAGGCCTTCGCCGTCGCGGCGGTCAGCCACCCGCAGTGCCGGCCCATCACCTCGTGGACGATCAGCATCCGGGAGCCGGAATTGTGCTCTCCCAGCACGTTCCAGGCGAACCGGGCACCCTGTTCGGCCGCGGTCCAGGCGCCGAGCGACTGCTTGATCGGGATGACGTCGTTGTCGATGGTCTTGGGCAGGCCGACGACCGTCAGGGCGTAGTCGTGCGCGGCCAGGTAGGCGGCCAGATCGGCGGCCGTGGTGTTGGTGTCGTCGCCGCCGATGGTGTGCAGCACGTCGATGCCGTCGGCGGTCAGGCGGTCCGCCGCCACCTTCAGCGGATCGTCGCCCTCCTGCACCAGGCCGCGCTTGACCAGGTCCTTGACGTTGGTCAGCTTCACCCGCGAGTTGCCCACCGGGGAGCCGCCGAAGCGGTGCAGCAGACCGGCTTTCGCCCGTACCTCCGGAGTCACGGTCAGGTAGTCGCCCGACAGCAACCCCTGGTAGCCGTGCCGGTAGGCGATGATCTCGACATCCGGGGCCAGCTCGGTGTACCGCTCGATCAACCCGCCGACGGCCGAGGACAGGCAGGGCGCGAAACCGCCGGCGGTGAGTAGTGCGACCTTGCGGACCGTCATCGTCAGGGGGCCTTTCGTTGTTCCGTGGGTGGTACCGGGTTCCCGCCCGGCAACCTTAGCGGCTGCGGTGCGCGCCGCCCCTGCCGTGCGCCGGCAGCCGCATCACCACCAGGAAGGCCGCTCCGGCGAGCAGACCCCAGAAGGCTGCGCCGATCCCACCGAACGCGACGCCGGAGGCGGCCACCAGGAAGGTGATGGCGGCAGCCTCCCGGAAGCTGCCGTCGGCCAGTGCTGATCCGGCGGCGGAGGCGAAGGTGCCGATCAGCGCCAGTCCTGCGATCGCGCCCATGATGCCCGCCGGTGCGGCGGCCGCCACGGCGGCGACGGCCGCCGACAGCGGTCCGAGGGCGAGGTAGACCACGCCGCACGACACGCCGGCGATCCACCGGCGGCCGGGGTCGGGATGGGCTGCCGGACCGGCCGCCAGGGCCGCCGAGATGGCGGCGAGGTTGATGGCATGGGCACCGCCGAAAGCTCCGACGACGGTGGCGCCACCGGTGTAGAGCAGCGGCGGTGCCAGCGGCGGCCGGTACCCGAAGGACGCCAGCACCGCCATGCCCGGGATGTTCTGGCTGGTCATGGTGACCAGGAACAAGGGGAACGCGATGGCCAGGATGGCGGCAGGGTCCCAGGCCGGGGCGACGGCCGTCAGCACCGGCGTCAGGCGGGCGCCGGCGAGGTGCGAGAACGAACCGGAGACGGCGATCACCACCAGTGCCGCGCCCAGCGCTCCGGGTACCGCCCACCGCCGCGCGAACCGCATCAGCGCCAGCCAGACCAGCAGCACCGGCGCGATGGCGCCGGGCGAGTGCGCCAGGGCCCGGAACGGCTCCACGCACAGCGTCAGCAGCACGCCGGCGAGCATGGCGTTGGCCAGCGCAGGCGGGATGGCGGCGACCGCCCGGCCCAGTGGCCGGACGAGGCCGCACAGCGCGATCAGCACTCCGGTGAGGGCGAACGCGGTCACGGCGGCCCGGAATCCGGCGGCCGGCACGGCCGCGCCGGCGAGCAGGGCGGCGCCGGGGGTGGACCACGCCATGGTCACCGGCATCTTCAACCGCCAGGAGAACAGCACCGAGCCGGCGCCCATCGTCAGGCAGAGCACCAGCAGGCCTGACGCGGCCTGGTCCGGGCTCGCCCCGACGGCCTGCAGACCTGCCAGCACGACCGCGAACGAACTGGTGAAGCCGACGACGGCGGTGACGATGCCGGCGACGACGGCGTGCTGGTCGGCCACGTCGATCCCGTCGGGCAGGGCTGGGGCGGAACTGGAGCGGGCGACGAGAATCGAACTCGCGTAATCAGTTTGGAAGACTGAGGCACTACCATTGTGCTACGCCCGCACGCTGCGACATCGCCGTCGTGCATCGACATGGTAGCCCAACGGCTACGCTGCTCGGGAGCATGTCGCCCGGCCACAACAGGCGGGCGTCGGCTCGGACCGGGATGTAGCGCAGCTTGGTAGCGCATCCGCTTTGGGAGCGGAGGGTCGCAGGTTCAAATCCTGTCATCCCGACCAGCACGGTGGTTCTCGGTGTGGATCCCGCGTTCGGGCTCGTTGGTCCCGGTTGGCCGTTCCTGCCACGCATCGGTGGTGACCGGATGCCTGCCAGGCGCACGGGGCGGGTCGCCCGCGCCGACAGGCAGCCGAGCGGTGCCGGCGAGTGCGGACGAACCGTGCGCCATGGCTCCTCCTGGCGGGGCAAGTGGTGGAGGATGTATCGATGCGTACTCGGCTCGGTTCCACCAGCCTTGGTTCCACCCGCCTTGCTTCCCGTCGGGCCGGTCGCGTCCGCCGCGCGTGCGTGCCCCTGGGCCTGGCTCTGGTCCTGGCCGCTACGGGTTGCGCGCAGCCCGCACCGACCGTGAGCTCCGGCTCGTCCGCACCGTCCACCGGTTCGGTGTCCGCCGGCGGCCCGCCGCCGTCCGGGTCGGCGCCGGCCGGCTCGTCCGCAGGCACCGCGGCAGGAGCGTCCACACCGGTGTCCGCCCCGGCCCCACCGTCCGCACCGACAGCCACGTCGGGCCCGTCCCCCGCGCCGGTGACGTCCGGTCCCGGCCGGCCGGCCAGCCCGCTCCCGGCATGTCGGGACCTGCGCACCCTGCGGGCCGGCCACATCACGCTCGCCGCCGCCGATCGGGCGGCCTCCCCGTGGTTCACCGGTGATCCGGCGGACGGGCAGGGATACGAGGCCGCCGTCGGCGCCGCTGTCGCGCGGGAGCTCGGCTACTCCGCCGGGAACGTCGTCTGGACCACGGCGGATCGGTCGCAGGTGCTGGCCGGCCGGGCGTCGGGTTTCGACGTCGCGCTCGGGGAGTTCCCGGTGCCCGACAGGGCCGCCACCGCCGTGGACTACTCGACCGGCTACTTCTCCATCTCGCAGTCGGTGGTGGCGCGGACCGGTTCCCCTGCGGCCACCCTCAAGGCGTCGGCGACGCTGCGCACGCTCCGGGTGGCGACGGCCGGAGTTCCGACCGGCGGTGAAGCGGCCGGCGGTGCGGTGGCCGCAGCCGTCAGCTATCCGACGACCACTGCGGCGCTCGCTGCGCTGACCGCCGGCAAGGTCGACGCGGCGCTGATCCCCACCCCCGAGGCCGTCACGGTCGGGAAGGGGTTCGTCGTGGTCGGGCAGCTGAGCAGCCCTACCGAGCAACCGCCGCAGTTCGGCATGGTCCTCCCGCACCGGTCGGCCTTGACGTCGTGCGTCTCCGCGGCCATCGATCAGCTGCGGGTCACCGGTGTGCTCGCCGCGCTGGTCGCCAAGTGGGTGCCTGCGGCTGCCCGGCCGCTGCGCTGACCTGCCGCGCGGGCCGCTCCCGCGTCATCGCTTCAGGTGGTTGTACGCGCCACCGGTTCCGGCGCGGTCGATGGTCGGCTGGTTGATGCCCACGGTGGGTTTCGGTCCGCCGTAGGGTGCCCAGGACGGGACGAAGTGAGCGCGCCCGCCGATGACGCGGTAGACGCGGTGGGTCGGTTCCCCCGTCACGAAGGTGCCGCTCGCCGGGTAGAAGCGCAGGTGCGCCCACTTCCCGGCCTGTCCGGCGTGCACCACCGCCTGGAGGTCGATCTTCACCGGAGCACTCGCCCGTCCCAGTGGAGCCCGGCTGGAGACGAAGAGCGGCGCACCACCGGCCACCCGGAAGATGGTCGCGCTGCCGTTGACGCTCAGGTAGGTCCCGTCGGCCGGCACGCCGAGGAGGCTCTTCCACACCCCGCCGAACCCTGCATGGCTGACGGCGTCGAAGTCGACCAGCTGCACCGGGTGGGAGCCGCCGAAAGCCGACCAGTTCGAGACGTAGATCGGGGCGCCGCCCGCGACCCGGTACACCGAGCCGTCCAGCGTCCGGAGGAACGTTCCGTCCGGCACCCGCGCCCGCAGGTGGGACCAGACGGTGCCGGCGCCGGCATGGGCGATGGCGGAGGCGTCGACCACGGTCGGCGGATGCGATCCACCGACGTGGGCCCAGTTCGCCACGTAGACCGGCGCCCCGCCGACGACGCGGTACACCGAATGCGTGCCGGTCGCGGCCAGGTAGGTGCCGTCGAGGGGGACCGACCGGAGTGAGCGCCACTGGGCGCTGCTGAGCACGCGGACCGGCCGGCCGCCGCCGAACGCGGCCCAGGAGCTGACGTACACCGGCGCACCGCCGGCCAACCGGTAGACCGGTGCGTAGCCCGAGAGCCGGACGAAGTCGCCGTTGCGCAGCGGCGGCGGGGTGGGGGCCTTCGGCGCGGCGGGACGGGACGCGGCAATGGCTCGCGCGGCGTAGGTGCTGGTCGAGCGGTCGGGGTCGGGGTAGGAGTTGCTGTGCTGCAGGATCGCCACGTAGTAGCGGTCGGTGTAGCCCACCGAGTTGATGACGTTGTTGGCGTCGGACCAGAACTCGTCCGAGCCCCAGCCCTGCTTGGAGCCGTGCGTCCCGCTCAGCGAATTCATCCCGAACGACTGGTCGAAGCCGTCGGACCCGACCGGGGCGACCTGTGCCATGACGGGCAACAGCCAGGGGCCGACCTGCGGGTCCCGGCCGGCCCGGTACAGGAAGGTCGTCATGTCCGCCGCGGTGATCCTGGCGGCTCCCCAGTGACCCACCCGGTCGGTGGCGTTGATGGTCGAGCGCATGCCGTAGCGGGCGGCGATGGTGGGGATCGCCGACGAGGTGAAGTAGGCGTTGGCCGTGTCGTCGTCGGAGTACCGGATCATGTAGCTCAGATTGGCCAGCACGTCCCCGGATTCGTGCTGGTAGCCGCCCACCAGCACCAGGTAGTACGCCGCCAGCATCAGTTTCATGATCGACTCGGAGGCCACCTGGGTGCCGCTGCCGTACTGCGCGAGCACCGCCCCGGTGGCCCGGTCCACGACGCACAGGTACTGGTTGACCCCGTTGGCCGCGGCGTTCGTCCGGCCCGCGGTCACCGCCTGGGCGGGCGTCGCCACGGCAGCTGCCGACAGCGATCGGGCCGGGGCCACCGGCGTAGCCGGGACCGACCGGGCCGCCGACGCAGCCGACGACGCAGCCGGGGTGCCGGTCGCAGCGGTCGCCGAGGCGGCAGCCGGTGCGAGTGGAAGGGCGGCGCAGACGACCGCGATCAGGGCCGCACCCCAGATTCGGATTGTGCTTGTCACACCGTTCCTCCTCGTGTCGGCGAGGCTCAATCTAGTGGACTTCCGGGCCGGCGGGGCCTTCTGCGCCGACCCGGCCGACCGCCGGCCGGCCGGCCGGCCGAACCACCGCCGACCGACTGACCCACCGCCGGGCGACCGACCGGGCGACCGACCGGCCGACCGCCGGGCGGCACCCGGCCGCGATCCGGGCGTCATCAGTCCCCGGTCGGAGCGGAGAGGGCACTGCCGCGGGGCGCCTAGAATCTGGTGGGTTGGGCCTGGATCGCGCCGACCCGTCCCGCCCGTCCCGGCCTGTGTCCAGAGCAGTCCGCAGCCGGATCCAGCCGCGACCCGATCCAGCCCGAGCAGATCCATCCCCTCGCACCCGAGAAGACCACAAGGAGTCCCGCACCGTGAAGAGCACCGTCGAACACCTCAACCCGACAAGGGTCAAACTCTCCGTCGAGGTGCCGTTCGACGAGTTGAAGCCGCACTTCGACAAGGCGTACGGCGCCCTGGCGGGCAGCGTCCGCATCCCGGGATTCCGGCCCGGCAAGGTCCCCGCCCGCATCCTGGATGCCCGGCTGGGCCGGGGCGCCATCCTGTCCGAGGTGGTCAACGACGCCGTTCCGGCGAAGTACGGGCAGGCGGTCGCCGACGCCAATCTCACCCCGCTGGGCCAGCCGGAGATCGAGGTCACCCGGATCGACGACGGCGACACGCTGGCCTTCACCGCCGAGGTGGACGTCCGCCCGGAGATCGTGCTTCCCGACGTGGACCAGATCGCCGTCCAGGTCGACGACGTGGCGGTCACCGAGGCCGACGTGGACGAGCAGGTGGATGCGCTCCGCGAGCGGTTCGCCGCCGTGACGACCGTCGACCGGCCGGCCGCCGACGGCGACACCGTCACGATCGACCTGCGCGCGGTCGTCGGCGGCGAGGAACTGCCGGACGCGAGCGCCGACGGCCTGACCTACCTGATCGGCACCGGCGACCTCGTCGAGGGGCTCGACGAGGCACTGGCCGGGCTGTCGGCCGGCGAGACGGCGAACTTCACGACCGCCCTGGTGGCAGGCGACCACGCGGGCGAGGAGGCCGACGTGACGGTCACCGTCATGACGGTGTCCGAGCGTTCGCTGCCCGAGGTGGACGACGACTTCGCCCAGCTGGCCAGCGAATTCGACACGGTGGCGGAGATGCGCGCCGACCTGGTGGAGCGGGTTCGCCGGGTGAAGAACCTGGAGCAGGGCAGCCAGGCCCGCGACAAGGTGCTGGAGGCGTTGCTCGACGCCACCGACATCCCGGCGCCGGCCAGCATCGTCGAGTCGGAGTACGAGGCCCGTCAGCACGACGCCGTGCACTCTTTCGACCACGACGAGGCGCAGCTCAATGCCTATCTCGAGTCGGAGGGGCAGACCCGCGAGGAGTTCGACGGGGAGACCCGGCAGGCGGCGGAGGAGGCCGTCCGGACCCAACTGCTGCTGGACGCGCTCGCCGAGCAGCAGGGCGTCGGCGTCTCCCAGGAGGAATTCACCGAGCGGATCATCTACAACGCCCAGCGGATGGGCGTCGGGCCGGACGAGTACTTCAAGCGCCTGCAGGAGGGCAACCAGCTCGGCGCCGTGATCGCCGACGTCCGCCGCGGCAAGGCGCTGGCGGGTGTCGTGCAGCAGGCGAAGGTCACCGACGCCTCGGGCAACGTACTGGACATCGCCGCACTGTTCGGCGTCGAGATCGACGAGGACGACGATGAGGTCGCAGCGATCGAGGGCGACGACGAGCTGGACGACAACACCGACCTGGACGACCAGGACGCCGACCTGGACGACGACGTCGACGACCTGGACGAGCTCGAGGACATCGCGAACGGCGTGATCGAGGGCACCGGGGAGGAGATCGCCGCCAAGGCATCGACCGGGTCGTCCGCCGACGCGTCGACCCAGGGATCTGCCGCCGGCGAGCCGGCGGCCCGGCCCGGGCACGACCAGTAGATCCACCGCCCCGCCGGCGCGGCGCGCGTGGTCACGCCGTCAGCGAACAGCGGGTGCAACCGGCGCCGCACCGGCTTCTTCGTCGTTACTGTCGGGGAGGTTGCCGCGAGACGGCGCCGACGGTCGGGCCGAACGCTCCACCACCGGCGGGTCCGGGCCGGCACCATTTCCATCGTCAGAAGGAGACGTCAGTGAGCCACCGTTCCACGCTTGCGGGCCTGAAGGCCATCGAGAGCTCAGCCCCGGAGATCCTGCCGGCAGTCATGCGCGGCACGCCCGGTCTGTCGCTGTCCGATTCGGTGTCCGAGCGGCTGCTGCGTGAGCGGATCATCATCCTCGGCTCGGAGGTCCGCGACACCAACGCCAACGAGATCACCGCCCAGCTGCTGCTGCTGGCCGCGGAGGATCCCGAGAAGGACATCACCCT
>CAXTBG010000096.1:0-13662 GCA_964242105.1 uncultured Nakamurella sp. | reverse complement strand
GAGACGTTGATCTGGTCGTAGGTGTCCTTGTCCATGAAGACGAAGTCCGACCCGTCCTTGTAGAGGAACGTCATGTCGCGCTTGTCGACGGTGGCCGAGTCGACCTTGATACCGGCGTTGAACGTCTTGTCGACGACCTTGCCGGTCATCACGTTCTTCAGCGTGGTGCGCACGAAGGCGGGCCCCTTGCCCGGCTTGACGTGCTGGAACTCGGTGATCGTCCAGAGCACCCCGTCCAGGTTGAGGACGAGGCCGTTCTTGAAGTCGCTGGTGGAGGCCATGGGTAGCTGCAATGCCTTTCGGTTGGCGGATCCCGATCGCGCGGGGCGTCCGGTCGGCAGCTGCCGACTAGAGCACGAGAAGATCGCGGGGGGTCAGAGTGAGTACTTCGTAGGCCGGGGATTCGGTCGCCCGCACCACTCCGCTGTCCTCGATGCGGACACCGCCGCGACCCGGAAGGTAGACTCCCGGCTCGACGGTGACGCACATATCTGCCTCGATGATACCCGGCGCGTTGCGCGCCAGGCTCGGTGCTTCGTGCACCTGCAGGCCGACGCCATGGCCGAGTCCGTGGGCGAACTGCGGGCCGTAGCCGGCCGCGGTGATCAGGTCCCGCGCCGCCGCATCGACCTCACCGCCGGTGGCGCCGACGACCGCGGCGGCCCGGCCGGCCTGTTGGGCGCGCGCCACCACCGCGAAGATCTCCAGCTGCCAGTCGCTGGGCCGGCCCAGCACGAACGTCCGGGTCATGTCCGAGTGGTACCCCGCGACGGCCGCCCCGAAGTCGAGTTTGACCAGGTCACCGGTGCGCAGCGGGCGGGAGGTCGGGCGGTGGTGCGGGATCGCGGAGTTCTCGCCGGCTGCCACGATCGTCTCGAACGCCGGGTCGGTGGCACCGAGCCGGCGCATCCGGTCGTCGAGGTCGAGACCGACCTCTCGTTCGGTGCGCCTCACCGCCAACCCGCCGGCGTCGATCAGGTCGGCCAGCGCCCGGTCGGCGACCGCGCACGCGGTGCGGAGCGCGTCGATCTCACCGGCGTCCTTGACGGCCCGCAGGCCCTCCACCAGACCGGTCGTCTCCACCAGCGACGCCGCCGACGGTGCAGCCGCCGTGTACCGGCCGTACTGCGCGACGGAGACCGCCGTCGCCTCGAAGCCGATGCGACCGCGGGCCGTGCCCAGCAGGGCCAGGTCGGACTGGCGGTCGAGCGTGCGAAGAAGGTCGGGCACCTCGGCGGCCGACTGCACCTCGTACCGGCCGTCGGTGCAGAAGACGGTGTGCTCGTCGTCGCGGACGTCCACCAGCAGCGCGGCGTTCGACCCGGTGAAACCGGTCAGATAGCGGATGTTGATCAGGTCGGTGACCAGCAGGGCGTCCAGGGCGTCGGCGGCCAGCCGTGCCCGCAGCGCCCCCCGCCGGTTCGCTGTCGCGTTCACAGGTCCAGTCCCTCCTGGTCGTCGCCTCGTTCGGCGTGGGGGTGGTGGGTCAGGCGGTCCGCGGTTCTGCCGGCTTCCAGACCGGCGGTGCCGACCCTCCCGGCGAGGAACTGCAGGGCCAGGAAGTACCCGGCGACGCCGAGTCCGGCGACCACGCCGGTCGCGACACCGGAGACGACGGAATGGTGCCGGAACTCCTCCCGGGTGTGGATGTTGCTGATGTGCACCTCGACGAGCGGGGCGGTGCGCTGCGCGACGGCGTCCCGCACGGCGATCGAGTAGTGCGACCACGCGGCCGGGTTGAGCACCACCGGGACGGCGGCGTCGGCCGCCTCGTGCAGCCAGCCGATCAGCTGGGCCTCGTCGTCGGTCTGCCGGACCTCGACCTGCAGCCCCAACGACTCGCCGTCGGCCACCAGGGCGGACGCCAGCTGCTCGTGCGTGGTCGACCCGTAGACCAGCGGTTCCCGGCTCCCGAGCCGGCCGAGGTTGACCCCGTTGAGCACCAGCACCCTCGTCGTCATCGCGGCTGTCCTGTCGGGTCCGGGGGCGTCACAGGTGCACCACGCCGGCAGCCTTGCGACGGCCGGCGACCACCGAGTACGCGGCGGCCAGCAGGGAAGGGTCGGGCCCTGCCAGCCGACCCGGCCTGGCCAGCCCGTCGAGGACGACGAAGCGCAGCATGCCCGACCGCGTCTTCTTGTCGTTGCCCATGATCTTGACCAGGTCGCCGAGCGCATCCGGGTCGTAGGTGGTGGGCAGGCCCAGCCCGTGCAGCACCTCCAGGTGGCGGTCGGCCGTCGGGTCGTCGAGCCGGCCGGCTGCCCGGGCGAGCTCGGCGGCGAAGACCAGCCCGACGGACACCGCCGCGCCGTGCCGCCAGCGGAACTTCTCCCGCTTCTCGATCGCATGCGCCAGCGTGTGGCCGTAGTTGAGGATCTCGCGGAGGTCGGATTCCTTCAGATCGGCCGCCACCACGGTCGCCTTGACGGCCACGGCGCGTCGCACCAGCTCCGCCAGGACCGGACCCGTCGGGTCGACGGCCGCGGTGGTGTCGCTCTGGATCAGGTCGAGGATCTCCGGGTCGGCGATGAAACCGCACTTGACCACCTCCGCCATCCCGGCGACCAACTCGTTGCGCGGCAACGACTCCAGCGTCGCCAGGTCGACGATCACCGCCGACGGTTCGTGGAACGCGCCGACCATGTTCTTGCCGGCGCCGGTGTTGATGCCGGTCTTGCCGCCCACCGCGGCATCGACCATGCCGAGCAGCGTCGTCGGAACGTTGATCACCCGGATGCCGCGCAGCCAGGTGGCGGCGGCGAACCCGGCCAGGTCGGTGACGCTGCCGCCGCCGAGCCCGACGACGATGTCGTTCCGGTCGAGGCCGATCTCGCCGAAGACGTTCCAGCAGAAGCCGAGCACCTCCAGCGACTTGCCGTCCTCGGCGTCCGGGATCTCCAGCAGGTGCGTGTCGAGCCCGGAGTCCCGGAGCGCGTCACGCAGGACGTCGGCGGTGACCGCGAGGGTCGGCGCGTGGATGATGGCGGCCCGGGTGGGGCTGCTCTTGGCGGTGCCACCTGACGTCGCCGCGGCGACCAGCTCGCCGAGCAGGCCGCGCCCGATCGTCACCTGGTACGGCGATGCACCCTCCACCCGGACGATCACCGGGTCCGCCGCCGGCGTGTTACCGGCCGCGGGATCGTGCGGAGCGGGCGTCGGTGGCCCGGACATCGTCATACCGGCAACTCCAGCTTCTCCACGATGCTGCGGGCCACCTCGGCGACGCTCAGCTGGTCGGTCTGCACCTCGTGCAGGGCAACCTCGCGGTACCAGCCCAGGCGGGCGTCGAGCAGTGCCTTGTAGGTGGCCCGCGGGTTGACCCCGGCCAGCAGCGGCCGGTTCGCGCCGAGGCCGGTGCGCCGGACGCCGGTCGCCATGGAGAGGTTCAGGAACACCACCCGGTGTCCTCGGAGCAGCTCCCTGGTGTCCGCCGCCATCACCGCCCCGCCGCCGAGCGCCAGCACCCCGGTGTGCTCGGCCAGCGCCGTGGCCACCGCGGCACGCTCCAGTGCCCGGAAGTGGCTCTCGCCGTCCTCCAGGAAGATGTCCGGGATCGTCCGGCCGGCGACCTTCTCGATGTCCGCGTCGGTGTCGCGCAGCGGGAGCCCGGTGATCCGGGCGATCTGGCCGCCGACGGACGACTTGCCCGCGCCGGGGGGGCCGACGAGTACCACGGCAGGGCCGGGGCGGCCGGCCCGCTGGGCCGCAGCGGCGCGGGCCTCCATCGTGCCCGCGCCGGGGCGGGGGGCGTCAGACATGGTGGCTGATTGACGTGGGGTAGGAGAAGTGGTGGAGGGCGGGGACGGCGCTCACCGCAGCGCCGCGGCCGGGGTGGTCGTGGTCGTCGTGTCGGCGTGTACCTGGTCGGCGTGGTGGTCGCCCGTTAGCGGGTCCGCTGGGAGGTGATCGGCGAGGAGTGGGTCGGGCGCGGGTTCGGCGGCCCGGATCGGTTCGGACGGGCGCGGGTCGGCCGCCATCGGCATCGTGTCGCCCAGCGTGGCGAGGTAGCCGGCGATGTTGCGCCGGGTCTCGGGAACGGAATCGCCGCCGAACTTCTCCACCACCGCATCGGCCACCACGAGCGCCACCATCGCCTCGGCGACGACACCGGCGGCCGGGACGGCACAGACGTCGCTGCGCTGGTGGTTGGCGACGGCCGGTTCACCGGTCACCACGTCGAGGGTGGCGAGCGCGCGCGGCACCGTCGAGATGGGTTTCATGGCGGCGCGCACCCGCAGCACCTCGCCGTTGGTCATGCCGCCCTCGATGCCGCCCGCGCGGTTGGACCGGCGGGTCACCCCGGGGTGACGCGGGTCGATCTCGTCGTGGGCCAGCGAACCGCGGCGGCGTGCGGTGGTGAAACCGTCACCGATCTCCACCCCCTTGATCGCCTGGATGCCCATCAGGGCCGCGGCCAGCCGGGCGTCCAGCTTGCGGTCCCAGTGCACGAACGAACCCAGTCCGGGCGGGAGCCCGTAGACCAGCACCTCGACGACACCGCCGAGTGTGTCGCCGTCGGCCTTGGCGGCCTCGATCTCGGTGACGAGCGCGTCGGTCGATGCCTGACCGAGCGCACGGACCGGCGATGCGTCGATCGCCGCCCGGTCGTCAGGAGTCGGCAGCGCGCCGTCCACGGCGTCGGCGTCGCCGATCGACACCACGTGCGAGACGACCTCCGCACCGAGTACCTCGCGCAGGAACTGCTGGGCGATGGTGCCCAGCGCGACCCGAGCAGCCGTCTCCCGCGCGCTGGCCCGCTCGAGCACCGGCCGCGCATCGGTGAACCCGTACTTCTGCATGCCGGCGAGATCCGCATGACCCGGACGCGGCCTGGTCAGCGGCGCGTTCCGCGCCATGCCGGCGAGGACGTCCTCGTCCACCGGGTCGGCGGACATGATCTGCTCCCACTTGGGCCACTCGGTGTTGCCGATCTGCACGGCGATCGGGCCGCCGATCGTCCGGCCGTGCCTGATCCCGCCGAGCACCGTCACCTGGTCCTGCTCGAATTTCATCCGCGCGCCGCGCCCGTACCCGAGCCGGCGGCGGGCGAGCTGCAGGGCGATGTCGGGAGTGGCTACCGGCACGCCGGCAGGCAGTCCTTCCAGGACGGCGACGAGGGCAGGTCCATGTGATTCCCCTGCGGTGATCCAGCGCAACACGTCCGTCATCCTCCCACGACCCCGCCCGCTCCCCTGCCGCTCCCGCCCCGCGCTTATCAACTAGCCCCGCGCTTATCAACTAGCCCCGCGCTTATCAACTAGACGCCGATGGGACGCGAGTGACGCAAGTTGCCGAGTTCCTGCGCGCGAAGCTAGTTGATAAGCGCGGGGCCCTGTCGACGAGCCGGTTGATAAGTGCGGGACGAGGGAGCGTCAGTGCGCGGCGACCCAGGCGGCGTACGCGTCGTGAACGACGCGGATCATGTCGTCCACGCTGTCGGTGACGTGCAGCAGGGCCAGGTCGGCACGGCCGATGTTGCCGGCGCCGGCCACGGACTTCTCGATCCAGTCGACCAGCCCGCCCCAGTACTCCGATCCGAACAGCACGACCGGGAACTTGGTGACCTTCTTGGTCTGCACCAGCGTCAGCGCCTCGAACAGCTCGTCGAGGGTGCCGAACCCGCCCGGCAGGCAGACGAACGCCTGCGAGTACTTGACGAACATCGTCTTGCGGGCGAAGAAGTAGCGGAAGTTGATGCCCAGGTCGACGTAGCGGTTGATGCCCTGCTCGAACGGCAGCTCGATGCCCAACCCGACGGACATCCCGCCGGCCTCCTTGGCACCGCGGTTGGCGGCCTCCATGATGCCCGGGCCGCCGCCGGTGATGACGGCGAAGCCCTCCTTGGCCAGCGCCCCGCCGATCTCCATCGCCCTGGTGTACTCGGGGTTGTCGGGCTTGGTCCGTGCGCTGCCGAAAACGGTCACCGCGCGCGGCAGCCCCGCCAGCGCGCCGAATCCCTCGACGAACTCGGCCTGGATGCGCAGCACGCGCCACGGGTCGGTGTGCACCCAGTCGGTCGGCCCGCGGGAGTCCAGCAGGCGCTGGTCGGTGGTGCTGGTGCTCTCGCTCTGCAGTCCGCGCAGCACGACGGGCCCGCGGTGCTTCTCGCCGGACGAGTCGCCGGAGGCCTCGGCGTTCGCCGCCGCCGACGCCTCGTCGGCTGCCGCCACATCCGCGGAGGGGACGTGCCCGGAAGACGGGTCGACGGGAGACCCCTCCGCGGTCGGCACCTCGGCGGCCGCCACATCGGCGGACGGGTCCAGCACACCCGGCTGGTTCAACTGCAGCTCGTCGTTCGTCACACCGCCACAGTAGTGAGCGGGCAGCTCAGGACAGGAACGCCCGGAGCACCGCGGTCATCTCCTGGATCTGCCGGCGCGAGACGTGCTCCTCCCTGGTGTGCGCCAGGGACGGGTCGCCCGGTCCGTAGTTGACGGCCGGGATGCCCAACGCGGCGAACCGCGCGACGTCCGTCCATCCGTACTTGGCGACAGCGACTCCTCCTGCCGCAGCGACGAACTCGGCCGCGGCCGGTGCCGACAGACCGGGCAGCGCGCCGCCGGCCACGTCCAGCACGTCGAGCTGGAAGCCGTCGAACATCTCCGCCAGCAGGGCGACGGCCTCGGCGGCGCTGCGGTCGGGTGCGAACCGGAAGTTCACCTTGACGACACACTCGTCGGGGATGACGTTCGACGCCACGCCTCCGGTGATGGACACCGCGTTGAGGCCCTCGTGGTACTCGCACCCGTCGATGTCGACGATCCGGGGCTCGAACGCGCGCAACCGGTCCAGCACCTCCCCCGCGCCGTGGATCGCGTTGTTGCCGAGCCACGACCGGGCGGAGTGCGAGCGACGGCCGCGCACGGTGACGGCGGCCGCTGCGGTGCCCTGGCAACCGGCCTCCACCTGGCCATTGGTCGGCTCGCCCAGGATGGCCAGGTCGGCGGCCAGCCAGTCCGGCAGTTCCCGCTCGATGCGGGTGAGCCCGTTGCGGTCGTGGTCGATCTCCTCGCACTCGTAGAACACGAAGGTGAGGTCACGCGCGGGGCTGTCCAGCGTGGCGGCCAGGTGCAGCAGCATCGCGTCGCCCGACTTCATGTCCGTGGTGCCGCAACCGTGCAGGATGTCGCCGTCCAGTCGGGACGGGACGTTGTCGGCGATCGGCACGGTGTCGACATGACCGGCCAGCAGCACCCGGGTCGGCCGGCCGAGCGAGGTCCGGGCGAGCACCGAGTTGCCCAGCCGCAGCACCTCGAGTCCGGCCACCTGTCGGAGCGCGGCCTCGATCGCGTCGGTGATCGGCCCCTCGTTCGTCGACACGGAAGGGATGTCGACGAGGGTGGCGGTCAGGTCGGCCGGGTCGGCGGACAGGTCCAGGACTGGCATCGGTGCAACCTACCGGCAGTACGGTGACCGGTGTGCGCAAGCCCCTGGCCGTCGGCGCGGTCGCGATCGCGCTGGTCGCCGTCCTGGTGGCGGCGGTGGTGCTCGGCAGCCGCGCCAGTTCGAGCGGGGACGACGGGGCCTCCGGCGCGGAGTGCACCGTGCCGCTGGCCGGGACGACGTCGGGTACGGCGGCGGGCGGAGTGGTGCCCGTGCCGGTCGACCTGTCCGCGGTCCAACTGCAGCACGCCTCGACCATCAACGCCGTCGGCCTGGCCCGGGGCCTGCCGGCCAGAGCGCGGGTGATCGCCCTGGCGACCGCGTACCAGGAATCGCAGTTGCGCAACCTCCCGGACGGCGATCGCGACTCGGTCGGGCTGTTCCAGCAGCGGCCGTCGCAGGGTTGGGGCACCGCTGCGCAGATCTCGGACCCGGTGTACGCGGCCGGCAAGTTCTACGACGCGCTCGTGGAAGTGGCCGACTGGCAGAAGATGTCGCTGACGAAGGCGGCACAAGCCGTGCAGTACTCCGGCTTTCCCGACGCGTACGCCAAATGGGAAGGCAGGGCGGCGACCCTCGCCGCTGCACTGGGCGGCGGCGCCGCGGTGGCGTTGACCTGCCGGGCGGGTGCGCAGCCGCCGACGGCCGACGCCCCGGTCCGCAGGGCCCTGGCCGGCACGTCCGGTGCCCCAGCCACCCTGGCGGCCGTGCTGTCGGCCGCCGCTGCCGAGCTGGGCGGTGTGTCGGTGGCGTCGATCACCGGCACGACGGCGGTGGTGACCGTGAAGGTGGCGGGACTCCCAGCCGCGCAGGCGGCCCGGGCACTGGCGGCCTGGGCGGTCGACCACAGCGCCGGTTTCGGCGTGAACACCGTGCTGGTCGGCAGTCAGCAATGGTCGGACCACGCGTGGAGCAGTTCGCCCGCTGCGGTGCCGGCCGGCCGGGTCAGCATCACCACCACCTGAGCCTTCTGCCCCGCCGGCCGGCCCCCCCGCCGCTGATGCCGACAGGCCGCCGCCGTCAGCCGGCGGACCCCGTCGACAAGCCGACAGGCCGCCATCGCCGAGCGGGCGGCGGTTCGGCCCTGGTTAGGCTGCTCCGATGACCGTGCCCTCCCAGCCGCAGCCCTTCGATCCTGCCTCCGGCGCGTTCGGCGCGGGCCTGGCCAACCGCACCGCCGAGGGCATCGTGCTCGACGTCTGGTACCCGGCGCCGCGGCTCACGCCGGCCGGCCACCCGGCCGCCGACGGACCCGACCTGACCCCGGCGCAGCGGCACGACCCGATCCGCGGGATCGACCTGGTCGCGGTCGACACCACGATCGCCTCGCTGGCCGACCCGCCCACCCACACGGCGGACGTGTACCTCCGGCTGCACCTGCTGTCCACCCGGCTGGTGCTGCCCCGGTCGATCAACCTGGACGGCATCTTCGCGCTGCTGCCGAACAACGCCTGGACCTCGCTGGGGCCGGTCGAGCCGGACCGGCTGGACGCCGTGCGGCTCGCCGCGGCGGTGGCGGGCCACCGGTTGGCCGTCTTCGGCGTGGACAAGTTCCCGAGAATGACGGACTACGTGATGCCCGCCGGCGTGCGGATCGCCCACGCCGACCGGGTGCGGCTCGGTGCGCACCTGGCGGCCGGCACCACCGTCATGCACGAGGGGTTCTGCAACTACAACGCGGGCACCCTGGGCACGTCGATGGTGGAGGGGCGCATCTCGCAGGGCGTGCTCGTCGGCGACGGCAGCGACGTCGGCGGCGGCGCGTCGATCATGGGGACGCTGTCCGGAGGCGGCAAAGAGCAGGTCACCATCGGCGCCGGCTGCCTGCTGGGGGCGAACTCGGGGGTCGGCATCTCCCTCGGCGACGACTGCGTGGTCGAGGCTGGTCTGTACCTGACCGCCGGCACCAAGCTGACGCTGCTGGCCGACGGTGAGGCCACCGTCGTCAAGGCGGCGGCGCTGTCCGGCGCGGCCGGGCTGCTGTTCCGCCGCAATTCCCTGTCCGGAGCAGTGGAAGCGGTGCCGCGCAAGGGATCTTGGGGTGGACTGAACGCCGTTCTGCATGCGCAGTAACCCGGGCCCGGCCAGCGGCCGGACGGCTCGTTCACCTTCGTCAGCCATACTTTCGGGCGTGCCAGCAGCGGAACCTCCCCTCCCCGACCCGGACCTCGGGCAGCAGGATGTCGACCGGGCAGTTCCGGCCGGCCCTGGAACTCCGGCCCCGCTGGCCCCGCCCCGTCCCGCTCCCCGCCGCCCGGGGCTGATACCGACGCAGATCGCCGACGCACTGTCGGCGGTGCTCGGCAAGGCCACCCAGGCGATCCGCGCCCACGAGGCGGGCAGCCGGGCCGGTGGCGACATCGAGAACGTGCACCAGATGCGGGTGGCCACCCGCCGGATCCGCGCCTACCTCAAGGCCGCCCAGCCTGCCCTGGACCGGGAAGCCGCGGACGGGCTCCGCGGCGACCTGTCGGCGCTGGCCGGCGCCCTCGGGGCCGTCCGCGACCTGGACGTGATGATCGACCGGCTGCACGGCGAGGCGGCGGCGCTGGGCGAGCCGGACACCTCCGCGCTGGAGGTGGTGATCGGGCGCCTGGACGACGAACGCACCGCCGCCCGTTCGTCGTTGGTCGCGCAGCTGGAGGACCCGGCCTACCAGGAGATGCTCCTGGAGCTGGACCGGACCGCGTCCCGCCCGCCGGTCACCAATCCGTGGACCGACCTGGCCGCGCTGGGCGCGGCCGAGTACGCCAAGTTGGCGCGAGCACAGCGCCGGCTGGAGCGCAGGTTCGCCGGCAACCCGCCGGACGACGACCTGCACGCCCTGCGGATCCTGGGCAAGCGGGCCCGGTACGCCGCGGAGTTGCAGGAGAAGTCGAAGGCGATGACGGTCTTCCTGCAGGCGCTCGCCGCCTTCCAGGAGGTGCTGGGTGACCACCAGGACGCGAGCGTGCTGGAGGAGCAGCTGCGCGCCATCGTCGCCGCGTCCGGCGACCCCGCTGCCGGGGTGGCGGCGGGCCGCATCATCGAGACGGGACGGCGCCGGAAGGTGGCCGCCCGGTCCGCCTACCCGGAGGCGTGGACGGCGGTGACCCACGCCGCCGCCGACGCCTACCCCGACCTGCTCGCCCGCTGACCGGGTGGCCGCTGCTGCGGTCGGGACGGTGCCGGCTACCGGGTCAGCCGGGACACCGCGCTGTCGATGCGTTCGTCGGGCGCGGTCAGCGCCACGCGGACGTGCCGATCGGCGGTCGGCCCGTAGAACGTGCCGGGAGCCACCAGGATGCCCCGCTCGGCCAGCCAGCCGACGGTGGCCATCGCCGGCTCGGCGCGCGTGCACCACAGGTACAGCCCGGCCTCGGAGTGCCCGACGGAGAATCCGGCCGTCTCCAGGGCGTCCATCAGCCGGCGGCGGCGTTCCCCGTACCGGGCGCGCTGGGCCATCACGTGCCCGTCGTCCTCGAGGGCCGCGGCGGCGGCGGCCTGGATGGGGGTGGGCACGATCGCACCCAGATGACGGCGCAGCGCCAGCAACTCCGCGACCAGCGCCGGGTCGCCGGAGACGAAGCCCGCCCGGTAGCCCGCCATGTTGCTCCGCTTGGACAGCGAGTGCACGGCGAGCAGCCCGGTGAAGTCCCCGCCGCAGACCTCCGGATGCAGGATCGACACCGGGGCCGTGTCCCACCCGAGGTCGATGTAGCACTCGTCCGACGCGACGATGGTGCCCCGGGACCGTGCCCAGGTGACCACCTTGGCCAGGTGCTCGGTGGGCAGCACCCGGCCGGTCGGGTTGGACGGGGAGTTGAGCCAGAGCAGCGCGGGTCGCTCCGGGCCGATGGCGGTCAGGCTGTCCGCCCGTACCACCGTGGCCCCGGCCATCAGCGCGCCGACTTCATAGGTCGGGTACGACACCTCGGGGATGACGACGATGTCGCCCGCACCCAGACCCAGCTGGCTGGGCAGCGATGCCACCAGCTCCTTGGAACCGATGGTGGGCAGCACGGCGACCGGGTCGATGGTGGTCACGCCGTGGCTGCGGTCCATCCACGAGGAATACGCCTGGCGGAGTGCGAGGGTGCCGTGCACCGTCGGGTATCCCGGAGCGTTGGACGAGTCGGCCAGCGCCGCCCTGGCCGGGCTGGGCACCCGGTCGACGGGCGTGCCCACCGACAGGTCGACCAGCCCCTCAGGATGCTCCCGGGCGCGCTGTGTCGCCGCCGCGAGCTGATCCCAGGGAAAGTCGGGCAGCCGCGCACCCGGGCTCGTCCTGCTCATCTGATCGAACCACCCTCGCCGGACGCCGGCCGGGTCAGTGCGCCTCGGCCATCGGCGGCAGGTTGGCGATGTAGGGGTCGTCGGTGCCGGTCTTGCCGATCTTGGAGGCCCCGCCGGGCGAGCCGAGGTCGTTGAAGAAGTCCACGTTGGCCCTGGTGTACTCGCCCCACTGGTCCGGCACGTCGTCCTCGTAGAAGATGGCCTCCACCGGGCACACCGGCTCGCAGGCACCGCAGTCGACACACTCGTCGGGATGGATGTACAGCATCCGCTCGCCCTCGTAGATGCAGTCGACCGGGCACTCCTCGACACACGCCCGGTCGAGAAGGTCGACGCAGGGTTCGGCAATCACATAGGTCACGGCTGGTCTCCACGCAAAGGTTGTACGGACGTGCTCGTTCCAGCCTCGCTGCTGGTCGGGTGCGGCGAGGAACAGTATCTCCTGCCCACGCTGGCCGTGTACCCGCGAAGTGCCCCGGCGACACCGCCGACGGCTCACCGTGCGCTGCTGCCCGGCCGGGGCCGGCTCTCCCACTCGAGTCGCAGCTGCTCGCTCCACAGCATGCCCACCGAGCCCGCGGCGGCGATCGCTCCCGCCCCCACCAGGAGCGCGAACTGCCATCCCCGCCAGGCCACCGGCAGACCCAGGTACAACGTGTTGGGGGCCAGGTACAGCCCCACCGTGACGATCAGCCACGCCACCACCGGTGCCAGCGCAGCGACCATGGTGCGGGTCAGCGCATGGCTGAGCCGGGGCAGCTCGATCAGTGCCAGCACCACGAACACCACGACCACCGGCACCGGCACGGCACCGACGTAGAGCGGCAGGAACAGCACGCCGAACACCGCGACGACCCCGGCCAACAGGGTCACCAGCACCACCAGCACCCAGTCGCCGCGGCCGGCCCGCACGATCGCCGGGGCGGCGGGATTCTCCGGTGCCGTCACGTCAGACCTGCGAAAACACTGTCGGCCATGGCGCCGGCGGGCAGCGGCTCGCCTGCCAGCAGGGCGAAGTACTCCACGTCGAAGGTGGGCTGGGCGATCCGGTTGGACAGCGCGAACCCGTCGTCCAGCATGTCGATCTGGGTGGCGTGGGCGGCCATCGCCGACCGCCGCCGGTCGACCCACGGCGCCACCGGTTCGGCGACCACCACGGCGTCGGCGGGTGCCAGGTAACCCAGGTCGCCCGGAGCCGCGGAACGGTAGCCTGCCGGCACAACCATCGCGGCGAGCGCGTCCGCCACCGCCTGCGGAGGCCGAACGGCAGCCAGCACCCGCCGCACGCGGGACGACGCCGCGGCCACCGCGACGTCGTGGGCGGCGATGTGATCGGGGTGCCCGTAACCACCGTCCGCGTCGTAGGTGAGCACCACGTCGGGCCGCACCTCGTCGAGGACCTCGGCCAGCTCGCGGACCGCCCTGGCGTGATCAGGACCACCCCGGGCGGCGCGGGCGAACGCCCGCGGATGGGCCGCTGACGGCGTGCCGGCCATGCCGGAATCGCGGAATGCGCCGGGCCCACCGAGCAGTCGCCAATCGGTGAGGCCGAGAGCGGCCGCCGCGGTCCGCAGCTCGGTGTAGCGGTACCCGCCTAGCTGGTCGCCCCGGGCCGACGTCAGACCCTGCAGCTCGTCGCCGATCACCTCGCCCTCCTCGCCGAGGGTGGCGGTGACCAGCGTGACGCCGTCGCCTGCTGCGCAGTACCGGGCCAGCGTGCCGCCCATGGTGATGGACTCGTCGTCCGGATGCGCGTGGACCGCCAGCAGACGGCGAATGGCCATGACGCCACCCTAAGGTGCGCCGCCCGTATCGCAGGTCCCGCTCGCATCGCCGACAGCCGCTCGCATCGCCGACAGCCGCTCGCATCGCTGTCCAGCCGCTCGCAACGCTGCCCCTCCTGCCTGGTGTCCGGTCGCGCGCACCGCTGCCGCCCGCTCGCATCGCTGCCAGCCGCTCGCAACGCTGCCCCTCCTGCCTGGTGTCCGGTCGCGCGCACCGCTG
>CAXTBG010000095.1:0-13688 GCA_964242105.1 uncultured Nakamurella sp. | reverse complement strand
CTCCACCTCCACCTCCACCTCCACCTCCACCTCCACCTCCACCTCCATGTATAGCAGAGTTCGGCGGGGTTCATGAGGGCTCGGAATCGGATCTAGTGTTTGCCGATCCTGGCTCGGAGTCGAAGGGGAAGCCGTTGAACGGCAGCGCATTTCACCTACCCGAACACCTCCGCCGCAAGGCGGACCCGACATTGATCGCAGCGGACGAGCAGCATTTCCACGCAGTCGCGGACATCCTCGAGCAGGCCGTCGCCGACCTGTCCGGTCAACTGGACGCCGAGCGCCGGGCGCCGGGCGGAAGAAAACAGGAGGCGATGGAACGGGATCAGCAGATCCACCGGCTGACCGCCCGGCTGCGTGCCCTGCGGCGCTTCGGCCTGGATCTGTGCCTCGGGCACGTCGTCGGTGTCGACGACCCGGCGCCGGTGTACATCGGACGGCTCGGCCTCGCGGACGGAACCGGTCGGCGGTTGCTGGTGGACTGGAGGTCCCCGGCGGCCGAGCCGTTCTTCGCGGCGACCCACGGGCATCCGATGGGCCTGGTGCGCCGACGCCGGTACCGCTGGAGCCGCGGGGCGATCGTCGACTACTGGGACGAGCTGTTCACCGCCGACGGGGACGTTCCGGCCGGACATCCCGCACTGGACGACCAGTCGGCCTTCCTCGCCAGCCTGGGCAGTGCCCGGTCGGAGCGGATGCGGGACGTGCTCGGCACCATCGCGGCCGAGCAGGACGCCGTCATCCGTGCCGGGTCGCGGGGGGCCCTCGTCGTCGCCGGCGGTCCGGGTACCGGTAAGACGGTCGTCGCCCTGCACCGCACCGCTTACCTGCTGTACTCCGACCCCCGGCTCGGCCACCGCCGCGGCGGCGTGCTGTTCGTCGGTCCCCATCACCCCTACCTCGCCTACGTGTCCGACGTCCTGCCGAGCCTGGGCGAGGAGGGCGTGCAGACCTGCACGCTGCGGGAGCTCGTGGCGCAGGGGGCCGCGGCGGCGGCCGAGGCCGAGCCGGAGGTTGCCCTGCTGAAGTCCTCGGCCGACCTGGTGCAGGCGATCGAGGAGGCGGTCCGGTTCTACGAGGAGCCGCCGACCGAACCGATGACCCTGGACACGCCCTGGACGGACATCGACCTGACCGTCGCGGACTGGGCCGAGGCGTTCGACGCGGTGGAACCCGGCACCCCGCACAACGAGGCGCGCGAGGCGATCCTGGAGCAGCTCGTGACGACCCTGCTGGACCGCGTCGATCCCGACGTCCCGGTCGAATTGCTGCGACAGTGGTTGCGGGGCAACGAGGACTTCCGCGCGGCCCTGAGCCGGGCGTGGCCGCTCGTCGAGGCGGCCGACCTGGTCGCCGACCTCTGGTCGGTGCCGGCGTACCTGCGCAGGAGCGCTCCCTGGCTCAGCCGCGAAGACGTACGCCGGCTGCAGCGTGCGGACCCCCGGGCCTGGACGGTGGCGGATCTGCCACTGCTGGACGCCGCCCGGCACCGGCTCGGCGATCCGCTGGCCTCCCGTCGCAGGCTGCGAGCCGATGCGCTGATCGCGGCCGAGCAGGAGTACCGGTCGCGCGTTGCCGAGGACGCGATCGAGGCGGACGACGACGACATGCAGGTGATGAAGATGCTGCGCGGGGCGGACCTCGAAGCCGCCCTGATCGACCATGACGCGCTGCCGACGGCCGAGCGCGACGCGCTGGCCGGGCCCTTCGCCCACATCGTGGTGGACGAGGCCCAGGAATTGACCGACGCAGAATGGCAGATGCTGCTGCTGCGCTGCCCGTCTCGCAGCTTCACCATCGTGGGGGACCGCGCGCAGGCCAGGCACGGCTTCCCGGAGTCGTGGCGGGAACGGCTGTCCCGGATCGGGCTCGACCGGGTCGACATGGCCACGCTGACCGTCAACTACCGGACGCCGCGGGAGGTCATGGTCGAAGCAGAGCCGGTGATCCGGGCGGCTGTCCCGGACGCCAACGTGCCCACCTCCGTTCGCAGCAGCGGCGTCCCAGTCAGGCGCGGAGGTACCGCCGACCTGGATTCCGTGCTGCACCTCTGGCTCGACGCGCAGGCCGACGGTGTCGCGTGTGTCGTCCGCAGGGGAGGCGTCGACCGAGGCAGCACCGCCACGCCGTCCCGCATCCGGTGGCTGACCCCGGAGTTGACCAAGGGGCTCGAGTTCGACCTCGTCGTCCTGGTCGATCCGCAGAGCTTCGGCGACGGCATCGAAGGGGCGGTGGACCGTTATGTCGCGATGACCAGGGCGACGCAACAGCTGGTCGTCCTCACCGACCCTGGGCCGCAGCGAGTCCCCGCTCGGGCCGGAAGCCGCGGTCAACCCATTCCGGTTGACAGCGTCATATGGGTCGGGTCGCCGGGGCGGCGCACCTAGACTCGGGTCGCGGGGGAACGGACAGCGCACATCAACGGACAGCGCACATCAGGGGCGGCCGGGCGGCCGCCGCTCGCCGGGAGGAGGGGCCATGGACGATTCGGGAGCGCTCGAGCGTGAGCTCGCGGAACGAACTCGGGACGCGTTGCACGAACCCGAGCTCGACACGGCGGTCGCGGTGGTGTGCCGGGCGGCCGTCGAAGCCGGGTTGTGCTCCCAGGCAGGCGTTCTGCAGATCCTGCGCGATCGCACGATGTCGACGGCCGGTGCCACCGACGCCGTGGTGCAGCAGCTGGACGAACTCCAGCAGACGCTGGGTGAAGGCCCCTGCATCCAGGCCGCGTTCTCCGACGGCACGGTGCAGAGCGACGACGTGGGCACCGACCAGCGATGGCCCCGGTGGGGTCCGGCCGCTGCCCGACTCGGAGTCGGCGGGGTGGTCAGCGTGCACCTGTACAGCGGTCCCGACGAACTGGGCGCGCTGAACCTGTACCAGTTCGGATCCCGGTCATACTCGCCGGAGGAGCTGGAGGCGGCGAACTTGATCGGAGCGCACGCCTCCATCGCGCTGGCGCACTTCCGCGACACGGAGCACCTCTGGAAGGCCATCGACGCGCGGCATCGCATCGGCCAGGCCCAGGGAATCCTGATGGAGCGGTTCAACCTGACGGCCGAGGCATCGTTCGCCCTGCTGCGGCGCCTGTCCCAGGAGGGCCACGTGAAACTGCACGTGGTGGCCGACCAGGTGGTCCGAACCAGGTGCGTGCCCGGCCCGCGCTCGCCGTCGAGCCACTGATCAGTCGGGCGGCTCGACGGTGGCGGTCGGCGCGGCCGGCGTGGTACCCGATCCGTCGGGTGCGTCCGCCGGTTCGGGCGGTGTGTCCTGCGCTGTCGGCGTGCCGGTCGAGGAGGACTCGCTACCGCCCTGCACCTCGTCCTGACCCTCGGGCAGGTACACATCGGCCAGCTCCTCGTCGCTGACCGGACCGCCGTAGCTGTCCGTCGTCGCGATGACGTCCTGCTCGGCCTTCTCCTGCTCGTTCGACATGGATCCTCCTCCGATGGTGGTAACCGCCTCCACCGATCGGTGGCCGCGCACGCCGCACCTGCTCGCACTTGACCGCCGATGGTGCCGGTGCCACAAACTACCCCGCCTCCGTTCGCGCGGTGGCCGGTCGCCCCGCCGGTCGCCCCGGTCAGGCCGTCGGGGCAGGAGGCCGTCGGGGCAGGAGGCCGTCCGGCAGGGGATCGGCGGTGTGAACCCGGATCCGGCCGGGTACCGCCCCAGCGTGTCGGACGGCCGGTGCCCATCCGGATGGGCGACCCGGACCCGACAGCGCGGAGGCCGATCCCTACTCGGGCCGAACCGGGTCGGCCGGTGAGCCGGGTCGTCGGCCGACCCTCCACCCAGGGAACGGAGCGGAACGTGGCAGGTGTCGACGGCCGCCGATCACTGGTCAGCGGCGTACTCGTCGGCATCGGCGTCGCCGCCTTCCTCGACGAGACGGTCTTCCACCAGCTGCTGCACTGGCACCACTTCTACGACCGGTCGACCTCCGACGCCGGGCTGGTCTCCGACGGCTTCTTCCATGCCGGGGGATGGTTGGCCATCGTGGTCGGCCTGTTCCTGTTCGCTGATCTGCAACGGCGTTCCGCGACTGCCCCGCGGACGGTCTGGGGCGCCGCGCTGCTCGGGTGGGGTGCATTCCAGGTGTACGACGGCCTGGTCCAGCACAAGCTCCTGGGCCTGCACCAGATCCGCTACGGGGTCCAGCTGCTGCCCTACGACCTCGCCTGGAACATCGCCGGCGCGCTCGGCGTGCTGGCGGGTGCGCTGATCCTGGCCCGCGGCAGACGGCGGCGTGCGCCGCAGGCGGGTGTCCGACCAGGGTGACCGGTATGACGGGGTTCGACCTGACGCCACTGCTGCTCCTGCTGCTGCTGACGGTCGCCGTCGCCCACCTCGCCGCCGTCGTGCACCTCCGTCGGCGCGGCGACCGGTGGCCACCGGTGCGCAGCTGCTGGTTCGGCGCCGCGATCGCCGGAGTGTTGCTGACCGCGGTGCTCCCGGCCTTGCGGAACCCGCCGAACTTCGCCTGGCACGTGGCGGGCCACCTGGTGATGATGATGCTGTGCCCGTTGGCTTTCGCGATGGCCGCTCCGGTCACGCTGGCCCTCCGGGTCGCCCGCCCGCCCGTCCGCCGGCTGCTGCTGCGGATGCTGCACAGCGCTGCGGCGCGGGTCGGGACGGCGTGGCCGGTGGCGCTGGTGCTGGAGGTCGGCGGGCTGTACGCCTACTACCTCACCCCGCTCTACCGGATCGCGACCGGGAACACGGTCGTGGGCATGCTCGTGCACCTGCACATGTTCCTCGTCGGGTGCCTGTTCAGCGCGGTCTTCGTCGGGCGGGATCCGCTGCCCCGGCGCCCGGCCGTACGCACTGTGCTCGCGGCGGTGGTGGCCGCCGCCGCAGCGCACGAGGTGTTGGCGAAACTGATGTACGCCCACGTGCTGCCGGCGGGCGCAGGAAGCCCTGATCAGATCCGCACGGGCGCGCAGCTCCTGCTCTACGGCGGGGACGCGGTGGAGATCCTCTTGGCCGTTGCGGTGATGTCGTCGTGGTACGCGCGCGGCGGACGCCGGCTGCGGCAGGCGGAGCGTCGGGCGCGCGCCCGGGTCGGCGCGCCCGCGGACGGTCCGGGTTCGAGGGTTTGACGGAAGCCCGCCGCATGCCGGGCCGCTGTCCGGGAACTGCCTCACCATGCCGACGGACACCGACCGAACCGACCCCGGCCCCTCCGCTGGATCGTTGTTCTTCGTGGGCAACGCGACGATGGTCCTGCGGTACGGCGACCTCACGCTGCTCACCGACCCCAACTTCCTGCACCAGGGACAGCGGGCCTACCTGGGCCACGGCCTGACCAGCAAGCGACTGACCGAACCGGCGCTGCGGGTGGAGGACCTCCCGGACCTGGACGCGGTGCTGCTCTCGCACCTGCACGGGGACCACTGGGACCGGGTCGCCCAGCGCGGGCTCGACCACGACGTGCCGATCGTCACCACACCGCATGCGTCGAAACGGTTGCAGTCCCGCGGCTTCCCCCGCGCGACCGGACTGCGCACCTGGGGCTCGCAGACGCTGACCAGGAACCGGACCATGCTCCGGATCACCGCCATGCCCGGTCGTCACGGGCCGGTGCTGGCCCAGCGGCTGCTGCCGCCCGTGATGGGCAGCATGCTGGAGTTCGGACCGCTGGACGGCACGGTGGCGCTGCGCCTGTACATCTCCGGGGACACCGTCGTGATCGATGACCTGGCCGAGATCCCGTCGAGGTACCCGGCCATCGACACCGGGGTGTTCCACCTCGGCGGGACGACGCTGCCCGGCGGGATGATCGTCACCATGGACGGCCGCCAGGGGGCTGACCTGCTCGAATTGGTCAAACCGCGGACCGTGGTACCGGTCCACTTCGACGACTACGGGGTGATGAAGTCGCCGCTGTCCGACTTCCGCGCCGAGGTCGAACGCCGAGGACTGGGCGACCGCGTGCGGTACGTGGACCGAGGTCAGACCATTTCGCTCGCCGCGCCCCCGTCCGGCCACTGACGGTGCAGCCGCTCGACGCACCGTTGGCCTGATCGTGACCGGTGCCGGCGGCCGGACGCTGACGCGGTACCGGCAGGAGCACGCGAGCACAAGGACAGAGCTGTCGACGCCAGGGCTGAACTTGCTGCTACCCCGCCGACCGGACGGCGGTGACCGCCCGCGGCCGCCGCCCGGCCACGCCAGCGGCGCCGTTCCTGCCATGGCTGCGCAGCAGTTGCGAGTCCAGGACGGACGGAACGGACAGCGTCCGGTAGCCGACCTCCTCGAACAGCACCACCAGTCGGTCGCCCTCCAGCCGCATGACGGTGCCGTCGCCGAATTCGGGATGCCGCACCCGGTCCGTGACGGCGAACGGCGCGTCCGCCGCGGCGGGCCGTCCGGGATCGGTGACCCCTGCCTCGCAGGTGTCGCAATGGCCGCACGGCTCGGCCACTGCCTCACCGAAGTAGGACAGCAGCACCGCCCGTCGGCAGTTCGTCGTCTCGGCGTAGGACCGCATCATCTCCAGCCGCGAGGTGTCGAACAGGCGCCGCCGTTCCGCCATCTCGACGGCCCTGGCGACCACCTCCCACACCGGGTCGGTACGCCGGTGCACACGGACCGCCCGGCCGCCTTCCAGGGCGCCGACGTCCGACAGCAGCGCGACGGCGTTCTGCACCCGCCGCCGGCTCAACCCGGAATTCCGTGCCACCTCGGCGACAGTGCAGCTGCCCGACTGGAGCAGCACGGCGGCGTACACCTGCTCGAGCGTCGCGGCGTCGGGACCGCCGGAGGTGAAGAACCTGCGCAGCCCGAGGTCGGCCTGCCGGTAGAACAGCACCACCTCCGCCGGCTCCCCGTCGCGGCCGGCTCTGCCGATCTCCTGGTAGTAGGCGTCCAGTGATTCGGCGATGGCGGCATGCAGCACGAACCGTACGTCGGGCTTGTCGATACCCATGCCGAAAGCCGTTGTCGCGACGATGATGCGCAGCCTGCCGGCCAGGAAGTCGTCCTGGGTGCAGGTGCGCACCCGCGCCCCCAGGCCGGCGTGGTACGGCGCCGCCGCCGCGCCGGCCTCCACCAGCGCACCGGCCAGCAGCTCGGCGTCCTTGCGGGTCGCGGTGTAGACGATGCCGGGTCCGGTGGACGATGACGCGGTCCGGACCACGTCGTCGAACTGCTCGCGCTCCTCGACGAAGGCGCGGACCTCGAGACGCAGATTCGGCCGGTCGAAACCGGAGACGCAGACCGCCGGGTCGCGCAGGCCGAGCCGTTGGACGATCTCCGTCCGGACGGGCGGCGCCGCGGTCGCGGTCAGCGCCGCGACGGGTGGATGTCCCAGCTTGTCGATCGCAGCGGCCAAGGTCAGGTAGTCCGGACGGAAGTCATGGCCCCAGCCGACCACGCAGTGCGCCTCGTCCACCACGACCAGACCGGGCCGGGCGGCCGTCAGCCGGTCGACCACGTCGTCGGAGACCAGCTGTTCCGGCGCCAGGAACAGGAACGACACCGATCCGGCCGCGAGATCGGCGAACACCGCGTCCCGGGCGGTGGTGGACAGCGCACTGTTCAGCGTGGCCACCTGGCGATCGGTGTAGGCGCCTGACGCCAGGTGGAGCAACGACTCGCGCTGGTCGTGCTGCAGCGCGATCAGCGGGCTGACGACGACGGTCAGACCACCGGTGAGCCGTCCGGCGATCTGGTAGATGGCCGACTTGCCGGCGCCGGTGGGCATGACCACCAGGCTGTCCCGGCCCGCGGCCAGCTGCTCGACCGCCTCCAGCTGCCCGGGCCGCAGCTCCGGCCAGCCGAACACCTCGCGGGCGGTGGTGGTGATGGCCGCTGTCCCGGGCGAGCGGTGCGGGTGGGAGCGATCAGTCATGCGGCGGGGATCGTGGACGGGACGCACCCGTCCGACCTGTGGGTGACCATCTGGCGGCCTCTCGTCGTTGCCATACGTGTGGTCCTGCCGGGGCTTCGGCGGTCCGGTGCGTGCGGGCGGGATGCCGGTCGTCCGGTCGGCGCGAGGTCCATTACCCCGCGCACCGGGTGCGTCAAACCGCGCCGGGTCTGCGGTTCGGCGCGCCGGCTCGTTCCCGGTGGTCGGTTTCGCACGGTTGACGGGTGCGCCCCGGTCAGCGCGCCGCGGCGTCCAGCACCGGGAGCGGCCGCATCATGCTCCGCACGACGGCATCCAGCCGGTCGGCGCAGGCCTGGAACTCGGCCAGCGGCCGCCCCATCGGGTCGGCCAGATCGTCCTGCTCCGGTGGCACCGGCTGCAGCATTCCCCGGGCTGCCTTGGCCTCGGCCACCAACCGGCGCCCCAGCTCGCCCGGGTCGTCCGCGGTGAGCGGTTCCACGGCGTCGCTGAGCCGCGCGAACTGCAGCATGGTGAAGGTGCGGCCGATGGCTGCCGGCAGTCGGCGCACCACGGCCGACCGGTGCTCCCGGGTCGCGGTCAGCACCAGGTCGGCCTCGCGCAGCATGTCGCCGTCCAGCTGACGGGTGCGGTGGCCGTCGACCAACGCGGCCCTGTCCAGGAGCGCCTGGGCGGAGAACTCGTGCATCGGGCTGACGAACGACGCGTCGGTGCCGGCGGAGGAGACCTGCCAGGTGTTGCGGGCCCCGAAGTGGCGGGCCGCCGCGGCGGACAGCAACTGCTCGGCGATGGGCGATCGGCAGTAGTTGGCCGTGCACACCATCAGGACCGCGAAGGACGACACGTCCGCACCTCCACCTCGCTGGCGCTTTCCACAGTCCGACGACCGAGTGGCTCGGGCGGTGTCCCGACCACTGAAGAGCCGGCACCTGGGTGCAGATCGTAGTCGTCCAGTAACACAACGGTTGATGACGGGCCCGCGGGCTACCCCTTGCCGTCGCGGTGCCCGGACAGGCGCCCCGGTGCGGGACCGGTGCTCCCGCGGGGCCGGAACTCGGCCTGCTGACCCCGGTGCGGGGCCGGTGCAGCGCCGGCGATCACCTCCAGGACCCGGGTCGCTGCGTTCCTGCCCAGCTCCCGGACGTCCCGGCCCATCGCCGACAGCGCGGGGTGGGTGATCCGGCAGAGCGCGGAGTCGTCCCAGGCCAGCAGCGAGAGCTCGGCCGGAACGCCGATGCCCAGTTCGGCGGCGACCGCCAGACCGGCCACCGCCATGATGTCGTTGTCGTACACGATCGCCGACGGGGGCGCTGCTCCGGTCAGCAGCTGTCGAGTCGCCCCCGCTCCGCCCTCACCGGTGAAGTCGGTGCTGACGACCGGCAGGTCGGCATCGCTCATGCCGAGCTCGGCAGCGGCCGATCGCATCGCCTCCGTCCGGTCGCGCACGTGCACGAGCGCCGGCGGGCCGGCCACCCTGGCCACCCGCCGATGGCCGAGCGCCGCCAGATACCGCAGAGCACCCTGCATCGCGGCCGCATCGTCGGTCCACACGCAGGTGAACCCGCCGGCCGCCTCCGGAGAGGCCAGCGCCACGGTCGGGAGCCCGAGTGCGGCGAGGGCGGGCACCCGCTCGTCATCCACGGTCAGATCGACCAGCAGCACGGCGTCGACCTGCCGTGCCCGCCACCACCGGCGGTGCGTGGCCATCTCGCTCTGCCGATCGGGAGCCACATGCAGCATCAGCGAGATGGACGACGGCGAGAGCACCTCCTCCATGCCGGCAATGAGTTCCATGTAGAAGGGCTCGGTTCCCAGCAGCGCGGCCGGGCGGGCGAGCACCAACCCGACGGCGTCCGCGCGTGCGGCGACCAGGTTGCGTGCCGCCTGGCTCGGCGCCCAGTCGAGTTCGAGGGCAATGGCTTCCACCCGCCGGCGGGTTCGCTCCGACACGCCCGGCAGGCCGTTGAGGGCGTAGGACACGGCGCCCTTGGACAGCCCCGCCCGGGCGGCGATGTCGGCAATGGTCACCCGCCGGGCCGGTCGCTCACCGCTGGCCCGCCGGGCGGGATCGGGAGAGGTCAACCGGCACTGCGCATGTCGTTGAGCGAGGTGAGGGCGCCGGACGAGGAGAAGGTGGCAGGATCGGCGTCGCCCGGCGCGGTGATCAGGAACCGGTGGCTGCCACCGGGTGGGATGGTGGCGACGGCGTCGTCGACCTCAGCGGCGGGGTGCCACCGGTCGGCCATCACCGTGACGTGCCGGGCCAGCTGATCGGCCCGCACCGTCAGCTCGAGACCACCGTCCACCGACAGGACGTCGGTGCTCACTGCGACCGGGGAGAGTGCAAGGTCCTTGTCCTCGGCGAAGAACCAGAAGGTCTGTTCACCGCCGGCGGCCGTGGCCAGCAGGAACTCCGATGCCGGATCGGCTGCGCCGCAGAGGTTCTCCGGCAGCTCGACCGAGGATGACGCGAGACGGTCCACGACCAGCCGGGTCTGGAACGAGGCGAGCACCGTGCCGTCGAACCGACAACGCTCGACGGTGACCGGCCCGCGCCAGGAGACGCCCCTGTCGTTCACGCCGATCAGCGCCAGGCCCTCGCCGCGCGGTTGGATGGTCAGCAGCCGGGGCGTGTAGGCGCTGCGCAGGCTGTACCAGAGCAGCTTCTTCTTGCCGTCACCGTCCACGGCCGCCCAGCTGGTGACCGGCCAGCAGTCGTTGAGCTGCCACACCACGGTGCCCATGCAGGTCCCACGATGGGAGCGGAAGTGCTCCACCCCGAAACGGATGGCCTCCGCCTGCTGCAGCTGCATGAGGAAGTGCCAGTCGTGGAAGGTGTCGGCGACGGGCAGGTGAGGAGCGGCGCCCCGTGCCAGTTTTCCGTTGCCGTCGGTCGCCTTCTGGTGGTGCAGCATGCCCGCCGAGGTCGGTGACAGCGGCGTGTCGTGGATCGACCGCTGGAGCGTCGAGTGGTTGGCCGGGCCCTGGTAACCGAACTCGGACACGAAGCGGGGGATCGACTGCCGGTAGGCGGTGTAGTCGATGTCGTTCCAGACGTCCCAGATGTGCCGCAGACCGTGGCTGTCGACGTTGGGATGGACGTCCATCGTCCCGGAGTACGGACTGCCCGGGTAGTACGGGCGGGTGGGGTCGACCTCGGCCACGATGGCGGGCAGCAGGTCGAGGTAGTAGCCGGCGCCCCAGGTGCGGTTCCCGACCGGTCCCTGCCAGTCCCAGTCGAACCAGCCCCAGATGTTCTCGTTGCACCCGTTCCACAGCACCAGGCTGGGATGCGGCATCAGCCGGGCGACGTTCTCGCTCGCCTCGGCGAGCACCTCACCGCGCAGCGGTTCCTCCTCCGGATAGGCGGCGCAGGCGAACAAGAAGTCCTGCCAGACCAGCACGCCGAGCTCGTCGCACAGCTCGTAGAAGTCGTCGGACTCGTAGATACCGCCGCCCCAGACCCTCAGCAGGTTGAGGTAGGCCCCGACGCCCTGCTCGATGCGGGTGCGCAGCCGGTCCCTGGTGATCCGGGACGGGAAGCAGTCGTCGGGAATCCAGTTGGCACCCTTGACGAAGATCGGCACGTCGTTCACGACGAAGGTGAAGGCGGAGCCGATCTCGTCGGGTGCGGTGTCGATCCGGATGCTGCGGAAGCCGATGCGCCGCCGCCAGGTGTCCAGCACGTCCGACGCCAACCGTCCATCGGCACCGTCACCGGCAGCCGACAGCGTCACCTCGACGTCGTACAGCGGCTGCGAGCCGAGGTCGTGCGGCCACCACAGCTCGACGTCGGGAACAGCGACGTCCAGGGCGGCAGAGCGGGCGCCGACGGGCACGGTGACCGCGGCCCGATGCCCGGCGACCTCGACCGACACCGACAGCGGCCGGTCGGCGGAGCCCTCGAGGTCGACGTCGACGGTGAGCAGGCCGCTCGCGCCGGTGACCGTCGCGATCGGCCGGACCCGGGAAAGCCTTGCGGTGGACCAGGTCTCGATGGCAACCGGCCGCCAGATGCCCGCGGTGACCACGGTGGGTCCCCAGTCCCACCCGAAGTTGCACGCCATCTTGCGGATGAAGTTGAACGGTGTCGGATAGGCGTTCGGCAGGTTGCCCAGTTCCTGTTTCATCGCCTCTGCGTAGGCCCAGGCGGAGTCGAAGACGACCTCCAGGTGGTTCTCGCCGGCGCGCAGCTGGTCGGTCACCGGGATGCGGTACGAGCGGTGCTGGTTGAAGAACCTGCCCACCTCGACGCCGTTCACCAGCACGGTGGCCACGGTGTCCAGACCGTCACAGACCAGGTCGACGTGCTCGGCACCCTCGCCATGGTCCGGGCCGTCGACGGTGAACGTCGTGCTGTAGGACCACCGCTGGTGACCGATCCAGTCCAGCGCCAACTCGTTCTCATCGAGGTACGGATCGGGGATGAGGCCGGCGGCCAGCAGATCGGTGTGCACGGTGCCCGGCACGGTCGCGGGGACGGCGTCCGGCAGCGCGGGCGGGCGGATCCCCGGGTTGGCCACGCCCAGCCGGAGCTGCCAGCCTGCGGTGAGTTCGGAACGGGTCAGCGGCACGGTGATGCTCCAACGGTCGGGCGGCGACCCCCGCCGGGGTCGCTCGGGATGCTCACGGTATCAGCATTGGTGGCCCGCTGCTGAACCGGTTCAGGAAAAAACACCGCTCTTCTACTCGTGTACTGACCCGGTTTGTCGCTGCCATGCTGAACGTTCAGCTCTGCTGACCGACCCACTGCTGCCGGCGCGTCCCGGCCTGCCCAGCCGTCGGCCATGGTCGACCCTCTCGCGCGGGTGGTCGAGCGTCGGGTCACGGCTGTCGCGTCGGATCCACACTCCGTCCATGCGGACGTGGTGCGGCTCCGCCGTCGGACTCCAGCCGCCAATCGCTAGCTGTCGTAACGATCAGTGAGCGTCCAAAGGCAGAAAACCACGCTTGGTGACTAGATCGTCGGTGCGGCCGGGATACCGCCCGCACCGCCACCGATCGTGGGCCTGACGCTGTACGGGCGGTGCACCTGGGCCGGATTGTGCTCGATCAAAAGCTCATCCCAACGAGACCATGACTTTGTGTAGATGTACGACTACAGTAAGTGTTGTAAGGCAGACGGGAAGGGCGCGGTTCACACCACACCTCACCAGAGCCGCCCGCAGTCGCAGGGCAATCGATGTCCCAGCGATTTCCGGCCATCAGGAAGTCATTTCTTCCCTCTCTTCGAACAATGCCCGGGCGCCACCGGTGACCCTTCAGACGATCAACAATGAAATGGGCAGGGAAACAATGCGCACGATGACGAAGAACCTCCTCCGCCTGGTCGCTCTTGCTGTCGCCCCATTACTGCTGCCGATCACCTTCGCCGGCACCGCTTCGGCCGCAGTCCCGTACTCGGCGACGATCTCGGCCGTTTCCACCGGGTCGACGCTCACCGGCACCACCACGATGAAGTCGTCCGTGCCGACGTTCGTCACCTCCGGCGGAATCTGCGCGACCGGCGCCGACGGGGTCCGGTACGCCTTTCCGAAGAAGACGAACTTCACCCTGGGCACCATGCCGATCACCTTCACCACCAGCCGCACCGTTCCGACCAACCAGGTCTACACCTACTGGACCTGCCTGCTGGTCAACGGACAGTGGACCTCGGCGCCCGGCACCAAGAGCATCTTCGTCGCGGGAATCGCGCCGTCCAACGCCAACAACAACATGCCGGTCGGGAACCTGCCAGGCTGGACGCAGACCTTCGCCGACGACTTCAAGACTGCGGCGGCGCCCGGCGCCTTCGCGTCCACCTACGCGGCGAAGTGGGCCACCTACAACGGCTTCC
>CAXTBG010000094.1:0-14169 GCA_964242105.1 uncultured Nakamurella sp. | reverse complement strand
AGAAGGAGCCGGCAATGGGTGTGAGCCTGACCAAGGGTGGCAACGTCTCGCTGACGAAAGCCGCCCCCAATCTCACTTCGGTCATGGTGGGTCTGGGCTGGGACGCCCGGGCGACCACCGGAGTCGATTTCGACCTCGACGCCAGTGCCCTCGGGCTGGGCGAGGACCACAAGATCAAGTCCGACCAGTACTTCGTCTTCTTCAACAACCTGAAGTCGCCGGACGGGTCGATCGAGCACCAGGGCGACAACCTGACCGGCGAGGGCGAGGGCGACGACGAGCAGGTCAAGGTGGACCTGTCGGCGGTACCGCCGGAGATCGCCTCGGTCGTGTTCGCGGTGTCGATCTACGAGGGCGACACCCGGCAGCAGTCGTTCGGCCAGGTCCGCAACGCGTTCATCCGCGTGGTCAACAACGCCGACAACAACGAGCTGGCGCGGTACGACCTCACTGAGGACGCCTCGACCGAGACCGCCATGGTGTTCGGTGAGCTGTACCGCAACGGTGCGGAGTGGAAGTTCCGCGCCATCGGCCAGGGCTACGCCAGTGGCCTCGCCGGCATCGCGCGGGACTTCGGCGTCAACATCTGACCCCCGGCCGCCCCTGTCGGTGTGGTACTTGACGGCCGGGTCGACGCATCCGCGCCGACCCGGCCGTCGTCCGATCCGGTAACACCTCACGGCCGCCTGCCCGGGGCCGGAGAAGGAGGAACGATGGCGATCGACTACACCAGGAAACGGCCGGCCACGCCGCCGCCCGCGCCCGAACCAGCGGCCCCGGCGGCGGGTGGGCTCCCGTCCTGGTACACCCCGCCGGACGAGGCGGAAGCTGCTGCGCCACCGGCTGTTTCGCCGCCGCCGTCACCTCCGCCAGCCGCTGGACCCCCGGCTGCCCCCGCACCGTCGGCGTCCCCGTCGCCGGCAGGCCCAGGCGGCTACCCACCGCCCGCGCAGCACTACCCGGGCCAGACCGGCCCGCCCGGCGGGCCCGGCTACCCGCCCCCGGTGCAGCACCAACCCGCCCAGTACCCGCCGCCGGGCGGGGGGAACTACCCGCCGCCCGGGGCACCCGGCTACCCGCCTCCTGCGCAGTACCCGCCGCCCAGTGGTGCCGGGTATCCACCGCCGGGCGCACAGAACTGGGCGCCGCCGCCTGGGCCGGCCGGATACCCGCCGCCCGGCGCGCCGAATTGGGCACCGCCCGGCCCTCCCGCCGCCGGGTACCAGCAGCCGCCGGCCCCGCAGCAGCCGCCGATCCCACAGAGCGGGCCTCCGGGCTACCAGAAGACGGCGTCGATGGCTGCCCCCGGCCGGTCGCCGGGTATTTCGCTCCAGAAGGTCACGCTGACCGAGGCCGCACCGCAGGTCTCCCTGACCAAGTCGGGCGGGAGTTCCGGCACCATCCGGGTCAACCTGAACTGGTCGAGCGGCGCACCGGCCGCGCCGTCCGGCGGTGGCTTCTTCAAGCGGCTGGCAGCGGCCACCTCCAGGGGTGTCGACCTCGATCTCGGCTGCCTGTACGAATTGTCGGACGGTTCGAAGGGCGTCGTCCAGGCGCTGGGCAACTCGTTCGGGTCGCTGGACCGGCCGCCGTGGATCAAGTTGGACGGCGACGACCGCACCGGCTCGGTGAGCGGCGGCGAGAACATGTCGATCAACCTGGAGCAGCCCGGACGGTTCCGCCGGGTGTTGATCTTCGCGATGATCTACGAGGGTGCACCGAACTGGGCGGCCGTGGACGGCGTGGTCACGCTCAGCCCGATCAACGGGCCGCAGATCGAGGTGCGGCTGGACGCGACCAGCAAGACGTCCCGCATCTGCGCGGTGGCCCAGCTGATCAACTCCGGTAACGACCTGACGGTCCAGCGGGAGATCCGGTACATCGACGGCGGCCAGTCCGTGCTGGACAAGGCCTACGGCTGGGGCATGAACTGGAGCCCCGGCCGGAAGTAGCCCCCGCTGATCACCGTCCCAGGCCATTTCGGGGCGGAGTGCGCCCGCCGATGGCCCGGGACGGTGATCACCCGCGGTTATCAGGGGATGTCTGCCGCCTGGGCCTCGCGGATCAGCATCGATCCGTCAGAGGCGGTGATGAAGCCCTGCCGCACCAGCGCCCTGGTGTCCTTGGTGACCGCTTGCACGTAGTCGGCGTGGGTCGGGTAGATCTGCCGGAGCAGGCCCTTGCTGAACGGCACCTCGTGGCCGGCGATCACGCAGAAGGACGGGCCGGTGGAGCTGCCGAACCAGGTCGAGGTCGGCACGTCCAGGTAGGGCGAGCGCAGGCCGCCGACCACATTGCCCCACCGGTCGAGCACGGGTGCACCGTTCTCCACCACGATCGGTGAGCCGTGCGGCGGCGCGATGCCCCGCCGGACCCACTGGTCCAGGTTGCGCAGGTAGGCGTCGAAGAAGATGGAGCTCGGGAACCTGCTGCGCGGGCCCTCGTTGCAATCCATCGGCGGCACCGCGACGCCGGCCTTGATGATGTCCGCCGGTGCGGCGGCGAAGTTGAGCTCGCCGGGCGTGGCGTGCCCGGCACCGGCCATCTCGTACTGCCGGTAGGCATCGGACGGGACGTCGCTGTCCGGCCGGCGGGCGGTGATGCCCCGCAGGTAGTCCGACTGCGACATCACGTGGATGATCGGCACGCCGACGTTGGACAACTGCCGCCGCGGGTCGGTGACCGGCGGCACGGCCTCGCACTGGTTGATCGGGTAGAGCCCCGCGAAGTCCCCGCCGGCGACCGCGACGATGTAGGCGTCGTAGATGGAGTGCCCGGTCTGCGCCTTCGCCAGCGGCGCGACGCCGTTGATGTAGTCGTACATGTAGCCGCCGGTCTGCGAGTACCCGAACCCGTACAGCTCGAGCGGGTTCCGGGGCTTCTTCCCCCCGTAGTACACCGGGTTCTTCGCCGTCTTGCCGCGCAGCAGCTCACCGACCTGGCTGTAGATGTCCCAGGCGAGCCCGTTCTCGGTGGTCCGGGAGCTGTCGCTCGGCACGGTCGCGCAATTGTTCGGATCGCTCAGCGGGAGCGGATTGTCCATGGACAGTGGTGCGTACCGCACCGGGTCGAACTTCTTGAGCGCCTGCATCGACACCGGCTTGACGGTGACGCCGACCCAGATGTCGCCGTTGCGGATCAGCTGGTCGTGCATCAGGCCCCAGCCGAGGTTCAGGTCGAACAGGTTCGACGGGTTGAGCGGCTCGACCACGACGTTGCCGCTGAAGTTCGACACCTTTGCCGGGCGCCGGACGAGGATCCGCGTGGTGTAGGGCGCATTCGCGGTGCGCACCACCGCCGGTCCTGGTTTCGGCCAGGTGTAGACGTTGGCCAGTCCGCTGACGAAGTACTCCTCCTCGACATAGCCGATGGCAGCGAGGTTCTCGGGTATGCGGGTGTGGTCGGCCGCGCCGAACGGGTAGGACGCCGCCGTCGCCGGGATCGGGCCGGTGATGCGCGTGCCGGTCACCGGACCCAGTTGCGCCGCCGTCCTCACCGCCTTCGGTGCCGGTACACCGGCTCCGGCCACCTGGATCGAATCCGGATCCGTCGGCGGGATGGGTTGCGGCGCTGCGGATGCAGCGGCCGGTAGCGGGGCGAGCGGCTCGGCGCTCGCGGACAGGATGGGCAGCGAGCTGACGGCCACGACGGCCGCCAGCAGCGCGACGGTGCGGACCCGGCCTCGATGTGGGAAGCGACGTCGAACCGGATCGGGGGTGAAGCGGCGATGGTCCACAGATCCTCCTGGGAGTGGGCGATGGCTGGGCGGTTTCCTGGATGTTTCCTGTGTGTTGCCCATGCCCGTGTCACGGTAGGAGGGCGGCCGCACGCCGGGAAGCCCCCGGGGTCGGCATTGTCGAATGGGCCGGCTGCGCGACCGGGCGCCGATCACGCCGCGGCGTCCGGCGGCCGGGAGCCTTCAGCAGGGCCGGTGCGGGTTGGCCGTGTGCGGTCCAGCGCACCGGTGCATTCAGCGGGAACGGCCGTGCCCCAGCTGTCGCGAGATGCTCCGGCCGGCCCGGATCACCTGGTCCACCAGCGCGGCGCGCGGTCCGTCCGGGAAGAGCGAGTCGGGCGGACCCTCGACGCTGACGGCAGCCACCACGTGCCCGCCGCGATCCCGGATCGGCGCTGCGATCGCGGAGGACCCGGGACGGTTCTCCTCGACCGACACGGCGAATCCCGATTCCCGGATGCCGGCCAGCTGCCGGCGCAGACTCGGTTGATCGGTCACGGTCCGAGGGGTGAGGCGGACCAGGTCCTGGCGGCACACGGCCCGGGCGGCACCGGGTTCGTGCGCCAGCAGCACCTTGCCCAGGGCGGTGGAGTGCAGCGGGAGGTGGGCACCGGTGGTGAGGGACTGCCCGGTCGAGCCGGCCCGGAACACGTGGTGCACGACCACGGCCGACCCGTCCCGGTAGGCGGCGATCCGCACCGCCTGACCGCTACGGGCGGCGAGCGCGTCTGACCAGTTGATGGCGCGGGCACGCAGCTCGTTGACGTCCCACTGCTGGGCACCGAGCCGGAGGACGTCGGCGACCAGACGATAGGGGCCACCTGGCCGGTCCTGTTCGACGAAGCCAACCTCCTGCAGGGTGTGCAGGAGGCCGTGCGTCGTGCCCTTGGCCAGGCCGAGTGCGTCCGCTATGCCGTGCAGACCGAGGCCCTCGCTCTCCTCGGCGAGCAGTCGCAGCATGGATGCCGCTCGCTCCACCGACTGCACCGACCCTGGCACCCGATCACCCTAGGCACCCCTACGGTGACGGTGCAGCCCGGGGCATCGTCAGCCGGGCACCGTCGGCCGTCCACCACTGAAGACCCTCATGACGCAGACCTTCAATGCTTCAGGCCTTCAAGGCTCAGACCTTGACGACGGCCGCGTACGAGCCCACCCCGACCAGGGTGCTGCCGTCGATGGGTTGGTCGTCGGTGATGAGCCCGAGGATCCGTCCGTCGGACGGGTCGAAGTCGACGTCGCGGACGACGCCGACCTGCAGGCCCTCGGTGGTGAGGATGCGCTTCTTGATGATGTGGTGCGCCTTGGCGTTCAACTCGGCGAGCTCGCCGTGTTCCTCCACGATGACCGACGCGTCGGACACCGTCACGGCATCCACCCCGAAGGCGGTGATGTCCGACCACGGCAACAGCGAGCCGGACCCCGGTGTCTTCTTCAGCGAGAGCGCCACGACCTTGCCGGAGGACGGGTCCAGCACGAACGAGTCGACCACGCCGACCGTCGAGGCGTTGGCGGTGCTGACCACCTTGCGCCCCGTTGCCTCCGAGAAGAACATCAGCTCACCCCACCCAGTTGGGACCGGAACGCGTCGATGGCGGCACCGAAACCACCCAGGTTGTCGGTGAGGTAGTTGGTCGCGGCGGCCGGCACCATGAGGTGTTCGCCCGATGCGGAAATGGTGTCCGGCAACGGGATCAGCAACGGCTGCTTCCCGCGGCCGAGCGATTCGGCCGGATCGATCTGGTACCCGACGACGTCGGCCTGGCCGCCGGCCGCGGCGCCGATACCGATGATGACGTCGGACACCCGCCCCAGCGACGTCCCGGTGTCGGTGAGCACCTCCGACCGGAGGATGTCACCGCGTCCCGAAGCGGTGCCGTGCTCGGCCGACCCGAAGATCTCGCCGAGCGGGACCAGCACCTGCTCGGACTCGATGATCACCGCGTCCCGGCCGAGGCCGATGACCGATGCCCACGGCAGCGCCACCTTCAGCGGTCCGGCGAACAGGCCCCGTCCGGCAAGGGTGAAGGCGCCGATCTCACCGCCGTTGGCGGCGTAGACGATGTCCTTGATCTGTGCGACGTCCTCACCGCCGAAGGTCACCACGACGAGCTGGGTCAGCTCGCTCGCCCGCAGCAGGGTGCTCATGTCCGCCGCCCCCGTTTCCGGTCACTGATGATCACGCCGCCGCTGCGCCGCTTGGCCTGGATGGCGATGAAGCTGCCCAGAAGGATCAGCACCACCACCACCACGATGATCAACCACACCCACCACTCCATGACGTGCCTCGATTCGCATCTGATCGGACTGGGGTTCCGGTTCCCGTCGGCGGATACCGACAAACCGGAGGTGGAACCACAACGGCACCCGTCAGCCCCGGGCGATGGCCTCCTCGATCAGCTGTCCGTACAGGGCGCCGAGATCGGCGCCGGCCGCTTCGACCGACATCGGCAGCATGGAGGTCTCGGTGAGACCGGGGGAGACATTGACCTCGAGGAACTGCACCCGGCCGGTGGCGTCCACGATGGCGTCCGTCCGCGACACCTGCTGCAGGGACAGGGCGCGGTGCGCGCCGACCGCTAGTTCGGCTGCCGCGGTGGCCGCGCCGGCCGCCAGCCGGGCCGGCGTGTGGTACGTCGTGAGACCGGCGGTGTAGCGGGACTCGTAGTCGAAAACGCCGCTGTCCGGGACGATCTCGACCGCGGGCAGGGCGTGCGGCCCGGCCGTCGGTCCCGCGCCCTCGATCACCGTCACCGCGATCTCCGTACCCTCGACGAACTGCTCCACCAGCACCACGTCGCCGTAGGCGAAGGCCTGCACCAGTGCCCCGGGGACCTCCGCGGCGGTCCGGACCACCGACGCACCCAGCGCGGAACCGCCCTGGTGCGGTTTGAGCATGAGCGGCAGGCCGAGGTGACCGACCAGCGCGTCGATCAGGACGCCGGCACCGAGGTCACGGAACGTGTTGTGCGCCAACGTCAACCAGTTCGGCGTCAGGAATCCGGCGCGTTGCACCAGCGTCTTGGCCGTCGGCTTGTCCCAGGACAGCCGGCAGTCGTGCGACCTGGTACCGACGTAGGGCACGCCCGCCAGCTCGAGAACACCCTGCACCGCGCCGTTCTCACCGCGACCGCCGTGCAGCGCGATGACCGCGGCGTCGGGCTTGTTCTCGACGAGCCAGGGGAAGAGCGCGGCGTCCGCGTCGCGCACCGTCACCTCCAGACCCTGCCGGCGCAGCGCCTCGGTGAGCCGCGAGCCGGACCGCAGGGAGACCTCGCGCTCGTGCGTCAGACCGCCGGCCAGCACCACCACGTGACGGTCGGTCATGCGTTCCTCACCCTCCCGCTGCTGGTCGGATCAACCTGGTCGGCCGGCTGTACCCGGAGCGCCCGGCCGGTCAGTAGATGTCCGGTGACGGCGAGGACGGTCCGCGGTTCGCCCGGCGGGCCGGCAGCGCCGCGGTGGCGCCGGCGCCGAAGGTGCGCATCACGTCCAGCTCGCTGTCCAGCACGCCGGCCAGCCGGCGGATGCCCTCGACGATCCGCTCCGGGGTCGGGAAGCAGAACGACAACCGCATCTGCCGGGAGCCGAAACCGTCGGCGTAGAAAGCGTTCCCGGGCACGTAGGCCACCCGTGCGGTGACGGCGCGGGGAAGCATCGCCGCGGTGTCGAAGCCCTCGGGCAGCGTCACCCAGACGAAGAACCCGCCCTCCGGCCGGGTCCAGGTGGTGCCCTCGGGCATGTGCGCTTCCAGGGCGTCGAGCATGGCGTCCCGCCGCTCGGCGTAGGTCTGCCGGTAGGCCTTGACCTGCCCCAGCCAGTCGAAGCCGGCGAGGTAGCGCGACACCAGCATCTGGTTGAACACCGGCGGGTTGAGCGTCGCGGACTCGTTGGCCAGCACCAGTTTCTCCCGGACGGCGTGCGGCGCCAGGACCCAGCCGACCCGCAGCCCGGGGGCGAAGGTCTTGGAGAACGAACCGAGGTAGATCACGTTCTCCGCGTCGTCGGCGCGGATGGCGCGGCGGATCCGGTCGTCGAAACCCAACAGGCCGTAGGGGTTGTCCTCCAGGATCGGGATGCCGGCGTCACGGCAGATGGCGGCCAGCTCGGTCCGGCGGCTGTCGGACATGGTGACGCCGGCCGGGTTGTGGAAGTTGGGGATGGTGTACAGGAACTTGATTCGCCTGCCGGCGGCGCGGCAGGACTCGATCGCCGCCGCCACGGCACCGGGGACCAGTCCGTCGGCGTCCATCTCGATGTGCACCACGGCGGCCTGGTAGGAGGCGAAGGTGGTCAGCGCGCCGACGTAGGACGGTGCCTCGGCCAGGATGACGTCGCCCGGGTCGATGAACACCCGGGTCACCAGGTCCAGCGCCATCTGCGAGCCGACCGTCACGGTCACGTCGTCGGGGTGGGCGGTGATGCCCTCGACCGCCATCACCTGGCAGATCTGTTCGCGCAGCGCGGCGATCCCCTGGCCGGACCCGTACTGCAGGGCCTGCAGTCCGTCCTGGGCGACCAGGGCGGCGGCCTCGGCGGCGATGGCATCCAACGGCAGTGACTGCAGGTACGGCATCCCGCCGGCGAGCGAGACGACCTCCGGTCGATTGGCCACCGCGAACAGCGACCGGACGGCCGATGCCCGCATGCCCGCCGTGCGCTGCGCGTACAGCGGCATGTGCCGGTCCAAGCTGTTGCCGGTCATCCACGCCTCCTCGCCTCTGCGCCGCCGCCGGCTCCACCCGCGTGCTCGATGCTGCCGAGGAGGTGCGCGGGAGTGGCCCCACCGGGACGGATCGTGCTGATCCTACCGGCGATCCGCGCACCTCCCGCCCGGTCCCGGTACGGGTCCGGCTCCCGGCCGGGGATGTCGGCGAGCGGCTCGTTTGAGATGCTGGGGCGATGAGCAAGCATCTGGAAGCGCCGTTCACCCTCGACCGGTGGGACGGCATCGCGGACGACGCAGTCGAGGGCGGCCCCGACGTCGGCCGGGCGGTGCTGGCCAAGACCTACCCCGGTCCCGACCTGGCCGGTACGGCCACCGGTCATGCCTTGACCACCCGCGGCGAGCGTGGTGCGTCCTACGTCGCGCAGGAACGGGTGATCGGGACGCTGGACGGGCTCAGCGGGAGCTTCGTGCTCGAGCACCGGGCGTCGATGGGCGAGGGGTTCCCGACGGTGCTGGAGGCAGTTGTCGTGCCCGGGTCGGGAACGGGTGAGCTCGCCGCGCTGACCGGCCGCGGGCTGCTGGAGCACGAGTTGTTGATCCTGGACTACGACGTCTGAGGGAGCGCGGCGGTGACTGTCTGGATCTGCGTGGCCTGCGGCATCGAGCACGCCAACACGGCCAGACCCCCGGCGCGGTGTGCCATCTGCAGCGACGACCGGCAGTACGTGCCCCCGGCGGGCCAGCAGTGGACCTCCCTCGGTGAGCTGGCCGGCGGGCACACCGGTGGGTTCACCGAGCTGGAACCGGACCTGTACGCGCTGCGGGTGTCGCCGTCGTTCGGCATCGGCCAGCGGGGCCTCCTGCTTCGGACCCCGGGCGGCAATCTGCTGTGGGAGCCACCGGGGTTCCTCGACCAGGCGATGATCGACGCCGCCACCGAACTCGGTGGCGTCGCCGCGGTGGCCGCCAGCCATCCGCATCTCGTCGGCTGTTCGGTGACCTGGAGCAGGGCCTTCGAGGGTGTGCCGGTGTACGTCGCCGAGGTGGACCGACGGTGGGCACGCCGGCCGGACGACGTGCTCACCCCGTGGTCCGGCACCGTCGAGGTGCTGCCGGGCGCCACGCTGGTGCAGTGCGGCGGGCACTTCCCAGGCAGTGCGGTGCTGCACTGGGCCGCCGGGGCGCAGGGCCGCGGGGCCGTGCTGTGCGGGGACACCCTGATGGTGGCGGCCGACCGTGCGACGGTGTCCTTCATGCGCAGCTACCCGAACCTCCTCCCGCTCCCGGAGCGACTGGTCCGGCAGATCGCCCGGCGGGTCGGTGCACTGTCGTTCGACCGGATCTACGGCGGCTTCCACGGCAGCGTAATCGACAGCGGGGCCGCGGCGGCGGTGCAGTTCTCCGCGGAGCGGTACATCGGGTGGTTGCGGGACGACATCCGGGACCCCGACGAGGTCGCGATCGACTAGTCGCGTCCGGCGCGGACGGGTAGCCGGGCGGTCACCTGGAAGCCCCCGTCGGGACGGGGCCCGGCCGACAGCGACCCGCCGAGCAGCGCGACCCGCTGGGTCAGGCCCGCGAGGCCCAGCCCGCTCCCGGACGCCTGTACCTGGTCCGTCGGGGGACCTCCGGTCTCGTTGCTCACCGACACCCCGAGCTCGGATCCGGCGAGGGTGATCTCCACGTCGACGGCTGCGCCGGGCGCGTGCTTGGCGGCGTTGGTCAGGCCCTCCTGGACTATCCGGTACCCGGTGCGCCCGAGGATCGGGTCCACCGGTGTCGCGGCGGTCTCGGGTACCCGGTGGCGCAGCGAGATCTGCATGCCGGCCGAGCGCCACTGGTCGACCAACGCGCCCAGGTCCTCGGTCATCGCCGTGCCCGGCGGGGCAGCCGCCGTGCCGCCCGTTGCGCTGGATTCGGTTCCGCCCGTCCGGGCGCCGAGCCCCGTGTCGACCTCCGCACCGGCCCGGACCAGGGCGAACACCTCGCGGAGCTCGGTCAGGGCGGCGACGCCGTTGGCCCGCAACTCCTCCAGGGCGGTCGACACCTCGGGATCGGCCGTGGTGCTCGCCAGGGCGCCGGCCTGCAGCACCACAAGGTTGAGCCGGTTGGACACCACGTCGTGCATCTCCGACGCGAGCCGGGTCCGCTCGTCGGCGGCGACCTGCCTGGCCAGTAGCACCTGTTCGCGCGCCGAGCGGATCTGCTGGTCCACCAGCGCGTCCTGCAGCGACCGCCGTTCCCGCAGGTACAGCCCGAGGACGGCGCCGAAGGCGAGGAGAACCGGCGAGCTGACCGGGTCGTCCGCCCGCCACAGCCGGCCGCCGACGAAGAACACCACCCACAGCGTGATCATCACCGCCCAGCTGGGGACCCGCGGCCTGCCGTGCACGGCGATGGAGTACAGCACCGCCGGCGCACCCTGGATCGGGGACACCAGGCTCAGACCGGCGGTGAGCAGGCCGACCGTCTTCGGCCGGAGCCGTCGCCAGACGACGACCACCGCGCCGATCACCTGCACCGCCGCGTACACCTGCCGGGACGCCGGCACCAACCACGCCTCGTCGATCTTGACGTGCAGGTCGCGGTAGACACCGGCGGCGCCGGACAGCACCGCGAAGGCCACGTTCAGTGCCATCAGTTGCCGGGGAGTCAGCCGATGCCGTGCCATACGCGCCAACCTTAGGCGGTGCCTTACAGCGTCCTACGGGAGCGCGTCGTCCGCCGGCGTGCCGTCGGATTCGTCGGGCCGGCCACTCAGCCGTCGGGCGGACTGCTCGCCGCCGGGCGGACTGCTCAGCTGGTGGCGGGCACCGCCGCCGGCGCGACTCCGGTCGACGGGACAGCCGGCCGGCGGGAGCGGAACCACAGCGCCTGCGCACCGACCACCGAGCCGAGCAGCACCAGGGAGGCGAGGGAGTCGAACCACCAGTGGTTGCCGGTCGCGGTGATCACGTAGAGGGTGATCAGCGGGTGCAGCAGGATCAGGTACCGCCACCGGCCGACTCCCGCGTACAGGACCGCGCCGGCCACCACCACCGCCCAACCGATGTGCACCGACGGCATGGCCAACAGGGCCTGGGCGCTGAACTCGGCTCCGGCGTACACGGACTGGCCGTACCGCTCACCGATGTCGATGAAGCCGAGCTGGGGGAGCAGCCGGGGCGGGGCCACGGACATCAGCTGCACCAGCAGCGCGAGCCCGGTGAACAGGGCAAGGGCGGTGCGCACCCGCGGATACTTCGCCCGGTGCCGCCAGAACAGCCAGAGCAGCATGGCCCCGGTCGTGCTCAGGTGCATGACGGCGTAGTACAGGTTGGCCCACTGGCCGAGCAGCGGGTGGTCGACCAGCCCGACCTGCAGCACCCGCTCCGACGGCAGGCGCAGGAAGTGCTCCGCCTCGTCGATCCACCTGCCGCGGCTGTACGCGGCGGCGGAGCTGTGCTGGGAGAGCTGCCCCGCCCGCTGCCAGAGCGCGAACAGCACGGCCACGATGCCGGCTTCCTTGAGGAACGGCGCGACGCGGTGCGGCCATCTCGCCCGCACGCTGACGGCGAGGAAGGCCAGCGCAAACAGCACCAGCCCGAGCGTCCCCGCCTGCCACCAGTTCAGCGTGGCGGTCGGCGGATGGGGCACATCAGGAGGGTACGCGCGGCGCCTGCCACACAGGGGTCACCGATCGCTCCCCCGAATCAGATGGCGACGCTCCCGATCGTCAGGCCCAGCGCGATCAGCATCCCGGCCATCACGCAGGCGGCCGGGACCTCGTTCTGGCTGACGATCTCGCGCAGGTTGCGGCTCCGCACCACGGCGAGGTCGATGACGAAGATCAGCAGCACCAGCAGCACGTAGCCCAGGACGAAGGTGACCAGGAAGCCCACCAGTCCGGAGCCCCAGCCGGTGAAGTCCCCGGCGATGGCCAACCGGAGGATGAACCCGAGGCCGACCACGACGCCGGCGCTGATGATCGACGCCGCGAGGTTGTCGGCGCCCAGCTGCTTGCGGCGACGGAACGGCCCGATCAAGCCCAGCAGAGCGTAACCGGCGAGCAGCGCCGCGAAGCCGAGCGCGGAGAACACGATGCTGGCGGCGATCGCCTGGCCCAGCGTCGGTGCCGTGCCGCTGAGCGCGGCGTTGAAGATCAGGCCGGACGCGACGTAGAAGCCGCCCTTGGCGATGGCGTCGGCCATGGAGGTGGTGCTCAGCGCATCCATGCCGCCGTGGTGGTGGATGGTCGCGTCGAACACCCAGTTCAACGCCAGCAGCACGACCGAGGCGCCCGCACCCCAGGCCAGCAGCGGCCCGATGTCGGACCAGAAGTTGCCGCTGACCGTGCCGATCAGCGGCAGCAGGGCGATGGCCTGGGCAGCGACGATGCTGATCCGCACGACCGCGTACGCCATGTTCCGGTTCTGGAAGAGTTCGCGCTCGTCATCGAACGAGGTGACCTTGTCGATGATCACCCAGAGCAGCACCAGGAAGGCGACCACGATGACGATCTTCAGTGCGGCCAGGGCGTAGTCGCCGAAACCCGGCAGGTTGTACTTCGTGGTCAGCACGTTCATACGGTCAGCTCGCTCTCGTTGTCGATGATGCAGTGCGGCGCGAAGAAGGACTGGTTGTCGGTGATCAGCCCGGCCGATTCCCGGATACCCAACCCGGCCGCTTCGCCGTCCACCATCCAGACACCGAGCACGGGGTGGTGGTCGCCGTCGACGCCCTGGAAGTTGGGCAGCGGCGCGAGGGCCTGACGCACGGACCCTTCCGTGCCGTAGGGGCCGGGTTGGGAGTCCAGCGTCCGCCCGTCCTGTACCAGCCGGACGTTCGCGCCCTCCCGGCCGAAGAACGGCTTCTCGGCGTAGCTGGTGAAGCCGGGCGGCTCCTCGCCGGGGAAGTAGGCCGGCAGCAGGTACCTGGACCGCTCCGGGTCGTCGGCGTACATCTGCCACAGCACGGGCAGGATCGCCTTGTTGCTCCACATCATCTTGTAGGGCGGCTCGATCCACACGGTGCCCTCGATGCCGAAGATGTCCCAGAGGATCGACTGCTGGCCGGACTGCAGGGTGTTCCACAGCACCGACTTCCCGAAGGCGTCGTCGGCGAGCTGCTCCCACGGGTAGAGCTTGAAGATCACCTCGATGTCGTCCCCGTCCATGTCGTAGAACCGACACGGACGGACCGCGACGCCGCCCATCGGCTCTGGCGTCAGGTCGTCGGTCTCGGCGAGCTTGATCTCCTCGACGTAGAGGAACTTCACCTCGCAGCCGGCGGCCTGGGCGGCGTCGGCCATGCACAGCAGGTTGAACTTGTCCTCGCCGGAATCGTCCAGCGAGCTCCAGGCGAAGTGCACCAGCGGGATGGCGCGACCGGTGCGACGGCGCAGCAGGTCCAGGTTGCGGGTCCAGGCCTGTACCAGGGCGTCGTAGACGTTGTTCCACTGGTCGCGGTGGGCGGCGGCGTCGTTCTGCAGCAGCCAGTTCCACTGGATGACCGCCGTCTCCAGCAGCGACGTCGGGGTGTCGGCGTTGAATTCCAGCAGCTTGGGCTCGGCCAGGCTGGGATCGGCGGCCAGCAGCGCCGGGTCGTTCCCGTACCGGAGGTCGAACCTGCCGAAGACACTGGGGGCGAACCGGCCGGCCGTGGATTCGTCGTTCCACGTCTGGACGATGGCAGGAACGGCCCAGGCCGGGATGCCCATCTTGTCGAACAGGTCGTGCTCGATGATGTGGTCGCCGGCCGCGACGAACATCTGGAACAGGGTGTT
>CAXTBG010000093.1:0-14315 GCA_964242105.1 uncultured Nakamurella sp. | reverse complement strand
GCCGAGTAGGTCATGTCCTTGTCCCGGCACTCCTCCTCGTTCGCCTTGACGTCGTCGAACCGGGGATCCATGAACGAGAGGGAGAGGTTTCCGGAGAAATCCTCGATCGGCGAGATCTCCTCGAGGATCTCGTCGAGGCCGCTGGGGGTGGGATCGGACTGCCGATCCTTCCAGGCCTTCGCGCCCACGAGCCATTCAAACGACTCGGTCTGCAGGGCGAGAAGATTCGGAACCTCCAGCGGTTCGCGAAGTTTCGCGAAGGAGACCCTGTTGGAGGTCCCGCCGGAGGTCGAAGTGGTGGTCTTGGGCGAACTCGTGACTGCCAAGATGCGTCCTTCCAAGGACAAGCGCCGTCGGTCTAGGTGTGCTCACTGCTGTGCTGCCAACTGCTTCGTGCTGCCTGCTGGTCGTGCCGGTGCTGGGTGGGGCCAACTGCTGGTCGGGCGAACTACCGGGTGGAGCTCACTGCTGGTGGTGCCTACTGCCGGGTACTACCGCTGCCCGCGGCCAGAGGACGGGGCAGCTCGGGGATTGCGGTCGTCGTGTCGGATGTGGATTTCGACCCTCCGCATCCGTCGGGCTGGGCTACTGTCGGCACGACCGGGATCACCGATGCGCAGCCGACAGGCAGACGCGCGATCCGGCCCGCGGTTCGCCATGCAAGGGGCGTGTCTGCACTGACACGAGCCACGTCGCGGAAGAACTGCTCCGCACGTCGTCGATCTGCAAGCCGATGTCCCTGCATGAGCGGTGATGGAGCCCCCGATTCCTCGGTCAACGTCTGCGTACTCGGAACTGTGCAATCGATCCTGTGCAACCAAGCGGTGCGATCCAATCCTGCGTCGACAGTTCCCGTGCGACCGACCTGTGCGATCCAACTCCGTGCGATCGAACCGGTGCGATCAGAGCCGCGGCCTCCGCGTCGACGGCACTCAGCACAGCAAACGGCCCCGACTGGGGACCTCCCGGATGAGCGCAGCAGAAAGAAGGCAGCGCAAACACACAATCTAGCAGCTACGGACAGAACTGTCCAGACGTGCCCGGTCGATCAGTCGCCGGGGGGCCATCAGGCCCAGCCGCACAGCTCCTGCCTCGCGAGAACGCCCTACCGCCCGAACCCGGGATCTTCGGCAGGCCGACGTCGTTGGGACAAGGGTGGCCCGCTTCGGCCGATCCGTCAAGAAGGCCCGCCGAATCCGTCGACGCCTGATCCGATGCCATCACGGGCTCGAGCGGCAGACCGCCTCGACGTCGTTGCCGTCCGGATCGCGACGGAACACGGCGTCGTAGCCGGGGGGACACCGGCCACTCCCGAGGTGGATGCAGCACTTCGACGCCGAACGCGACCGCAGCGGTATGGACGTCGGCGACCTCGGCAACGGTCGATGCCCGTGAACGCCATGTGGACCTCCCGGGCCGCGCCGGGTCGTCCGTCGACCGGTCCCAGCCAGAAGCGTGGCCGGCTCTCCCGGCCACGCAGGGCCGTCACCGCGCCGCCCTCCCGCGGGCGCCTCACCTCGGCGATGCACCGCGGGTCGAACACCGTGGTGTGGCAGCGCGGGACCCAACCGACGTCGCTGACCTGCAAGGACAGCTGATCCAGCAGAGGAGGCTGGAGAGCGCTGTCGGTGCCCGGCGGTACGGTCGCCGTGCTCGATTCCGCGGGCCGGCGGTTCGGCTCGTCCGCTGCCCGCTCGCTCGTCCGACCACAGGAGGTCCGATGGTGTCCTGGACGGAGGTTGAACCGGCGCGGTCGGTGGGCCGCGCCATCACCGCGGCGATCCGGAGCGCGTTGCTGGCCGATGCGCCCGGGTACGTGCTGGCGACCGCGCCGTCGACGCGCCTGCACTCCGTCCCGGCCGGTTCCGTGGTGGCTTGCCTCGTCCGGCTGTTGCTGGAGGAGACGCATCCCGCCGGGCTGGACGCGGACGACATCCAGGCGGTGGTGGACACCTGCACAGCGCAGGCCGCCACCTGGCTCCCGACCGGAGCCGTCTCCGTCCCGGTCCTGGTGGCCGTGCTCTCCAGTTCCCTGGGCGTCCACGAGGCGGGGGTCACCTACGTCGAAGCCCTCGCCCCGGACGTCACTACGTCCTCACCGGCGATCGTGGATGACGCTCGCGCCGGGCGGCCGACGATCGACCACACGGACGCGCCCGGTGCACGGCCGCCCACGCCTGCGGAGTACGCCTGGCACGCGCCGCTGATCATCACCGCGTTGCTGCCCGCCGGGGGTCGTCGGCTGGACGGGTATCTCGATGCCGCCTTCGCCGAGATCGCCCGGGCCGAGGAGATGGAAATGCCCTGAGGGTGCTATTGGACTTGCCGAGCGGGTCGGCTGCCGACCGGGAGCGGGGCGGAGACGGCGTCGCGCGACACCGGACGCGAAGACGCCGCTGGGGCGAGCCCGAACGGGCCCGCCCCAGCGGAACGAAGCGATGCTCCGGTCAGGAGCGGTGCGCGGGAGGCACTTACTTGACGGTCGCCTTGGCGCCCGCGTCCTCGAGCTTGGCCTTGGCGGCTTCGGCGGCTTCCTTGGTGGCCTTTTCCAGGATGGCCTTCGGAGCGGCGTCGACCAGGTCCTTGGCTTCCTTCAGCCCGAGGCCGGACACGAGCTCGCGGACGGCCTTGATGACCTGGACCTTCTTCTCGCCGGCGGACTCGAGGATGACGTCGAACTCGTCCTGCTCCTCCGGGGCCTCGACGGGAGCGGCCGGGCCGGCCGGGCCGGCCGCGGCGACCGGGGCGGCGGCGGTGACGCCGAAGGTGTCCTCGAACTGCTTCACGAACTCGGAGAGCTCGATGAGCGTGAGCTCCTTGAAGGCTTCGAGCAATTCGTCGGTGCTGAGCTTCGCCATGATGGGCGTCCTTTCGGTGGAACTGTGCGGATGAATGTGTGTGCAATGCACCGGCTGATGCGGCCGGGTGGTGCAGGGTCGGATCAGGCCTCCGGAGAGGTGACCTGCTCCGCTTCTGGTGCGACCGATTCCTCTGCTGCGGAGACGCCGTTCGTGACCGGCACCGTCGGGGATACGGCCGAGTCAGTGCCGTCAACAGCGGCGGGTGCGCCGTCGACGTCAGCAGGCGGTGCACTGACTTCAGCGGCGGGTGCGCCGTCGACGTCGGCAGCCGGTGCACTGACTTCAGCGGCGGGTGCACTGTCGACGTCAGCGGCAGGTGTGCTGTCGACGTCGGCGGCGGATGCCTCCGGAGCGCCCTCCTCGTCCGTGCGCTTCTCGACCAGGGCCGCCGCAAGGCGGGCGACCTGGGACGGGAGCGCGTTGAGGACGACGGCCGCCTTGGTCAGGGTGGCCAGCATGGCGCCGGCCATCTTGGCCAACAGGACTTCGCGGGACTCGAGGTCAGCCAGCTTGGTGACCTCGGCAGCATCGAGCGGCTTGCCCTCGAGCAGGCCCCCCTTGATGACCAGCAGGGGGTTGGCCCTGGCGAAGTCACGGAGCACCTTCGCCGCATCGACCGGCTCGCCGCTGATGAACGCCACAGCGGTGGGCCCGGTGAACAGATCGTCCAGGCCCTGTACCCCGGCGTCCGCGGCAGCGCGCTTGACCAGGGTGTTCTTGGCGACGGTGTAGGCGGTGTCGCCGCCCAGGTTCTTGCGGAGTGTCGTCAACTGGGACATCGTCAGGCCGCGGTACTCGGTGATGACGGCGGCGGCCGAGTTGCGGAAGCTGTCCGCGATCTCGGCGACCGTTGCCACCTTGGTGGGCTTTGCCATTTCGCCTCCTTTCCTTCGTTCGTGGTTCTCGGGTAAGACAGGTGTTCTCGCGCCCGCTTTCAGGACCGCACGCTGGCGGTGGTTCTGACGTGCGGTGATCTCACGTCCGGTGGATCGGCCCGTCGCGCTGATGACGTGCGTTTCGACGGTCCGTGCGGCAGAACGCACTTCGGCCGGCGGGTCAGCCCGCAGACGACAAACGCCCCGGCCGCAAGGGCACGGGGCGTGGACGGCGGAGTCCGCCAGGTCTGACCTCGTCCTCCTGCGCAGGCGTCCGCTGAATGCGGATCTTTCACTCGCTAGCTTTTCGGGCTGGCAAGAACCGACGGTCTTCGGTGGAACGCTGTCGACGGTACCCGCACCGCCCGCTTCCGGACAAATCCAGCCCTGCCGTCGGGCGGCCCTCAGTCGCGGTGGCTGGGACACCGTCCCGGCCACCGCCTGTCTGCGGGCGGCAGAGTCGCCCGCTTCCGTTGCGTCAGCCGGTGTAGACGTCCGACGCCGCCGGGGCCGTGATGCTGACCGGGACGTTGTAGTTCGTCACCTTGAACACCGTGTGCGTGGTGACGCCCGAGACCTTGATGGTGCTCTCGGACTGGATCACTCGATGGTCGTCGTCGAGCCACAAGGTGGTCGGCAGGGTCTTGATGCCGCTGTCGGCGAGCGCCTGCATGGAGGTCTGCGAAGTGCCGCTCATCAGCTTTCCCAGCGCGACGACGTCGACGGTGACGGTGTACTTGTGCGCCTGGACGCCGCCGAGCTTCTGCTCACCATTGTCGACGATGGACCTGGCCGCCTTGGCGAACAGCTCGTACTGCTGTGCGCTGGCCGACTGCAGGTAGCCGTCCAACTGGTCGGCCAGCTTGCTCAGGGCCGCGTTCTTGGACGACTTGCTCACCAGCGCCCACTTCTTGTTGCCCGCCTTGAGCGCGGTGAGCAACGTGCTGCCTCCGATGTAGAACTTGTTGTCGACGATCAGCATGCGCAGCGGCAGGCTCTCGCCGCTCTGCTTCAGGAACATCGACATGTCAATCGCGGACACCTTGCTGGCAGCCAACGTCTCGTTGAACGTGCCGGACACGTCGATCGGCCCCGACTCGACGGTGATCGCGCCCTTCAGGGTGCTCACCTTCGCGTTGCCGGCCTGCATCTCGGCGGCGAACTCGGCGGGATCGACGGTGCCCGACGCGCTGCCGGATCCCGCCGGCGGTGCGCTGTCGGAGCTGCTGCCGGACGATTCGGTCGGGCTGCCCGAGGTGGGCGCTGATACGGCCGACGACGATTCCGCCGACGTACCGGCCGACGCGGTGGACAGCGCAGGCCCGGACGTCGACGGCGCCGAGCTCGACGGCGCAGCACTCGACGCCGCAGTGCTCGACCGGGCCGAGCTCGACCCGCCGGTGCTGCTCGACAACGCGACCGGTGTCCCGGTCACCGATCCGCCGCACCCGGCCAGCACCAGCCCGGCCACCGCCACCCCCACGGTCGATCGCAGCCCGGTCCCGCCCCATCGGCCTCGTATTCCCCGCCGCAGGCCATTCGACCGCTCGTCGCTCTTGTTCACCGCAACCGCCCCCTTACTACGTTCCGCCCACTTGTCGGTGACAGCATGCCATCCGTCCCCGACAGTGCGCGCCGCGATGACGAACTGTGGCTTTCCACGCACGCGCCGGGGCCCGTACATCCGTGCGCCACCGACATTCACGACCCGGACAGCCTCACCCGACACGCGGAAAACCCCGCCCTCGGCGAGGGCGGGGTTTTTCGTGCGGTCCCGGATTCGGGGGCTAGCTGCAGCTCGCGGAACGGTCAGACCTCTTCGCGCTCCAACAGGTTGCGGGTCTTCGCCGGGTCGACCGGAATGCCTGGGCCCATCGTGGTGGAGAAGAAGACCTTCTTGAGGTACTTGCCCTTGGCTGCGGACGGCTTGGACCGCAGGACCTCGTCCAGTGCCGCTGCGTAGTTCTCGACCAGCTTCTCGGTCGGGAAGGACACCTTGCCGATGACCAGGTGCAGGTTGGCGGCCTTGTCGACGCGGAAATTGATCTTTCCGCCCTTGATCTCGGTGACGGCCTTGGCGACGTCGGCGGTCACGGTGCCGGTCTTCGGGTTCGGCATCAATCCACGCGGCCCCAGCACGCGTGCGATGCGACCGACCTTGGCCATCTGGTCGGGGGTGGCGATGGCGGCGTCGAAGTCGGTCCAGCCGCCCTGGATACGGGCGATCAGGTCGTCGCTACCGACGACGTCCGCGCCGGCCGCCTCGGCCTCGACGGCTTTGTCGCCGACGGCGAAGACCACGACGCGCGCGGTCTTGCCGGTGCCGTGCGGCAGGTTGACGGTGCCACGCACCATCTGGTCAGCCTTGCGGGGGTCCACACCCAGCAGAAGGGCGACCTCCACGGTGCTGTCCATCTTGGTGGCGGACGTCTTCTGGGCCAGCGCCGCTGCCTCTAGGGGGCTGTAGAGGTTCTCGCGGTCGACCAGTCCTGCTGCGGTCTTGTATGCCTTGGAGCGCTTCATTTCCTTCTCCTCATCACTCCGCCGGGCCACTCCTGCGGAGTGGAGCCAGCGGGCGATCGTTGTGGTTGATGTCTGGAGTTGTGGTGTGCCGGGCCAGCGCGGGCCCTCCCACTGAGATCAGCACAGTGCAGATCTCGCCTCCGAACCGGCGGTTCCGGTTCGGACAGGTCTTGGCTGCTGTGGTACCACCGCGACAGCGGCGAACAATGCAGTTGATTCCGCACCGTTCGCCGGAGGCGAGGACTACGAGGTGATCGTGATCCCCATCGACCGGGCGGTGCCGGAGATGATCTTCGCAGCGGCGTCGATGTCGTTGGCGTTCAGGTCGACCTGCTTGAGTGCGGCGATCTCGCGCACCTGGGCGGCGCTGATGCTGGCGACCTTGGTGGTGTGCGGGGTACCCGATCCCTTGTCGACACCGGCGGCCTTGAGCAGCAGGCGTGCAGCCGGCGGCGTCTTCAGCTTGAACTCGAACGACCGGTCCTCGTAGACGGAGATCTCGACCGGGACGACGTCCCCACGCTGCGACTCGGTCGCGGCGTTGTAGGCCTTGCAGAACTCCATGATGTTGACGCCGTGCTGACCGAGCGCCGGGCCGACCGGCGGTGCCGGGTTGGCCATGCCGGCCTTGATCTGCAGCTTGATGACCGCTGCGAGCTTCTTCTTCTTCGGAGGCATTTCCTGTCCTGATTCTGCAGGGTCTGATTCTGCTGGGTGGGTGTACTGCGGGACTTCCCTGTTCGGCACGGGATGGGGGCCCGGCCGGGCAGGAAATCTGTCAGATCTTGGCGACCTGCGAGAACGAGAGCTCGACCGGCGTCTCACGCCCGAAGATGGACACGAGCACCTTGAGCTTCTGGCCGTCGGCGTTGACCTCGTTGATGGTGGCGGGCAGCGTGGCGAACGGGCCGTCCATCACGGTGACCGACTCACCCACTGCGAAGTCCACCTCGGTCCGCACCGACACACCGCCGCCGCCGGCCACGTCCGCGCCTGCTGCCGACTTCTTCGGCGTCGCGGGGACCAGGATCTTCACGACGTCGTCCAGCGACAGCGGGGACGGGCGCTGGGCGGTCGCGCCGACGAACCCCGTCACGCCGGGCGTGTTGCGCACGGCGCTCCAGGACGCGTCGGTCAGATCCATCCGGACCAGGATGTAGCCCGGGTAGACCTTGCGCTGGACTTGCTTGCGCTGCCCGTTCTTGATCTCGGTGACCTCTTCGGTCGGCACTTCGATCTGGAAGATGAACTCCTCCATGTCGAGCGACTTGATCCGGGTCTCCAGGTTCGTCTTGACCTTGTTCTCGTAGCCGGCGTAGGAGTGCACGACGTACCACTCGCCAGCAGCTCGGCGCAGCGAGGCCTTCAGCTCGGCGATCGGGTCGACGGGCTCGGCATCGATGTCGGGCTGGTCGCCGGCGGACTCGGCAGCGTCGGTGCCTGCCGGATCGTCGACCGCGGCCGTGTCGGTGTCGGTGTCGGACTCGTCGGCCTCGTCACTGGGGGCGGCGAGATCGGCATCGCCGAAGGTCTCGTCGGTCGACAGGTCCTCGGCGGACCTGATGTCGCCGGTGGAATCGACAGGGCTGGGCACGGTGGAAGTCACTTCCTCATCTGTTGAACATCAAGCACAAGCTGGAACGCTCGCGGTGGGGCAATAAATCCGATCGACGACTGCGGCGGCCGGTGGCAGGAGCTCCCCGGCCTGCCGATCAGCCGAAGATCGCCAGGACGCCCTTCGCGAACAGCACGTCCAGTCCGGCCGTCAGGGCCACCATCACCACGACGAACACGATGACGACGATGGTGTACGTGACCATCTGGTTGCGGGCCGGCCAGATCACCTTCCGCAGTTCGGCGACGACTTCCCGGAGGAATCGGCGCAACCGGGCGAAGAGCCCCAGACGCGCATCCCGGCCGGAATCGCGCGTCCGGGTGGCCACTCCCTTGACGGGCGTGCTTCCTGCCAGCACACCCGACCGGCGGGCTGCGGCTCGCGCCGACCCCGCCGCCGCTCCGACCAGCTCCGACTCGCGCTCCGAGCCGGCGGAGCCGGCGTCCGCTTCCGGCTCGTCGGGCCCGTCAACAGTAGCGGCGGACACGGGGGTCGCACCGGCAAACTTCCGGATGCCGACCGCAGCATCACCGTCGTCGACGGGAACATCGGGCTGCTGGGGACCGTCGGTGCCGTCAGCCGGGACGGCGCGGGCCTTGCCCTCCTCGGCTTCGTCAGTCACTGTTCGGTCCGTCCTCTGCTCTGGTCGACGAGGGCGGCCCCACGTCGGTACTGCTGATGCGCTGCAGGGGCGACAGGACTTGAACCTGCAACCTGCGGTTTTGGAGACCGCTGCTCTACCAATTGAGCCACGCCCCTCTGCACTGCTTCTGGTCGAACCGCCTCGGTGGAACCGGCCTCCGGGAAGCCGTCCACTGCCGTACCGGCCGGTGCAGCTCCTGCTGACCAGCGCTGACGGCAAGCAGCGGCTCACCCCAGAACGTCCAGTGTAGGACATCGGAACGCTCGGCAACGAACCCGAGCACTTCCGCTGTCAGCGATCAACCGTCGACGGAACAGCAGCGTCGCGGGCCACCGCGGCCAACCGGGGCACCACCTCGTCGGCCAGTTCCAGGTCGGCCGTGAGGTCGGGATCTCTCGGGTCGTCCGGCCGGTCGGCGCACTACCGGAGCAGCGGCCCGCGGGCGGCTGTCCGGCGGAGACCGGGGGCACTGTCGGTGGGATGGCGCAGGATGATCGGCATGTAACGCGCTGATCACGAACGTCCGGAGCCCTTGACGCTCCGGACACACCCCGTCATGGTTCTCCCATTTCCCCGGAGCGCCCCGCTCGAATGCAAGAAGGCAGGACAGCCGTGAGCATCGACCACTCCGCCCGGGACGCCCGGCGCCGGGACGCCCGACCGACGCGCGAAGCGGCGGGTCGACCGCGGTGATCACCTTCGAGCAGGTCACCAAGCGCTATCCCGATGGCACGGTGGCGGTGGACAGCCTGAGCCTGGTCGCCCCGTCGGGGCAGATCACCGTGTTCGTCGGGCCGTCGGGATGCGGGAAGACCACCTCGCTGCGGATGATCAACCGGATGATCGACCCGACCAGCGGAACGATCTGGCTGGACGACAAGGACACCGGAACGGTGGCGCCCGCTACCCTGCGGCGCGGGATCGGGTACGTCATCCAGCACGCGGGCCTGTTCCCCCACCGCACCATCCTGGACAACATCATCACGGTGCCGAGCCTGCTGGGGCACAGCAAGAAGCAGGCCAGGGTGCGGGCGATGGAGCTGATGGAGCGCGTGGGCCTGGAGGCGCGGTTCGCCGGCCGCTACCCGGCGCAACTGTCCGGCGGCCAGCAGCAGCGGGTCGGGGTGGCCAGGGCGCTGGCCGCCGACCCGCCCGTCATGCTGATGGACGAGCCGTTCTCCGCGGTCGACCCGGTGGTCCGTGACCAGTTGCAGCAGGAGTTCCTGCGGCTGCAGTCCGAACTCGGCAAGACGATCATCTTCGTCACCCATGACATCGACGAGGCGATCAAGATGGGCGATCAGGTGGCGGTGCTCAACGTCGGCGGTCACCTCGCCCAGCTGGCCACGCCGGCCGAGCTGCTGTCCCGGCCGACGAACGCCTTCGTCGCCGGGTTCGTGGGACGCGACCGCGGCTACCGGGCGCTGGGATTCGACTCCGACACGGTTCCTGCCCGCTCCGAGACCCCCGTCCGGCTGGGTGCCACCGTGGGCGCGGCGCTCGAGGTCGCCAGGGACGGCTGGGCACTGGTGGTGGACGACGGCGACGCACCGCAGGGTTGGCTGAACATCGAGCACGGCACGTACGCCGCGAGCACTCCGGTGACGCCGGCTCTGCTCAATCTCGGCGGCACGCTCGCCACCGAGGGCGGCACCCTGCGGACTACGCTGGACGCCGCCCTGTCCTCCCCGTCCGGACGCGGTGTGGTCGTCGACGAGCGCGGGCGGCTGGTGGGCACGGTGACCACCGCCGACGTGGTCGCCCGGATAGAGGCCAGGGCAGCGCCGGGCCGGGCCGCCGCGCCGGTGGCGCAACGCTGATGTTCAGCTACTTCTCCGACCATGCGAGCGACATCGCCGGGCTGCTCTGGGCGCACACCAAGCTCTCCGTCATCCCTGTGCTGATCGGGCTGGTGGTGGCGCTGCCGCTGGGTTGGGTGGCGGCCAGGTACCGGTGGAGCTACCCGCCGCTGGTGTCCATCGCCGGCCTGCTGTACACCATTCCGTCGCTGGTGCTCTTCGTCGTGATGCCCGGCATCCTGGGCACCAGGATCCTGGACGTGGTCAACGTCGTCGTGGCCCTGACGGTGTACGCGGTGGCGTTGCTGGTGCGGGTGGTCGCCGACGGACTCCGGTCGGTGCCGGCCGATACCAAGCAGGCCGCGACGGCCATGGGCTACAAGCCCGCGGGACGGTTCTTCGCCGTCGAGCTGCCGCTGGCCGTGCCGGTGATCGCCGCCGGCGTTCGGGTGGCGGTGGTCTCCAACGTCAGCCTGGTGGCGGTGGCCACCCTGATCGGCACGCAGCAACTCGGCAGCCTCATCAACGACGGGCTCGCCGCCAGCCAGACCGGCGGCCCGTGGCAGAGCCCGCTGTTCATCGGCATCATCCTGGCGGTGCTGCTCGCCCTGGTGCTGGACGTGCTGGTACAGGTGATCACCCGCTCGCTGACACCGTGGCGGCGGGCGGTGGCACGCCGATGATCCACGACCTGTGGGCCTACCTGAGTTCTGGCGACAACTGGTCGGGCAAGTCCGGGCTCCGCGCCAACATCGTCGACCACCTCACCTACTCGTTCCTGGCCATCGGCATCGCGATCGTCATCGCCGTGCCGCTCGGCCTGTGGATCGGGCACAGCGGGCGGGGGTCGACCCTGGTCGTCGGCACCGTCAACGCCAGTCGCGCTCTGCCCACCTTCGGGTTGATGGTGCTCCTCTACATCTGGATCGCCCCGCACTTCACCGGCAAGACGAATCTGCCCTACATCCTGCCGGTGGAGTTGGTGCTGCTCCTGCTGGCCATACCGCCGCTGCTGTCCAACACCTACGCGGGCGTGCAGTCGGTCGATCCGGCCATCCGCGACGCGGCCACCGGGATGGGGATGACCGGTTGGCAGGTGCTGCTGCGGGTCGAACTGCCCAACGCGCTCCCGCTGATGATGTCCGGGCTCCGCGCAGCGACGCTCCAGGTGATCGCGACGGCGACCATCGGGGCCTACATCGGGCTCGGTGGCCTGGGCGCGCCGATCTACGAGGCCACCCAGCAGGGCCCGTTCCAGGACAACGACGCCAGCCATCTGGCGACCGGCGAACTGCTCTCCGGCGCGCTGCTGGTGGCGCTGCTGGCGCTCGCGCTTGATCTCATTCTGGCAACTATTACCCGGTACGTGACCTCGCGCGGAATAACCGGCCGGTACCGGCGGTCGTCCCTGCCTGGACCCACCGTCGCGGTGATCGAGAACGCAGAGCCGGACGGCGGGGACAGGCAACCGACACGTGCCGCAGGCACACCGATCTCACCTGCAACCAGGTAGAAAGACCCGCACCGTCCCACGCCGTCCACCGGCACCGGCCTCCGCCGGCTGCGCACAAGGAGTAGGAACATGATTCGCACCCGCGCCACCGCAGTGATCGCCGCCCTCGCGGCCGGCACACTGGCCCTGACCGCTTGCGGCAGCAGCTCCACCGCCACCGGCGCCGCCGGCAGCTCCACCGCCTCGAGCCCCGCTGCTGCCGGTTCCTCGTCCGGCGCCTCGGCCAGTGCGCCGTCCGGTTCGGGCAGCGCCAGCTCGGCGCCGACCGGCTCCGGCAGCGCCAGCGCCGCACCCACCGGTTCCGGCAGCGCCAGCGCGGCACCGTCCGGCGGTGGTTCCGAGTCCGTCGTCATCGGGTCGGCCAACTTCTCGGAGAACGTGCTGCTGGCCGACATCTACGGCGATGCGCTCAAGGCCAAGGGCGTGAAGGTCACGCAGAAGCCGAAGATCGGCAGTCGCGAGGTCTACATCCCGGCGCTCAAGGACGGCTCGATCGACCTGATCCCGGAGTACTCCGGCACGCTGCTGGCCTACTTCGACAAGAACGCCACGGCGTCGAGCTCGGACGACATCTACAAGGCGCTGCCCGCCGCCATCGGCGCCGACCTGAAGGTGCTCAACCAGTCCCAGGCGCAGGACAAGGACGCCATCGGTGTGACCGCTGAAACGGCGTCCAAGTACAACCTGAAGTCGATCGCCGACCTCAAGGACCACGCCTCCGAGCTGACGCTCGGTGCCGCGCCCGAGTTCAAGACCAGGGCCGACGGTGTGCCGGGACTCAAGGCCAAGTACGACGTCGTCTTCGGCACCTTCAAGACCCTGGACGCGGGCGGGCCGCTCACGGTCGCCGGCCTCAAGAACGGCCAGGTCGACGCCGCGGACATCTTCACCACCGATCCGTCCATCGAGGCCAACAAGTTCGTCATCCTGACCGACCCGAAGAACCTGTACACGGCCCAGAACGTGTTGCCGCTGATCTCGGCCAAGAAGGCCACGCCGACGGTGACGGCCGCGCTGAACGCCGTGTCGGCGAAGCTGACCACCGACGTGCTGGTCGACCTGAACTCCAAGGTCGCCGCGGGCACCGACCCCGAGAAGGTGGCGCAGGCCTGGCTGTCGGCGCAGGGCCTGGGCTGAGCCGGACCGCGGTCCCCGGCGGTTGCCGGGGACCGCGGGGCGTTGTGGAAGGATCAGCTCTCGTGACCCAGAGCACCAAGCCCCGTATCTCTGCCCGGATCTCGGCCATCGCCGAATCGGCCACCCTCGCGGTGGACGCCAAGGCCAAGGCCCTCAAAGCAGCCGGGCGGCCGGTGATCGGCTTCGGCGCCGGCGAGCCCGACTTCCCCACGCCCGAGCCGATCGTCAAGGTGGCGATCGACGCGGCAGCCAACCCGGTGAACCACAAGTACACCCCGGCGGCCGGGTTGCCCGAGCTCCGTCAGGCCATCGCCGACAAGACCGCGCGCGACTCGAACTTCCTGGTCAAGGCCTCGCAGGTGCTGGTCACCAACGGTGGCAAGCAGGCTGTCTACCAGGCCTTCGCCACGCTGCTGGACCCGGGTGACGAGGTGCTGCTCCCGGCACCGTACTGGACCACCTATCCCGAGGCCATCGCGCTGGCCGGCGGTGTGCCGGTGCCGGTCGTCGCCGACGAGACCACCAACTACCTCGTCTCGATCGAGCAGTTGGACGACGCGCTCACCGAGCGGACCAAGCTGCTGCTGTTCTGCTCGCCGTCCAACCCGACCGGCTCCGTCTATCCGCCCGAGCAGGTCGAGGCCATCGGCCGGTGGGCGGTCGACAAGGGCATCTGGGTGGTGACCGACGAGATCTACGAGCACCTGGTCTACGGGGGCGCGCAACACGTCTCCATGCCGGCCGTGGTTCCGGAGCTGGCCGACCGGTGCATCGTGCTCAACGGTGTCGCCAAGACCTACGCCATGACGGGCTGGCGGGTGGGCTGGATGATCGGTCCGCCGGATGTGATCACGGCCGCCACGAACCTGCAGTCGCATCTGTCGTCGAACGTCGCGAACGTCTCGCAACGTGCGGCGCTCGAGGCGGTCAGCGGGCCACTGGACGCGGTGGAGATGATGCGCGGGGCTTTCGACCGCCGACGCAAGCTGATGGTCGAGCTGCTGTCGGACATCCCGGGCGTCACCTGCCCGGAGCCGATGGGCGCCTTCTACTGCTATCCCAGTGTGGCGGCGTTGATCGGGAAGGACTTCGGCGGCGTGCGGCCGGCGTCGTCGGCGGAACTGGCGGCGCTGGTGCTCGAGCACGCGGAGGTCGCCGTCGTGCCGGGAGAAGCGTTCGGCACCCCGGGTTACTTCCGGCTGTCCTATGCGCTCGGCGACGAGGATCTGCGGACGGGCGTCACGCGGATGGGCCAGTTCCTACGGACCGCGAAGGACTGAGAACGCGACCGGCCGGTCAGACATCCCTGGACCGGGGGTGTCAAGCGGCCGGGCTGAGTTGGCGGTGTG
>CAXTBG010000092.1:0-14489 GCA_964242105.1 uncultured Nakamurella sp. | reverse complement strand
CCGCTGGCCACCTACTTCTCCGGCCCGAAGGTGCGCTGGATCCTGGACAACGTCGAGGGTGCCCGGGAGAAGGCCGAAGCCGGCGACCTGGTGTTCGGCAACATGGACACCTGGGTGATCTGGAACATGACCGGCGGCGTCGACGGCGGGCTGCACATCACCGACCCGACGAACGCCTCCCGGACGCTGATCATGGACCTGGACACGCTGACCTGGGACGAGTCGATCGCGGCGGACATGGGCATCCCGATGTCGATGTTCCCGGAGATCAAGTCCTCCTCGCAGGTCTACGGCGAGGTGCGCCCGCGCGGTGTGCTGGCAGGGGTGCCGATTGCCGGCATCCTCGGCGACCAGCAGGCCGCCACCTTCGGCCAGGCCTGCCTGTCGGTCGGCGAGGCGAAGAACACCTACGGCACCGGCAACTTCATGCTGATCAACACCGGCACGGAGAAGGTCCCGTCCAAGAACGGCCTGCTGACCACCGTCTGCTACAAGATCGGCGACCAGCCGACGGTGTACGCGCTCGAGGGCTCGATCGCCGTGTCCGGCTCGCTGGTGCAGTGGATCCGCGACAACCTGAACATGATCACCTCGGCGCCGGAGATCGAGACGCTGGCCAAGTCGGTGGAGGACAACGGCGGCTGCTACTTCGTGCCGGCGTTCTCCGGCCTGTTCGCGCCTTACTGGCGCTCCGACGCCCGCGGCGCCATCGTCGGGTTGACCCGGTACGTCAACAAGGGCCACATCGCCCGGGCGGTGCTGGAGGCGACGGCGTTCCAGTCCAAGGAGGTGCTGGACGCCATGAACGCCGACTCCGGCGTCGACCTCACCGCGCTCAAGGTGGACGGCGGCATGGTCGTCAACGAGACGCTGATGCAGTTCCAGGCCGACATCCTGGGCGTCCCGGTCATCCGGCCGGTGGTCGCCGAGACCACCGCCCTCGGCGCGGCCTATGCGGCAGGGCTGGCCGTCGGCTTCTGGGCCACCGAGGAGGACATCCGCACCAACTGGGCCGAGGACAAGCGCTGGGAGCCCAACATGGAGGAGGGCGCCCGGGCGAAGGCCTACGCGTCCTGGAAGAAGGCGGTCACCAAGACCTTCGACTGGGTCGACGAGGAGTAGCCGACCGCCGTCCGGGTGAGGTGCACCGGGACTCCACCCGTGACGTATGCAGATTCGAAGCCGATCCGGCGAACTTTCGCCGGGTCGGCTTCGAACTATGTGTGGGGGACGGGCTACGCCGAGGGGTGCATCCCGTCCCTCGATCACCTCCCCGCGGCATTCGCTCCGCGTGTCTGCCCCGCGCTCGCGTGCCGCACCGGGCTCATGACCGTTGCACCGCGCTCATCCACGTGCACAAATGCGCCACGAAGCCCTCATCTTCGACACTTCGATGCGCGCAGCCTTCCCGTCGGCCAAGCGCAGCTGACTCGTCAGCCGCAGCCCGGTCAGCCGAGGTCGCCGTCGTAGTGCATCAGCCGCCGCCCGATCTCGGTGACCGAGCCGGACAGCGACGGATAGACGCTCAGCGTGTAGGCAAGGTCCTTTGCCGTGAGCCCGTTCTGGACGGCCATCGCGATCGGCAGGATCAGCTCGGAGGCACCCGGGGACACCACCACACCTCCGATGACGATGCCGGTGGCCGGCCGGATGACCAGCTTGACGAACCCGTCGCGCATGCCGCTCATCTTGGCCCGGGCGTTGGTGGCCAGCGGCAGCGTCATGGTGCGGGCGGGCACCTTCCCGGCATCCACCTCCGCCTGGGAGATGCCGACGGTGGCGATCTCCGGATGGGTGAAGACGTTGGCGGCGACGGTGCGCAAGCGCAGCGGCGGGACACCCTCGCCGAGTACGTGCCACATCGCGATCCGGCCCTGCATCGCCGCGACGGAGGCCAGCATCAGCACGCCCGTGCAGTCGCCGGCGGCGTAGATGCCGGCCACCGAGGTGCGGGACACCCGGTCGACGGGGATGAACCCGCTGGGCGGCACCTCGATGCCGACCTTCTCCAGCCCGATCCCGGTGGTGTTGGGCACCGACCCGACCGTCATCAGCGCGTGCGAGCCCCGCACCTGGCTGCCGTCGGCGAGCGTGACGACCACCTCGTCACCGTCCCGCACCACCGACGACGCCCTGGACTCCTTGGCCAGCACCCCGCCGTGCGCGGTGAACACCTCTTCGATGACGGCGGCGGCGTCGGCGTCCTCGCTCGGCAGTACCCGGTCCCGGCTGGACACCAGCGTCACCTTGACGCCCATCTCGTTGTACGCGGAGGCGAACTCCGCCCCGGTGACCCCCGACCCGATGACGATCAGGTGGTCGGGCAGTTCGGGCAGCGAGTACACCTGGCGCCAGGTGAGGATCCGCTCGCCGTCCGGCACGGCCGTCTTGAGCACCCGCGGCGACGCACCTGTCGCGATGAGCACGACATCGGCCTCCAGGACCGACTCGGTGCCGTCCTCCGCGGTGACGGCGATGCGGTGTGCGGCCAGTCCCGGCGCGGAGTCCGCGAGCTCGGCCCGGCCCTGCACCATCGTCACGCCCTCGGCGGCAAGCCGGGCGCCGATGTCGGCCGACTGGGCGCGGGCCAGGTGCGCGACGCGGCTGTGCACCGCCTGCACGTCGACCTCCACCTTCTGCGGCGGCACGTTGATGCCCAGGCAGCCCGCCTCCCGGACGGAGGTGCGGGCGCCGGCGCTGGCGATGAAGGTCTTGCTCGGCACGCAGTCGTACAGCACGCAGTTGCCGCCGGCACCGTCGGCCTCCACCAGCGTGACCTCGGCCCCGTACTGGGTGGCCACCAGCGCGGCCTCGTAGCCGGCGGGCCCGCCGCCCATGATCACAATCCTGGTCATTGCCGTCCTCACCTCCGGCTGCTTCGGGGAACGAAGCTCGCCACCGAACCACCGTATCGGGTCCGCCGGATCGACGGCGGAGGTCACCGACCCGGCAGGTGGGGCAAGCCGAGGGCTACTTGTTGATGTACTGCAGGACGGCCAGCACCCGCCGATGGTCGGAGTCGGCGGGACTGAGGTCCAGCTTGGTGAAGATGCTGTTGACGTTCTTCGCCACCGCGCTTTCGCTGACGTGCATATCGGCCGCGATCGCCGAATTCGAGCGACCCTCGGCCATCAGGCTCAACGTCTCCAGCTCCCGGGGGGTGAGCTGCTCGATCCGGCGAGGCGTGCGCCGCACCATCAGTTGCGCCACTACTTCAGGATCCAGAACGGTGCCCCCGGCTGCGACCCGACGCAAGGAATCGACGAACTGCGCGACATCGGCCACTCGGTCTTTCAGGAGGTATCCAACGCCGCCCGTTCCACGGGACAACAGCTCGCTGGCGTACCGCTCCTCGACGTACTGCGACAACACCAGTACCGCCACCGGCGCGTCCCGCCGCTGCAGGGCGAGCGCGGCCCTGATGCCTTCGTCGGTGTAGGTCGGCGGCATCCGGACGTCCAGGACGACGACGTCGGGTTCGACGGTGGTCAGCAGGTGGTCGAGTTCGAGGACGTCGCCGGCAGTGCCGAGCACCTCTGCTCCCGCCGCTTCGAGGAGCCGGACAAGCCCTTCCCGCAGGAGGACCGAATCCTCGGCGATCACGACGCGCATGTCAGACCTCCCCTACCCGCGCTCACCGTACCGCCGGTGCGCCGGACCCCTCGGCGGGCCGAGGCGGCCGGCGGCAGGACAACCGGAACGGCCGGAATTGCCGCTGGACAGGGGTGCTGGGTACAGGCACCAGACGGCACTCAGGTGGATGGTCCGCCGGGTTGTCATCCGTTTACCGTTGGGCATGGTTTCCGGCGCGACATCGACGACGTCCCGCCGGGGGCGTCCGGCGCGGTGGTGGCGTGCGCCGTTCTCGGCTGCCGCGTGGAAGTCGACGGCGCAGATCGAGCTGGGCATGGCGTTGGTGCTGGTCACCGGGACGGTCACCTGGACACTTGCGATCGCCACCCTGTGCCTGGCTCTCACCCTGGTGCTGGCCGCGCCGGTGCTGACCGCTCTCTTCCGCTGCACCCGGACGTTCTCCTCGTTCCACCGGTCCAGGATCGAGCCGCTCTCCCTGGTGGCGCGACCGTGGCCGGTTCCCACATCGGCGCCCGCGGCGGGCGGATGGTGGAGTCGGCTGTGGGCAGAGGTCCGCGATCCGGCGATGTGGCGGACCGTCGGTTTCCACCTGGCATCGCTGATCGTCCTGCCCGTGCTCGGGATCGTGGTCAGCGCATGGTGGTGCCTGGCCCTCCTGGGCCTCGCGTCGAGCACCTTCGCCTGGTCGCTACCCGGCGTTGTCGCAGGCGTGCGTATCCACCGGGTGGAGACGCTCGTGGTCCTGACCCTGCTCGGTGCTGCCTTCCTGCTGTCCGCGCCGGTCGTTGCCAGGATGTGCGCGCGGCTTGATGAACGGCTGCTGCGGTGGGCGATGTCGCCGAGCCGGACCGAATCGTTGGCTCGCCGGGTCGAGGTGTTGACCGACAGCCGGTCAGCTGCCGTGGCCGCGGCCGACGCCGAGCGACGGCGGGTGGAGCGGGACCTGCACGACGGCGCCCAGCAGCGGCTGGTCTCGTTGGCGATGAACCTCGGGATGACCCGGACCACGCTGGTCGACGTCCCCGACCATGTCCGGCAGGCGGTCGAGAGTGCCCACGAGGAAGCGAAGATCGCGCTGTCGGAACTTCGGGACCTGGTCCGCGGTCTGCATCCCGCGGTCCTCGACGATCTCGGGCTCGATGCGGCTCTGTCCGGAATTGCTGCCCGCTCACCGATTCCGGTGAGACTGATGGTCGACCTGCCCACCCGGCCCAGCCCACCGGTCGAGGCGGCCGCCTATTTCCTGGTTTCCGAGGCGTTGACCAACGCGGCCAAGCATTCCGGTGCGACGACCATCGACATCCTTGTCGAGCCGGCCGGAAGCAGCGAGCTACGCATCACCGTTGCCGACAACGGGCGCGGCGGCGCTGTTTCCACCGGCGGGTCCGGCCTTGTCGGTCTGGCGCAACGCGTTGGAGCGTTGGACGGTTCCCTTGCCCTGCACAGCCCCGTCGGTGGACCCACCGTGCTGACGGCCACCCTTCCCTGTCACCCCTGAATCATCTCCGGAGGACTTCATGACGGTCAGCACTGTGCTCGCGGACCAACGGACATCGACGGCCAGGAATTGGCTGACGGTCGGGATAGTGCTGACCGTCGTCGTTCTCGGATCCGGCATCTTCTTCGGGTACCGCCTGCTGTCCGGGTCCGGCGCGGCGTCGACGGACGTCGGGTCGACCGCCTACACCCACCCGATCACGGCGTTGGCCGTGCGGGCCGAGTCCGGCACCGTCTCGCTCTCGCCCAGCTCGGGCGAGTCGACCACCGTCACGGCCAGGTCCACCTGGGACGGACAGCAGCCGACCGTGAGTCAACAGTGGGACGGAACAACGCTGACCGTTGTGACCAGCTGCCCCGGTGGAGGCAGGTGCGAGGTCGACCTGGACATCGCGCTGCCGGCCGCCACGACGGTCACCGCGACCACCCGGACCGGCGACGCCACCCTGACCGGGATGGCCGGGGCCGTGACGGTCACCACCGGAAGCGGCGAGATCCGGCTGTCGAAACTGACCGGTCGGCTGACCGCCACCACCGACGTCGGCTCGATCGAGGGCACTGACCTGTCGTCGGACCAGGCGACCGCAACCACCGACACCGGCGAGGTGTCCCTGGGTTTCTCCGCTGAGCCGCAGACGGTGTCCGCGACCGCCGGCACGGGCGGCGTGACGATCACCGTCCCGCGCTCGTCCACCGGGTACCACGTGAACGCCGACACCGACACCGGGGACCGCCGGATCCGCGTGGTCACCGACGACTCCGCGTACCGGACGGTCGACGCGCACACCGGCTCGGGCGATGTCACCGTCGACTACGCCGGCTGAGTCCACCAGCGGGTGACAGCGCCGCTGCCCCAGGACGACCACGGTGACCTGCCGTCGGCCCGGGACCGCCGGATAGGCTGCGGTCCATGGCCCTCTATGCGGCGTACGGGTCCAACATGGACCCCGCGCAGATGTTGCAGCGCTGCCCGTCGTCCCCGGTCGCCGGCACCGGATGGCTGCCTGGCTGGCGGCTGACCTTCGGCGGCGAGGACCTCGGGTGGGAGGGCGCGCTGGCCACCGTGGTCGAGGATCCGGACTCCAGCGTCTTCGTCGTGCTGTACGACATGGCCGCCTCGGACGAGCGGACGCTGGACTCCTGGGAAGGCGCCGACCTTGGCCTGTACACGAAGATCCGGCTGCGGGTGCACACCCTGGACGGCGACCAGCTCGCCTGGCTGTACGCCCTGCAGGCGTTCGAGGGCGGCGTCCCGTCGGCGCGGTACCTCGGGGTGATCGCCGACGCGGCGGAAGCGGCCGATGCACCGGTGGAGTACGTCAGCGAACTACGCAACCGGTCCTGCCGGTCGATCGGCAACTGAGACCCGGCCGCCGCGCGTACGGCCTCCCGTACGGGTTCGGCGGCGCTCAGTTCACCGGCGTGGCGAGCGCGTGCAGAGCGGTGTGCGCCAGCAGCCGGACTGCGACGGGCAGGGCGCGCTCGTCGGCCCAGAACCCCGGCGAGTGCAGGTCGACCTGCGGGCCGATCCCGTTCCAGACGCCCACCCGGGCCAGCGCACCGGACACGTGGTCGAGGTACATGGCGAAGTCCTCCGCGCCGGTCGACTGTTCCGCGACCGCCGCGTGGTCCCTGCCGACGGCCGAGGCCACACCGGCCCGCAGGATCGCCGTGCACTGCTCGTCGTTGTCCACCGGCGGCACACCGCGCATGTAGTTGAGCTTGAACCCGACGCGGGTCGGCGCCAGCAGGTCGGCCACCAGCTCCTGCACCAGGCTCTCCGCCAGGTCCCAGCCGGCCCGGTCCATGATCCGCAGCGTGCCGCGCAGCATCCCCGCCTCCGGGATGGCGTTCGCCGCCACACCGGAATGCACTGTGCCCCAGACCATCACGGGAACCGACCGGGGATTCATCCGGCGGGTCAGCATCCCGGGCAGACCGGTGATGACGACGCCGAGCGCGTAGACCAGGTCGGCGGTCAGGTGCGGGCGTGCGGTATGGCCACCCGGGCCGAACAGCTCGAGCTCCACCACGTCGCTGGTCGAGGTGATCGGGCCGACGCGCAGCCCGACGTTGCCGACCTCGAGCCGGGGGTCGCAGTGCAGGGCGAAGATCCGCTCGACGCCGGACAGCAGACCGGCCGCGATGACCTGGTTCGAGCCACCCGGCATGACCTCCTCGGCGGGCTGGAAGATCAGGCGCACGCGGCCGCCGAGGTCGCCGGCCGCGGCCAGCGCCTGGGCCGCACCGATCAACGCGGTCGTGTGGATGTCGTGGCCGCAGGCATGGCTGACGCCCGGCACGGTGGAGGCGAACGGCAGACCGGAACTCTCCCGCAGCGGCAGCGCGTCGATGTCGGCCCGCAGTGCCACCAGTCGGCTGCCGCTGCCGACCTCGGCCACCACACCCGTGCCACCGGCCATCACGGTGCCGGTGATGCCGGCAGCCTGCAGGGACCGCAGGATCAGCGCCGAGGTGGCGGACTCGGCGTGCGCCAGCTCGGGATGGGCGTGGATATCCCGGCGCATCGCGACCAGGTGCGGCAGGGAGCGCTGGAGGTAGTCGTCCAGCCAGACCGGCCCACGGCCCGCCCCGAAGTCCGCGGGGGCCATCTCCACCGCACTCATCCGCCGCTCCCCACTTGTGCACAGCACCGCCATGATCACCTCGGGCCCGCGGGTCAGATTACCCGTGTGGTTGGCTGGTCCTGGGCGTTATGCCGCGACGAGCAGGACCCGCACACCACACCCCGGAGCAGACATGGGCGACGACATCCTCAGCGGCTCCTTCACCAGGGAGCAGCGGCAGCGGTACCGCGAGAAGGTCCGGCGCTGCCTGGACGTGTTCGAGCGGATGCTCGCCGAGCACGCCTTCGACTTCGACCAGCCGCTGACCGGGCTGGAGATCGAGCTGAACCTGGTGGACGAGCACTGGCAGCCGGACATGGCCAACGCGGTGGTGCTGGCGGCCATCGCCGACCCGGCCTACCAGACCGAGCTCGGCCAGTACAACATCGAGCTCAACGTGCCGCCCGGCCCGCTCACCGAGGACTCCATGCTCGAGTTGGAGACCACGCTGCGCGCCTCGCTGACCCACGCCGAGGCCAAGGCGAACGAGTCGGGCTCGGAGATCATCATGATCGGGATCCTGCCGACGCTGCGTCCCGAGCACTTCCACGACGACTGGATGAGCGCCAACCCCCGGTACGCCGCGCTGAGCGAGGCCATCTTCGCGCACCGCCGGGAGGACCTCGAGCTGGACATCGCGGGCCCCGAGCACCTGCAGATGTTCGCCGACTCGATCGCCCCGGAGTCGGCGTGCACCTCCGTTCAGCTGCACCTCCAGGTGGCGCCGGCCGACTTCGCGGCCACCTGGAACGCCGCCCAGACCCTGGCCGGGCCGCAGCTGGCGCTCGGCGCCAACTCGCCGTTCCTGTTCGGCAGGCGGCTCTGGGCCGAGACCAGGACGGAGCTGTTCCTGCAGGCCACCGACACCCGGTCGCCGGAGCTGCGCAACCAGGGCGTCCGGCCGCCGGTGTTCTTCGGCGAGCGCTGGATCACCTCGATCTTCGACCTGTTCGAGGAGAACGTCCGCTACTTCCCGGCGCTGCTGCCCGAGACCACCGACGAGGACCCGGAGGCGGTACTGGCCTCGGGGAGGGCGCCCCGGCTGCAGGAGCTCCGGCTGCACAACGGCACCGTCTACCGGTGGAACCGCCCGGTGTACGACGTGGTGGACGGCGTGCCGCACCTGCGGGTGGAGAACCGGGTGCTGCCGGCCGGCCCGACGGTGGTCGACGTGCTGGCGAACGCCGCGTTCTACTACGGCGCGGTCAAGACGCTGTGCACAGAGGACCGCCCGGTGTGGTCGAAGATGTCCTTCGACGCGGCCAAGGCAAACTTCGACGCCGGCGCCCGGCAGGGCGTCGACGCGATGTTCTACTGGCCGGGTTTCGGCGAGGTGAGCTGGGACGAGTTGCTGCTGCGCCACCTGCTGCCGATGGCGGAGGACGGGCTGGCGCAGTGCGGCGTGTCGATGGCGACCCGCGACCGGTATCTCGGGATCGTCGAGGAACGCTGCAAGCTGCGCCGCAACGGCGCGTGGTGGCAGGCCGAGACGGTGCAGCGCCTGCAGGACAGCGGGCTCGACCGGGACCGCGCGCTGACCGAGATGCTCCGCCTGTACTCCCTCGGCATGCACTCCAACGAGCCGGTGCACACCTGGGAACTCCCGCTCGGGCGCTGACCGGCGGGAGACCGGGGCGCAGCTGCTTCTAGGATCGCCGGATGGCCGACTCCGACGACGGACCGCACCGCGCGTCGGTGTCCGGGCCCGCCGACCGCGCCGCGGCCTGGGAGCGGGCGGCCGCGGCGGTGCTGACGAAGCAGGGGCGCGCCGCCGCCGGCGCTTCGGTCGCCGGGACGCTCTCGGTCAGCACGCTCGACGGCGTCGTGGTTCCGGCGTTGGGCGTCGGCAGCCGTGCGGTGGCCGACCCGGGCCGACCGCCGTACCTGCGCGGCACCCCGGCCCGGCTTGCGGCAGCGGGGTGGGACGTGCGCGCCGCCGTGGTCGATCGAGACCCGGCACGCGCGGCGGCGGCCGCGCTGGACGACCTGGCCAACGGCGTCACCTCGCTCTGGATCCAATTGGGCGGCAACGGTTCCGCCGTCACAGACCTGCCCCGCGTGCTGGCCGGGGTGTATCTGGATCTGGCGCCGGTGGTGGTGCAGGCCGGCGGTGAGCTGACCTCGCTGCAGGCGGCACGGGCCCTGGCGGAGGCGCTGCGGGACACAGGAACCGGCGGCGCGCCGCACCCGGACACCAATCTCGGCGCCGACCCGGTCGGCGAGGCGGTGCGGGCCGGCACGGCGACCGGACCCGCCGTCAGCAGCGGTGTGGCCGAGCTGGCCGAGGTCGTGGAGCTCGGGCTGGACCTGGGCGTCCGCGCCGTCGTGGTGGACGGCACCGTGGCGCACGACGCGGGAGCGGCCGAGGCCGGCGAACTCGGCTACGGCCTGGCGGTGGGCGTCGCGTACCTCCGCCGGATCGTCGACACCGGGTTGTCGCTGCAGGCGGCCCTGCCACTGCTGGAGTTCCGCTACGCGGCCACTGCCGACCAGTTCCTCACCATCGCCAAGTTGCGGGCGGCCCGGCTGCTGTGGCACCGGGTAGCGGAGGTCGCCGGCGTGCCGGGTGGCGCCCAGCGGCAACACGCCGTGACGTCGTGGCCGATGATGACCAGGTACGACCCGTACACCAACCTGCTGCGCACCACCGTCGCGGCCTTCGCCGCCGGGGCCGGCGGAGCGGACGCCATCACCGCGAGGCCCTTCGACGCCGCCCTGGGAGTACCCGACGACCTGGGCCGGCGGATGGCCCGCAACGTCTCCGCCCTCCTGCTGGACGAGTCGCACGTCGCGGCGTCGGTCGACCCGGCCGGCGGCTCACCGGCCGTCGAGCAGCTGACGGTGGACCTGGCGGCAGCCGGATGGGCGGAGTTCCAGCGCCTCGAGGCAGCCGGCGGGATAGTCCGCGCCCTGTCGGACGGGGTGCCGCAGGCCGGGTGGACGGCCACCGCCGACCGCCGCGCCGAGCGGGTGGCCACCCGCCGGCAGCCGATCACCGGCGTCAGCGAATTCCCGCAGTCCGGTGAGCTGCTGCTGACCCGCACGCCCTACCGTCATCCCGAGAGCGCCGGCTGGGCCGGCGCTTTCGAGCGGATGCGGGACGAACCCGCCGGGTTACTGAGCCTGGTGGTGCTGGGATCGGTCGCCTCTGCAGGGCCACGGGTCGCCTTCGTGCGCAACGCGCTCGCCGCGGGCGGGGTGGAGGTCGCCGAAATCCTGCCGGCGGCAACCGATTCCGACGTGCTCGCCGGTTTTGACGGCTCCCCCGTGGTGTGCGTCGCCGGTTCGGATGCGACCTACCGCACCGACGGCGGCGCGGTGATCGAGGCGCTGCGCGGGGCCGGCGCGCGCTGGGTGGTGTTTGCCGGGCGGCCGGGCGCCGAGCTGGCCTCGCTGGTCGACGACAGCATCGCCGCCGGGGACGACGTCGTAGCCTTCTTGCACCGCCTGCGCGGCCGGCTGACGTCCGCATCGAAGGCGCTACCGGCGTCGGCCGCACCGGGAGCGACGCGGTGACGCTCCCCGATTCCTTCGCCGCCATCCCGCTGCACGGCGACCACGACACTCCTGACGAGTCCGCCGGCGGCCCTGCACCCTCGGTCGCCTGGATGTCCCCCGAAGGCATTGCGGTCCAACCGTTCTACCGGGCGTCAGACCTCGATGGCCTGGACGTCGACAGCTTTCCCGGGCTGCCGCCCTACCTGCGCGGTCCCTACCCGACGATGTACACGACGCAACCGTGGACGGTACGGCAGTACGCCGGATTCTCCACCGCCGCGCAGTCCAACGCGTTCTACCGGCGGAACCTGGCCGCCGGGCAGAAGGGCCTGTCGGTGGCATTCGACCTGGCCACCCACCGCGGGTACGACTCCGACCACCCGAGGGTTCTGGGCGACGTGGGAATGGCGGGTGTGGCCATCGACTCCATCCTGGACATGCGCGAATTGTTCGACGGCATACCGCTGGACCGGATCAGCGTGTCGATGACGATGAACGGCGCGGTGCTCCCCGTGCTGGCGCTGTACATCGTTGCGGCACAGGAACAGGGCGTCGCTCCGGAGCAGCTGGCCGGCACCATCCAGAACGACATCCTCAAAGAGTTCATGGTGCGCAACACCTACATCTATCCGCCCGGACCGTCGATGCGCATCATCTCCGACATCTTCACCTACACCGCAGCGCGCATGCCGAAATTCAATTCCATCTCCATTTCCGGATATCACATCCAGGAAGCAGGCGCGACGGCGGACCTGGAACTGGCCTACACGCTCGCCGACGGCCTGGAGTACCTGCGCGCCGGGCGGAACGCCGGACTCGATCTCGACGCGTTCGCCCCCCGGCTCAGCTTCTTCTTCGGCATCGGCATGAACTTCTTCATGGAGGTGGCGAAACTCCGTGCGGCCCGGTTGTTATGGTGCCGGCTGGTCGGCGAACTCGGTGCCACCAACCCGAGGTCGACCTCGCTGCGTACGCACTGCCAGACGTCGGGCTGGTCGTTGACCGCGCAGGACCCGTTCAACAACGTCGCCCGCACGTGCATCGAGGCGATGGCCGCGACGCAGGGCGGTACCCAGTCGCTGCACACCAACGCGCTGGACGAGGCGATCGCGCTGCCCACCGACTTCTCGGCGCGGATCGCCCGGAACACCCAGCTGCTGCTGCAGCAGGAGTCGGGCACCACGGCCGTCATCGACCCGTGGGGCGGCTCGTACTACGTCGAGCGGCTGACCGCCGACCTCGCCGACCGCGCGTGGTCCAGGATCGCCGAGGTGGAGGCCGCCGGCGGCATGGCCAAGGCGATCGAGGCCGGCCTGCCGAAGATGCGGATCGAGGAGGCGGCCGCCCGCACGCAGGCCCGGATCGACACCGGCGCGCAGGCCGTGATCGGCGTCAACCGTTATCCGCCGGCCACCGACGAGCCGCTCAACGTGCTCAAGGTCGACAACCGGGCGGTCCGCGAGTCGCAGATCGCCCGGCTGGCGCAGTTGCGGGCGGACCGCGACCCGGAGGCGGTGGCCGACGCCCTGGCGGCGCTGACGGCCGCCGCGGCGCGGAGCCCTGCCCCCGGAGGGGACCTGTCGGGCAACCTGCTCGAGCTCTCGGTCCGCGCGGCCGCGGCGCGGGCGACCGTCGGCGAGATCTCCGCGGCGCTGGAACAGGTCTACGGCCGGCATTCGGCGGTGATCCGTACCATCTCGGGCGTGTACCGGGCGGAAGCGGGCGCAGCGGGTGCCAACGCCACCCGCATCGAGCAGGTGGTCGCCGCGAGCGAACGGTTCGAGGCGGAGCAGGGCCGGCGCCCGCGGATGCTGGTCGCGAAGATGGGCCAGGACGGGCACGACCGCGGTCAGAAGGTGATCGTCACCGCGTTCGCCGACATGGGGTTCGACGTCGACGTCGGGCCGCTGTTCTCCACTCCCCACGAGGTCGCCGCGCAGGCGGTCGACGCCGACGTGCACGTCGTCGGCGTCTCGTCGCTGGCCGGCGGTCACCTCACGCTGGTGCCCGAGCTGCGTGCCGCCCTGGACGCCGCCGGGCGCCCGGACATCCTGGTCGTCGTCGGCGGCGTGGTTCCCCCGGCCGACGTGCCGGAGCTGCAGGCCGCCGGCGCGGTGGCGGTCTTCGGCCCGGGGACGGTGATCGCCGAGTCCGCGCTCGACCTGCTGGCGCGGATCAGCGCCGGGCTGCCCGCGGCGCCGTGACCGGTCCGGCGTTCCCCGACGTCGCAGGGCTGGCCGCCGCGGTCGTCGACGGCCGGGGCACCACCGCCGGACGGACAGCGCTGTCCCGTGCCATCACCTTGATGGAGTCCACCCGCCCGGACCACCGCGCTGCCGCCAGGGAGCTGCAGCAGCTGCTGGCCCCACACGCGGAACACTCGACCCGGCTGGGCATCTCGGGTGCGCCGGGGGCCGGGAAGTCCACCCTGATCGAGGCGCTGGGCGGCCGGCTGACCGCCGCCGGACATCGGGTCGGCGTACTCGCCGTGGACCCGTCCAGCGTCCGGACCGGTGGTTCGGTGCTCGGTGACAAGACCAGGATGCCCCGGCTCGCGGCCGACCCGGCCGCCTACATCCGGCCCTCCCCGACCTCCGGCACGCTCGGTGGCGTCGCCCGGGCGACCGCCTCGGCCATCACCGTCCTGGAGGCGGCCGGCTACGACATCGTCGTGGTGGAGACCGTGGGGGTCGGGCAGTCCGAGACCACGGTGGCCGGCATGGTCGATACTTTTGTGCTGCTGACCCTCTCGCGCACCGGAGACCAGTTGCAGGGCATCAAGAAGGGCGTCCTGGAGCTGGCCGACGTGATCGCGGTGAACAAGTCCGACGGCGACCACCAGCCGGAGGCCAGAGCCACCGCGCGGGAGCTCTCCGGAGCGGTGCGGCTGGTGCGGGGTTCCACCGGGTGGCTGCCGCCGGTGCTGACCTGCTCCGGGTCGACCGGCGCGGGGCTCGACGACCTGTGGTCCGCCGTGCGGCGGCATCGGGAGTCGCTCGGCGCCGGCGGGCTGGCGGACAAGCGCGCCGCGCAGCGGGTCGACCTGACCTGGGCGCTGGTCCGCGACGAGCTCGACCAGCGACTCCGCCGCGCCCCCGGCATCGCCGCGATCCGCGACGAGCTCACCGAAGGGGTGATCGGCGGCCGCCTGTCGGCCGCCGCTGCGGCCGACCGCCTGCTGGCCGCCTACGACGCCGGCTGATGCCGCGCAGCCATTGGCGTCCGGCCGTCGCGGGTCCGGCCGGCGCGGGCGGTGCGGCCGTCGCGGGTCCG
>CAXTBG010000091.1:0-14570 GCA_964242105.1 uncultured Nakamurella sp. | reverse complement strand
GTCGCACCTTCGGACGTCGCCATGTCCAAGGGCTCGACCGTGATCTGGATCTTGGCGTACTGCCCGGATCCACCGGTCTGCTTCTTGTGCACGTAGGTGTACTTGTCGACGGTGCCGCGGATGGTCTCCCGGTAGGCGACCTGCGGCTTGCCGATGTTGGCCTCGACGTTGAACTCGCGCCGCATCCGGTCGACCAGGATGTCCAGGTGCAACTCGCCCATCCCGCCGATGACGGTCTGGCCGGTGTCGTCGTCCTGGTGGACCTTGAACGTCGGGTCCTCCTCGGCCAACTTCTGGATGGCCGTGCCGAGCTTCTCCTGGTCAGCCTTGGTCTTCGGCTCGATGGCGACCTCGATCACCGGGTCCGGGAACGTCATCGACTCGAGCACGATCGGGTGCGCCGGGTCGGACAGCGTGTCGCCGGTGGTGGTCTGCTTCAGCCCCATGACGGCGACGATGTCGCCGGCCGCGGCCGAGGCCAGCTCCTCACGCTTGTTGGCGTGCATCTGGTAGATCTTGCCGATCCGCTCCTTGCGGTCCTTGGTCGCATTGACGACCTGGGTACCGGAGTTGAGCGTGCCGGAGTAGATCCGGACGAAGGTCAGCTTGCCCAGGTGCGGGTCGGTGGCCACCTTGAACGCCAGGCCGGAGAAGTCCGACTTGGGATCGGGCTCGCGCTCCACCTCGGTGACGCCGTCCTGCAGCAGACCGTGGGTCGCGCCGATGTCCAGCGGGGACGGCAGGTACGCCACGACGGCGTCGAGCATGGGCTGGACGCCCTTGTTCTTGAACGCCGAGCCACAGGTGACCGGGTTGACCTTGCCGGCGATGGTCGCGCGGCGCAGCGCAGCGTTCAGCTGGTCGACGGAGAGCTCCTCGCCGACGAGGTAGGCCTCCATGGCCTCGTCGTCGTTCTCGGAGATCGTCTCGACGAGCTTCTCGCGGTACTCCTGCGCCTGCTCGAGCATGTCGGCAGGAATTTCTTCGACCGTGTAGTCCTCGCCCTTGACGGTCTCGCCGCGCCAGGTCAACGCCCGCATGTTGAGCAGGTCGACGACACCGATGAAGTCGGACTCGGCACCGATCGGCAGCTGCAGCACCGCAGGGGTGGCGTTGAGGCGGGTGACCATCATGTCGACGCAGCGGAAGAAGTTCGCGCCCGTGCGGTCGAGCTTGTTGACGAAGCACATCCGCGGCACGTGGTACTTCTCGGCCTGCCGCCAGACCTGCTCGGTCTGCGGCTCCACACCGGCAACGCCGTCGTACACCGCGACCGCGCCGTCAAGGACACGCAGCGACCGCTCGACCTCGACCGTGAAGTCGACGTGGCCGGGCGTGTCGATGATGTTGATCTTGTGACCCTTCCAGTGGGTCGTCGTCGCGGCGGAGGTGATGGTGATCCCCCGCTCCTGCTCCTGCTCCATCCAGTCCATGACGGCGCCGCCGTCGTGGACCTCACCGATCTTGTAGGTGATGCCGGTGTAGAACAGGATGCGCTCGGTCGTGGTGGTCTTACCCGCGTCGATGTGCGCCATGATCCCGATGTTCCGGGTCTTGTCGAGGGCGTTGGGTGCCACGTGCGGTCTTCCTCGTCTCTTTGCTCTGTTGCGGTGCGCCGCGTCGCAGGTACTGCGCGCAATTCACAGCATGCTGGCGCGGCAGGGCGGGTTCTCCGCCTCTGCCGCGCCGTGGGGTTTCACTATCAGCCTACTCACCGTTCAACGCCCGGCTCGGTCTTTTGCTTCCGACGGCGGCCACCGCCCGGATGCGCATGGCGGCCGGCTGACTCCGCGTTGCCGACCCGGCCGACGGCGACGCATTCGTCCTGGTCAGCGGCGGCAGCACGGCCGGGTTCGACGACCCGCGGCTGACCAGACTCCGCTGGCCGACCCGCAGGCTCCGTTACCAGCGGTAGTGCGCGAAGGCCTTGTTCGACTCGGCCATCTTGTGCGTGTCCTCGCGACGCTTGACGGCTGCGCCGAGGCCGTTCGAGGCGTCCAGCAGCTCGTTCATCAGCCGCTCGGTCATCGTCTTCTCGCGACGGGCCTTCGAGTAACCGACCAGCCAGCGCAGGGCGAGCGTGGTCTGGCGCGGCACGCGCACCTCGACCGGCACCTGGTAGGTGGCGCCACCGACACGACGACTGCGCACCTCGAGCGACGGGCGGACGTTGTCCAGCGCGCGCTTGAGCGTGACAACCGGGTCGGTGCCGCTCTTCTCGCGGCAACCTTCCAGGGCGCCGTACACGATGGCCTGCGCGATGGAGCGCTTGCCGTCCTGCAGCACCTTGTTCACCAGCTGGGTGACCAGCGGGGAGTTGTAGACCGGGTCGGCGACCAATGGCCGCTTCGGTGCGGGACCTTTGCGGGGCATTAGCTCTTCTCCTTCTTCGCGCCGTAACGGCTGCGAGCCTGCTTGCGGTTCTTGACGCCCTGGGTGTCGAGCGAACCGCGGATGATCTTGTAACGGACACCGGGGAGATCCTTCACCCGGCCGCCGCGGACGAGCACGATGGAGTGCTCCTGGAGGTTGTGACCCTCGCCCGGGATGTAGGCGGTGACCTCGACCTGGCTGGTCAGCCGGACGCGGGCGACCTTGCGCAGGGCCGAGTTCGGCTTCTTCGGGGTGGTCGTGTAGACGCGGGTGCAGACGCCGCGGCGCTGCGGGCTGCCCTTGAGCGCAGGAGTCTTGGTCTTGGTGACCTTGTCCTGGCGGCCCTTGCGGACCAGCTGTTGGATCGTTGGCATGAGCTTCAGGCACTTCTTTCTGGCTTGGTCTTCGTGGTGGAGCCCTGTCGCACCGGGCACCGTCGTACGGGAGCACTGTCGTTCACGGGCACTTGCCCTTGCGGGATCGTCCCGCGCACGGACCGCCCGAACCAGGCGGGGCACCGAGCACACAACGATGACCCAGCTGGACCCGAACCAGACCGCCGAGCGTGACGCACGAGTGCGTCACGACGAACGAGGTGATTCCTGATCCGAAGCTGAGCCGCCCTTCGTTCTCCGTACTGCGGAGAGCGGGCGACCGGCCCGGCTCCCCGACCGAAGGATCTCGGACCGACAGATCGATCATCTGTCGGAGGGCAAGCCAGACGTCAGCGCTGGGTTCACCCATCATCGTACCCGACCGCCGGGTCGAAGCCGAACCGCCGACGGTGCGCCCGCAGAAGCGCCCGCCACGCCCGATTCGCGCCCGTTATCGGACCGTGATGCGCGACGCCGCGCCTGGTCCACCGACCGCGGCCGGTGAAAACCACACGATGCGGGCACATGGTTTTCCAAGATCACACAGACAAATTCGGCCAAAGTCCACACCGGAAGCCGCCGTACGCTCACTGTGTGACCGGACTCCCACATGAATCGGGCAGGGAATGTGGGCACTGTGACTGGACCCACAGCAGACGCAGGGGTATTTCTTAGTGGCCGACTTGTGGCTGAATCCACAACGCGACGTCGGCCAGGAGCGGACACGATCCGGTCCAGCGCGAGCACCCGGCACGAACGGACAGGCACCCCCAATGGCGAGGAGGTCGAGCGTGAACCCGAAGCAGGGCGAGGAGCGTCGCCGACTGATCCTCGCTCAGGCGCGGGGGGCCGGCCACGTCGCCGTCACCGACATCGCCGACGAGCTCGACGTCGCCGCGGAGACCGTTCGGCGTGACCTGAAGGTCCTCGAGGACCACGGTCTGCTCCGGCGCACCCACGGCGGCGCGTACCCGGTCGAGGGCGTCGGCTTCGAATCCAACATGACCCACCGGTCCGAGTCGTGGGTGCCGGAGAAGCGCCGGATCGCCGCCGCGGCCGCCGACCAGCTCGGCCCTGCGGAGACGGTGTACCTCGACGAGGGCTTCACCCCGCAGCTGGTGGCCCAGGAGCTGGTCGGGCTCGGCCGCGCGCTGACCGTCGTCACCTCGTCGCTGGCCACCGCGAGCCTGCTCGCGGCCTGTGCGGCGATCAACGTCATCCTGCTGGGCGGGCGCGTCCGCGGCCGGACACTGGCGACCGTCGACCACTGGGCGACCGCCATGCTGTCGGACCTGGTCATCGACCTGGCGGTGCTGGGGGCCAACGGCGTCACCCGCGACCGCGGGCTCACGGTTCCGGACAGTGCGGTGGCAGCCGTCAAGGCCAAGGCGATGGCGGTCTCCCGCCGCCGGGTGTTCGTCGGCATCCACACCAAGTTCGGTGTCACCAGCTTCTGCCGATTCTCCGATGTGGCCGACTTCGAGGCCCTCATCACCGATACCAGCCTGTCCGCCCACGAAGCCCACCGTTACAGCGCACTCGGACCGCAGGTCATCCGAGTCTGACCGGCCCAGGCGAGAAAGACCGCCTGGCAGAACACCTCCATCAGCAGAACCCACCACCCGGACCGTCACGCAGATCTCGACGGTCAGGTCCACCAACGGCCATCCAGGTCGGCACACCACCCGCAGTACCAACCGAAAGGAACATCTCCAAGATGCGCTGGACACACAAGGCGGCAGCTGCCGCCGGCTGCGCCGCGATGCTCGTCACGGCCGCGTGCAGCAGCAGCTCGACAGGGGCGGCGGGCTCGTCCGCCGGCTCCGCGGTCAGCTCGGTCGCCGGTGGCGCTGCCTCCGCGACATCGGCCGTCAGCTCGGCGGCCGGCGGGGGCGGCTCGGCCAGCGGCTCTGCTTCCGCCAGCGGCTCCGCTTCGGCCAGCGGCTCCGCTTCCGCCAGCGGCTCCGCTTCGGCAAGTGCCCCGTCGGGCAGTTCGTCCGCCGGCGGCGGGGGCAGCGACGCCCCGACGAACAACCCGGCCACCGCCGGCAAGACGATCAACGTCCTGATGGTGAACAACCCGCAGATGATCGACCTGCAGAAGCTCACCGCCGCGAACTTCACCGCCAAGACCGGCATCAAGGTGAACTACACCGTGCTGCCGGAGAACGACATGCGGGCCAAGGCCTCGCTGGAGTTCAAGAACCAGGCCGGCCAGTACGACGTGGCGACGCTGTCCAACTTCGAGATCCCGATCTACGCCGGGAACAACTGGATGGCCGACCTCACCCCGTACACCCAGAAGGACACCGGCTTCAACCAGGGCGACATCTTCCCGGCCTTCACCAAGTCGCTCTCCGTCGACGGGAAGATCTACGGCGAGCCGTTCTACGGTGAGTCCTCCTTCCTGATGTACCGCAAGGACGTCTTCGCTGCCAAGGGCGTCACGCTCAAGGACAACCCGACCTGGGACGAGGTCGCCGACGCGGCCGCCAAGGTCGACGGCGCACAGCCCGCCATGAAGGGCATCTGCCTCCGCGGCCTGCCCGGCTGGGGTCAGCTCGGCGCACCGTTCACCACCGTCGTCAACACCTTCGGCGGCACCTGGTGGGACAAGGACTGGAACGCCAAGGTCAACGACCAGGCCTTCAAGGACGCCACCAACTTCTACGTGAACCTGGTCAAGACGCACGGCGAGGTCAGCCCGGACCAGGCCGGATTCACCGAGTGCCTGAACGACATGCAGCAGAGCAAGGTCGCCATGTGGTACGACGCCACCTCGGCTGCCGGCTCGCTCGAGGCCAGCGACTCCCCCGTCAAGGGCAAGGTCGGCTACGTGCAGGCTCCGGTGAAGAACACCAAGTCCTCCGGCTGGCTGTACGCGTGGTCGTGGGCCGTGGAGAACAAGTCCAGCAACAAGGACGCGGCCTGGCAGTTCATCTCCTGGGCATCGTCCTCGGGGTATGAGAAGACCGTCGGTCAGCAGCTCGGCTGGGCCCGTGTCCCGGCCGGCAAGCGCACGTCGCTGTACTCCAACGCCGACTACACCAAGGCCGCAGCCGCCTTCGCCCCGGCCACCCTGGCCGCACTGAAGGCCGCCGACCCGACCAACCCCGGCACCCAGCCGCGGCCGACCGTCGGCATCCAGTTCGTGGACATCCCCGAGTTCACCTCGTTCGGTGACAAGGTGACGGCCACGCTCTCGCAGGTTCTCGCCGGGAACGGCACGGTCGACAGCTGGATCAACTCGGCGCAGTCCGAGGCCGAATCCGTGGGCGACGACCAGAAGTAGATCGGCGCGGTCGGCTCGCACGCCCGTCAGCGGCGTGCGGGCCGGCCGACCCCGCGGAGGCGGGCCCGGGCCCGCCCTCCTCACCGACACACCCTCTGCAGAGAGAAACGGTTTGACATGACCGCTGTTCAAGATCGAAGCCCGGCCGAGGCGGAGACGTCCTCCAGCGTCGCGTTGGCCGTGAACAAGCGTGCGAAGCGGGAAGCATGGCTGCGTCGCGGACCACTGCTGCCCGCCCTGATCTTCACCATCGTGGTGACCCAGCTGCCGTTCCTGGTCACCATCGTCTTCGCCTTCCGCCGGTACGACGCGGACCGGCCCAAGGTCAAGGGTTGGACGCTCCGGAACTTCAAAGAGGTCTTCACCGACCAGACGATCCTGTCCGACATGTGGCACACCGTTCAGCTGGTCGTCGTCGTCGTGCTCGTGTCGCTGGCCTTCGGCCTGGGCATCGCGCTGCTGCTCGACCGGAAGTTCCCGGGTCGGGGCGCGGTCCGCACGATGATGATCGCGCCGTTCCTGATCGTTCCGGTCGCCGCGGCGCTGTTCTTCCGCTATGGCGTCTTCGATGCACAGAACGGCCTGCTCAGCGGCATCGTCACCACCGTCAACCACTGGTTCCACCCGGGCGCACCCGCGTCCACCGTCACCCTGGTGAGCGCGCACCCGCTGCTGGCGGTGGAGATCGAACTCATCTGGCAGTGGACACCGTTCATGACGCTGATCCTGCTGGCCGGCCTGCAGTCCCGGCCCGGCGACGTCCTGGAGGCCGCCGCGGTCGACGGCGCCGACCGGTGGCAGGCGTTCCGCTACCTGACCATGCCGCACATGCGGCAGTACCTGGAACTGGCCGGTCTGCTCGGCAGCATCTACATCATCCAGAACTTCGACGCCGTCTACACCCTGACGCCGCTGAACCCGCAGACCGAGAACCTGCCCTACCTGATCTTCAACACGATCAACTCGGCCAACGACTACGGCCTGGCCTCCGCGCAGGGGGTGGTGATCGTCATCGCCACGATCGTCATCGCCACCTTCGCCCTGCGGACCGTGTCCAGCCTGTTCAAAGAGGAGAACGCACGATGATGGCCACTGCGATCACGGTTGCGGACACCAAGGCCAAGGCCGGCAAGGGAACCGTCGGGGCGACGTTCAAGAAGAAGGGCGTCGGGTCGGCGCTCACCTCGATCGCCACCTGGATCATCGGGCTGATCTTCATCGCGCCGGTGTTCTTCATGATCCTGACCGGGTTCCACCCCGAGGTGAAAGCCAGCCTGAACGCCCCGCAGATCTTCGCGCCGCTGACGTTGAACGGCTACAAGCAGTTCTTCGGCGCCAGCTCCGGCCAGAGCCCGTGGCCGTTCGTCATCAACTCGGCGATCGCGTCGATCGTCTCCACCCTTCTCGTGCTGTGCTTCGCGATCCCGGCGGCCTACGCGCTGTCGGTCAAGCCGGTGCGCAAGTGGACCGACGTGATGTTCTTCTTCCTGTCGACCAAGTTCCTGCCGGCCGCCGCCGGACTGGTGCCGCTGTTCGTCATCGCCCGGAGCATCGGCGGCCTGAACCACCTGTGGTTCATGATCATCCTGTACACGGCGATGAACCTGCCGATCGCGGTGTGGATGATGCGCTCGTTCCTCGCCGACATCCCTCCCGCGCTGTTCGAGGCGGCCTCGCTCGACGGTGCCGGCCTGATCAAGACGCTGCTGAAGGTCATCGCCCCGATCGCCGGGCCCGGTATCGCGTCCACCTCGCTGATCTGCTTCATCTTCTCCTGGAACGAGTTGTTCCTGGTGAACGTGCTCACCAGCACCTCGCAGGCGCAGACGCTGCCTGCGTTCCTGCCCAGCCTGGTGACCTCGCAGGCGCTGTTCCTGGGCAAGCTCTGCGCAGCGGCGACAGCCGTCTCGCTCCCCGTGCTGATCGCCGGTTTCGCGGCACAGGACAAACTGGTCCAGGGCCTGTCGCTGGGCGCGGTGAAGTAGCGGCCGACCCGCCGGCCGTACCGAGGTTCCGGAACGAAGCGCGCAGCAAGAAAAGGACACCGACCATGGTCTCGCTCAACAACGCCAACCTGACGGCCATCGGCCACACCGTTCCGGTGCCCGGCTACGACCGCTCCCGGGTCAGTGTCGGGGTGGTGCACTTCGGGGTCGGCGGGTTCCACCGGGCCCACCAGGCCATGTACCTGGACCGGTTGATGTCGAACGGGCAGGCGTTCGAGTGGGGCATCTGCGGCGTCGGCGTCATGCCGTTCGACGCCAGGATGCACGAGACCATGCAGGCGCAGGACTGCCTCTACACCTTGGTGCTCAAGGACCCGGACGGGTCCTGGGAGCCACGCGTCATCGGGTCGATCGTCGAGTATCTCTTCGCGCCGGACGATCCCGACGCCGTGGTGGAGAAGATGGCCGATCCCGCCGTCCGCATCGTCTCGTTGACCGTCACCGAGGGCGGGTACAACTTCCACCACGTCACCGGGCTGTTCGACGACACCAATCCCGACGTGGTGGCGGATCTGGTGCCGGGGGCCGCGCCGCGGACCACCTTCGGGCTGATCACCGAGGCGCTGGTCCGGCGGCGGGCGCGCGGTCTGCCGCCGTTCACGGTGATGAGCTGCGACAACATCCAGGGCAACGGGCACGTCGCCAAGGAGGTCTTCACCGCCTTCGCCCGGCTGCGCGAGCAGCAGGGCAACGATGCCGGGCTGGGCGACTGGGTGGCGTCCGAGGTGCACTTCCCCAACTCCATGGTGGACCGGATCACTCCGGGCACCACCGACGAGGACCGCGCCGCCGTCAGCGAGCGCTTCGGCATCGACGACGGCTGGCCGGTGGTCTGCGAGCCGTTCACCCAGTGGGTGCTGGAGGACGACTTCACGCTGGGACGGCCTCCGCTGGAGGACGTGGGCGTCCAGGTGGTGGCCGACGTTTCAGCCTACGAGCTGATGAAGTTGCGGCTGCTCAACGCCAGCCACCAGGCGCTGTGCTACTTCGGCTACCTCGCCGGGTACCGGCTGGTGCACGAGGTGGCGCAGGACCCGTTGTTCGCGTCCTTCTTGCTCGGCTACATGGACGACGAGGCGACGCCCACCCTCGAGCCCGTGCCCGGCATCGACCTGAACGACTACAAGCACCAGCTCATCTCCCGCTTCTCCAATGCCGGTGTGCGGGACACCGTGGCGCGGCTGTGCGCGGAGAGTTCCGACCGCATCCCGAAGTGGCTGCTGCCGGTCATCCGCAGCCAGCTCGCCTCCGGTGGCCCGGTCACGCTGTCCGCCGCGGTGGTGGCGAGTTGGGCCCGGTACGCCGAAGGCGTCGACGAGCACGGCGAGCCGATCCAGGTCGTCGACCGCCTCGCCGACCGTCTCAAGTCCGCCGCCGGACGGCAGGCCGACGAACCGCTCGCTTTCGTCTCCGACCGGGAGATCTTCGGGGACCTGGTCGACGAGCCGGTCTTCGTGGCGGCCTACCTGGACGCGCTGGACTCGCTCCATTCGGTCGGCGCCCGGGCCACCCTGCAGCTTCTGATGAGCAGCGTCCGGGCCTGAGCCCGCGGCGGCCGTCACCGCCGGGGTGGCTGCGCCCGCAGCAGTGCCTTGCCGTCGGAGAGCTGCACCTCGAAGCGCGAGATGTCTTTGAGGTGAAGGGAACTGGCGGTGGTGACCGTCGTCGCCGAACCCGCGACGGACGTCCACCAGCCGAGGGTCTGCGGCTTCCCGGCCGGGTCGAATGCGACGAGTCGGTAGCCGACGTCGGCCCGGTGCCCGCCCACGTAGGCGCAGTGCACCACCACGCTCGTGCCCCACTGCTTGTCGCTGAGCTGCAGCGACACATTCATCGGACCCGACACCAGCGGTGTCATCGCGACCGGTGTGGGCGCCTGTGCCACCGTCGTGGGCGCCTGGGGCACCGTCGACACCTGCGGCACGGTCGTGGACGCCTGCGCTACCGGCACCTCCGGTCGGGCCGGTCCCGGGCGAGTGACGAGCGCAACGACCAGCGCGATCACCGCCGCGGCGGCCGCTCCGGCAAACCCGGACAGCACCACCCGTCGGCGGCGTTCCCGGGCAACAGCGGTCAACAGCCCGGGCAACAGGGTGCCCGGCAGGGGCGCGGCGCTGCCGCCGACGTCGGCCGGAGACGTCCCGGCCAGCAGGCCGGGAAGGCCGGCCAGCCGCCCGACCGACGCCTGGCACTTCGGGCATCCGGCCAGGTGGTGCTCGTAGGCCTGCCGTTCGGTGGGCGACAGACTTCCCAGCACGTAGGCGGCGTCGTCCAGACACAGCGTGGGATCGGGCGTCGACCCGTTCTCCGGGCCCAAGTCGCCGGTCATGTCACCACCCCCATCTCCTCCAGTGCCAGTCTGAGCGCGTGCAATGCGTAGTGCAGCCGGGACTTGACCGTGCCCGGCGGGATACCGAGGCGGGTGCCGGCCTGGCCGGCCGTGCTCCCGCGGAAGTAGCACTCCAACAGCACGTCCCGGTGGTCGGGGGTGAGCCGTCGCAGCGCATCCCCGACCAGCATCGACTGCACGGCCGCGTCGGTCCGGTCGGGTTCGGGCTGCTCCGGCACCACCTCCATCAGCGCCTCGGGGCGGCGGCCCCTGGCGCGCCACTGGTCCACGACGATGTTGCGCGCCACGGTGAACAGCCAGCTGCGCGCCGACTGGCCCTGTTCGGCGTCGGCCAACAGCTCGGGACGGCGCCATGCGCGCAGCAGCGTCTCCTGCACGACGTCCTCCGCACGGCCGTGGTCGCCCCCGGTGAGCCGGAGAGCGAACGACCACAGGGCCGGGGCGTGCTCGTCGTGCAGGGCGCGCATCAGGTCGGCACTGGACTCCGCCACCTGCCGACCTCCTTCGCCTGGCGCGCCGGCCTTGCCGCCGCACCCCACCGTTGTCGAGCCGCTGCTTCATGATCTTGTCGTGCGCCACATCGGGGGTGTCCATGCCCCCCTGATGAGCACGACGACGCGTCCGGAAAGGTTCACCCGACGTGAAATGAACCTTTTCGGTAGTCGACTCGTTACCCAGTGCATGACGACTCCGAGCGATCCGGCCGCCGACTCACCAGACGCGGCCGAAGCACCAGGTACGCGGGTCAACCGTCGCCGCGCTCTGATGGCCGCCGGGCTCGGCGCTGGAGCGCTGACGCTGACCGGGTGCGGAGGTTCCGGCAGTGCCGATTCCGCCGCGTCAGCGGCCGCGCCGTCCGCGTCCCCATCGCCTGCGGCGCCGTCCTCCGCGGCAGTCCCTTCAACGGTTCCTTCGTCCGCATCCTCGGTGTCCACGTCGGTGTCGTCGTCCGCTGGGTCGTCGTCCGCTGGGTCGTCGGCCGCTGGGTCGTCGCCGGCCGGGTCGTCGCCGGCCGGGTCGTCGCCGGCCGGGTCGTCTTCGGCTGCCTCGTCGTCGACCGGGTCGTCCTCCGCATCCACAACCGGGTCGACCGCCCCGTCCCGGGCGGCGAGCCCGCCGGTCACCCGGTCGTCCGCGACGACCTCGCCCGTCAGGACCTCGCGGACCTCGGCTGTGTCGTCGACGGCCGCGCCCGCGGCGAACGCCATCATCGAGCTCAGCAAGGTTCCGGTAGGCGGCGCGATCGCGGCCAAGGTCGCCAGCGGGGCGCAGATCGTCGTGGCCCAGCCCACTGCCGGTGAAGTCGTCGCATTCAGCTCGGTGTGCACCCACAAGGCCTGCGCCGTGATGGTCATCAAGCCCACCGAGCTGAGGTGCCCCTGCCACGGATCGGTGTTCGATTCGCTGACCGGCGCCGTTCTGCAAGGTCCGGCCACGAAGCCGTTGCCCTCGGTCCCGGTGAAGGTGGCGGGCAACAGCGTCGTGCCCGGCTGACGACCCCCGCACGCGCGGGCCGGCACCCGGACGCGGACGGCGCCCGGACGCGCCGGACGGGAGGGTCGGGCTGGGTACCGCTTGTCCGCCGGCTACCGCAGCCCCCGGTGATCACCGAGTGCGGCCCTTCCTGGGCGCCGGGCGCCCGAAACCGGCCCGGGACGGTGATCAACCGGTCGTCCGGGAGTGTCGCGCGCCTCACCGGAGGAGCATCGACAGCGCTCGCACCAGATCGGGAAGCCCGTCCCCTACGGAGCCGAAGAACGCCTGATCGCAGGACTCGACGGCGGCGACGGCACGATTGGCCAGGGCCGCTCCGGCGGGCGTCACCGTCAACGCGCGGGCCCGTCGGTCGACGGGGTCCACCGCCCTGACGACCAACGTCCTGGCCTCGAGGTTGCGCAGCACCTGCGAGGTCATCATCGGGTCGGTAGCGGCGTGGTCGGCCAACTGTTTCTGTGTCACCGGCCCGTCGTCCGCCAGGTAGGTCAGCGACGCCAGCAGGACGAACTGGACGTGGGTCAGGTCGAACGGTTTGAGCGCGGCCCGGACCGCCGCCTGCCAGCGGTTGGTCACCTGCCAGAGCAGGAGTCCGGGGCTGTCGGCGGACGATCCGTAGCGGGTGCCGAGCGAACTCACCTGCCGGCCGAGACCCGCGCCTCCGCCGCGGCCACCAACCCGGCCAGATCGGCCGGGGCCGAGGCCTTGATGCCCTTGCCGAGGATGAGATTCCAGACGGCCGAGAGCGGCCCGGTCAGTCGGACCTCGATGACGATCTCCGTCCCGGACGGTGTGCGGGTGATGTGGTGGTCGAAGACCAGACGGGCGCCCCACAGCCGGGACACGTCCACGAAGTCGGTCTCGGTCAGCTTCTCGACCGTGAAGTCGACCGCTGGCCCGCCTTTCGGCTTCAGCTTGCCGGTGGCGCCCTGGACGAACGGGCCGTCCAGCCGGACCCACTCGGTGTCGGTGTTCCAGTCGGTCCAGGTGGCCACGTCGACCCAGAGCGCGAAGAAGTGGGCGGGCGGGGCGAGGGAGACCGCTCGGGCGGTCACGAGAGTTGTCATGTGAATTACTATGCGCGCATAGTTTGTGTTGGTCAAGACCCGCGGCCCCATCTCTCGTGCGCAGGTCGTCCTGCAAGTCACTCGACCACGGCGAGACGACCGAAGAGGCGATCACACCCGCTTCGGCCGCCGCAGCTCCGCTTCCGGAGCATGTCGCCGCTCCACCACAGCGGCCACCACGGCCCCAGCAATGGCCGACCACTCCGCGACCTCGGCGAGCACCACCTGGTTGCCGCCGAAGGTCTCGTGGACGCCGAACAGTCCGACCGTCGCCGACACATAGAACGCAACGAGCGTCGCCGCCCCGAACCCGACGGCCGCGAGCAGCGGAAGCCAATGCCGCCAGACCAGCAACGCCAGCCCGATGACGACCCCCGCCACCGCGTTGAGCAGGAAAGACGGGCCGATGATCTTGATGTCGCTGAATCCATCGAAGTACAGGACGAGGTGGACGTCGGCCGAGAGCAGCACGCCGGCGCTCGCCACACCTCGTCCGAGCATCGACGCGCGGAACCGGGTGTCACCCGGCGTCGTGACGGTGAGCGGAGCCCTGCCTGAACGTCGTGCCGTCATCTCCATGTCTGGTCCCTTCGGAATCCCGATGACGGCGGTGGGCCGTCACTGCACCTCACGCAGCAGCGCGGGAATCGGTTCACACGCCGGTGAACCTTTTGACGGATCGGGTCGTGCTCCTCGTCATGACCCCTCGACTCGATACCGCCCCGGTCCCCCACCTCGACCCCGCGCCCGGTCCGCACGACCCGTCCGTCAGCGGGCCGGACGTCGTCAGCCGGCCGGCCGGACAGCCACCCCACACCTCGACGACCGGACCCACCCGGCGACAGGTCCTGATGGCCGCCGGGCTCGGCGTCGGCGCCGTCTCACTGGCTGCCTGCGGCAGTTCCAGCAGCCCGTCGACCGCGCCGCCGGCGGGGTCGTCTTCGACGGGCGCGCCCGCCGCGGCCGCCGGCAACACCCTGGTGGCGGTCACCTCGGTTCCGGTGGGTGGCGCTGTCGCCGTCAGCGATTCCAACGGCAAGCCGGTCATCGTGGCCCAGCCGACGGCCGGGAAGGTCGTGGCTTTCAGCGCCATCTGCACCCACATGGGCTGCCCCGTCAAGGTGGCCTCCGCCGAGCTCGACTGCCCGTGCCACGGATCGAAGTTCGACGCGCTGACCGGCGCCGTGCTCAAGGGACCCGCGACCAAGCCGCTGTCGTCGGTGGCTGTGCAGGTCAAGGGCGGTGACATCATCACCGCCTGACGATCGCGCGCCCCCTCCCGACGGGATGATCAGCGCTTGCGGCGCTCACGGGTCGCGAGGCGCCCAGGAACGGCCTGGGACGGTGATCACCGGCCCTCCGCAGACCTGCAGCCCCGCCAACCGCCCGGCCACCCCGACGGCATGTGCCAGCCCCGAAAACACGAAACGGGCCGGTCCCCCACCGCTTGCGCAGTGAGGGACCGGCCCGTCCTGTCGGACAGTCCTACCGGAGAGCGTTACCGGTAGTCGCGACCCATGTCGTAGTCGTCCAGCGGCACCGCAGTACCGGCGGAGACCCCGAAGGTGTCGGCGCCGTAGTAGGTGTCGTCGAAGGAGGACATCGAGTACGCGG
>CAXTBG010000090.1:0-14924 GCA_964242105.1 uncultured Nakamurella sp. | reverse complement strand
GTTTCACCCTCAACGACCTGGTCTCCTACAACGAGAAGCACAACGAGGCCAACGGGGAGGACAACAACGACGGCGAGTCGCACAACCGGTCCTGGAACTGCGGCGACGAGGGACCCTCCGACGATCCGCACGTGCTGGCCCTGCGCGACCGGCAGCGACGCAACTTCCTCGCGACACTCCTGCTGTCGCAGGGCGTCCCGATGATTGCGCACGGCGATGAGCTGGGCCGCACCCAGCGCGGCAACAACAATGCCTACTGCCAGGACTCGGAGCTGACCTGGATCGACTGGATGAACGCCGATCTCGCGCTGGTGGAGTTCACCGCCTCCCTGGCCCGGCTGCGGAGCCAGCACCCGACGTTCCGCCGCCGCCGGTTCTTCGACGGCCGTCCCGTCAACCGCGGCGAGGGTGAGCCGCTGCCGGACATCGTCTGGGTCAACCCCAGCGGCGCGGTGATGACCCCCGAGGACTGGGGTTCCGGCTTCGGCCGGTCGGTGGGCGTGTTCCTGAACGGCAACGGCATCCGCGGCATGGACCGCCGCGGCGGCCGCATCATCGACGACTCCTTCCTGATGCTGTTCAACGCCCACGACGAGACGCTGGAATTCACCCTGCCGCCGGAGGAGTACGCACCGGCCTGGAGCTGTGTGGTGGACACGGCAGGGATGCCGGAATCGCCGGAGGCGACGAAGGCCGGTGCGGTGATCCCCGTGCCCGGCAAGGGGCTCGTCGTGCTGCAGGCACTCGCCGAGACCACCATGCCCGTGGCCCGCACCGCGGCTGCCGCAGCCGTCCCGGCCGTTCCGCCCGTCCCCGTCCCGACGGCCGAGGCGGCGGAGACCGAACCGGTCGAGCAGAGCGTCGTCCCGCCGACCGAGAGCGACCAGCATTCGGAGTCCGCTCCCGACGCACCCGCCCCGGACACCGAGACGGACGAGACCAAGCCGGCACCCAAGCCGCGACGCAAGCGGGCGCCCAGCAAGCGCGCCCCGAAGAAGACCGACGGAGATTCCGCATGACCGCTGTGCCCACCTCGCCGAGGCGGCCCCGCTCCACCTACCGGATCCAGGTCACACCCACCAGCGGCCTGGACCGGGCCACCGCCCTGGTGCCGTACCTGGCCCGGCTGGGCGTCGACTGGGCCTACCTGTCACCGATCCTGGAGTCAGAACCTGGTTCGGACCACGGGTACGACGTGGTGGACCACGGGTCGACCGACGCCGCCCGCGGCGGGGAGGCGGGGCTGGCGGCGTTCTCCGACGCGGCCCACGGCGCCGGGCTCGGCGTGCTCGCCGACATCGTCCCCAACCACGTCGGGGTGGCCACCCCGAAGAAGTCGGTGTGGTGGTGGGACGTCCTGGCCAGCGGCGAGAAGTCGCCCTACGCAGGTGCTTTCGACATCGACTGGGCGTTCGGCAACGGGCGGATCAGGGTTCCGGTGCTCGGTGACGGCGACGACCAACTGGACGCGCTGGAAGTGGTGGGCGACGAGCTGCACTACTACGACCACCACTTCCCGCTCGCCCACGGCACCGCCGGCGGCACCCCGCAGCAGGTGCACGACCGGCAGCACTACGAGCTGGTCAACTACCGCAGGGCGGACTCGGAGCTGAACTACCGGCGGTTCTTCGCGGTCAGCACCCTGGCCGGCATCCGGGTCGAACTGCCGGATGTCTTCGCGCAGTCGCACGCCGAGGTCAAGCGGTGGATCGACCACGGGTGGGTGGACGGCCTGCGCATCGACCACCCCGACGGGCTGGCCGACCCGGCCGGGTATCTCCGCGACCTGCGGGCGCTGGTCGGCCCCCGGTACGTCCTGGTGGAGAAGATCCTCGAGGGCGACGAGCGCCTGCCGGCGGACTGGGAGTGCGACGGGACCACCGGGTACGACGCGCTGGCCATCCTCGACCGGCTGTTCGTCGACCCGGCGGGCGAATGGGCGCTGGACGACCTGGACTCAGAACTCCGGGGCGGCGCCTACGTCGACTGGGAGGCGATGACGGGATCGACCAAACGCCAGGTCGCCGACACGATCCTGCACTCGGAGGTGCTCCGGCTGGCCCGGCTGGTGCCGGACATCGCGGGCGCCGACGACGCGATCGCCGAGTTGTTGTCGTCGTTCTCGGTCTACCGCACCTACCTCCCCGATGGGTACGCGGATCTGCAGCACGCCCTGGCGACCGCCACCGCCCGGCGCCCGGCGCTGGCCGACACGCTGGAGGCCATCGGCGAGCGGTTGCTCGACACCACCGCTGAGTTCAGCACCCGGTTCCAGCAGACATCCGGGATGGTGATGGCCAAGGGCGTCGAGGACACCGCGTTCTACCGGTGGACCCGGCTGACCAGCCTGACCGAGGTGGGCGCGGAACCGACGGAGTTCGCCGTGACGCCGATCAGGTTCCATGCGCTGCAGGCACTCCGGCATTCGGCGGCGCCGCACACGATGACCAGCCTGTCCACCCACGACACCAAGCGCGCCGAGGACGTGCGGGCCCGGATCTCGGTGCTGTCCGAGATCGCCGCCGACTGGGCCGAGGCGGTACGGCGGTGGAACCGCTGGGCTCCGCTGCCCGACGGGCCGCTGGCGAACCTGCTGTGGCAGGCCGTCGTCGGTGCCTGGCCGATCGAGCGGGAGCGGTTGCACGCCTACGCCGAGAAGGCCGCCCGCGAGGCGGGCAACTCGACCGCCTGGATCGACTCGGACACCGCGTTCGAAGCGCAGATGCACGCCCTCGTCGACGCCGCGTTCGACCACCCCGAGCTGAACTCCTCGATCAGCGCGATGGCCGCCCGCCTGACGCCGCCCGGGCGGTCGAACTCGCTGTCCGTCAAGCTGTTGCAGCTCCTGGGGCCGGGCATGCCCGACGTCTACCAGGGCACCGAGCGGTGGGACAACTCGCTGGTCGACCCGGACAACCGGCGACCGGTCGACCACGCCGCTGCGGACGCCCTGCTCGCCGAGCTGGACGCCGGCCTGGTGCCGGAGATCGACGACTCCGGCGCGGTCAAGCTGCTGGTGGTGAGTACGGCCCTGCGGCTGCGCAGGGACCGGCCCGAGCTCTTCACCGGTTATGCGCCGCTCACGGCGACCGGGCCGGCCGCCGACCACCTGGTGGCGTTCGACCGCGGCGGTGTGCTGGCGCTGGCCACCCGTCTCCCGGTCGGCCTGTCCGCCCGCGGGGGCTGGACCGGCACGTCGCTGACTCTGCCGGCCGGGCGGTGGCGCGCGGTGCTGCGCGGCGGCGGGGCCGAGACCGGCAGCGGCAACGTGGAAGTCGAGCAGCTGTTGTCCGGATATCCGGTGGCCGTTCTGGTCCGAGAAGGGGAATGACGTGAAGTTCGAGGTGTGGGCACCGAAGGCGTCCTCGGTGGCGCTGGTCGCCGATGGCGACGACGTGCCGATGACCGCCGGCGAGAGCGGTTGGTGGGCGGTCGATCTCGACCGCGCGGAGGCGGCCGACGGCCTGCGCTACGGCTTCCGGCTGGACGGCGGTGACCGCGTGCTGCCCGACCCGCGGTCCCGTCGCCAACCCGACGGCGTGCACGAGTTGTCGGCCACCTTCGATCCGTCGGCGCACGACTGGCGGGACGGGCAGTGGACGGGCCGGCCGCTCGCCGGCGGCCTGATCTACGAGCTGCACATCGGCACGTTCACGCCCGAGGGCACGTTCGACGCCGCCATCGGCAAGCTCGACCACCTGGTGTCGCTCGGCGTCGACTTCGTCGAGATCCTGCCGGTCAACGGGTTCAACGGCACGCACAACTGGGGCTACGACGGCGTGCTCTGGTACACCGTCCACGAGCTGTATGGCGGCCCGGCCGGTTACCAGCGGTTCGTCGACGCGTGCCACGAGCGGGGTCTGGCGGTGCTCCAGGACGTCGTCTACAACCACCTGGGCCCCAGCGGCAACTACCTACCGGAGTTCGGTCCCTACCTGCACGACGCCAGTGCCAACACCTGGGGGGCGTCGATCAACCTGGACGGCGCCCACTCCGAGCCGGTGCGCCGCTTCATCCTGGACAACGCGTTGATGTGGATGCGCGACTACCACGTGGACGGTCTGCGGCTGGACGCGGTGCACGCCCTGGTCGATCACCGGCCCGAACACCTGCTGTCCCAGATGGCCACCGAGGTGGACGCCCTGTCCGCCCACTTCCGGCGCCCGCTGACGCTGATCGCCGAGTCCGACCTGAACGACCCGACGCTGATCACCTCCCGCGACGCCGGTGGGTATGGTCTCACCGGGCAGTGGAGCGACGACTTCCACCACGCCCTGCACGTCGCGGTCACCGGTGAGACGACCGGCTACTACAGCGATTTCGACTCCATCAGCGCGCTGGTGAAGGTGCTGACGTCGGCGTTCTTCCACGACGGCAGCTACAGCTCGTTCCGGAAACGCCACCACGGCCGCCGCGTCGACGTAGAGACCATGCCGGCGTACCGGTTCGTGGTGTTCGGGCAGGACCACGACCAGATCGGCAACCGGGCCACCGGTGACCGGGTGACGGCGCAGGTCGGCCCGGATCGTCTCGCGCTGAGCGCGGTGCTGCTGTTCACCAGTCCGTTCACGCCGATGCTGTTCATGGGCGAGGAGTGGGCGGCGTCCACGCCGTGGCAGTTCTTCACCTCGCATCCCGAGGAGGAGCTGGGACGGCTCACCGCCGAGGGACGGATCGCCGAGTTCGCCGAGATGGGCTGGGATCCCGCGGTCGTGCCCGACCCGCAGGAGCCTTCGACGTTCGCGCACTCGAAGCTGGACTGGTCGGAACCAGAGTCGGGTCACCACGCGGAGATGTTGGCGTTGTACCGCCGACTCGCCGCGCTGCGCCGGCAACGTCCGGAGCTGACCGATCCCCGACTGCACCTGGTGCAGACCGCGCACGACGACCAGGCCCGCTGGCTCAGCCTCTCCCGGGGCGGTGTGCGGGTACTGGTCAACTTCGCCGATTCCGAGCAGGACCTGCCGCTGCTCGGCGGGCCCGGCCGGGTGCTGCTGGAAACCACCCCGGGCACCATCCTGAGCGACGGATCCGCCCGCCTTCCCGCCGGCGCGGCGGTGATTCTCGCCCCTGCCGGGGAGTGATGCACCGCCGCTGCGGGCGGGGGTCCACAGCTTCCGCACAGTGGGTCACAGCTTCTGCTCAGCCGATCCGCGCCGAATCATTCAGTTCGCCACCCTAAGTTCGTCCCTGCCGGCCGCCCGCCTCGGGCGTTCCCGCCGGCGGTGAACGTGAGGGATCTGCATGGCTGCGGTGGTCTCGAAGTCAAGATGGCGCCCCTGGGGCGTCGTCGGGGTGGTCGTCATCCTGCTGGCGGTGGGCGGTGCCACCTGGTGGTTCCTGCAGCGGGACGACGGCACGGCGGCCGCGGCGACCACCACGACGACCCGCGCGGTGGCCGCCGCCCTGAGCACCATCACCGACGAGGTGTCGGCCTCGGGAACGGTCACCCCGGCCGTGCAGGACCAGGTGTCCTTCGGAGCCTCCGGCCGGGTCACCGCGGTCGACGTCAGCGCAGGGCAGGCGGTGAAGAAGGGCCACGTGCTGGCCACCGTCGACACCGTCGGGCTGAAGGCGTCGTTGGCCTCGGCGAAGGCGACCCTGGCGTCGGCGCAGGCGAAGCTGACAGCGGCGCAGACGGCACTGACCACCGCCCGGACCACCGTCGCCACCGAGCAGACGGCCATCAGCACGGCGAAAACGGCGGTCGCCACCGCGTCCGGGACTACCGACACCGCCGACGATGCGGCTGCCGCAACGGCTCTCACGAATGCCAGCACCGCGCTGACGAACGCCCAGGCCCAGGTGCCGGCCGCGCAGGCGCAGGTGTCGGCTGATCAGGCGCAGGTCACCTCCGCGCGGTCCGGTGTCGCCACGGCCACGACGGCGCTGCACAGCGCAACCCTGGTCTCCCCCATCACCGGGCTGGTGGCGACGGTGAACGTGGCCGTCGGCGACTCGGTGTCCGGCACCGCCGCTGCGGCCACCGCCGCATCCACGGCCTCGACCGGCAGCGGAACAGGTGGCGGCGGCAGCGGGACCGGTAGCGGTGGTACCGGCAGCGGGTCCGGAGCGGGTTCGACCGGTGGCGGCGGCACGGGCGGTGGCACCTCCGGCGGTTCGTCGAGCGGTTCGTCGTCGGGTACGGCACCGTTCCTGATCGTCTCGACGTCCAGCTGGGTCGCGAACGTCACCGTCGACGACAGCTCGGTCAACCTGATCAAGAAGGGCATCCAGGCACAGCTGACGGTGGGCAGTGCAACCACGCCGATTTTCGGCACCGTGTCGTCGGTCGGCCTCATCTCCACCTCCTCAGGTAGCACAGCAAGCTATCCGGTGGTGGTCGCTGTCACCGGCAGCCCCGCCGGCCTGCACGACGGGGCGAGCGCCACGGTGACCCTGATCTACCGGCAGCTCAGCAACGTCCTGACGGTTCCGACGGCCGCCATCCACACCACCGCCACCGGCAAGGTGGTCTACCGGTCGGTCGACGGGAAGCAGGTCTCCACGGTGGTGACCACCGGTGAGGTGGGCAACGGGGTCACCCAGATCCTGACCGGCCTCGCCGAAGGGGACGAGGTGCTGGTCACCAGCACTGTCGGCCGGGCCGGCGCAGGTACCGGAGGAAGAACCGGCGCCGGCGGGTACGGCAGTGGTTTCGGCGGAGCCGGCGGGTACGGCGGAGCGGGCGGGTACGGCGGAGCGGGCGGGTTCACCGGCGGGACCGGTGGCGGGTACACCGGCGGCAACGGCGGTTTCCCGGGCGGCGCCGGCGCGAACGGCGGCGCGAGCGGCGGGTTCTCGCGCGCCCGGAACGGGGGCTGACATGGCCTGGCGCCGCAGTTCAGCTCGACGGGGACCCGCAGCGACGCCGGCGGCCATCGACTCGACGCCCGTGTGGGGCGCCGGCGCGCCGGGTTTTGGCCTCGACATCCTGGAGCCGCCCGCCCAGCCCGCCGCCCTACCGCCGGCCGGTGCGTCCCGGCACTCCGCGGAACTCGCTGTCGACCACGGCCCCGACACCGCGGTGATCGACCGCCGGCCCGGCACGGAGATGATCGACAGCCCGGTGATCGACAGCGCGGTGATCGACCTGCGGGACGTGTCGAAGGTCTACGCGACCGGAGCGATGTCGGTGCGGGCGCTCAGCAGCGTCTCGCTGCGCATCGACGAGGGCGAGTACGTCGCCATCATGGGACCGTCGGGATCCGGCAAGTCGACCCTCATGCACATCATCGGCTGCCTCGACGTGCTGTCCGAGGGCAGCTACCGGCTGGCCGGCGAGGACGTCAGCGAACTGGACGAGGTCGACCTGGCGCACATCCGCAACCGGCGCATCGGTTTCGTCTTCCAGCAGTTCAACCTGCTGCCGTCGTTGCCGGCGTGGCGCAACGTCGAACTGCCGCTGATCTACTCGGGGGTGGCGCGCGACGAGCGCAGGAGCAGGGCGGTCGAGGCCCTTCGCCGCGTCGGGCTCGGCGACCGTGTCGACCACCGCCCCGGCGAGCTGTCCGGAGGCCAGCAGCAGCGCGTCGCCGTGGCCCGCGCCCTGGTCGGAGACCCCGCCCTGATCCTCGCCGACGAACCGACCGGCAATCTCGACTCCACGGCCACCGACGAGGCGCTCGCGCTGTTCGACGAACTCCACGAGTACGGGCGCACCATCGTGCTCATCACCCACGAGCTCGAGGTGGCCGAACGGGCCCGCCGGATCGTCCGGGTCCGCGATGGCGTGCTGACGTCCGACTCCGCGGGCGCAGCAGTGATCGTCGGCAGCGGCGCCCGGCATGCCGGCGGTACCGCGTGAACATCCTGGAAACCCTGCGCACCGGCTGGTTCTCGATCGTCTCGCACCGGCTGCGGTCGGGCCTGACCATGCTCGGCATCCTGATCGGCATCGCCGCGGTCATCCTCACGGTGGGCCTCGGTCTGGGTAGCCAGCGGCAGGTCGGCGCCCAGATCAGCGCACTGGGCAGCAATCTGCTGATCGTCTCGCCGGGCAGCTCGACCTCGACCTCGGGCGTGCGCGGCGGATTCGGCTCGGCCTCCACCCTCACCCTTGACGACGCCGACGCACTGGCCGCCAAGGTCTCCACTCCGGACGTCGAGGCCGTGGCCGGCGTGAAGACCACCTCCCTGTCGCTGACCAGCGGCACCACCAACTGGACGACCTCGGTGGTGGGCACCACGCCGTCGTGGCTCGGCGTCCGGTCGCGCACGCTGTCCGGCGGCCGATTCCTGACCGACGCCGACACCGCGTCGCAGGCTGCCGTCGCGGTGCTCGGCTCGTCGACGGCCACCGAGCTGTACGGCACCACCGACGCCGTCGGTGAGACGTTCACCGCCAACAACGTCCTGTTCACCGTCGTCGGGGTGCTGGCCTCGGCGGGTTCGGACGCCACCAGCAATCTGGACGACCAGGCCGTCGTGCCGATCTCCACGGAGGCGAACCGGCTGGTTGGCGGCACGGCCAAGAACTCGGTGTCCACCATCTACATCCAGGCGGCCTCGGCAGACCAGCTGTCGGCCGCCGACCAGGAATCGAACGCGCTGCTGCTGCAGCTGCATCACATCGACGCACCCACCTCGGCCGACTTCACCATCAGCAGTCAACAATCGCTGCTCACGACGGCCACCTCGGTGAGCCGGACCCTGACGGTGCTGCTCACCGGCATCGCCGCACTGTCGCTGCTGGTCGGCGGAATCGGCGTCATGAACATCATGCTGGTCTCGGTCAGCGAACGCACCAGGGAGATCGGCCTGCGGAAGGCGCTCGGCGCGCCGCCGGGCGCAATCCGGCGCCAGTTCCTCGTCGAGGCAACGATTCTCGGGCTGGCCGGCGGGCTGCTGGGCGCGGCTCTCGGCATTGCCGGCGCAAGGATCCTGCCGCATTTCCTGTCCACCGCGCTGGTCGTGTCACCGGTGGCGGTCGTGGGTTCCATCGCCATCGCCATCGCCATCGGAATGGTTTTCGGGGTGTATCCGGCGACCCGGGCCGCGCGACTGGCACCCATCGACGCATTACGCAGTGAATAGTCCCAATCGATTCGGCATTCATCGAGGAACAGTCATGACGAACCACATCTCCACTGCAGTCACTGCTCGGCCGCGCCGGAGCGCCGGCACCCGGCTGCTCGTCGGCGCCGGGATGCTCGCGCTGGTCGGCTCGCTCGCCGCCTGCTCCGGAGCTTCCGGCACTGCCGCGCCGGCGTCCTCCGCGCCGCCCACCGTTGCGGTGAGCGGGACTGCCGGCGCCACCGCTGGGGCGGGGAGCACCGGCGCGACGGGCGGCGGCGGGACGGGTGGTGCGGGCTTGCGGCCCGCGGCGTCCGGGGTCATCGCCGCGCTGTCCGGCGGATCGATGCAGGTGCAGAGCAGCACCGCCCAGACGACGGTCGACTACACCGCTGCCACCACCTTCACGCAGACCACCAGAACCACCCTGGCCGCGGTCAAGGTGGGATCGTGCGTGACGGCAGCGGCGGCGATGGAGCGTCCGTCGGGCACCGGCGCGGTCCAACCCGGCGGCACCGCCCAACCCGGCGGCACCGCCCAACCCGGCGGCACCGCCCAGAGTGGCGGCACCGCCCAGAGTGGCGCTGCGCAGGCGCCGACGACCCGACCGGCGGTCACCGCCTTCACCGCCGCCACGGTGTCTGTGTCGGCCGCGGTGTCCGGTGAGTGCACCGGTGGCTTCGGCGGCTTCGGCGGCGGTAACGGCGGCGCCGGCCAGGGTGGTCAGCGCGCCGGAGCGACCCGCACCGGCCAGGCGCGTCCGACCGCCCCGGGCGGGGCCGGCCAGGGTCAAGGATTTGGCGGCTTCGGTGAGCGCGCGTCCGGGAAGGTGACCTCGGTGGGCGGGTCGACCATCGTCGTCGAGGAGAGGAACCGCACTTCGAAAGCAGCCGGCAAGGTGACCGTGACGGTCACCGGCACCACGTCCTACACCACGACGGCCCGCGCCAAGGCGAGCGCGCTGAAGGTCGGCCTCTGCGCCACCGCGACCGGTACGGCGGACTCGACGGGTGCCGTCGCAGCTCGAACGATCGCCCTGACCCCGCCCTCGGCGACCGGCTGCACCACCACCTTCCGCGGCGGATACGGCGGCGGCTACCGCACCGGAACAGGCGGCGGCGCAAGCGGTCCGGTGACCACCAATGGCTGACGCCCAAGGCGCCGCCGCACGGGCGCGACAGCGCCGACGGAACCGCCGGAGGGCGACCGTGGCACTGGTCGTCGTCGGTGGCCTCGCGGTGGTCGGCGGCGGACTGGCGTTCGCCACCGGCGGCAGCAACGGGCCGTCGTACCGCACCGCGATCGCCGCCATGGGTGCGGTCGACCAGTTCACCACCTCCGCCGGGGCGGTGGCGTACGTGCACAAGGCCACCGCCGCGTTCCCCGCTGCCGGCACCGTCTCGTCGGTCGCGGTGACCGTCGGACAGACCGTCGCCGCCGGGCAACGGCTGGCGACCCTCGACCGGACTGCCCCGGACGCCGACGTGGACAGCGCCCGGCAGACGCTCGCCCTGGATCAGCAGACCCTGGCGTCGGACCTGGCGAGCCAGACGGAGAGGACTGCCACGACAACAGCCTCGCCGTCGAGCGCCGCGGTCGCCACGACCTCGGGTGCGGCCAGCGGCGGTTCCGTCGGGGCAGGCAGTGCCGGCAATGCCGGCTCCGGCTCGGGGTCGGCGGCCCGTTCGGGCTCGACCGGCGCTGCGCTCGGCTCCGGGCGCTCCGGGTCAGGCTCGACGGCCGGCGCCGCGTCGACCGCCGGAGCGACTTCGACGGCCGGCGCCTCCCGAGGCCGCACCGGAGGTTCGGGCGCTGGAGGTTCCGGCCATTCAGGCACCACCGGAGGTTCCGGCTATCCGGGCACCACCGGCACCGGCTCGACCAGCTCGGTGCCGACCCAGCCGGCCGGCGGCGGATCCACGGGTGCAACGGCCGCCCTCGTCGCCGCCGTCGCCGCCGCGCAGCACAGGGTGACCGCCGGCCAGCAGACGATCGACCGGCTGCTCACCGGCCTCGTCACCACCGGTTCCGGCACCGGCCGGAGCGGACCAGGTTCGAGCGGCCCCGGGACGGGCACACCGCGGCCGGGCACGTCGCCGAAGAGCACGGCGGCGCCCACCGGAACAGCTCCCGCGACGGTACCGACCCGACCACCGGCGACCACCTCACCCGCGACCACAGGAACCGCCATGACGTCGCCCGCCACCACCTCACCCTCGGCCACGCCACCTGCGACGACACCACCCGCGACGACACCGCCTGTGGCCGCCCCGGTGCTCCCGGCGACCAAGTCGCAAGCCGCACTGATCAAGGACGAGGTGCTGGCCTGCATGCCCATCTCGACCATGACGCCGGCACCGTCGACGTCCGCCACCGCTCCGGGCGCCCCGACTTCCGCGGGCGGCACAGCCCCCGCGCCCACCGGCGACTCGAATCCACCAGCCACACCGACCGACAGCGCCCCACCGACCTCGCCGACGAACGGCACGCCGGCGAGCGGCAGTTCCGCGGCGAGCGCGGCACCGACGACCACCTGGACGCGCCGTGGACCGCGCGCGGACGGCGCCGCCTACACCGTGGTCACACCGGGCGCGCAGGCTGCCATCGATGACGTCGTTGCCGGCAACGGCAACGCCATCACGGCGGCAGCCGTCGCCTACCGGGCACTCGCGGCCGACGGCGCCACCGCGACCACGCCGACCACCCCGACCACCCTGACCACCGGGACGACGGACCAGACCCCGGGAAGCGTCGCCACGGTCACCGCCACCGAAACCGCGACGACCACCGCCACGGCAACGACCACCGAGACGACCACCGAGACCACGACCGAGCCACCCGCGGACTCGGATCCGTCGACCGGGACGACGAGCCCCCTCACCTTGACTGCCACCAGCCCGGACCAGAGCACGACGGGCAGTACCTCGACGTCCGGCACCGCGCCTGCCACGGTCACCGTGACCGCCTCCGGCGGGTCCACCGTCACCGTCACCGCCAAACCGACGGGGCGCCCGGGCGAAGGCGGGTCGACCGCGCCGGCGCAGGCGCTCGCACGGTGCCAGGCCGCCATCGCCGCGGTGCTGGCGAACCAGACGCAGGTGGCGTCGGCCGAGCAGAGCCAGTCGGCGAACCTGAAGGCACTGGATCAGGCGATCGGCGCACTGGCGGCCGCTCAGCGAGGCGGCTCCGGCGGGCGGACCACCGGTACCGGCCGGACGACAGGCACCGGACCGACCACCGGCCCCGGGCGAACCACAGGAGTCCCGACCGCTAACGGAACATCGGGTGCGGCGACGTCGACCGGTGCCTCACTACCCGGGTCCTCCACCCGGACCGGCGGGTCCGGCGGCGGTGCGTCGACCGGCACGCGCGCCGGCTCGGCCGGCGACAGCGCCACGGGTAGCACCTCCCCAGCGACCGGTACGGGCACCGGATCGACCCGGGCAGCGGGAACCGCGTCCCGGGCCGGCGGGACCGTCGCCGGGGGCGACAACGGCACCAGCGGCGGGACCGGCAACAGCGGCGGCGCGAACGGCACCGGCGCCGGCGGCGGGAACGGTCCCGATTCCATCCTGAAGATCGCCACGGCCGAGGACATCGGGGCCGATCAGGCGCAGATCGATCTCGACCAGGCGAACATCGCGGTCGCGGTGCAGAACCTCTCCGCCTCCACGCTGACCAGCCCGATCAGCGGCACTGTCGCAGCGGTCGGCATGGCACCGGGCCAGTCGGTGTCCGCCGGCTCGACCGGAAGCGCGATCACCGTTCTCGGGCCCGGTCAGTACGAGGTCTCCACCACCATCGGGCTGTCGCTGATCGACCAGCTGCAGGTGGGCGACGAGGCGACAGTGACCGTCAACGGGATCACCGCTCCGCTGTCGGGGAAGGTCACCGCCATCGGCGTGCTCAGCAGCGCCGCCACCTCGGGCAGCGTGACCTACCCGGTGACGATCCTGCTCGGCCGGACCGCGCAGACCCTGTACGAGGGCTCCGGTGCGTCGGTCACCGTCACCCTGCACCGGGTCTCGGACGTGCTCACCGTCCCGACGTCGGCCGTATCGACCACGAACGGCCAGGACACCGTGACCGTGCTCGACGCCGGCCGGGAGAAGACCGTCGACGTGCAGGTCGGAGCGGTCGGCACCGACCGGACCCAGATCACGTCCGGGCTGACGGCCGGCCAGGAGGTCGTGCTGGCAGATCTTTCGCAGCCACTGGCCGGCCCGACCACCGCGTCCGGGGCCGGTGGGCTGAGCAACCTCGGCGGTAACACCGGGCGCGTCCCGGGCGCGGGGGGAAGATTCAACCGCGCGGGTGGGTGAGCAGATGCGCGTGAACCTCGCGCAACCGCTCGACGTCCACCCCGGCGAGCGTCGTCGCGAACAGCAGGCCCGGCCCGGGCGGTACCTCGATCTCGGACGGCACCACGAGCACACCGACGCCCGCGGCGGCGGCGGAGCGCGAACCGGTGGGCGAGTCCTCGATCACCAGGCAGTTGGCCGGGGCGAGGTGCAGCAGCTCGAGCGCCCGCAGGTACGGCGCCGGGTCGGGCTTGTTCGCGCTGACCTCGTCGCCGCACACCGTGACCTCGAAGGCGTCCCGGCCCACCGTCTCCAGGGCGACGTCGACGAGGTCCCGGTAGGTGGCGGTGACCAGTGCGGTCCGCAGCCCGGCGGCCCGCACGGCGGCCAGCAGCTCGGCCGCCCCGTCCTTGAACGGCAGTCCCTCGCGGAAGACCTGCATCGTCTCGTCGGTCAGCCGCTGGGCGGTGGCCCGCGGGTCGGCGTCGACGCCCAGCTCGCGATGCAGGATCTCGATGGTGGCCCACATGTCGTGTCCCACCATCGATTCGCGCGCCGGCCTGCTCAGTGTCTGCCCGTAGAACGCGGCGACCCGTTCCAGCGAAATGGTCCACAGACGTTCCGAGTCGGTCAGCGTGCCGTCCATGTCGAACAGCACCGCGAGCAGTTCGGCCGGCGCCGCGGCGTCGGACGACGACGCCGGGGTGTCGAGTGCACGAGAGGTAATGGGAGCTCCTTGGTCGGCGTGGCTGCCCGTCCAACAGTAGTTGGCGGGATACCCGCCCCGGAGCGCGTTCCGTCGCGACGGACCGGTGCCGGCGGCGGGCCCGTCCCCGCCGTCGGGCGATCGACGTAGGGTGGCGACGTGAGTGAAGCTTCCAACGAACCCGGCGCCGGGGCGCTCCGGAATCCGGTGATGGTCGCAGCCTTCGAGGGCTGGAACGACGCGGGAGACGCGGCCACGGCGGCGGTCGAGCAGCTCGGCCTGGTGTGGGACGCCGCTCCGCTGTCCGAGCTCGACCCCGAGGGTTTCTACGACTTCCAGGTCAGCAGGCCGACGGTCCGGCTGATCGAGGGCGTCACGCGGACCATCGAATGGCCGACCACCCGGCTCTCCCTGTGCCGCCTGCCGGCGGCCCCGCACGACGTCATCCTGGTGCACGGCATCGAACCGAACTTCCGCTGGCGGGCGTTCTGCCAGGAGTTGCTCGACATCGCGCTGGCCAACGACGTGGCCACCGTCATCACCCTCGGGGCGTTGCTCGCCGACGTGCCGCACACCCGCCCGGTGCAGGTCAGCGGGTCGGCCCACGACGAGCCGACCGCGGAGCGACTGGGCCTGACCAACTCGCGCTACGAGGGCCCGACCGGCATCTCCGGTGTCTTCCAGGACGCCTGTGTGCAGGCCGGCATCCCGGCGGTGTCGTTCTGGGCGTCGGTCCCGCACTACGTGTCCCAGGCGCCCTCCCCCAAGGCGACGCTGGCCCTGCTGCACCGGGTTGAGGAGATCCTGGACATCGAGGTACCGCTGGGCGGGCTGCCCGAGCAGGCCGACGAGTGGGAGGTCGAGGTGTCCCAGATCGCCGCCGAGGACGAGGAGATCTCCGA
>CAXTBG010000089.1:0-15087 GCA_964242105.1 uncultured Nakamurella sp. | reverse complement strand
TCGTCAACCACGGGGCCGACTTCGCCGACGGTGTCGAAGGTTTCACCATCGACGGAACGCCGGGCTTCGAGACCATCCCGGGCATCGACCCCGACCAGGACCGCAAGTACTACGCGATCACGGTCAAGCCGCAGGTGTTCGTGAACATGGTCCCCGATCACGTCATCGTGCACCGGATGTACCCGATGGCGGCCGACCGCACCGTCGTGGAGTGCGACTGGCTGTACCTGCCCAGCGTGGTGGAACAGGGCCGGGACGTCACCAAGTCGGTCGAGCTGTTCGACCGCGTCAACCGGCAGGATTTCGACGCCTGCGAACGGTGCCAGCCGGCCATGTCGTCACGGGTCTACCGGGACGGCGGTGTGCTGGTGCCCAGCGAGCACCACATCGCGCTGTTCCACGACTGGTTGCGGCGCAAGATCGGTGCCTGAGCAGCTCGGCTCACCCGAGGTGGCCCATCCGCTCGCTGATCCGCGCCGCGGCTGCGGTGACCAACTGCGCGGTCCCGGCGAGCTGATCGGCCGGCAGCCGGTAGGCGGGCCCGGAGGCCGACACCGCTGCGACGACGGTCCCGCCACTGCCGTAGACCGGGGCCGCCACGGCGTTCAGTCCGGTCTCGTACTCGCCGACGGTGATGGCGAACCCGTCGCTGTGCACCTGCGCCAGCTGGCGTCGGAGCAGCTGGCCGTCGACCACGGTGGCCTTGGTGAATCTCGGCAGACCGGCCTGGATCAGCCTGTCCTGCACAGGTTTTCCCAGCGATGCCAGCAGCACCTTGCCGGACGAGGTGGCATGCAGCGGCGTCGGGCGGCCGACCCAGTTGTCGACGGAGATCGCGCCGCCGCCGTGCGCCTGGTGCACGTTGACCACGGTGTCCCCCTGCAGGACGGCGATGTTCACCGTCTCGCCGAGTTGCTCGGCCAGCTCGTCGCAGATTGCCCGGCCCTGGCTGGTCACGTCCAGGCGACCGCCCATCGCACCGGCCAACCGCAGGATGCCGTAACCGAGCCGGTACCGCCCGCGGTCACCGGCCACCTCCACCAGTCCCCGGCCCTGCAACGCCGCCAGCATGCGCGAGGCGGTCGACTTGTGCACGCCGATGGCCGTCGCCACCTCGGAGACGCCGGCTTCGCCGTGCCGGGCGAGATACTCCAGCGCGGTGACGGCGCGGTCCACCGACTGGACGGCGCTGGGCACGGCGCCCGCAGCCTCCTGACCGCTGCCGACCCCTCCCGGGTTGCTCATGACGCAACCCTATGCGCTCCGCGCACTCGAGTCAGCCCCCCGGCCGTCAGCACCCCGCCGACCCGCGCCGCCCACCGATCCGCCGAGGAGCACCGAGCACCGTGACCGACCCCACCGGCACCGACCCGCAGCACCGCACGTTCGACTACGTCATCGTCGGTGGCGGCAGCGCGGGATGCGTGCTGGCCGACCGGCTCTCGGCGGACGGGAACTCCACCGTGCTGGTGCTGGAGGCCGGCCGCAGTGACTACCCCTGGGACCTGTTCATCCAGATGCCGGCCGCGCTCACCTTCCCCAGCGGCAGCCGCTTCTACGACTGGCGGTACGAGTCCGAGCCGGAGCCGTTCATGAACGGGCGGCGCATCTCGCACGCCCGCGGCAAGGTGCTGGGCGGGTCGAGCTCCATCAACGGCATGATCTTCCAGCGCGGCAACCCGCTGGACTACGAGCGCTGGGGCGCCGATCCGGGGATGTCCGACTGGGACTGGTCGCACTGCCTGCCCTACTTCCGCCGCATGGAGAACTGCCTGGCCGCGGACCGCGACGACGTGCAGCGCGGCCGGTCCGGTCCCCTGGTACTGGAACGCGGACCGGCCACCAATCCGCTGTTCGGCGCGTTCTTCGACGCGGCGGTGGAGGCGGGCTACCCGTTGACCGACGACGTGAACGGCTACCGGCAGGAGGGTTTCGCTCCGTTCGACCGCAACGTGCACAAGGGGCGGCGGCTGTCCGCCTCCCGGGCCTACCTGCGGCCGGCGATGCGCCGGCACAACCTCAGGGTGCTGACCAGGGCGCTGGCCACCGGCGTCACGTTCTCCGGAACACGGGCGACCGGCGTCAGCTACCTCCGCAACGGACGCCGGCACACGGCCGCCGCGGGCGAGGTGATCCTGTGCGGCGGCGCGATCAATTCGCCGCAGCTGCTCCAGCTGTCCGGCGTCGGGTCCGCCGACGAACTGAGCCGACTGGGCATCCGGAGCGTGGCGAACCTGCCGGGCGTCGGGGACAACCTGCAGGACCACCTCGAGGTCTACATCCAGTACGCCTGCACCGAACCGGTCACCATGCAGCCGTACCTGCAGAAGTGGCGGCAGCCGTTCATCGGGCTGGAGTGGATCCTGGTCCGCAGGGGGCCGGCCGCCACCAACCACTTCGAGGGCGGCGGGTTCGTCCGGTCGAACGACGAGGTGCCCTACCCGAACCTGATGTTCCACTTCCTGCCGATCGCGGTGCGCTACGACGGGTCGGTGTCCGCTGCGGTGCAGCGGACCGGCCACGGCTACCAGGTGCACGTCGGGCCGATGTACTCCGACGCCCGCGGCACCCTGAAGATCACCTCCACCGACCCGCGCAAGCATCCGGCGCTGCGGTTCAACTACCTGTCCACCGACCAGGACCGGCGGGAATGGGTGGAGGCGGTGCGGGTGGCCCGGGACATCCTGGGGCAGCCCTCGATGGCGCCGTACAACGGCGGCGAGACCTCGCCGGGCCCGTCGGTGTCCACGGACGCGGAAATCCTCGAGTGGGTGGCCGCCGACGCGGAGACCGCGCTGCACCCGTCGTGCACGGCCAAGATGGGGCCCGCCTCCGACCCGTTGGCGGTGGTCGACCCGGGGACCATGCGGGTGCACGGGACGCGGGGACTGCGGGTGGTCGACGCCTCGGTGATGCCGTACGTGACCAACGGGAACATCTACGCTCCGGTGATGATGCTGGCGGAGAAGGCCGCGGACCTGATCCTCGGCCGCGCCCCGCTGACCGCGTCGGACGCGCCGTTCTACCGCCACACCGGGTGACCCGGGAGGCGGCGCCGCGATGACGAGGCGAACGGCACAGCAGACCCGCGACCTGATCCTGGACACCGCCTTGCGGATGCTCCACGAGCAGGGCCCGACGGCTGGTGTGTCGCACGTCCGACTCAGCGAGGTGCTTGCCAGGGCCGGACTGACGACCGGCGCCGCCTAACGGCTGTGGGACGACCAGCGGGCCTTCCACGAGGAGCTGGCCGTCACGGCGGTCCGATGGCGGGACGCCGAGTCCACGGCCAGGACCGAAGCGGCCATCGGCCCGGTGATGACCGGCGGCGGGCCGTGGCAGGAGGTGATCCGCCGCGGGTCCGAGGCGAACCTGCAGACCTATCCCGAGGAGATCGCTTTCTGCAGGCCGCCTGCGGCAAGCCGCATCCCCGCGTCGTTCTCGCCGCCGACGCCCCGCAGGTGGGAGCGGAATGGACCCTGCTGGCCGTTGCGGCCGAGGCGCTCATCGAGCGGATCACCGAACCGCTCTAGGCATTCCTGACGCTTGCGGTGCAGTCCACCGGCCGGGTTTGCCCGGCCGCGCAGAAAGGTAATTTACTTATCCGCCCACGCTCTGTCGGTGGCGGCCCGCACCGTGCATTCTCATGGGCGTCGCAGTCATCCGATTCAAGGGGGAGCCCGTCATGTCGAAGAAGATATCCGCCGCGCTGGTCGCGTGCGTGATGGTCATCGCCGCGCTGATCACCACGGCAGGAAGCGCGTCGGCTGCTGCGCCGCTGTCGCGGGCGAAGCTGGCCAAGGCGGCGAGCGCCGTGGAATACGAGAAGGTCGGCGGTTCGCTCTACGGGAAGTACAAGAAAGCCGCCGGTTACTCGAAGCAGTTGAACTGGACCAATGATGGATGCAGCATTCCCACGAAGGCGTTGGTGGCCGCCGCCGTCGTCTCGCCGGCAACGTTTCTGGCGATGCTGAAGTACGAGCGCGTTTTCCAGCATTCCTGCGACCGGCACGACTTCGGTTACCGGAACTACGGGAAGAACACCAAGACCAGTGGACCGCACCTCAAGCTCGACCCGACGCAGAGCCGCAAGAATTCCATCGACTCGAAGTTCTACTCGAACATGAAGCTGCAGTGCGACCGGGACTACGGATTCCCCTACATTTCACGGACGGCCTGCAAGGTCGCCGCCCGGGGCTTCTACCTGGCGGTGTCGAAGACCCCGCAGGGCCACAAGGCCTTCTTCGGCTGACGGCCACGCCCGGGCGCTGACCTGCAGCACGCGCCACCGGCACCGACCTCCGCCAGAGCCGCCCCGCACGTCGGGGCGGCTCTGGGCGTTCGATGCGCGGGCGCCCGGTTGGAAGGCGCGGTGCACACTGAACGGCATGCCGAACGGACATGCCCGACAGGCGGCTTCCTTCGGGATGGCGGCGCAGGCCTACGAGAGGGGCCGGCCCGGTTATCCGGAGGCGGCCGTCGACTGGCTGTTGCCGGCGGGTGCGCGAGATGTCGTCGACCTGGGCGCCGGAACCGGGAAGCTGACGCGCCAACTGGCCGACCGGGGCCTGGACGTGGTGGCCGTCGAGCCGTCCGACGGGATGCGCGCAGAACTGGCCCGCACACTTCCCGGCGTTCCGGTGCTGGCCGGCACGGCGGAGCGCATGCCACTGCCGGACGGCAGCGCCGACGCCGTGCTGGTGGCCCAGGCCTGGCACTGGGTGGATCAGGTGGTCGCCGTGCCGGAGGTCGTCCGGGTCCTGCGGCCGGGTGGCCGGCTCGGTCTGATCTGGAACTCCCGCGACGAGAGTGTGGGCTGGGTCGCCCGGCTCGGCCGGATCATGCGCTCGCTGGCCGACGATCCGACCGAGATGATCGTCGAGCTGGGCGCGGCCTTCGAGCCGGTCGAGCGACGGGTGCTGCGGTGGCGGCACCGGCTCGGCCCGGACGGGCTGCGGGACCTGGTGGCGTCCCGCAGCTACGTGATCACCGCGCCGCCGGCGGAACGCCACCGGGTGCACCGCGAGGTCGACGAGCTGCTGGCCGGTGATCCGGAATTGGCGGGCCGTGCCGAGTTCGACCTGCCCTACCTCGCCACCTGCGTCCGCGCCACCGCCGCAGCTGCGCGATGAGCAGTGCAGCCGGGTAGGAAGCGCCTCGTCGTAGCCTGGAGGAGATGACGATCTCGACGAGCCCGCCCGGAGTGTTCGCGCCGGGGCTCCGGGCGGTGACCGCCGCCGGCGTCACCATGGTCGGCGTCCAGGCCTTCGAAGCGGTGGCGGTGTCGACGGCGATGCCGACCGTCGCCGCAGCGCTGGACGGGCTGTCGCTGTACGCCCTCGCCTTCGGCATGCCGGCCGCGGCCGGCATCGTGGGCATGGTGGCGGCGGGGATCTGGTCCGACCGGCGGGGACCGGTCGGTGCGTTGGCTGCCGGCTGGTTGCTGTTCGTCGCCGGCCTGCTCGTCGCCGGGACGGCCGGGTCCATGCCGCTGCTGATCACCGGCCGGGCCATGCAGGGCCTGGGGACCGGGTTGACGGCGGTGGCCCTCTATGTGGTGGTGGCCCGGGTCTACCCCGAACCGCTTCGCCCGCGGATCTTCTCGCTCTACGCCGCCGCCTGGGTGGTGCCGGCGCTCGTCGGCCCCGCCATCGCCGGCCTCCTGGTCTCGCACGCCGGATGGCGGTGGGTGTTCCTCTCCGTGCCGGTGATCGCCGTGGTTGCGGCGGCGGTCGGGTGGACGCCGTGCCGGCGGCTCGGCGGGCCGCTGCCCGCGGACGACGGACCGCCGGGCCAGGGTCGCGACGGGATGGGCAAGGTCGCCGTCGCCGGCGTCGCAGGGATTGCCGCCTGCCTGCTGGCCGTGGCGGGACACTACCGGGTGGCGATCGGCCTGCCGATGCTCGGCGTCGCCGGCGCGATGCTGGTGTGGTCCGTCCCGCGGCTGCTGCCGGAGGGCACGTTCCGCTCCCGGTCCGGGCTGCCGACCGTCATCCTGCTGCGCGGGCTGGTGTCCGCGGCCTTCGCCAGTGCCGAGGTGTTCCTGCCGCTGCTGCTCTCCCGCGAGCGCGGGCTGTCGCCCGGGCAGGCCGGGCTCGTCCTCACCGTCGGGGCGCTGGGCTGGTCGGCGGGCTCCGCGCTGCAGGGCAGGATCAGCTCCGCCGAGCGACGGCCGGCCCTGCTGCGGCTGGGGTTCGGCCTGCTCACCACCGGGGTGCTGCTGGTGAGCCTGGTGGTCTGGCGGGCGGTGCCGCTGCTGGCCGTGTACCCGTCGTGGGTGATCGCGGGCGTCGGCATCGGCATCGCCTACCCCACCCTGTCGGTGTTGACCCTCGAGCTGTCCGCACCATCGGAGGAGGGCCGCAACACCTCGGCCCTGCAGGTCAACGACGCCCTCCTGCAGTCCATCACCCTCGCCGCCTCCGGCACCGTCTTCGCCGCACTGGTCGAGACGTCGCACTGGGCGCCCTACGTCGCCGGCTTCGGCGTCGCGGCCCTGGCCGCCGCCGCCGGCACCGCCCTCGCCCGCCGGGTGCGGGTGCGCAGCCGCCCGACCTGACCCCTAGCGGAACACCACCGTCTTCGACCCGTTCGACATCACCCGTCGTTCGCAGTGCCACTTCACCGCCCGCGACAGCACCTGTGTCTCGACGTCCCGGCCGGCGGCCACCAGATCGTCGGGGCCCATGGTGTGGTCGACGCGGGCGACGTCCTGCTCGATGATCGGGCCCTCGTCGAGGTCGTCGTTGACGTAGTGCGCGGTCGCCCCGATGAGCTTGACGCCCCGGTCGTGCGCCTGGTGGTAGGGCTTTCCGCCCTTGAAACTGGGCAGGAAGGAATGGTGGATGTTGATCGCCCGGCCGGCCAGCGCGTGGCTGGTGGACTCCGACAGCACCTGCATGTACCGGGCCAGCACCACCAGCTCGACCCGGTGCTCGGCGGCCAGCTCCAGCATCGTGCCCTCCGCCTCGGCCTTCGTCGCCGGCGTCACCGGCAGGTGGACGAACGGGATGTCGTACGAGGCGGCCAGCGCTGCGAAATCGGGATGATTGGAGACGATGACCGGGATCTGGATGTTCAGCGTGCCCACCCGGTAGCGGTACAGCAGGTCGTTGAGGCAGTGACCGAACTTCGACACCAGGATCATCGTGGTGGTCGGCGTGGCGGCGTCGATGATCTCGTAGGTCATCGCGTGCAGCGCCGAGACGTCGGCGAACGCTGCCCGCAGCACGGCGAGATCCGGTACCGGACCGACGAAGTCGAACTGCACCCGCATGAAGAAGCGGCCGGTCAGCCGGTCCTCGAACTGCTGGCTGGCCAGGATGTTGGCGCCGAAGCCGACCAGGTAGCCCGCGACCGCGTACACCAGGCCCGGGCCGTCCTTGCAGGAGAGCGTCAGGATGAACTCCCGGCCGGGTACGGGACGAGGGGACAACGGAACCTCCGACGGGTGAGGTGATCGGGTTGCGCATGTCGCAACGGATTGCTCTGCACGCAACGCACAGCATGTTGGCTGCCGGCATCGAGGTCAAGCGACCGCCTGCCACGACGTGCCACGGACGGGCACGCCACGACGTGGAGGGCCCACGAGCCCTGGGCTACGCTGCGGCACATGCCCGACGCCGCGAACGGATCGGTGCAGTCGGTCGACCGGGCCCTGACCATCCTCAAGTTGCTGGCCGCCGACGGGGAACTGGGGGTCACCGAGATCGCCGGGCTCCTCGAGGTGCACAAGTCGACCGCCTCCCGGCTGCTCGGCACCCTGGAGTCGCACGGCCTGGCCGAGCAACTCCCGGACCGCGGGCGGTACCGACTGGGCGTCGGGGTGCTGCGGCTGGCCGGCGCAACCAGGTCGCGCCTGGACATCGTGCGGGAGAGTCGCCCGGTGACCACCCGGCTGGCCGCCGACATGGGCGAGACCGTCAACATCGTCATCCTCTCCGGCAGCGAGGCCCTGTACCTGGACCAGGTCGCCGGCACCTCCGCACTGCAGATCCACGACTGGGTGGGGCACCGCAACCCGGTGCACGCGACCGCCAACGGCCGGGTTCTGCTCGCCTACGCCGCACCGGCAGAGGTGGAGGCCGTGCTGCGCACCATCACCGCGCCGTCCGGCCACCTGCGGGCGCTCACGCACCACACCATCACCGACCCGGCCGCTTTCCTCGCCGTTCTGGAGACGGTCCGGCGGGAGGGTCACGCGGTGGCCGCCGACGAACTGGAGATCGGCCTGACCGCGGTGGCGGCGCCGGTGCGGGGGACCGGCGGCGACGTCGTCGCCTCGCTGTCAGTGTCCGGCCCGAGCTTCCGGCTGGGCCAGGCGGAGATCCCCGCCGTCGTGCACGCCGTGACGGCGGCGGCAGACGCCGTGTCCGAACGGATGGGATACCTGGCCCCGACCAGGCCGGCGGTCCGGAGGTGACCCGCCCCGCTCGCTGTCGCCGGCGCCATTGTTACGGCCACATGTCGCCGAACACGCAGCATTCGCCGCTATTCATCACCGCCAGGTAAACAAGGCCGGTCGGTTGCCCTGAACGGCGTACCACGCTCTTGACAGCCCACGCATACCGTTCCATGCTGTTGCTCAGGAAGCACTTGGTTGCGTAATGCGCAACTTCGACCTGTGCAGAGCCGAGATTGGCGGTGGACGTGAACACCAGCCTTGCCGACAGCCTCGACGGCACGCGGGTCGGCACAGGCGCCCCCATCACCTCCGCCGTTGCCGGCCTGTTCGTCGATGGTCGGTGGGCTGTCTCCGACGGAGGCGGCAGCCGGCTGATCAGCTGTCCTGCCGACGGCTCGCCGGTGGTCACCGTGGTCGAGGGCTCGGCTGCCGACGCGCGGGCTGCGGTCGCCGCGGCGCGCGCCGCGTTCGACCGCGGCGACTGGGCCGCGCTGCCGGAGAAGGACCGCGGCGCGCTACTTCTCCGCACCGCCGATCTCCTGCAGCGGGACAGGGCGAGCTATGCCAGGGCCGAAGCGCTGGACACCGGCAAACGGCTGGTGGAGGCGGAGTACGACATCGACGACATCACCGCCTGTTTCCGTTACTACGGCGGCATCGCCGGCACCGATGCGGGACGGGTGGTGGACACCGGCAACCCGGACGCCATCAGCCGCATCGTGTACGCGCCGGTGGGTGTCTGCAGCCTGATCACGCCCTGGAACTACCCGCTGCTGCAGGCGTCGTGGAAGGTGGCCCCGGCACTGCTCGCCGGCAACACCCTCGTCCTCAAGCCCAGCGAGCTCACCCCGTCGACGGCGATCCTGCTGATGGATACCCTCGCCGAGGCCGGCGTGCCGGCCGGAGTGGCCAACCTGGTGACCGGCAGCGGACCCGAGGTCGGTTCCGTGCTGACCAGCGATCCGCGGGTCGACATGGTGTCGTTCACCGGCGGCCTGGCCACCGGCAAGGCGATCATGGTGGCCGGGGCCGCCACGGTGAAGAAGGTGGCGCTGGAACTGGGCGGGAAGAACCCCAACATCGTCTTCGCCGACGCCGATGTCGAGACCGCGATCGACTACGCCCTCACGGCGGTCTTCCTGCATTCCGGGCAGGTGTGTTCGGCCGGCGCCCGGCTGATCGTGGCGGCCGAACTGCACGACCGGGTCGTCGACGAGATCGTGGCCCGCGCCGGCGACATCGTCCTCGGCGGCCCGTTCGATCCCGGCGCCCAGGCAGGCCCGCTCATCTCGGCCGCGCACCGGGACAAGGTGCACGCCTACGTGCAGGCCGGGATCGCCGAGGGGGCAGTCCTGCGCACCGGCGGCGTCATCCCGACGGCGGGTCCGATGGCGAACGGTTTCTACTACCCGCCAACAGTTCTCGACGGCTGCACGGGCGACATGGCGGTGGTGCGCGAGGAGTCGTTCGGCCCGGTGATGACGGTGGAGACGTTCGGCACCGAGGCCGAGGCCATCGCCATCGCGAACGACACGGACTACGGGCTGGCCGGGGCGGTCTGGACCTCCGACGCCTCCCGGGCGCAGCGCGTCGCCGGTGCGCTGCGGCACGGCACCGTGTGGATCAACGACTACCACCCCTACGTCCCGCAGGCGGAGTGGGGCGGCTTCGGCCAGTCCGGGAACGGGCGCGAACTCGGCCCCACCGGGCTCGCCGAATACCGCGAGATCAAGCACATCTGGCAGAACACCGCGCCCTCACCGCAGTACTGGTTCCCCCGCTGATCGGATTTCCCCGGCAGACACCGGTTCGCACGACGACCACAGCTCCCGCCACGCGCTCGAACTCCACCCAAGGAATCGTGATGAGCACATCAATCCTGCCAACCGCATCGGCGACGTCGGGCTCGATCGTCGGAACTCCGGACTTCTCGGTCCGGAACCTGTGGAAGGTGTTCGGCCACAGGGCCGAACGCATTCCGACCGACCCGGCACTGGCAACCCTGACCGGCCCCGAGATCCTGGAGAAGACCGGCTGCGTGCCGGCCGTTCGGGACATGAGTTTCGATGTCGGAAAAGGCGAGGTGTTCGTGGTGATGGGATTGTCCGGATCCGGGAAGTCGACCCTGGTGCGGTGCCTGTCACGGCTGATCGAGCCGACTGCCGGCCAGGTTCTGCTCGGCGACCAGGACGTCATGAAGGCATCCGCCCGCCAGTTGCGCGACCTACGGCGACAACGGATCTCGATGGTCTTCCAGCACTTCGGCCTGTTGCCGCACCGCACGGTGATCGACAATGTCTCCTACGGCCTGCAGGTCCGCGGGACGAGCAAGGCCGAGCGGTACAAGAAGGCCCAGGAAGTCGTCGAACTGGTGGGCCTGCACGGCTACGAGAGACGCTTCCCCGATCAGCTGTCCGGCGGCATGCAGCAGAGAGTCGGGCTGGCCCGGGCCCTGGCGAATGATCCTGACATCATTCTGTTCGACGAACCCTTCTCGGCCCTCGATCCGCTGATCCGTCGCGACATGCAGGCCGAGGTCATCCGGCTGCACCGGGAAATGGGCAAGACGATGATATTCATCACCCACGACCTTTCCGAGGCCCTCAAACTCGGTGACCGCATCCTCATCATGCGGCACGGGGAGCTGATCCAGGTCGGTACCGGTGACCAACTTGTCGGCGCCCCGGCCGACGACTACGTCGCCGAATTCGTGTCGGACGTGGCCCGGGCCGAGGTGCTCACGCTCAAGTGGATCGTCCGCGAATCCGGTGGGCACGGTTCGAGTCCACTGCCGTCGTCGACAACGCCGGCACTGCCGGCGAACATGGTCATCCGGGATGCCATCCCGACCGTGACGGGTAACGAGCAGCCGATCCGGGTGGTCGACGGGGATCGGGTCATCGGTGTCGTCGGTCGAGACGAGATCCTCAGTGTCGTGGGGCATCACGACGAGCAGAACCGGACGGGACACCAATCGGATCTGGGGGACTGATGACCGCGCGGGCAGATGTATCGGTCGCCGAGACCACGGCGTCCGCGGTGGTCTCCCACGAGCGGTCGGAAGAGCAGATCGCCGTCATCCAGGACAAGGCATCCGGCAGCGTGTGGAAGCGGGTCCGGATCGGTCCGGGTACGGCGCTCGTCATCGGAGCCTTCGTGGTGATGGTGCTGGCCCGCCTGCTGTTCGGTGGCAGATGGATCCTCTCCCTCGGCGCCAAGGATCCGTGGTGGGTGCATTCGAACCTGAACACCTGGCAGATCTGGGTGGAACAGAACCAGAATTCGAACGGCTTCTTCCTGTACTTCGTCAATCACATCCAGATCGCCCTGCAGGACACCGGGACGTTCACCACCCACCTGTTCTCCCACACCGACGTCGGCCGCGGACTGCCGTTCGTCGGTTGGATCGGCACCATCGTGCTGATGACCTGGATCGCCTACGCCATCGGCAATCTGAAGGTCGCCGCACTGACCGCAGCAGTGTTCCTGCTCTTCCTGCTGCAGAACCTCTGGTCACAGTCGATGGACACGTTCAGCCAGGTGATCGCGGCCGTCTTCTACTCGTTCCTCATCGGCATCCCACTGGGTATCTGGGCCGGAACGAGCGAGCGCGTCAGCAAGATCGTCACCCCGGTGTTGGATTTCATGCAGATCATGCCGGCGCTGGCCTATCTGTCGCCCCTGGTGCTGATCTTCTCCATCGGGCCGGCCAGTGCGATCGCGGCCACCCTGATCTTCGCGGTGCCCCCGGTCATCCGGATCTCCGCCCACGGCATCCGCCAGATCCCGGCGACCACCAGGGAATCGGTCGACTCGCTCGGCGTCACCCGCTGGCAGCGGCTCCGGACCGTCCTGCTGCCGCTGGCCAAGCGCACCATCGTCATCGGCATGAACCAGACCATCATGGCCGCTCTCGCCATGGTTGCGATCGCGTCCTTCATCGGCGCGCCGGGTCTTGGCGTCGTGGTGTCGAACGCCCTGCAGAGCGGCGACGTGGGCGCCGGCTTCAACGGCGGCCTGGCCATCGTGCTGATGGCCATCATGTTCGACCGGGTCAGCACGGCCTCGAGCGTCCGCGCCGAGCGGGCCGCCCGGGCCAACACGGACCGGCGGCGGCTACGGCTGATCAGCACCGGCGCCGGACTGGCGGTCGTGGTGCTGGCCATCTATCTGTCCCGGACCCAACTGTGGGCCGCCCAGGCACCGCAGAACTGGCCCGACTGGGGGTCGAAGATCGCCTCCGCTGTCAACGGGGCGTCCAACTGGATCAAGGACAACCTGCAGCCGGTCACGCTGGCCATCAAGAACGGCATCACCTACGGGCTGATCAATCCGCTGGAATCACTGCTGGTCAGCACGCCGTTCTTCATCGTCGGCCTGTTCTTCACCGTCGTCGCGTTCGTCGCCGGCGGGTGGCGGGTGGCCGTGGTGGTGGCTCTGCTGCTGGCGGCGCTGGTCGGCTTCGGGTTGTGGTCCAGCAGCATGGCCACCCTCGCCTCGACCCTGGTCGGTGCTCTGGTCTGCATGATCATCTCGGTCGTCGTCGGGGTGTGGATGGGCCGCTCGAAACGGGTGGACCAGATCATCCGGCCCGTGCTGGACGGTCTGCAGACGATGCCGTCGTTCGTCTTCCTCATCCCGTTCCTCGGCCTGTTCGACGTCGGCCGGTTCACCGCCATCGTGGCCGCGGTCTCCTACGCCGCACCGGCCGCGATCAAGATCATCGCGGACGGCATCTCGCAGGTGCCCACCAACACCATCGAAGCCGCGCAGTCCGCCGGGTCGACGACCTGGCAGATGATCACGAAGGTGCAGCTTCCGATGGCCCGGAAGTCGATCGCCCTGGCGGCCAACCAGGCACTGATCTACACGCTGTCGATGGTGGTGATCGGAGCCGCGGTCGGTGCCGGTGCGCTCGGCTACGACGTGCTTGTGGGCCTGAACGACAGCGACTCGTTCGGTCGCGGGCTGTCCGCAGGTCTGTCGCTGGTCATCCTCGGCGTGGTGCTCGACCGGATCACCCAGGCGGCCGCCGAGCGCTCGACCCGGCGGGCTCGCAAGACTGCCGTGTCGGTGCGGTCGACCCCTGCCGTCGAGGCACCGGCCGCCGCCCCCGTCCGCCCCCTCGCCCAACCCGCCACCCATTGACGCCACCGAAGTTGATGCCACCGAAGTTGATGCCACCGAAGCGCCCGGCCGATGTCACCCATCCACTGCGTCCCAGGAGAGTCATGTCCAAGAAGATGAAATCAAGCCGGCGCTGGACGGTCGGAGTCGTTGCCGCGTCAGTGCTGTTCACCTCCGCCTGCGCCGCGAAGATCAACGAATCGGCCTCGGACTCGGACTCCGCCGGCAGCGGCAGCAGTGCGCAGGAGATCCAGTTGCTGCAGGAGATCCGCGACCTGCTCAAGAACGGCGCGGTGGTGAAGGGGACCGGCACGGCGACCACCGACACCGGGAGCTCGGCGGCAATGGTTCCGGTGAACGGCACCTGCTCGGCCCCGGTCAACCTGGCCATGAGCGGATGGGTCGGCTATACCGCCAACGCGGCAGTGCTGACCTACATCATGGAGAACGACCTCAAGTGCAAGGTGAACCAGAAGCCACTCAAGGAGGACATCGCCTGGCAGGGCTTCGGCAACGGCCAGATCGATGCGGTGGTGGAGAACTGGGGCCACGCGGAGTTGACCCAGAAATACATCACCACGCAGAAGGTCGCCATCGACGCGGGTCCGACCGGCAACATCGGTCAGATCGGCTGGTACGTCACGCCGGCGACCCTGAAGCAGTTCCCGGACATCACCAACTGGGAGAACCTGAACAAGTACGCGGACAAGTTCAAGACGTCGGAATCGGGTGACAAGGGGCAACTCCTCGACGGCGACCCCACCTTCGTCACGAACGACGAAGCGCTCGTCACCAACCTCAAACTGAACTACAAGGTGGTGTACGCCGGGTCCGAGACGGCGCTGATCGAAGCGTTCCGCAACAGCCAGAAGAATGGCACTCCCGTCCTCGGTTACTTCTACTCGCCGCAGTGGTTCCTCTCCGAGGTGCCGTTGACCAAGATCAGCCTGCCCAAGTACACGAAGGGCTGCGACACCGACGTCAAGAAGGTCGCCTGCGACTACCCGGAATACACCCTGAACAAGATCATGTCGACCAAGTTCGCGAACTCCGGGTCGCCGGCCGCCGCCTTGATCAAGAACTTCCACTGGACCAACGACGACCAGAACGTCGTCGCGAAATACATCACCGCCGACAAGATGACACCGGAAGCTGCGGCGAAGAAGTGGATCGACGCCAACCCGGCGAAGGTCAACGCCTGGCTCGGGAAGTAACGCGCCGCACCGCTCGGCCGCAACAAGTCACAGTGGCGCTGTCAGCTCTTGACAGCGCCACTGTCGTTCGACACAGTTGTTGCATATACCGCACTGCGTTGCGTCATACGCATCAGGTACGTGGAGGTGGAAGATGACGGGACCATCGGTCGTCGTGATCGGCGGCGGGATCGTCGGCGCCAGCCTGGCGGACGAGATCACCGCCCGGGGCTGGACGAACGTCACCGTGGTCGACGGCGGACCGCTGCCGGTCTCCGGCGGTTCCACCTCGCACGCCCCCGGCGTGGTCTTCCAGACCAACGGCACCAAGGTGATGACCGACTTCGCCCGGTACACCGTCGA
>CAXTBG010000088.1:0-15147 GCA_964242105.1 uncultured Nakamurella sp. | reverse complement strand
AGTGCGACACCCCGCGCGAGCTGTACGACCGCCCGAAGAACGTCTTCGTCGCCGGATTCATCGGCTCCCCCGCGATGAACTTGATCGACTCCACGCTGACGTCCGAGGGCGTCCGGTTCGGCGACGTCGTCGTTCCGCTGACCCGCGAGCAGTTGAACGAGGCGAGCCAGAAGGGCATCTCCAACGTCGTGCTCGGTGTCCGGCCGGAGAACCTCACCCTGGCCGACCACGGTCTGGCGATCACCGTCTCGGTGGTGGAGGAGCTGGGTGCGGAGTCCTTCGTGCACGGCGCCGACGCCAACGGCGACCGGTTCATCATCCGTGCCGAGGCCCGCACGCACCCGACGGTCGGTGCCACCATCCGTGCATCGGTGACCGACGCCCAGCACATCCACGTGTTCGACAAGTCGACCGGCCTCCGGCTCGCCACCTCGGCCGCCGTGCCGACCCCGTCGCTGCTGATCAAGTAGCAGCTCGGGCTCAGGCCACGCTCCACCGTCCAACGGGCGGTCCGGTTCGCCGGGCCGCCCGTTGTGCGGTCCGGATCCGGCCAGCGGCAGGGCGCCGTCACAGCAGGTGGCGGGGCCGCGGTCTGCGCAGAACGGTTCGCTCGCGTCGCGTCCAGCCGCTCGCCGCCGCCCCTCCCGCTCGCAGTGCGCTGCGAGCGGAACGCCGGAAGCGCGAGCGACAGGACATCACGCGAGCGGCGCGCCCACCTGCGAGCGGGTGAGTAGGCCGAGCGACGATGGGAGCGCAGGCGGCAGCCTCAGTGGGTGACGGCGGAATCATAGGAGGGGAGCTCGCGCATCCGGCGGAGCGGCGAGAAGTACACCGGCAGGAACGTCAGCGACGAACCGATGGCCACCACCAGCAACGTCGCCCGCACCCCGATCACCGTGCCCAGCACCCCGCCGAGCAGCGCACCGATCGGCATCGTGCCCCACACCAGGAATCGGATGGTGGCGTTCATCCGGCCCAGCAGCTCGGGCGGGCAGAGTCCCTGCCGGAAGCTGACCTGGGTGATGTTGTAGACCACCACACCCATCCAGGTGACGACCTGGGCGATGGCCAGCAGCCCGAGCGAGAAGTCCCGGTGGACGAAGGGTGCCACGAAACCCGTCGGGGCGATGGCCACGATCGACATCCAGATGGCCGGCCCGGACCCGACCCTCTTGGCGAACCGGCTCGCCACCAGCGACCCGATCAGGCCACCGATCGCCGACGTCGAGCCGATCGCGCCGATCCACCCCGGCGACAGGCCGAGCTCGCGGGCGAGCAGCACGTAGAACACCGCCGCACCCATGGCGCTGAACAGGTTCGACGACCCGGTACAGAGGGCGATCGCGCGCAGCAGCGGACTGCCGACGACGAACCGCACCCCTTCCGCGATCTCGCGGCCCAGGTGGCGGTCCGGCTTGCGCTCGGGTTTCGGCGGCCGGCTCCGGATCGCCGCGACCCAGGAGGCCGACCACAGAAAACTGACCGCGTCGAGCAGCACGGCGTAGGGCGCGGTCAGCGCCTGGATCAGCAGTCCTCCCACGCTCGGACCGGCGATCTGCGACACGGACTCGCTGGCCTGCAGTTTCGCGTTGCCCTCCACCAGCAGGGTCCGGTCGACCAGTTGCGGCAGGTACGACTGGTAGGCGACGTCGAAGAAGACCGTGCAGATGCCGGTGACCAACGCGACGACGTACAGCTGGTAGATCGTCAGCACACCGAGCAGCTGCGCGAGCGGGATCGAGCCCAGCAACAGCGCACGCAGCACGTCGTTGACGATCAACACGGCGCGGAACCGCATCCGGTCGACCCAGGCGCCCGCGGGCAGCCCGATCAGCAGGAACGCCGCCGACTCCAGTGCGGTCAGCACACCGACCTCGAAGGTCGTCGCGTGCACCACCAGGATGGCGACCAGCGGCAGCGCCAGTCCGCTGACCATCGACCCGAACTGGCTGACGGTCTCGCCGATCCACAGCCGCCGGAAGTCCAGGTGGTGCCAGAGCCCGCCTCGTCTGGTCTGCACCGGCAGCGCCCCGTCCGTCATGGGGTCAGTGTCCGTCCACCGATTGGGAGTTGTCAATCACTTTGCTAGACTGCCTCATGACGACGCGCCGGCCGGCTACCGACGAGGAGGCGAGGGCGCTCGCTTCGTCCTTGCGCCTGCGCATCCTGCGCATCTGCCTCGGCGAGGCGCACACCAACAAGGAGATCGCCGCGATACTCGGCCGAGACCCGGCGAGCATCCTGCACCACACCCGGACCCTGGTGCGGACGGGCTTCCTGCAGGCAGAGCCGGAGCGGCGCGGCGCCCGCGGATCCCGGGAGATCCCCTACCTGGCCACCCGGAAGTCCTGGCATCTCAGCACGCCCGCGCACGACCGCTCGATGCTCGACACCTTCTTGGAGGAGGTGGCGCTCGTTCCGGCCACCGACATCGACGCGGCACGGCTCGGGTTACGCCTTTCGCCGGCCGACATGGCTGAATTCCGAGCCGGCCTCCGGACGCTCCTCGACGACTTCGCGGGCCGTCCGGACGACCCGACCGCACCCGCCTGGTCGGTCTTCCTCACCATCCACCCGGACCCGAACCGCCCCTGACCGCAACCAGACGGCCCTGGCGTAGGTCACCGCGCAGGCAGCACCGAGTTGTCCGGCTCGGTCGCGACGAAGTCGGTCTGCACCGGCCGCGTCCACCCCCGCCGGCGGCGGCGGGACCCGACCACCCGGCACACGCAGTAGATGGTGAACGAGATGGTCGTGACGTACGGGCTGATCGGGACGCTGCTGCCCACCGCGATCAGAATCCCACCCACCACGGCGGTCACGGCGAAGACGACCGACAGCACCGGCACCCAGAGGCTCGAGGCGGTCACCCGCATGGCGGCAGCCGCCGGCGTCACCAACAGCGCCAGGACCAGCAGCGCACCGACGATCTGCACCGACATCGCTACTGCGAGCCCGAGCACCACCATGAAGATCGGCGACAGCGCCCGGACCGGCACCCCGCGGGCCGCCGCGATCTCCGGGTCGATCGTCGCGAACATCAGCGGCCGCCACAGCACCGCGAGCGCCGCCAGCACCACGACGGTCAGCACCGAGAGCCAGATCAGCTGCGGGTTGTCGACGGCAACGATCTGGCCCAGCAGTGCACCGAACTTGTTGGCGGTCCGGCCCTTGTAGAGGGACACGAACAGCACGCCCAGTCCGAGCCCGAACGGCATCAACACCCCGATGACGGACGAGCGTTCCCGCGCCCGCACGCCGAGCAGCCCGAAGATCACCGCCGCGAGCAGCGAGCCAGCGACGGACCCGGCCACCACGTTCAACCCCAGCAGCAACGCCAGCGAGGCCCCGGCGAAGGACAGCTCGCTGATCCCGTGGACGGCGAACGTCAGGTCGCGCAGCACGACGAAGATCCCGATGAGTCCGCCGATCAACCCCAGCAGGGCGCCGGCCAGGATCGAGTTGCGCACCAGTTCGAGCAGCTGGCCGTAGTCGTCGAAGTTGAACAGCTGACTCCAGACGCTCATCGCGACCAGCCCGAGGTGTCCGACGGGTGGTGCTGGCCGTGGTCGTGCGTGCCGTGCAGCTGCCCGGGGCGCACAGCGTGGTCGTCCATGGACTGGTGCAGGCCGGCCGTCATGTCGTTGGCAGCGACGACCACCAACCGGCCGTGGGCGGAGATGACGTCGACCGGGGCGCCGTAGAGCGCGGAGAGCGATGCCGACGTCATCACCTCGTCCGGCGGGCCGAGGCGGAACCTGCCGCCCGCCAGGTACAGCACCTGGTCGACGTACGGCAGGATCGGGTTGATCTCGTGCGTCACGAAGATGACGGCCGTGCCACTGTCCCGGCGCCGCTTGTCGATGAGCGCCGCCACCTCCTGCTGGTGCCGCAGATCCAGCGCCGCCAGCGGCTCGTCGCAGATCAGCAGTGCCGGATCGCAGGCCAATGCCTCGGCGATCCGGATCCGCTGCAGCTCTCCGCCGGACAGCACCGACACCGGCGCGTCCGCGAAGGCGGTCGCGCCGACCGCGGCCAGCAGCTCGTCGATCGTCCGGCGGAGTTCGCGACGGCGCTCCCCGAAGACAAGTGGCAGCCCCCAGCGGTGGCCGTCCAGACCCATCCGGACGACGTCACGCGCCTTGACCATGGTGCCCGGGTCGATGCCAAGGCGTTGCGGCACGTAGCCCACGACGTCGCTGCCGCGGCGGACCGGCGCACCGGCGATCCGCGCCGACCCGCCGTCGAGCTGCTGCTCCCCGAGCAGTACCCGGAGCAGGCTGGTCTTTCCGGTCCCGTTCGCGCCGAGCACGGCGACGAACTGACCCGCCTCGATCCGCAGGTCGAGACCGGACCACAGGTCGCGCCCTGCGTAGCCGAGCCGGGCGCCGGTCAGCTCGACGACCGGGTCCGGCAGCACCGCCGACGCCCCGCTTGCCGGTCGGCTGCGGGAGGGGTCGGCCACCGGGTCATTGTGTCGCAGCCGGTCACCCGAGACGGACGGCAGCATCAGGACACCGCCCGGGCGATGGCGTCGACGGTGGCGTTCATCCAACCGAGGTAGTCGGTCCCGCCGGGCAACGTCTCGGTGACCGGCACGACGGCAATGCCGTTCGCCTTCGCCGCCGCCAGCACCTGGACGGTCTGTGGGCCGGTCGCCTGCTCGTTGTAGACCAGGGCACGCACCTTCTTGCCGTTGAACAGCGCCAGGTTCTGGGCGACGACACCGGCCGGCGCATCGCTCTCGCCCTCGATCGCCTCGCTGAACGCCGGTGGGGTGCGATTGACCAGGCCGCAGGCCTCGAGCAGATACAGCGGAACCGGCTCGGTGATCGCCACCCCGGTACCGGCGCGCTTGCTCTTGATCGCCACTTCCTTCTTCTCCAGGGCGGCGATGCTGCCGGCGAACGCGGTGGCGTTCTTCGCGTAGGCGGCGGCGCCGGCCGGGTCCGCGGTGCTGAGCGCCGACCGGATCGAGTCGGCCACCTTCAGCACCGTCGGGAAGTCGTACCAGACGTGTTCGTTGAGTTCGCCGTCGACAGCGACGTGACCGGAGAGCTGCACCGCGTTGAGCACCGGGGCGTTCGACCCGGCGGCGTTGCGCATCGTGTCGACGAAATCGTCGTAGCCGCCGCCGTTCTCGACGATCAGCGCGGCCTTCTTCAACGCAAGCTGGTTCTGCGCGTTCGCCTCGTAGGAGTGGGGGTCGGCAGCAGGATCGGAGATCAGCGAGGTGACGGACACCCGGTCGCCTCCGATGGAGGTGACGACGCTCCCCCATACGTCGGTCGACGCGACGACGGCCACCGGAGATGCGCCGGCTCCTGCCGCCGCGGAGCCCGGCCCGTCGGCCGGGCTCGACGAGCCGCAGCCGGTGAGCAGGGCGCCGGCGACGACCACGCCGACCAGTGGGCACAGGTGTCGGGCGGTGCGCACGGCGATCTCCTTCGAACCAACTGCATTTGATAATCGTTCTCATATCGTAGACCATCGGCCGCCGCATGCCGAGGCGTGGCCCTCCGGCGTTGGCCGTACCGTGAGCACGGGGCGATCCGGCCCGCGCGCCGGCGACCGGAGCACCCCGACTACCAGAGCAACCCGGCCAGCAGAGCACCCCGGCCAGGCGAGCACCCTGACTACCGGAGCACCCCGAGCACCCGGCCACCGGGGCACGCCTGACCACCCGGACAACCTGACCACCCGAGCACCGTGGCCGGCGGAACACCCGGCAACGAGCACGACGAGGAGCACGAACACCATGGCGCTGCTCAACTTCCGTGACGTCGCTGCCGGACCGGCCGGCGGCCCGCTCGCGCCTGGTCGGTTGTTCCGGTCCGCCCAGCCCTACCACCTGGACGAATCGGATCTCGCGGTCGTCCGCGAGGCGGGCATCGCGACCGTCGTGGACCTGCGGCAGCCGCACGAACAGGTGCCGCCGGACTGGGCTCCGGTGCAGGGTTGGAACGTCAGGGTCGACGTGCGCCGGGTGCCGATCGCCGACCAGATCCTGCCGTCCGACGAGGAGCAGGCGCCACCGACGCACCCGCTCGCCCGACCCGACTCGGTGCCGGAGGGCCATCGGATCCTGGCGCGGTTCTACCGGGCGATGGTCGACCAGAGCGGGGCACATCTCGCGGAGGTGGTGAAGGCCGTCGCCGACGGGTCACCGGTACTGCTGCACTGCGCCGCCGGGAAGGACCGGACCGGCACCGCCGTCGCCCTGCTGCTCGACCTCATAGGCACCGACCACGACGCCATCGTGGCCGACTACCTGCTGACCAATGACGCGATCGACGACGTCCTCCAGCAGCTGACCGGCGAGACGAAGGCACAGCGGGACGCCCGTCACGACATCCCGCCCGGCATCAGCGAGGCACCCGAGTTCGCGATCCGGGAGCTCCTCCACCACGTCGGCCAGCAGGGCGGCGCCGCGGCGGTGCTCCGTCGATCGACCGATCAGGCCACTCTCGACCGGGCCGTCGCCGCACTGACCTGACCGCCGCAGCCGGACGGGCGGCCGGACGGCCGAACGGCCGAACGGACAGACAGACAGAGTGAGCAGTTCGTCAGGCCTGCACCCGGCGGCGCCGGGCGACCTCGGCCAGCACCACGCCGGTGGCCACCGACGCGTTCAACGACTCCACCGTGCGGGCCATCGGGATGGACACCGTGATGTCGCAGACGGTCCTGGTCAAGCGCGCCAGCCCGCGGCCCTCGGATCCGATCACCAGCACCAGCGGCCCGGTCGCCAGCTCGAAGTCGTCGGTGTCGACCGTGCCGTCGGCATCCAGCCCGGCGATCATCAGCCCGGCCGCCGCATACTCCTTCAGCGTGCGCACCAGGTTCGTGCAGCGGGCGACCCGGATGCGGGCCGCGGTGCCGGCCGACGTACGCCAGGCGGAGGCCGTCATACCGGCCGACCTGCGTTCGGGCACCAGCACGCCGTGGGCCCCGAAAGCGGCGGCCGACCGGACGATGGCGCCGAGGTTGCGCGGGTCGGTCACCCCGTCGACGGCGACGATCAGCGCCGGCCGGCCGGAGTCCCGGGCCCGGGCGAGCAGGTCGTCCGGGTGGGCGTAGTCGTACGGCGGGACCTGCAACGCCAGACCCTGGTGGATGGCGTTGCCGGTGAGCCGGTCCATCTCCTGCCGGGAGATCTCCATCAGCGCGATGCCCTTGTTACCCACCAGCGCAACGGCTTCGGCGGTGCGCTCGTCGACCGAGATGCCCTGGGCGACGTACAGCGCCATCGCCGGAACGCCGGCGCGGAGCGCCTCGACCACGGGGTTGCGGCCGACGACCGTCTCCGGCAGGTCGCCGCGATCCCGGCGCTGCGGCCGGCCCTGCGGCGCACCCTCCCGCCGGGCGGCGGCCGCGGCCCGGCGAGCGGCCGGGTGGCCGGTGCGCTCGCTGGCCGGCGGCGTCGGGCCCTTCGGCTTGATACCCCGGCGCGACTGGCCGCCGGAGCCGACGACCGCGCCCTTCTTCGTTCCTGTCTTGCGGACCGCCCCGCGGCGCTGGGAATTCCCGGCCATGTCGGCGTCACCTCTTTCCTTGATGTGCTGCTGTCGTGCGTCGTCCGCCCGCCGGGTGCATCCGTGCGCCCGCGGCCGACCGCTGTCAGCCGTGCGTGCTGCCGACCGACCACACCGGGCCGTCGACCGTGTCCTCGATGGCGAAGCCGCTGTCCGCCAGGGTGGCGCGGATGCCGTCCGCCGTCGCGAAGTCCTTGGCCGCGCGCGCGGCCGCCCGGTCGGCCAGCAGCCGGGAGATCAGCTTGTCCGCCGCCGCATGCAGCGACCCGTCGTTGCCGCCGCCGGTCCACGGCGCGACGAACGGGTCCAGGCCGAGGACGGACAGCATCGCCCGCACCACCGCCGCCTCGGTGGCCGCCGTCGAATGCTCGCCCGCCGACAGCGCGGCATTGCCCGCCCGTACCCGGCCGTGCACGACGGCCAGGGCGCCGGGCACGCCCAGATCGTCGTCCATCGCCTCGACGAACGGCGCCGGAAGCTCCCCGAGATCGACCTTGCCGACCCGGTCGGCCACCCGGAGCAGGAAGCCCTCGATGCGCTCGAAGGCTTTGGCAGCATCATCCAGCGCCTCGCGGGAGAACTCGATCGACGACCGGTAGTGCACGCTCACCAGGTAGTACCGCAGCGCAATGGGCCGGGTGTGCTCGGTGATGGCCGGGACGGAGAGCACATTGCCCAGCGACTTGGACATCTTCTCGCCGGCCATGGTCACCCAGTGCGAGTGCATCCAGTACCGCGCGAAGTCATCGCCCGCCCCGTGCGACTGCGCCGCCTCGTTCTCGTGGTGCGGGAAGACCAGGTCGAGGCCGCCGCCGTGGATGTCGAAGGCGGTGCCCAGGTAGGCGCGGGCCATCGCCGAGCACTCGATGTGCCAGCCGGGCCGGCCGGGGCCCCACGGCGAGTCCCACGACGGTTCGCCGCGCTTCGCGGCCTTCCACATGGTGAAGTCGGCCGGATCCCGCTTCCCCGCGGCCTCGGTCTCGCCCTGCACCATCTCGTCGAGCCGCTGGCCGGACAGGGAGCCGTAGTCCGGCTGCGAACGGACCGCGAAGTAGACGTCACCGGCCGCCGCGTAGGCCTTTCCGGCGGCGATCAGCTCGGCGATCATCGCCTGGATCTGCGGGATGTGGCCGGTGGCGCGCGGTTCGATCGACGGGCGCAGGCACCCGAGGGTGTCGTAGGCATCGCTGAACGCGCGCTCGTGGGTGGCGGCCCACTCCCACCACGGCCGGCCGGCCTCGGCGGCCTTGGTCAAAATCTTGTCGTCGATGTCCGTCACGTTGCGGACGTGCACGACCTCGTACCCCGAATGGTGGAGCCAGCGCCGCAGCACGTCGTAGACGATGCCCGCGCCGCGCAGGTGCCCGATGTGCGGGTGCCACTGCACGGTGGCGCCGCAGTTGTACAGCGACACGACACCCGGGACCAGCGGCTGGAAGGGCCGCACGGCGCGGGTGGCGGTGTCGTACAGATGCAGGCTCACCCGAGCATGGTACGGGGCGGTGACCAGCGCAACCCTCCACTACGGTGCTGACATGCGCCCCGCCCGACCGTTCCCCGCGGTCACCGGGGGCGGCGGATGGACGTCCTCGTCGCCCCCCGCCGGACACCTGCCGAACGGGCTCGCCGAGGTCCGGCAACGCTTCGGTCACAGCTCTTTGGGAGGTCTTGACGGCGAGTCGAACCATGCAACATGCTGCGCGTCATTGTTTGAGATTGCGTGTTTCAGCGATATTAAGAACAGCCTTCTGCATCAATTCAGATCTGTCGTCCACGAACGGGTGGCACGCAATCGCCCGCCGTCGAGAGCATGGAGGTGCTCGTGAGGAAGTCCATCAAGCTGGTCGCCGTCACCCTGGCCGGTGGCCTGGCGCTGGCGGCCTGCGGGTCGAGTTCGACGCCGGCGGCCTCGTCGCCGTCGTCCGCGGCGTCCTCGGCAGCAGCGGCGCCCACGGCGTCCGGATCGATCTCCACCGCGTCGTCATCGGCCCCGGCAGCGGGCTCGTCGCCTGCCGTGGGCTCGTCGCCGGCCGCGGGCTCGTCGGCGTCGTCGCCATCCGGGTCTGCGTCCGGCGGCGGGGGCGATGAGAATCTCAAGGCGACGATCAGCGTCCTGGCCCCCAGCTATAGCGACACCTCGAAGTCGGACTGGGAGACCATCATCAAGGGCTACAACGCCAAGTACCCGGGCGTCACGGTGAAGCTGCAGATCGCGCCGTGGACCGGGTTCACCGACGTGGTGCAGTCACGGATCCAGGGCAACGACGCCCCGGACATCCTCAACGACAACAACTTCGCCGATTCCGCCAAGGCGGGGCTGCTCTACCCCATCACCGACGTGATGTCGCCGGCGACATTCTCCTCGATCGTCCCGTCGCTGGCCGCCAACGGCAAGGGCACCGACGGCAAGCAGTGGGCCGCACCCGACATCGCCTCGGCCCGCATCATGCTCTACAACAAGGACCTCTTCAGCAAGGCCGGGATCACCGCCGCTCCCAAGACCTGGGACGAGCTGCTCACCGACAGCAAGAAGATCGCGGCGCTGGGCAACGGCGTCTCGGGCTACGGCATGCCGATGGGTAAGGAGGAGGCGCAGGTCGAGGCCACCCTGTGGGTCTGGGGCAACAAGGGCGACTGGGTCTCCGGCAACGACATCAAGGCCAACTCCGACGCCAACATCGCGGCCTTCAACGAGATGAAGACCTTCATCGACGCCAAGGCCACGCAGCCCAACCCCGGTGCCTCCAACCGGCAGGACGTCGCCGATCTGTTCAACCAGGGCAAGCTCGGGATGTACGTCACCCAGCCCGGTCTCGTGGCGGACATGACGAAGAAGTTCCCGAACATCAAGTGGGGGCTCGCGCCGGTCCCGTCGAAGGACGGCGCCACGCCGGTCGCCCTCGGCGTCACCGACTTCATCCTGGCGTTCGACAACAAGGACGACAGCCGCAAGGCGGCGACCAAGGCGTTCCTGGACTACTTCTACACGCCGGACGTCTACAACAAGTGGTCCGCCGCGACCGGCCTGCTGCCGGTCACCACCGGGGCGATCAAGCTGCAGTCGGCCGCCACCCCGGCCGACAAGCCCTTCTACGACGCACTTCCCACGGTCCGGTACCTGCCGCAGGGCAACCCGAAGTGGTCGGCACTGCAGGACGCGCTGCAGGCCAACGGCGGTCAGATCGCCACCTCCGACGGCAAGACCACCCTGGACGCCATCCAGGCGCAGGTCGACGCCGCCGGCTGACCCCACTCCGCGGCGCACCACCCCGGCCCCCGCCCCGCGCTTATCAACTGGGCCGGCGCGAGCGAACTCGTTGACTGCCGTCACTCTGGTCCCAATCGGGCCTAGTTGATCAGCGCGGGCCTAGTTGATAAGCGCGGGGGCGGGGCAGCGGCACACGAAGAGCAGTGGTTCGGCCGATCCAACGGAAGGCGACGCATTGAGTACGCCCCTCACCACGGCACCGCTCACCGCTGACGGCAAGGCGGCCGCGGCCGGCGCTCCGTCCAGGGCGCCGGGCCGCGGGCGCGAACTGCTGTCCGCGCTGCCCTGGCTCACGCCCGCGCTGATCCTGATCATCGGCGTGGTGCTGTACCCGGCCGGCTACATGATCTACACGGCGTTCCGGAAGGTCAGCAAGGTCGGGTACGACAGCGGGGCGGCGGGGTGGGCGAACTTCAAGCTGGCGCTCACCTTCCCCGGCGTCGACATCGGCCACGTCTTCACCAACACGCTGGTCTGGGTGGTGGTGGTCGTCGTCTGCACGGTGGTCATCTCGCTCGCGCTCGCGCAATTCCTCAACAAGGCGTTCGGCGGGCGCAAGCTGGTCCGGCTCGCCGTCATCGTGCCGTGGGCAGCGTCGGTGGTGATGACGACCTCGGTGTTCCAGTACGGGCTGAACCCGGATTACGGGATCATCAACAAGTTCCTGGTCGACATCGGCGTCCTGTCCAAGCCTTTCGGGTTCACCCAGACGCAGGGGCCGGCGTTCCTCGTCGCCATGGTCGTCGCGATCTTCGTCTCCCTGCCGTTCACCACCTACACCATCCTGGCCGGCCTGCAGGCCGTCCCGGACGACGTCATCGAGGCCGCGCACGTCGACGGCGCCGGGTCGACCGCCCGCTACTTCCGCATCGTGCTGCCCATCCTGCGGCCGTCGCTGGCCGTCGCCGTGCTGATCAACATCATCAACGTGTTCAACTCGCTGCCCATCCTCCGGGTGCTCACCGGCTCGCTGCCCGGGTACGCCTCCGACATCACCACGACGTTGATCTTCAAGTACAAGACCACCCTGGGTCCCGGTGTGGCCTCGGCGCTGTCGGTGGTCAACTTCCTGGTCTGCCTGGTGATCATCGCGATCTACCTGCTCGTCGTGCAGCCCACCAGGGAGCGCTGAGATGACCACCACGATCGCCCCGCCGCCGGCCACCACCACCGTCACGGTCAGAAAGGTGCGCGGCACCGGCGTCAACCGGCCGCCGAACAAATTCGGCATGGTGATCGGCTCGATCGTCATCGTCGCCGTTTTCATCGTGCCGTACCTGATCATGTTCTTCGGCTCGCTGAAGTCGCAGCCGGAGATCACCAAGATCCCGCCGGTGTACTTCGGCCACAACTTCCTGTTCAAGAACTACGTCACCATGTGGTCCTCCGACGTGGCCCCGTTCGACGGACTGCTGGCGACGGTGGTGATCTCGTTCTTCGCGACGCTGCTGGTGCTGGTCGCGGCCACGCCCGCGGCGTACTACCTGGCGCGCTTCCGTTTTCCTGGGAAGATGGCATTTCTGTTCCTGGTGCTGATCACCCAGATGCTGCAACCGACCGTCCTCGCCGTCGGGCTGTTCCGGGAGTTCCTGCAGCTCGGCCTGAACGACACCTGGTTCGCCATGATCCTGGTGAACGGCGCCTTCAATCTCGCCTTCGCCATCTGGATCATGCAGGCTTTCTTCGCCTCGGTGCCCAAGGAGGTCGACGAGGCTGCGGTGCTGGACGGGGCGTCGAAGATCCAGGTGCTTTTCCGGGTGTCGCTGCCGCTGGTGTGGCCGGGCATCGTCACGGCGATCATCTTCGTCTTCGTCTCGTCCTGGAACGAGTACGCCGCGTCGTCGGTGATCATGACCAGCAACGACAAGCAGCCGCTGACCGTGTCGCTGCCCCGGTTCTTCGGGCTCTACACCGCCGAGTGGCAGTACGTCTTCGGCGTCTCGATCGTGGCCATCGTGCCGGTCGTCGTGCTGTTCGCGTTCATCGAGAAACGACTCGTCGGCGGCCTGACGGCCGGGGCAGTGAAGTGACCGGCCGTAAGGTGCCCGGCGCGCCCAGCCGGTGGCCCGCGCCGGTCGCACCGGCGCACCGGGACCGCTGATGACGACATCGCCCGCCGCGCACGTGCTTGCCGAGATCGACAGCCAACCGCAGATGTGGCGCGCCGCCGCGGAACTCGCCGCCCGGTCGGCCGACGTGCTTCCCCGCAGCGGTCAGCGGGTCGCGGTGGTCGGGTGCGGCACCAGCTGGTTCGTCGCCCAGTGCTACGCCGCGTTGCGGGAGTCCGCGGGGCAGGGCATCACCGACGCCTTCGCCGCCTCGGAGTTCCCGGCCGGACGACGGTACGACCTGATCGTCGCGATCACCCGCTCCGGGACCACCACCGAGGTGCTCGACCTGCTCGCCGCACTCCCGCACGACCAGCCGAGCCTGGGCATCGTCGGCGATCCGCACTCGCCGGGCGCCGGCGCCGCCGACCGCACCGTGCTGCTGTCGTTCGCCGACGAGAAGTCCGTGGTGCAGACGCGTTTCGCCACGTCGGTGCTCGCGCTGCTGCGGGCCGGTCTCGGTGAGGACCTGTCGGCGGTCATCGACGAGGGCGCCCGCGCGCTGGCCGCCGACCTGCCCGGCGGCTGGGAGACCAAGGCGCAGTTCACCTTCCTCGGCACCGGACCGGCGGTGGGCATCGCCCACGAGGCGGCGTTGAAGATGCGCGAGGCCGCGCTGGCGTGGGCCGAGTCGTACCCGTCGTACGACTACCGGCACGGGCCGATCTCGCTCGCCGAGCCCCACACGCTGGTGTGGTCGATCGGCGTCCCGCCACCCGGGCTCGCCGGGCAGATCCGCGGCACCGGCGCGTCGCTGCAGGTCAGCGAGGGTGATCCGCTGGCAACGCTGGTGCACGTCCAGCGGCTGGCCGTCGCCCTCGCGCTGCACCGCGGTCTGGACCCGGACGCGCCGCGCCACCTCACCCGCTCGATCGTGCTGGACTGACCGACCGGGGCGCGGGTGGACCCGTCAGCCGGGTGCCCGGCGTGCGCGCACCGGCGGCGGCGGCACGGCTTTGGCGGCGACGATGTCGGCGAAGGCGATGGACACCTCGCCGCGCCGGGTGAGCACCACGCACCCGGTGTCCGACCGCCGGGTCAGCACGCCCAGCGCATCGGTCGCCGACGTGCCCACCCGATGGCGTACCACCACCCGGGTGCCCAGCGGCAGCGCGAGGAACGCCCCGGCCGCGCCCGGCGCGTTCACCGGCCGGACGTGGCCGGCGCCAGGTGGCGTCGGGCGAAGGCCAACGCCTCCGCCACATCGATCCGCCGCTGCTCGGCATCCACCGACCGGGTGGAGATCTCCAGAACCACCGCCCCGCCGAACGGCGCGCCGTCCAGGTCGCCGGAGGCAAGGATCCGCAGCACCTCCGCGCACGGCTGGCCACCGCGGCCTGGCACCAGGTGTTCGTCCTTGGCCGAGCCGGACCCGTCGGCCAGGTGCAGGTGCGCCAACCGGGATCCCATGCGCCGCAACATCACCAGCGCGTCGGACCCGGACGTCGCGGTGTGCGACAGGTCGAGGGTGTAGTGCTGGTGCCCGGCCGGCACCGGGTCCCAGTGCGGGCGGTAGCTGTTCACCAGCCGCCCCGCCACCTTGACCGGGAACATGTTCTCCACCGCGATGACGACGTCCGTCCTGGCCTGCAGCTGCTCGACCGCCGGGACGAAGTTGGTGGCCGCGGTGCGCTGCCACAGGAAGGGCGGGTGCACGACAACGGTCGGTGCGCCGATCTTCTCGGCCATGTCGATGGAGCGGGCCAGTTTGACCAGCGGGTCGGACGACCACACCGCCGCGGTGATCAGCAGGCACGGTGAGTGCACCGACAGCACCGGGATCTGGTACCGGTCGATCAGCCGGGCCAGCGCGTCAGGGGTCTGGCTGGTGAGGTCGGTCTGCACCATGACTTCGATTCCGTCGTAGCCGGCCTCGGCGGCCATCGCGAAGGCGGCAGCGGTCGGTTCGGGGAAGGCGGCGGCGGTGGACAGGCCGACCGGGATGGGCGGACGCGCACCGGAGGTCACCCGGTCACGTTACCGGGCCGGCCGGCGCCTACGGGGCGTCCTCCACGGACAGCCAATGCACACCGGCCCCTCAGGTCTCCAGCTTGTAGCCGAGCCCCCGGACCGTGATCAGGTACCGCGGTGCGCCGGGATCCGGCTCGATCTTCGCGCGCAGCCGTTTGACGTGGACGTCGAGCGTCTTGGTGTCGCCGACGTAGTCCGCGCCCCACACCCGGTCGATCAGCTGGCCGCGGGTCAGCACCCGGCCGGTGTTGCGCATCAGGTACTC
>CAXTBG010000087.1:0-15434 GCA_964242105.1 uncultured Nakamurella sp. | reverse complement strand
ACAGTGGTCCCATGCTCGTGGCAACGCGGTGGTCCTATCACGCTGGCAAGCGACAATGTCGACCAGATAATTGAGCAGCGCCTGCTCCGCGTCGACGAGCTTGAGCGTGCGAGCGTCGACCAGTGCGTCGAGGGCGACCTGCCGCCCGAGGCGATAGTCACCTGAATCAATAGCGAGATCCGCTTGCTGCACTCGTAGCGCTACCCGTCCTTCAACGGCCCATTGCTCACACTGGTGGAGCGTGCAAAGCTCCAGACCGCGGGTGATCCACTCGGCCCGCGTGTGACCTCCTGGGACTCGGTGTGCGAGTGTCGACGCCAGGCAGACCAACTGGATGTCCAGCCGGCTTCCCGTCATCGGATAACGCCACATTCGATCGAACCATGCCATGTACTCGACACCTGACGTTTGCTCGAACCAGTAGGTGCTTGACAGAACCAACAGCCTCTTGGCGTTCTCCAGAGCTTCCGCGCTGAGGTTTGCCTGTTCGGTCCACCAGTGAAGCGCAGCGTCCAAATTTTGCACAACAGCTCGGTCAAGTCCAAGAGATGGGTCAGACTGTTTCCTTGGCCGTCCGAACTCGTCACTGACCCAAAGCGCGTGGGCCTCATTCGCAGCGTGCCGCAAACCACGGGCGTCGAGCTGGCTTGAGGCGTAAGCACGAATTACTCCCAGCATTCGGACAGCACCGTCCTGCCCTGGTTGCAGCAATGACCGATCGACAAAGGCTTCCAGCATGCAAATTGCTTCCGATTGCTCTACATCCAGGATCTTGGCCGCTATTGTCACTGAGAATTCACTTCGTAAGACGGCTAGGCGGGCCAGTGTCGACTGCTGCGTCTGGGACAGCGAGCTCCAACTCCATTCGATTGTTGACGGCAGGCCTCGATGCCGGGCAGGGGTGGCGGTACGGAGAGTCTCGCGGGAGATCCACCAATCGAGGCGTTCCCATAGGAGGGAAACGGTCGACGAACGGGCGCTGGCAGCAATCAGCTCGATTGCCAGCGGCAATCCGTCGACTCGACGAACGATGTCTGCGATGGTTCCTGGACATTGCTGGAGTGTCGCCAGACTTGCGCCAGCTTGAACAGCTCGCTGAACGAAGAGTTCGGCCGCGCCTACGCCATCGAGGTCTGTGGCCAGGCCCGTGACCGAATATAGATGTTCACCGGGAACTCGAAGGGCCACCCGAGAGGTGACGAGGAGCGTCAGACCCGAGGAAGCCTCTAGTAGACGCACGAGGTCACCCGCACATCCGGCTACATGTTCTACGTTGTCGAGAACGAGCAGTCGATGTGATAATACCTCGCCGAGCGACCGGATCAGTGACCTTCGGTCACCCTCAACTCGGCACGCGGATGCCAAAGCTGGGATCACGTCCGCCTGGTCCGTGAAAGACTCGAGGGAGAACCACAGGGTATCCGCTGCCGACGAGGCGATGGCCTGGGCGATACGGGTCTTGCCGACGCCTCCTGGCCCGGTGAGGGTCACCAGTCGGGTCGAGGGTTCTTCGATGAGTTGAAGTAGGTCGTGCATCTCCGTGCGTCGGCCGACGAGCGTGTTGAGCGGAATCGGCGCATGAAGCTCCATTGTCCGACTTGGCCGGAATTCAGTGTCGGCGGATTTCGACCGTGGCAACGCCTCTGGGTTTCGCTTCGATACGATCAAGCAGGGATCGTGCCGGAGAACCGCTTCTTCGAGGGCTGCGAGTTCCGAGCCCGGGTCAACACCGAGATCGTCGGCGAGTAAAGACTTGATCGTACGGATCGACTCGAGGGCGTCGGCCTGGCGGCCCATGCGGTACAGCGCGAGCACACGGTCGCACCAGGGGCGTTCGCGCATTGGGTAGTCCGCTATCAGCGCCAGAGCACCGTTCAAGGCGGCGCCGGGGTCATCGGCAGCCAACTGAGCCGATATCAATTGCTCCCGAACCGCTACAACGCGTTCCGTCAATTGACTTCGAAACGTCGTAGTCAGCGAGCCATCGGGAAGTCCGCTCAAGGGTTCGCCGGATACCAACCTCAATGCTTTGGAAAGGATATCCACTGCGCGATCTGGTTGCTCGTGGCGCGCCGACATTGCTGTGAGCTCGAACTCGTGCAGGTCGGTAGCAACTGCGTCCGCGTTCAGGGAGTACCCGGGTGATTGGGTGATCACGGCGCCGGCGCCGAGAACCCGGCGTAGAAGGGAGATGTTGACTTGGAGACGGTTCCGGCTGGAGGATGTGGTCTCTTCGTCCCACACCTCCGAAATGCTTTGCTCGACCGCGACGACGTGCGGTGCGCGCAACGCGAGACCGGTGAGAAGCGCCAACGGGCGAGCTCCCAGCACGGGTCGCGTTCCGTCAGGCATCACGAGACGGACGGGACCGAGCAGGAATAACCTAGGTCGGTTCGGGTCGTGATCGGTCACGCCTGTGCACCTCCCTGAGCAAACACGTAGGTTACCCAACGGAGTCCACGGATTCCGGCCGGTCCGGACTGCCGTGGGTGTTCGGTCACGTTCGCGTGTCGTCCCTCGATCAGCCGCTCGACCGGCGTCCCAGGGACGTACCTGACGGCAGCGGTCGGTTCCATGCCTCCTTGGTTCGGGTACGCCCTGCGTCAGTGCTCGGACTCGTGGACCGCACTCCCAACCTGCCGTGATCACACTCTCGACGAGGTCGGCTCGTTCGGTCACAGTGCCGCGTGGCACGTCGATCAACCGGAAGCCATATTCCTGATATGTCCGTTGATGCCAGACCTCGAAAGCCAGCGACTGTGCGTAGGTGATCCGCCGGGCCGCGGTCGGCGTGACAAAGCCCAGCGGGCGCACCAGAAAGGCATTGCGCTGGAATACCCTGCCGCGCATCACCTCGTCGAGTTCTTGGATCAACAGATCCGGCACGTCCCGAACCAGGTGGCGGCAGAGGGCCAGCGTGCAGATCACCGACCGGTCATGCAGCACGACGTCTGCGGTTGCGCCGACCAGGTCAGCATGCTGGCGGTTCACGATCCGCTCGACGAAGTCGTCGGCCAGCCAGTGCTCTTCGACACCGGCGGCCGACATGTCAGCGATCACGGCGGTTGCGGCCTCCGGCACGGTGGTGTAACCGCGCCGGGCAAGCTCTTCGATCAGCACGGTCTTCCCGGCACCCGGTGTGCCGGTGATGATGTACCGGCGCATGCGCACCTCCTCCACAGCAACCACCGATAGTGTCCGATTGACCCAGTACGCACTACACCCAGAGCCAGCTCAGCTTGCTCCGACTGGGAGCCAGAGCGCCACAACAATTGCGACATTTCCGGCTTCGCCAACGGTGGGCAGTGACAGCACCTACTGTCTGGACAGTGAACAGCACTGGAAGATCCGCCTCTGCCCTCCTCGTCGCCTGCGTCCTCGGCCTGTCCGCCTGCGGTAGTTCGACGCCTGCCGCGTCGAGCCCCTCGTCGACCGCTGCCACACCCGCTGCCTCGGCGATGTCGTCGATGACGATGGGGACCTCGATGATGTCGAGCGCGAGTTCGTCAGCCGGCCCGATGGCCTCGAGCGCCACCTCGAGCGAACCCAGCCCACAGTCGAGCAGCGTCGAGTCCTCGCCCGCGAGCTCCGCTGCAGCGAGCACGTCCGCCACCAGCTCGTCCGCCGCGAGCTCGCCCACCACCGACAGCGGGACAGCCGGTTCTTCCAGCGCCTCGGCCAGCTCCAGTTCGCGCCCGGAAGGGACGATCTCCGGGAGCGGCGGCGTCATCAAGGCGGGCGCCGGCCTCAAATTGCCGGCGAAGTTCGACGGCTGGGTGAAGGCAGCCCCGTCGGGCCCGGGCTCCATCTACAACAGGGCCGACAACTCGGTCGTCGTCAGCTTCCAGGCCGGTTCGGACTACAACGGTATGCAGGACTACGTGAAGCACAGCCGGACGAAGGTCGGCTCAGGCGTATGCGGAACGACCGAGCTTGCTGCGAGTCTGGTCTGCTATCTGAAGACGGCCGATGGCGTGCTCAGTCTCGCCGCCGACGCCAACGAGACCCCTCTGGTGGCTCTCGTCGACTTCGCCGATCAGCTCACCAAGACGCTCGGGACCAGCTGACCCAAGGGTTGATGAGCGGAGGCCGCTGACGTCCGCGGCCTCCGTCGACGTCGCACCAGGGCTACCTGGGTCGGCAGTGGTCAGGCCCCGGCCGCGTGGATCCAGAAATCACGCATGATCCTCGGTGCCGTGGGTCCGCTCAGCTCGAGCTGGGTCAGCAGGATGGACACGGTCCCGCGCGGATCGATGTAGGCGGAGGTGCCGCTGCCGCCCACCCACCCGTACCGACCGGGCGTGGTCCACGGTTCGTCCTCGTTGATGTCCACCGACCCGCCGTAACCCCAGCCCTGGCCCTCCAGGAACAGCGCACCCTGCTGCCGCTGGTCGGCCGTCAGGTGGTCGGTGGTCATCTGCCGCACCGATTCCACGGACAGCACCCGCTGCCCGTCGAGAGTGCCGCCGGCCAGGAGCATCCGACCGAACGCGAGCCAGTCGTCGACGGTGCTGACCAACCCGCCGCCCCCGGACGGGAACTCCGGCGGCCCGCTCCAGAGTCCGTCCGGCCCGTCGACGACTTCCAGGCCGTCGTCACCCGCGCGATAGAGGCTGGAGAAGCGGCTGCGTTTCGACGCGGGGACATCGAAACCGGTGTCGGTCATCTGCAACGGCTCAAAGATCCGCTCGGCCAGGAACTCGGCGAGGGGCTGTCCCGTCACCCTGGCCACCAGCACGCCCTGGAGCTCGGAACAGACGTTGTAGAGCCACGCGTCGCCGGGTTGATGGAGCAGCGGTATACGCGCCAACCGTGCCATCCACTCGTCCGGCGGCGGAACGTCTTTCGGGGCGGCTGATCCCTGATGGAGTTCACTGAACAGCGGCTGGACAGCGGGCAGCGAGAAGTCGGCCGGAAAGCCGTAACCCGCCCGGAAGGACAACAGGTCCTCGACCGTGATGGGTCGGAGCGCGGGCACCACGTCATCGAGAGGACTCTGCGGGGTACGCACCACGACCGGCGCGGACAACTCCGGCAACCACTGCGCCACCGGGTCGGACAACGCCAGCCGGCCCTCGTCGATCAGCACCATCATCGCAGCCGCCACGATCGGCTTGGTGATCGAGGCGAGCCGGAAAATGGTGTCCCGCGTCATCGGTGCCGAGCCCTCGACATCGGCGAAACCCGCTGCAGCGACATCGATGTGCCGCCCACGAGCCACCAACGCGACGGCACCCGGAGCGGCGCCGGTCCCGATACCACTGTCCAGAACAGCGCGAAGGCCGCTGACTGCCGAGCCCGGGGTCACCCGATCCGTCATCCCTCGATTCGTCGTTGCTGGCCCTGTCACCGCTCGACCCGTCACTGCTCGACCCGGCGATCGGCCAGCGGTCCGGTCAACACGATGCGATTGCCGTCCGGATCCTGCAGCGGCAGGATGCGCTGCGTCGTCGCATCCTGCGGGCCGTCGTGTGCGATGCCGACGCCGGCCAGACGAGCGGCCTCGTCGTCCAACCGGGATTGCTCCAGGACCATGCACGAGGTCCCTGCACGGTCGGCTTCGGCCCACACCTGCACGCCGAACGAGTCCGCGAGGTGCCATTCGAGCAGGCCGGCCATGGGTCGGCCGTCCGGTGCCCGCCCGAAAAGGTTCGTGTACCACGCTTCTGCGGCGGCCGCGTCCGTCACGGTCATCTGGGCGAACAGTCGAACGGTCGTCATGGGCATCTCCTGGGTCGAGCCGGCGTCTGGCACCGGAATCGGGAGTGATTGTCAATTGCAAGCACTACCTTGCCATCACCGGTAGTAGAATGCAAGCAGTGATTCCCAGAACGGAGGCCGGCGTGTCGGACGAACCACGATCCGGGTGTCCCATCAACGCCGCGGTGGAGGCGTTCGGCGATCGCTGGTCGCTGCTGGTGCTGCGGGACATCATGTTCGGCAACCGCCGTCATTTCCGTGTTCTGCAGGCGATGTCGGAGGAAGGCATTGCCTCGAACATCCTCAGCGATCGCCTGAAGAGGCTGGTGGAGAGCGGTCTGCTGAGCCGGGACGGGGCGGGGCCGGGCCAGCGTGCCACCTACAGCCTGACCGAGCAGAGCATCCAGCTGGTCCCGGTGTTCGCCCAGCTCGGCTCCTGGGGGCTGCGCCACCGGCCCACGACGTTCGAGCTGCGCGTCCGTGCCCAGCTGCTGGAGGACGGTGGCCCGGAGATGTGGGCCGACTTCATGGACGGACTGCGCGAGACCCACCTCGGCGTGCCACGGCCGGAGACCGGGCGGGAACCCGTCGAGCAGCGGTTGGCTGCGGCCTACGCGGCGGCGTGTGCAGCCGATCCGCCGATCAGCGCCTGACGCCGGTCGCGCGCCGCCCTGGATGATCAGCAAGATTGGCCATTTCGGGGCGCCGCGCGCCCAGGAAGGGCGGCAAACAGTGATCATCCGACGTGGGGAACGGGTGGAGCGGGCGGCGCGGCGGTGCGGATCAGACTCCAGCGTGCGTCAATCGGACAGCAGGCCGCGCTGGCGGGCGACGGCCGCAGCTTCGGTCCGGGTGCCTGCGCCCAGCTTCGCCAGGATGTGGCTGAGGTGCACGCTCGCCGTCTTCTCGGAGATGAACAACGACTGTCCAACCGCGCGATTGGACAGACCACGCGCCACCAGCGCCAGCACCTCGGCCTCCCGCGCGGTCAGCGGGCTCTGCACTGGACTCGCTACCGGCCGGCCGGAGCTCACCCGCAGCCGGCCACGCTGCACAAGCTCCTGCATCTCGGCGGCCATCGGCGCGGCCCGCAAGGATTCCGCCTGCGCGAGCGCAGGCGCCAGCACCGCTGCTGCCTCCTGCCGCTTCCCCGCCTCGAGCAGCCGTCGGCCGGCCCGGGTGGCCGCGTAGACCTGCTCCTGCACCCGGCCGGCCGCCTCTGCCAGTGCGCGCACCTGCTCCCACTGCTCGGCGGTGTCGGTGCCGGCGGCCCGGGCCGCCTCGGCGCGCAGCCTGCAGTGCCAGCTCCGGCCGTGTGGACCGGACACCCCGGGCGTCGGAGCCGCAGCTTCCTGGCGGTCGACGATGGCGGCCGCGGCAGCGACGTGCGCGGCGGCGGCGGCGGTGTCCTCCGCGGCAGCGGCGAGATCGGCATGCACCGCGGCCTGCCGCGACGCCAGCAGCAGGCGTTCCATCTCCCACCCGGTCGTGGACACCTTGCGCAGGCAGCTCGCCGCCACCTCCAGCGCACGATCGAACCGTCCTTGCGCGAGGCGCAGATCGATCTCGCACAGATCCAGTTGCACCTCCGCATAGGTATCGCCGGTACCGCGCAGGCGGCCGAGCAGGGCTTCGGCCGCGGCATCGCCCCGCGCGACCAGCACCGCGACGGCGAGGGTCGCCAGCACGCGTCCGGGTTCCGTGGGGGCGAAGGCAGCACCGCTGCTATCGGCCAGCACCTCGTCCCAGGAACCGGTGGCCGCCAGCACCCAACCGCGGATCAGCCGCAGGTCCAGACCGTACGACGCCCAACTCAACCCGGCCCGGACGCTGAGCGCGACACCCTGGTCGGCGGCCGCGAGAGCGCCGTCGAGGTCACCGTCCTCCATCAGCTGGGTGGCCTGGAAGCGCAACGCCCGGAGCCGCACGCCCAGCCATTCCGCCTGGTCCGGGCCCGCTCCCTCTAACGCGGCCTCCGCACGAGCAACCACCGCGGCCAGCGAGGGCAGCTCGGCCAGCGGTTCGCCGGCATCGTCGCCGACGGCCGGATCGGCGCCCGCGGCGGCCCGATAACCACGGCGCAGCAGCAGGTTCGAGGTGATCAGACAGTCTGCCGCGATCACCTCGGCACCGATCGCCTCGGCGAGTGCCGTGGCCTCGGCCAGCAGGCCTGAGGCTGTCGAGGGGTCCGCGCTCAGGATCGAGCGGGCCGCGGTGGCCAACACCCGGGCCCGGAGCTTGTCCGACCGGCCGGGGGGCAACAGCGCCAACGCCTGCAGGCACAACTCGTCGCTGTCCGCGGGCACCCCGCGGTCGCCTGGGCCCGCGCGAACGCCGCCGCCGACAGTGCCAACACCGGCAGCGCCAACACCGCCGCCGGCGCCGCCGGCGCCGCTGCGAGGATCGCCGGGCCACCCGCCGGGGTCCGCCGAATCGACGTCGAAGAGCAGGCGGGCCAACCGTTCCCGGGTGGCTGCGCGCAGGTCGATGTCCGGTAGCTCGTCCGCGAGCACGACCGCAGCCCGGCCGAATGCGGCCGCCCGACCGGCGTCTCCCGCCCCCGCCGCTGCCTCCGACGCCCGGCGGAGCAGTTGCAGCCGGTCGTCCGGCGACACCGAGACGCCGATCCGGTCCGACACGGCGAGCGCCTGCTCGAGATGCCGCAGCGCCTCGCCGGGTGCTGCCATTCGCTCCGCGGACGTCGCCGCGGCGATCAACGCCTGCAGAGCCCGCGGCAGGTCGTGCCCGGCCAGCAGATGGTGCGCGAGTTCCGCGGCGCGACCGGGCGGGCGCTTGCCGCCTGCCCCACCGCCGGCCACACCGCCACCTTCGGCGAGGAGCTCCGCGAAGCGGGCGTGCAGCCGGACCCGTTCACCGGGCAGCAGATCGCCGTAGACGGCCTCCTGGTAGAGGGCGTGCCGGAATTCGTAGGTGTCGCCGTCGGTGGTCAGCAGCCCGGCCTCGACGGCGTTGCGGAGCCCTTCGTCCCAGTCCGGCGAGTCGGCGGCGGCGAGCAACAGGTCATGCGGAACCCGGCGTCCGGCGACGGCGGCCACCCGCACCGCGAGTTGCCCCGACTGGCTGAGCTGTTCGACGCGCCCGAGCAGGATGTCGGTCAGTTGGTCGGGCAGCCGGGTCCGGCGCGGGTCGGCGGCTCCCGCCCGGACCAGTTCCTCGGCGAAGAAGGCGTTGCCCTCGCTCCGCGCATACACCTGTTCCACCAGGGCGATGTCGACGGCGGAACCGACCACACTGTCCAGTAGCTCGGCAATCTCGGCGCGACTGAACGGCGGCAGGTCGATCCGGCGGACGTGCGGCAACCGGGTCAGTTCGGCCAGCAGCGGCCGCAGCGGGTGCCGGCGGTGCAGGTCGTCGGTGCGGTAGCTGGCGACGACGGCGATCCGGCCGTCGCGCAGCGTCCGGGCCAGGAACGCGAGGAAGTCCCGCGTGCTGCGGTCCGCCCAGTGCAGGTCTTCCAGGACGAGCACGACCGTTCTCCGCGCGGACAGCACGGTCAGCACCCGCAGCAGCGCCTCGAACAACTGCCCCTGCGCCATGGAGTCGTCCGGGACCGAGGACGGCCCCGAACCCGCCGCCGGTTCCGGCACCGACTGCAGCTGCGGCAGCAGGCGGGCGAGTGCCGGCCGCACCGCCGCCTCCTCCTTCAGGACGACAGCGCCGTCCGGGTCGGCCTCCACCGCGCGCAGGGCGTCGATGATCGGCAGATAGGGCAGGCCGTAGTCGCCCACCTGCACGCACGAGCCCAGCAGGGTGAGGGCACCGGTGGCCTCCGCCGCACCGACCAGCTGGTTCAGCAGCCTGGTCTTGCCCGTGCCGGCGTCCCCGCCGACCAGCGTGACCGTCGGCGAGCCGGCCGCCGCGAGCCCCATTGCCCCGAGCAGTGCGGTCAGCTCCTCGACGCGGCCGACGAAGGCGGCGGGCGGTGGGCGGGACACCGACCTATCGTCGTGCAACGGCCCGGTCCGGGACCAGCCCGGTGCCGGTGACTTCGGCGGCCGGCTGCGAGGTCGGGCGGGCACGGCGTCCGGCCCGCACCATGCGGGCATGTCGGAGTGCCGGCCACCGGCGGTTCTGCTTCTCCGCCAGTTCACGGTTGCGGTCGGCGACCAGGATCTCTGCGGCGTACCAGTTCATCGTCATGGCGAGGACAGTCGTCGTAAGACGAAGGCGGCACATGGGGTGAACGCCTTATCTTTCGGACGTGCCGATGCGCACCGAGCGGCACCGGTCACGCCCAGGGGATCGGTTCGTTCCCGATCGCGAGAAGGCTGCCCTTCAACAGGTGATGACCGCTGGTCAGCACGCCACATTGCACCGTGGTGTTCCGCGGAACGGTCGCGCCGGTCACCGTCCTGCCATCGTTGTCGGTGGCCTGGACGTCGACGGTCAGCTGGCCGGTGCGCATCACATCCGTCCTGGTGATCTGGGCGACCAATTTCGCGCAGCTCGCCGTCAGAACGCGACGGGGAACGTCCCGCGGCAAGCCCGTGATTCCGAAGACTTCGCCGTGATGGGGCTGCAGGCAATCGATGGAGGTCATCTCCTTCCAGTCGGCTTCGTCCGGGCAGGCGCCGAGGTAGTCGCGACCGACCCCAGTCGACCAGGCATTCCGCACACTGCCCTCATAGCCGACCATCGACCTCGCGTCGACGTCCGACTGGTTGGTCAGGTACACGGTGCAGGCCAACCAGTGCTGGCCGGTAGCTCGTTGCAGGGCGTTCGGCGTCATCGGGATGAACGGCGGGTACAACCCGGCCGACCAGAAGCCGAACAGCACGCCCGGTTCTGACGCATCCCTCCCGAGGTAGGCCCCCGCAGCGGAACGACAGGCGTCGACGTTCTCGTCCTGGATCGAATAGCCATCGCCGCCCGGGATTTCCTCCACCTTCACCGCTGCGGGCTGCGCGATCACAAAGGTCACTTCGCCGTAATGTGCTCGGCTGCATGCACCCGGTACCAGCTCGGGATATCCGTACTTCGCCGGATCGGAGGTGACCAGATATCGATCGACGTCGAACCTGCGCCCTACGCAGTCCCCCACCCGTGGCGGTCCTGGCACCGATACGGCCTGCGCCGTGCCCGAAATGGTCCGACCGATGGCAGCCGGCAGGCCGATCGCCACCAGCAGACCCACCAGGACCACGATCAGCCCGATCCGCCGATTGTTCACCAGACGCCCGCCTGTCAGTCCAGGAAGTGCGCGAGCAGAGGCAGCAGCAGCTCCGGTCGCCTCGTCGCCTGCATGTGGGTGGTGCCGGGCAGCACCGCCAGTTTCGAGCCGGGAATCAGGTCCTTCATCAGCGCGGCATGGTTCAACGTGACGAAGTCGTGGTCACCCAGCACGATCAGGACCGGGGCGGTGATGCCGGCCAGCTGCTCGTCCGACCAACCCTTCAGGTCTGCCTGGGAGGACGACAGGGTGGTCATGAACTGCTCGAAGTGTTCCGGATGCGGCGACAACCGCTGGTAGGCGGCCGCGAACTCGGCGAAGTCCTGCTGGGTGGGCATCCGGGTGGAGGTGGCGAACTTCGACGGATCGCTCAGGTCGGAGTGCATTCCGTCCCGCCGGACCGAACCGGAGACCGGAACCACCGACCGGACCCGGGTGGGGTGGTTGACTGCCAGCTCCAACGCCACGGCGGCGCCCATGCTGTGTCCGAGGACGTGTGCACGGTCGATACCCAGGTGGTCGAGCAGTGCGACGACGTCGGACGCCGAGTTCGCCGGGGTGATCTCGCGGTCGATGTCTGCGGTCCGGCCGTGGCCCTGGAGTTCCACGGCAATGACCTGATGGCGCTGGGCAAGGGTCGGGATGAGGCCGGCGAAGTTGATGTCGATGGTCAGCAGGCCGCCGTGCAGCAACACCAGCGGGCTGCCCTCGCCGTGGCGTTCGTAGTAGAGGTGCAGGCCGTTCACGTCGGCGAATCCGGTGCGGGCGGCGGCGGTGGTGGCGGTCATCTCGGGAACCTCTCGTCGGCGGTGCGACCCGTTGTCGGTGTCGTCGTGGAGACGTCGAACGACCACCGCGCGGATCGACAAGTGCGCGCAGGATCCTGCCGACCGTAGCGTCCGTGGCGACGCCGGTCCGGCGGCGGGCCGGGCGCGGGCGCTGTCGACGATCACCTGATTGCCTCGGAGCGGGAGCGGGTATTCCAGGCGCAGCGGCGGCGGGCCGCGAAGCCGGAGGTACGGAAGAAGTGACGACACAGTCGCGTCCGGCACGGCCGAGCGACCTCCATGACATCGCCGCGGCCATGGCGTTCACCCAGCGGTTGGACGGCAGTTCCGGGAGGCCGGTCTACCAGGTCGGCGGAAAGTCGTTCCTCTTCTTCCGCACGCCCCGACCGGACGCCGTCGACGAACGCGGGAATCGGCTGCCGGACGTGGTCGTGGTCTGGGTGCAGTCCGAGGCCGACAAGCAGAGCCTGGTGCAGGACGAGAGTTCGCCGTTCTTCACGACGCCGCACTTCGACGGTCACCTGTCGGTGCTGCTGCGGGAGAGCGAGGTCGCGAAGCTGTCGCTGACCGAACTGACGGAGGTGGTGCAGGACGCGTGGCTGGCGCGCGCGTCGCCCACCCGCGCCAGGAAGTGGCTCGCGGCGAACGGACACGACCGGTAGCTACTCCCCCCGTCGTACTGTGCGGGGCATGACCTTCGGTGCGCCGGCGCTCCCGGCCGATCTGCTGTCCATCGACGCCACGCTGTCCGACACCGAGCGGGACATCCGGGACGCGACGCGGCAGCTGGTCGACGACCTGGTGCGCCCGCACATCGCCGGCTGGTACGCCGACGGGCACATCCCGGCGCGGAAGCTGGCCGCGCAGTTCGGCGAGGCCGGGCTGCTCGGCATGCACCTGGACGGGTACGGCTGCGCCGGCGCGTCGGCGGTGGAATACGGCCTCGCCTGCCTGGAGCTGGAGGCCGGCGACTCGGGCATCCGTTCGCTGGTGTCCGTCCAGGGATCCCTGGCGATGTTCCCCATCTGGAAGTACGGATCCGACGAGCAGAAGGACCGCTGGCTGCCGGGCATGGCGGCCGGCGAACTGATCGGCTGCTTCGGCCTGACCGAGCCCGATTCGGGCTCGGATCCTTCGTCCATGACAACCCGCGCCACGCCGGTGCCCGGCGGTTTTCGGCTGGACGGCGTGAAGATGTGGATCACCAACGGCACGGTCGCCGACGTGGCGGTGGTCTGGGCGAAGACACCCGACCCGGATTCCGGCACCGAGGTGGTGCGCGGCTTCCTCGTGCCCACCGATGCGCCGGGTTTCACCGCGAACGAGGTCGGCAACAAGCTGTCGCTCCGCGCGTCGGCCACCGCGGAACTGGTGCTGACCGGGGTGGAGGTCGGCGAGGACAGCGTCCTGCCCGGCGTCACCGGCCTGCGCGGTCCGCTGTCGTGCCTGTCGGAGGCGCGCGCCGGCATCGTCTTCGGCGCACTGGGAGCCGCCCGGGATGCGCTGGCCACCGCCCTGGAGTACGCCGGCAGCCGGGAGCAGTTCGGCAAGCCACTGGCCGGGTTCCAGCTCACCCAGGCCAAGCTCGCCGACATGGCCACCGCCTGGTCTGCGGCGTATCTGCTGGCGCTGCATCTCGGCCGGTCGATCGACGCCGGCAGCCTGGGCCGGCAGGCGGCCGCGGCCGTCTCGATGGGAAAGCTGAACTCGACCCGCACGGCGCTGGACATCGCGCGGACGTGCCGGTCGATCCTCGGCGGCAACGGCATCACCGGGGACTATCCGGTGATGCGGCATGCCGCGAACCTGGAGACGGTGCTGACCTACGAGGGCACCGCGGAGATCCACCAGCTCGTCATCGGCAAGGCCCTCACCGGGGTCGACGCGTTCGGCTGAGTGCTCCGCACCGCCCGGCAACGGCGCAACGCACATCCGCGGCCCGTTGGCGAAGGTGTGAGAGATGTCCCCGAGTCGGACCAACGGGGTACTGCGGGTCGGTCTAACCTTGACGAGGTCACATCGTCCAGAGTCGAGAAGGCGGAAACGACAGTGTCGTCAGCCACCAAGCCGGAGTTCGGTCCCAACGACTGGTTCGTGGAGGAGAAGTACAACCAATTCCTCGCCGATCCAGGCAGCGTCGAACAGATCTGGCGCGATTTCTTCACCGACCCGGTCGCCGACGCCCGGGCCGCCCGCGGTGCCACTGGTTCGGCTCCGGGCAACGGCACGGCTCACGCAGCACCCGACGCAGCTCCGGCCGCCGCCCCTGCCCCTCCCGCCTCAGCTCCGGCCGCGGCCGCTCCTGCTCCTGCAGTCCACGCCACTGCTGCGCCTGCCCCCGCTCCTGCACCGCAGCAGGCGCCCAGTTCGGCGCCGGCGGCCGGCAGGACTCCCCCGCCGCCTCCGCCGCCGCCCGCCCGCCGGAACGGGTCCGCCGCGGCCCCGGCTGCGCCCACGCCCGCAGCGAAGACGGCGCCCGCAGCGAAGACCGCACCGCCCAGCAGCGGATCCAACGGCGCCGCGCCCGCTGCGGAACCGGCGCGTGCACCGCAGCGCACCGCGACCACCGCCACCCCGGACGACCTGGTGGTCAACAAGGCGGCCAAGGCGGCCCGGATCGCGGAGAAGTCCGCCGGCCCCGAGGAGGCATTCGCCCCGTTGCGCGGTGCCTCCGCCGCGGTCGTCCGGAACATGACCGCCTCGCTGGAGGTGCCGACCGCCACCTCGGTCCGCGCCGTCCCGGCGAAGCTGATCGGCGACAACCGCATCGTCATCAACAACTTCCTGCGCCGCAACCGCGGCGGCAAGGTCTCGTTCACGCACATCATCGGGTACGCGATCATCCGGGCGCTGTCGGACTACCCGCATATGAACCGGCACTACTCGGAGGTCGACGGCAAGCCGCAGGTGGTCACCCCCGCGCACGTCAACCTCGGCCTGGCCATCGACCTGCCCGGCAAGAACGGCCAGCGGTCACTGGTGGTCGTGCCCATCCGCAACTGCGAGGGGATGAGCTTCACCCAGTTCTGGAGCGCCTACGAGAGCGTCGTCCGCAAGGCCCGTACCGGCGCGCTGACCGCGGAGGACTACGCCGGGACCACCATCTCGCTGACCAACCCGGGCGGCATCGGCACGGTGCACTCGGTGCCGCGGCTGATGTCCGGGCAGGGCACCATCGTCGGCGTCGGTGCCATGGAGTACCCGGCGGAGTTCCAGGGCGCCAGTGAGCAGACGCTGTCCGAGCTGGGCATCTCCAAGATCATGACGCTCACCTCCACCTACGACCACCGCATCATCCAGGGCGCCGAGTCCGGCGAGTTCCTCCGCCGCATCCACCAGTTCCTGCTGGGCGAGGACGGGTTCTACGACGACGTGTTCGCTGCGCTCCGGCTGCCGTACGAGCCGGTGCGCTGGGTGCAGGACTTCGACGCCGGACGGGCCGGCTCGGTCGACCGCACCGCCCGGGTACTGGAGATGATCGACGCCTACCGCACCCGCGGCCACCTGATGGCCGACACCGACCCGCTCAACTACCGGCAGCGCCGTCATCCCGATCTGGACGTGCTGTCGCACGGGCTCACCCTGTGGGACCTCGACCGGGAGTTCCCGGTCGGCGGATTCAACGGCGCCGAGTTCATGAAGCTGCGCGACGTGCTCGGCGTGCTGCGCGACTCCTACTGCCGCACCGTGGGCGTGGAGTACATGCACATCATGGATCCGGTGCAGCGCAAGTGGTTGCAGCAGCGGGTCGAGGT
>CAXTBG010000086.1:0-15544 GCA_964242105.1 uncultured Nakamurella sp. | reverse complement strand
GCCTTGAACTTGTCGACCAGCCAGTTGACGACGCGCTCGTCCCAGTCGTCGCCACCGAGCTTGTTGTCGCCGGCGGTGGCCTTGACCTCGACGACGCCGTCACCGATCTCCAGCAGCGACACGTCGAACGTGCCACCACCGAGGTCGAAGACCAGGATCGTCTGCTCCTTGTCGCCCTTGTCCAGGCCGTAGGCCAGAGCGGCGGCGGTCGGCTCGTTGACGATGCGCAGCACGTTCAGCCCGGCGATCTCGCCGGCTTCCTTGGTGGCCTGGCGCTGCGCGTCGTTGAAGTAGGCGGGGACGGTGATGACCGCGTCCACGACCGGCTCACCCAGGTAGGACTCGGCATCACGCTTGAGCTTGCCCAGCACGCGGGCGCTGATCTCCTGCGGGGTGTAGGACTTGCCGTCGATGTCCACCGACCACTTGGTGCCGATGTGGCGCTTCACGGAGCGGATGGTGCGGTCGACGTTGGTGACGCCCTGACGCTTGGCGACCTCGCCGACCAGCACCTCGCCGTTCTTGGCGAAGGCGACGATGGACGGGGTGGTGCGAGCGCCCTCGGCGTTCGCGATGACGGTCGGCTCGCCGCCCTCCAGGACTGCGACGACTGAGTTGGTGGTACCGAGATCGATACCGACGGCACGCGACATGCGTTCCTCCTGCTATGAGTGCTGTGGGTCCGCACCGGTTGGCGCGAGCCCGTGATTTGGCTTTTCCGGAGCTGGTTGAGCGTGGTGCGCTCAAGGCCTGTTCCCAGCATGCCCAGTGGGCGACTCGCTGTCAAACCGCCTTGAGCGCGTCCGGCTCAAGTTAACTGCTCTGTCCAACGTCATACCGGTCGGGGATTGTTCCCGGCGCGCGGTTCAGGTCACGCCGGCCCGGCGAACTCCCGCGCGGTCGTACCGGGCCCGACGGCTCCGACTTCCCCATCGAGTGCCTGGTCGGCGCGTTCGGGGCTGCCCGCGACGAGGCCGCGATCGATGGCGTGACGGGAAGCCAGCCACAGCACCAGTCCGACGACGAGCACCAGTCCCTCGGTGACGGTGAGCGCCCAGACGATGCCGGGCAGCCCGAACCAGAGGTTGCCCAGCAGCACGATGGGGATGAACAGCACGCCCTGCGACACCGACATGACGGTCGCCGCCAGCGGACGGCCCGCTGCCTGGAACAGGGAGGTGATCAGGCCGGTGAACCCGTTGGCGATCATCGCCACCAGCTGTGCGGTGAGAATGCCGACTCCGATGGACAGCACGGATCGGTCGGCCACGAACGCGGTGAACACCTGATCGCGAAAGAGGAACACCGTCACCGCGAAGAAGACCGCGATGCCGCCGACCGTGCAGGCGGAGGTGCGCAGCGCGCAGGTCAGCCGGCTCCGGTCCCCCGCGCCGTAGGAGTAGGCGAGCAGCGGCAGCACGCCGAGGGTGATGCCCATGATCAGGAACTCCGGGATCTGGGCGATGCGGACGGCGACGCCCATGGCGGCGAGCGGGCCGTCACCGTAGGCGGCGGCCAGGTTGTTCAGCACGAGCGAGGTGAGGATCAGGAAGGCGGACTGCAGCAGCTCGCCGATGCCGACGCCGAACACCGGCTTCCAGACCGAGGACGACAGCGTGAACCAACGAGGCGCAAGGCTGAGGTGCTCGCTGTGCCGGGTCAGCCAGACGGCGAAGTAGACGACGACGCCCAGGTTCGACAGGCCGATGGACAGCGCGGCGCCGGCGACGCCCCACGGCAGGACCAGGATGAAGAGGACGTCGAACACGAGGTTCGCGATGGTGGATGCGATCAGGCCGACCATCACCTGCCGGGCGGCGCCCTCGGCCCGCACGAGCTGTTCCAGGCAGAACGCGGCGGCGAGCACCGGGACGAACGCCAGCATCACGGCGATGAACGATCTGGTTGCCGCCGCTGCGGTGGAGTCCGCGCCGAGCAGCGACACCAGCGGGTGCAGCAGCAGCAAGCCGCCGCCGCCGAACACGCTTCCGGCGATGATCGACCCCCAGAAGGCGAAGGACGAGACACGCTTGATGTCAACAGTTTTCGCTGGCGCGTGCTCCGCCGCGCCCAGCAGCCGGGAGATCTGTGCGCCGCCGCCGACGCCGAACACGCCGCCGACCGCCATCACCAGGCCGAGGATGGGCGCGCCGAAGGTGATCGCTGCCAGCAGTGCGGTGTCGTGGAGCGAGCCGATGAAGCCGGCGTTGATGAGGTTGTAGACGGCGCCGACGATCAGCGCGGCGGCCATCGGCACGCACAGGTGGACCAGGGCGCGGACGATCGGTGCTGCGGAGAGGTACCAGCGGTTCGTACCTATTGCGGTGTCGTTGCCGACAGTGTCGTTGCCGTCGACAGTGTCGGCCTGGATGGCGTTCTCGGGATTCATGGTGTTCATGGCGGCCTCTTTCCGGGCAGGGCTGATCACGCGCCGACTCCGAGCCGGCACGGCGATGTGAATGGGAGCGCGGGACTGCGTGACGGGCGTGCGCAGGGGTGCCGCGCTATCGGAGCTACCGGGTGGGTTGCGGCAGGTCCGCGGTGAGCTTCTGCAGCAGGGCGTGCAACGTGGACCGCTCAGCGGAGTCGAGCGGAGCCAGGATCGTCTGCTCGGCGGCGCCCATCGCGTCGTCGAACCCGGCGATGAGCTCGGCGCCGGTGGGCGTCGCGTAGACGCGTTTGCTGCGTTCGTCGCCGTTCTCGGTGCGGCGCTCGACAAGGTTCCGACGCTCGAGCCCCTGCAGGAGACTAGAGACACTCGCCGCGGTGGTCCGGGTCATCTGGGCGATCTCCCGTTGCATCGCTCCCGGATTCTGCACCAGGTACCCCAGTGCAAAGGCCTGCTGGTGACTGAGTTCCCGCGCCCGGATCCAGTCCTCGCCCGCCTTGCCCTGGGCCCAGCCGATCCAGCGCATCAATTCCAGCGTGCTGGCGAGCTCTCTGTCGGACGGACCCATGATTAGGACTCTAACCATTCGACTTCTAACTGTCAAGGGCGGACGCCGAGTCGACGCCGGCCGAACACCGCCACGTCGCTCGGACCCGACCGGACACCTCCCGGACACCGGGCCTGTGCATACTGCGCCGGTGACGCTGACCTGTCGCTCGTCGATCATCGGTGGGCACCGCTCCCCACTCGGCTACTGGGAGCTTGCCGTCGGCCCGGCTGAAGACCATCGGGCCCGCACCGACCTGCGGGCCGGACCGGGCGCGCTGCCTGCCGACGGCGCACCGCTGCTGACCATCGCCCATCTGTCCGACCTGCACCTGTGCGATTCGCAGTCACCGGCCCGCGGTGAGTTCCTGGACCGCTGGTCGGACCTGGACTCGCCGCTGCGCGAGCACATCGGCATCATCGGCAGCTATCGCCCGCAGGACTGCCTGACGGTGCAGGTCGGCGCCGCGATGGTGGAAGCGATCAACGCCGTCGGTACCGGCCCCGTCGGCGGCGCGCCGATCGACTGGGCCATCACCACCGGTGATGCGATCGACAGCGCGCAGGCCAACGAGCTGGGCTGGTACATCGATCTGCTGGACGGCGGCGAGATCGTCCCCGACTCCGGCTCGCCCGAGCGGTACGAGGGCGTCGCCGACGCCGACGACTGGCACGAGGCGTACTGGCACCCCGATCCGGCACGCCATGCCGACGGCACTCCCCGACTGGACCGGCCGCGTCGGCTGTACGGCTTTCCCGACGCGCCGGGTCTGCTCGATGCGCTGCGACAGCCGGTGCGCTCTCCCGGCCTGGCCATGCCCTGGCTCGCGGTCCACGGCAATCACGACCAGCTCCTGCAGGGCAACATCCCCGGCATCGGCGAGTTCGCCACCGCTTCGATGGCCGACCGGAAGCCGGTCGACGTGCCGGCCGGCTGGACCCCGCACGAGGTCGGGTCGTTCGTGGCGGCCGTCGACGCCACGGCCCAGTCGGGCCTGGACCGGTGGAGCGAGATGCTCACCCGCACGGTCACTCCCGACGCCCGCCGCCGGACCATCACCCGCGACGAGTTCCTCGGCGCGCACTTCGGCGACCGCGCCCGTCCCGCCGGCCACGGGCTGCGCACCGGAGGGCCCGCCTACTACCGCTACGACCACGGGCCGGTCACCGTGCTGGTGCTCGACTCGGTCAACGAGCACGGCGGTTGGCAGGGCAGCCTGGACGAACCTCAACTGGTCTGGCTGGAGTCGGAGCTGACCGACGCCGATCGGGAGCGGCGCCTGGTCGTGCTCGCTTCCCACCACACCCTCGCCGACCTGGTCAACGGCCGTTCGGCCCCCGGCGCGCCCGGCCGGGTGCTCGGCTCCGAGCTGGCCGAGCTGCTCGACGGTCACCGATGTGTGGTGCTGTGGTTGAACGGCCACACCCACATCACCCGGGTGACGCCGCACTCCGGCCGGCACGCCTGGTGGGAGGTCACCGCGCCGTCGCTGATCGACTTCCCCCAGCAGGGCCGCATCGTGGAGCTGCTTCGCTCGCCCGTCGGCACCCTGACGGTCGCGCTGACCATGGTCGACCACACCGGCGAGCTGCCGTGGTCCGGCCGCGTCGATTCGGTGGCTGCCATGGCGGGGCTGTCCCGGCAGCTGGCGGCCAACGACTGGCAGTTCGACCGGACCGACTTCGCCCGCAACCACCGGGTCGGCACGCCGGGCGACCGGAACGTGCTGCTGCACCTGCCCGCCCCCTGGTGACGCGTTCGACCCTGCCCATCGAAACCACGAGGGACGAGACATGAGTGACCTCGGCGGTTCTCGCCGGTTCCCGCCGGGTAGCACCGGGCAGTCGGGAGATCTGCGCACCGCCGGCGACCGGTTCTGACGCTGTCAGACGACTGTCGGCAGATCCCTGCCGCTGTCCCAGGTCAGCGTGCCGACCGTGAACTGGCGTGGCGCATCGGGCGCGGCGCGGAAATGGTAGGCGAGGAGATTGCCGGACACGCTGCAGTGACCAGGACCCAGGACGCGGCGGTCCACGTCGGGCCGGAGCAGACACGCGTTGGGTTCGGGCGACAGATCGGTCCAGCTCCCGTCGTGCTCCCGGAGGAGCATGCCCACCGCATAGAAACCCTGGAAGTTGCCGCCGCTGTAGAGCAGCAGGTCACGTCCCGCGGGTGTCACCAGCCCGCTGGGGCCTTCCATCGTGAACCACCGCACGGTGTCCCCGCGCGCCCAATCGACGCCCGGGATGCTCATCCACGGGAGTGACCGTTCGGCGAGGTAGACCTGCCAGTCGAAATGGGCCCGGGCCAACGGTTGCAACGGTGACTCCAGGCGGCGCAGGTCCGGCGACACCCGCGCCTCGAACAGGCCGGTCCCGTACGGCGGTCGGTCGACGTGGTCGGCAGCGCAGGTGAGCCAGAGGCTCCCGTCCGCTCGCACCGAAACATCCGGGTCGATGGCGAAGGGGATGTCGGGGGTGAGTACTTCGCCGGAGTCCCGGTACGGACCAGCCGGCGACGGGCTGTCCGCCCGGCGCAACTGGTGGAACTGATGGCCCAACGGGTCACCGCTGCCGGCGGCCAGCGAGTACAGCATCACCCAGGGACGAGCCAGACCGGCGACGTACCGCACACACGGTGCCCACGCCCAGGGATCGATGTTCACGCCAGGGAAGCTCTCCCCGAGGAAGACCCAGCTACCGGGGACCGTTGGGCGGTGGGAGCCGTACATCCGGAAGCCGGCGCTGGACACGACCACGAAGTACGGGAAGCCGGTCCCATTCCTCCCCCCGGGGTCTTCGAAGAGGAATGGATCTCCCTGGTCGACGTCGTCCTCGGGGAAGCTGGGCAGGATGGCCGCTGGTCCAGCGGTCACCTGTCGTACCGGCAGCGATCGGCCAGCGTGCTGACCCGGAGGTAGTCGACGGTGGTGGTGAATCCTGCGCCGCCCATGGACACGAGGCCGATCTGCGGGTGGCCGCCGAGGTCGGCGGTCCAGGTACCATGATCCCACCGCCGACCGTCCAGACTGCTGTAGGCGGTGTACTCATCGGTCTTGCCCACCCGGCGGTGCACGATTCGCAGGTAGGTCCAGTCACCCACCGGCCCGACGACGCCATTGCCGTAATTCGGATAGCCGGTCGGCACCGGAGTGACCTCCCGACCGAATTCGGTCTGCCGGGTGTTGAAGATCGAGCTGGAAGCCAATTTCACGTAGTTTCCGTCGTTCTGGTAGATCACGAGACCACCCTGCACATAGTTCTGGCAGCATCCCTCGGCCGGAACGTCGACAGCGACTTTCGCCTCCACGACGTAGTTCCCCGCAGGCGCCGGCTCGGCCAGAATGGAAGCGAGTGCGGTGGCGTGTGTTTCAGGATGCAGGTCGGCCTGCTGCGTCGGCCAGGACAGAGCGCCGCCGGTGACCACGGGAAGACCTGTTGCCGGCGGTCGGATCAACGTCCACCGGCTGGACACGGCGGCCCCGTCGAAGTTGTCGGAGAACTTCCTCAACAGGCGTCCGGGCGTGGCGGCCGGCGCGTGAGGGGTGCGATAGGTGGCCGACTCACCCCGTTGCGCAACAGGTCCGGGGACGAGCTGGTCCGAGGGACCGCGGTCGCCGCGGACGACGGGCCAGCCGCCTCGCCAGTCCAACGGGTCGAGCAGCAGTGGCCGCTTGGTGTAGCCGACCTGGCCCTGGTAGTAGGGGTCGGTCCGGTCGACCGCGTGGTAGAAAGTCCAGTCCTGGCCGGACAGGTCGGTGATGACGGTGTTGTGCCCGGTGCCCACCCAGCGGTTGCCGTTCTGGGTGATCACCGGAGTGCCGCCGACCCTGCCGGCGAGGATGGACCGCCCGTCCCGGTCCAAGAAGGGACCCAGCGGCGAGCGGGAACGGGCCGTGAAGACGGAATATCCGGTCAGCGGTCCGTTGCAGCAGTTGGTCGCCGATCCCATGAAGTAGTACCAGCCGTCGTGTTTCACGATGGTGGTGCCTTCGTAACGGTTGTCGATGGCGATCGCCGTTTCGGTGGCGGGCAGGGAATGCAGGCCGTCGGCAGTCAACTCCCGGGCATGGATGCCACCGAAATAGCTGCCGAAGTACACGTAGGTGTGCGCGCCCGCGGTGATGATCTCGGGGTCGAACTCCCACCTCCGGTCGGTGCTTCCCGGGGCGGCCTGCGGCGCGACGACCGGTTGCCCGGAGTCGATCCACGGGCCGGTCGGGCCCGCGCTGACCGCGACGCCCAAGGCTGAACCGCCACCAGGCAACGAGGTGTCCGACGCCGCGTAGTACAGGTAGTACTTGCCGTTCCGGTACGTCACATCCGGCGCCCAGATACCACCTGACGCCGCGACCCAGCTCGGCTTCACCGGAAAGGCGTCACCGACATACCGCCACCTGGTCAGGTCGGCGGAACGGAACATCGGCACGTTGTGGATGACGGGCTTGCCGTCGGCTCCGACGGTCGAATCCAGGGCATCAGAGGTGCAGTAGAGATACCAGTTCGAATCGTGGGGCTGTTGCCCACGAATCACCGTCGGGTCGGCGCAACTGGCTGCCTCGCTGCCGTCCGGCAGGGACAGCCGCAACGGGTTGCGGTAGGGCGCGGGCGTCTGACCGTGCCGCGCGGGAGTCGGCGCCATGGTCGACTGGCGGGTCGTGCTGCCGTAGGCGGGCGCCGTGATCATCCCCAGCACGGCCCCGACGATGGCCAGCACGGGCAGAACGCGCATCAGGTGCTCCTGTTTCGAGTGGGTGGGTCGGTGCGCGCCCGGCGTCGGGCTACTTGATACCGGTCTGCGACACGCCCTGCACGATCTGCCGCTGGAAGAGCAGGAAGACCGCCAGCAACGGGATGAAGCCCAGGACCGAGGAGGCCATGACCTCGGCGTAGAGATTGGCCGACCCGCCGACCAGCCCCGACAGCCCGACCGGGATCGTCTGCGACTTGGTCTGCGTCAACGCCAGCAACGGCCACAGGAAGGCGTTCCACGTGGAGACGAAGGTGAGGATCGCGACCGCCGAGATGGCCGGGCGACACAGTGGCATGCACACGCGCCGGTAGATCATCCACCAGCTGGCACCGTCGAGCCGGGCTGCTTCGATGAGTGCCTGCGGGATGCCCTTCAGGAACGCCTGGAACACGAACACTGCAATGGGTGCGGCGACCGCCGGAAGGATGAGGGCCCAGTAGGTCCCGAGCAGGTGGATCGACCGGAACTCGATGAACTGGGGGATGACCGTCGCCTGGGTCGGGACCATCAGTCCGATCAACACCGCTGCCGTCACCGCACCGCGTCCACGAAACTTCAGATGTGCCAGCGCGAACCCGATCATCGAACAGACGATGACAGTGAAGACCACCGACAGCGCGGAGATGATGAAGCTGTTGATGTACCACCAGCCGATCGGGTTGTCGTGCAGGGTGTTGCTGTAGGCGCGGAAGGAGAAGTGGCTGGACCACCAGCTCACCGGATTGGCGGTGATCTCGTTGTCGGGCCGCAAGGAGGTGACCAGCGTCCACAGGAATGGCACCAGCCAGATCAGGCCGAAAAGGGTCAGACAGACTGCGGCGAGGCGGTTGAAGAGTTTTGCTCCGTTACCGCCCTCGAGCTTCGAGTCGCGAGGTCGGATCGGGGTGGCGCCGCGGGTCAGCGTGGTCGTCATTGTTCGGCCTTTCCTACGCGTCGATCGCGGTGGTCGTGGGTTCTGTTGCGTTTTCGGTGGTACGCCGGTTGAACAGCACCCAGACGGCGGAGATGACGACCAGGACGACGAGGTAGACCATGGTGGCCGCCGAGGCGTAACCACCGCGGTATGAGGTGAAACCGGTGTCGTAGATGTATTCGATGACCGGACGTGTCTTGTTTCCCGGACCGCCCGCCAACAGGATGTAGATCTGGTCGAACACCTTCAGCGACGCCAACAGCTGGAGGATCAGCACCAGGGCGATGGTGGGCCGGAGAAGAGGCATCGTGATGCGGGTGATCTGCTGCCAGGGGGAGGCCCCGTCGATCGCCGACGCCTCGTACACGTCCTCGGGGATGTCCTGGATGGCGGCGGTGTACAGGATGAAATTCAATCCGAACGTCCACCACAGGGTGAGAAGGGTGACGCCGAACCAGGCACCACCGGTACTTCCCAGGAAGTTGGGCGCGGTGAGCCCGACTGCGCTGAAGGCCTTGCTGATCAGGCCCGTTTCCGGCGTGTACATGAAGGCGAAGATCAGACAGACGGCCGACGACGGCACGACGTACGGGGCGAAGAAGGCCAGCCGGAAGAACCACCGGTTCCGCACGACCCGCGCCGCCAGGATGGCGAACAACAGCGGCACGACGACCAGCAGCGGCGTGCTCAGGAGCGTGAAGATCGCGGTGTGCCACATCGACGCCCAGAAATCGGCGTTCTTGAGTACGGCCGAATAGTTCGACAAGCCGACCCAACCGCCCAGACCTGCACTGACCGTCGAGGTGTTGAAGAAACTGATCACCAGCCCGATCAGGACCGGACCGATCAGGAAAAGCACGTAGACCACGAGGAAGGGGGTCGAGAACCACCATCCAGCGCGACCCGCTTCGCTCTTGGTGGTTTCCGCCGATCTGCTCGGTGAGGACGTATCGGTTTCAGGAGTCGCCACGGCCGTTGACATTGTCTGTTTCCGATCTGTTTCTACTGCACCGGGGGAATTGCCGTGGAGAATTGCTTGAGCGCGTCGGTCATCGCACCGGCGCCCGCCTGCGGGGTGAGCTGGTTGGCCAGCACGCTGATGATCACGGCCCCCACCTGGTTCTGGAAGTCCGAACCGGCGCCGGTGTACCAGCCCGGCGGGTCGTAGACCGCATTGAAGGCCGCCTGGACGTAGTTGCTCTGCGGCTTCTCCTTCACGAATTCAGCGCTCTTCTGGACCGGCAGCCACGCGGGGACGTGCCCGCCCCCGGACCAGACCAGGCTGTTGTCGAGGATGCCCTTGATGAACGTGACCGCATCCGCTGTCCGTTGCGCCGACCGGCCGGTGGACCGGGGAATCACCAGGGAATGCGAATCGGCATAGGCATGGGGCTTCGGCCCCAGAATCGCCGGAAACGGAACCAGGTTGAAGTTCAGGGGCGCGCCACTGGGCAACGTGGTCCCCTTGTAGGTGGGCAGTTGCCAGACGCCGTCGAACAGGAACCCCACGTTTCCCTGACCGAACAGTGTGCCGGCGGTGGTCGAGGTTGCGTTGCCGGGCATCAGTCCCAGTGACCCGGTGAGGCTCTGCATGAAGGCGAAGGTCTCCTGCAGTGCTGCGGAGTCGAGGCTGACCTTGGTGCCCTGGTCGGACACGATGGGCCCGGCCAGCCCGGAGTAGAGCGTCATGAAAAAGCGCCAGCTCGTCGATGGATCGGCGGTGAAGGAGGACACGGCGCCGTACCGGCTACCGCTCGCAGACTTCATCGCCTTCAGTGCACTGACGAAGTCGTCGCGGCCGCTGATCGTCTTCAGGTTGTCGCCGGCTGCATTGAGCAAACCGGCTTTCTTCGCCAGGTCGACGTTGTAATACATGACGTAGGGGTGGGTATCCAGGGGAACCGCGAAGACTTTTCCGTCCACCGTGGCCTTCGACCAGGCCGCGGGGGTGAACTTGTCCTGGGTGATCCCGGCGGCCATTGCGCCGGCGTCCTCGATGGGTTCCAGCAGACCTGCCTGCGCGAGCAGAGGGAGACGCGAGAGGTGCGCGATACCCACGTCCGGTGGCCGGCCGCTCGACGCGGCCAGCGCCAGCTTGGTGTAGTAGGGATTACCCCACGACAACAGGGTGGACTCGACCGAGATGTGTTCGGCGGTCTGGACGTTGTTCACCATCGTCTTCATGTTGGCGCCGTCACCGCCACCGAAGAGGTGCCAGAAGATCACGTCAGCGGTATTCGGCTGCGCTCCGGTCACGCTGCTGACGATCGGGGAGGAGCAGGCCGCCAAGAGGCCCGCCATGCTCAGTCCTCCACTGGCAGCGAGGAAACGGCGGCGGGACAACGGGCTGGACATGAGCCAGTTCCTTTCGTGTGACGTCGATGACACCAGGCAGACTGTACTCACTTCTTGCATCGAGGCAAGGGCGGACGCCTGTCGATTGTCGCGGCATATCGCTCCAGCTGTTGCATCGATGCACGTCGTCGGCGAGACTGACGCCCGAAGGCGCGCGGTACCCTCCACACGCCTGCCCTCATCTCTCCGGACGACGATCTGCCGCCACCAGAATCGGAGGTGACATGGCAGTCACCATGCGGGATGTCGCCCGACACGCGGGCGTCGCCCCGCGGACCGTGTCCAACGTCGTCAACGACTACCCGTACGTCTCGGACCAGATGCGGGCCAAGGTGCAAGCCGCGCTCGAGGAGTTGAACTACCGGCCGAATCTGATGGCGCGCGGCCTCCGCCGCGGACAGACGGGCATCATCACCCTGCTGTTGCCGCTGCTCACCGTGCCCTACTTCGGCGAGATCGCGCACGACGTCGTCGAGCGGGCGAGCGCCCTCGGGTGCACCGTGATGATCGACGAGACCGGCGGCGACCCGAAACGGGAGCTTGCCCTGTTGGACATCGCGGACCGGTCGGGGTGGGTCGACGGCGCCCTGATGAGCTCCCAGGGCCTCAACGGCCGGACGCTGGCCGGTCTGCGGACGAACATCCCGATCGTCCTGCTCGGCGAGCGGACGGCGAAGAGCGCCTTCGACCACGTCGGCATCGACAACGTCGCAGCGGCAAAGGATGCCGTCACTCACCTGATCGGGTCAGGCTGTCGACGGGTCGGCGCCATCGGCGGCGGCCGGGTCCCGTTCGACATCACCTCACGCCAGCGGCTGAAGGGCTACCGCGCCGCACTGCGAGCAGCAGGTTCGGTATTCGACAGCGAGCTGTACGTCCGCACGCCGGATTACGGGCGTCGCAGCGCGGGGGCGGCCGTTCGGCAGCTGATGCAGTCCAACCGTCCACCGGACGGGTTGTTCTGCTTCAGTGACGAGTTGGCCGTCGGGGCACTGCGGGAGTTGCACGTGCTGGGCATCCGGGTACCGGGCGAGGTCAAGGTGGTCGGGTTCGACGACATCGACGAGGTCACGTTCTCCATCCCGACCATCACCTCCGTCCGTCCGGACAAGCCAGAAACGGCGCTGGCCGCCCTCACTCTGCTCCTCGACCGCATGCACGGCACGAAAGTCCCACCGCGCGACGTCACGATCGGGCACGAGTTGATCGTCCGGGAGAGCAGCTCTCACCCGGCACGCCCTACGACCCCGGCCGGCCCCGCCGGGTGACCGCTTAGCCGGACAAACTTTTGCCACGTTGCAAGATGCGGGGCGACTGGTCATCATGTTCGGTATGACTTTGCTCGACGAGCACCTGCTCTCCTCGTCCTCCTGGCCCGAAGACCTCCTGGAGGAGGGCTACCCGCGGCCACAGCTGGTCAGAGGCGCCTGGGCGGACCTCAGCGGCGCCTGGGACTTCGCCCACGACGACGACGACCGGGGTGTGCGTGACGGTTGGTTTCTGCCGACCTCCCAGGCGTTCCACCGCACCATCACCGTGCCGTACCCGCCCGAGTCCACAGCCTCCGGAATCGGTGACAACGCCTTCCATCCGGTCGTCTGGTACCGCCGCATGCTGACACGGTCCGATGTGGACGCCGCGGGCGCGCGACTGGCGAACGGTCGATGTGTGCTGCATTTCGGCGCCGTCGACTACCGGGCGGATGTCTGGCTGGACGGGCAGTACCTGGGCCGGCACGAGGGCGGCAGCACGCCGTTCGCTTTCGACATCACCGATCTGGTGGACTCGCCCGCGGAGGCCGCTCTGGTCGTCCGGGCGGCCGACGACCCCCTCGACGTGGCGCAACCACGGGGCAAGCAGGACTGGCAGTCGGAGCCGCACGGCATCTGGTACGAGCGGACCACCGGGATCTGGCAGCCGGTATGGATGGAGGTCGTGCCGGCGATCAGCGTCGAGAGCCTCGCCTGGCTACCGGACATCACCAATGGATCGGTCCGGCTCCGACTGGATCTCTCGCACCGGCCGACTGCGGCGGTGACCGTGCACATCGTGCTGTCCTACCGGGACGTACCGCTTGCCGAGCTGCAATTCCAGCAGACCGAGCCGCGCAGCAGCACGGTCATCACGCTGGTCGGTCAGATCAATGGCCAGGCCTACGAGAACCTGCTGTGGTCACCGGAAAACCCGCGCCTGATCGACGCCCTGGTGCGGGTGCACTCGGCGGACGGCAGCGCCGACGAGGTCGCGTCGTACCTCGGGTTGCGGAGCGCCGACATCGCCAACGGCTATTTCATGCTCAACGACCGGCCCTACTACCTTCGCGGCGTGCTCGAGCAGGGCTACTGGCCCGACACCCACCTCGCCGCGCCCGACGGGACGGCGCTGCGGCGCGAGGTGCAGCTGGCCAAGGACCTGGGCTTCAACACCGTCCGCCTCCACGAGAAATTGGAGGATCCCCGCTACCTGTACTGGGCCGACCGACTCGGACTTCTGGTCTGGGGGGAGAACGCCAGCTGCTACGAATTCTCCGTCACCGCAGTGGAGCGGATGACCCGCGAGTGGATCGAGATCATCCGGCGGGACGTGTCGCACCCGTGCATCGTGACCTGGGTACCGCTGAACGAAAGCTGGGGTGTGCAACACATCTCGCACCAGCAGGACCAACTGGACTACGCCCGCGCGCTCTACCACCTGGTCAAGGCGTTGGACCCCAGCCGTCCCGTGGTCAGCAACGACGGCTGGGAGCATGCCGAGTCCGACATCTGGACGATCCACGACTACAGCCTCAGCGGCGCCGAGATGACCGCCTCCTACGCCGACCGCGGCACCGTCGAGCAGATTCTGACCGGCATCGGTCCGCTGGGGCGGCGGATGCGGCTGCTGGACACCCCGGACCGCGGGCAGCCGGTTCTGGTATCCGAATTCGGCGGTATCAGCTACGCACCCACCAATCGTGAGGTCGCCTGGGGATATCTCACCGCGCAGGACGCCGCCGAATTCGAGCGCCTGCTCAAGGACCAGTTCGGGTCACTGCAATCCAGTCCGGTGCTCGCCGGGTTCTGCTACACCCAGCTCACCGATGTCCTCCAGGAAGCCAACGGGCTGACCGATCCGTCGCGGCGGCCGAAACTACCGGTCGAGTCCATTCGCGACATCGTGCTGGGTCGGGGCGTCGACATCCGCTCCCATCGACGCCCGAAGAAGGCAGCGGAACTGACGTTCGCCCCGGACACGTCGGACGTCCTGCGCGCCGCCGCCGACAACAAGAGCGAAGAGACGCGGTAGGTCCGGTCGGCGTGCAGGTTGCTCGTTCCCTGCTTGCAGCAACGAGTCCCGCAGCGGTCGGCAGGGCGGCCCTGAGTACGGTGGTCAGCTATGCAGATCCAGCTCAGGCACAACCCGTCGTTCACCGTCGCCCGGCTGTTCCTCGCACCCGGGGAAAGCGTGCGCGTGGAGTCGGGCGCGATGATCGCGCACTCCGGCGGCGTCACCCTCGCGGCCAGGGCGGAGGGCGGCGTGATGGCAGGTCTCAAGCGGTCCGTGCTGGGCGGCGAGTCGTTCTTCGTCAGCACCTACACCGCGCCGGCGGAGGGCGGTTGGGTCGACGTCGCGGGCGTTCTTCCGGGTGACGTCGCGGCGCCGGACATCACCCCGGACCGACCGTTCTACCTGGCCAGGGGCAACTGGATCGCCAACTCCTCCGGCGTCGACATCGACACGCAGTGGGGCGGCCGGGCCAGCCTCTTCGGCGGCGAGGGCGGCTTCGGTATCCGTGCCTCCGGCAGCGGGCAGGCGGTCGTCAGCTGCTACGGCGCCATCGACGTGTTCGACCTGCAGCCGGGCCAGCCGGTCGTCATCGACACCGGGCACGTGGTGGCCTACGACCTGGGCATCCAGTTCCGGATGCGCCGCGCTGTGGAAGGCCGGTCGATCCAATCCCTGAAATCCGGTGAGGGTTTCGTGTTCGACTTCGTCGGGCCGGGTCGGGTGCTGCTGCAGACCCGCAATCCGGAGTCGTTCGCCGAGTGGGCGCGCTCGGCCTCCCCCGGCCGGAATCCCAAGAGCGGGCTGTTCGGCTGATCCTTCACCGGGTGCTCTCGTTCCACGACGCTCACCCGTAGCACCGGCAGCGCGCCCGTATGCCCCTCGAGTGTCCTACGGCCGCATGGTGAGTGCGATGAGTGGGCCGAGCACAGGTCAGGTGCCGGCCGGCAGGACGTGGTCGCCGACCTTGTCGGTGCTCAGGCACAGCGAGCAGACCTGGCTGTCGTGCGTGCGGCACGCCGTCATGTCGGGACGTTCGTAGTCGACGCGGCACACATGGCAGGTCAGGTGCTCGCCCGAGGGGTTGCCGTTCTCGTCGAACATCGGCAGGTCGATACCGTCGTCGGTGCGCCGCAGGTAGTACTTCCCCTTCGTCGCGATGGCCAGTACCGGCGGCAGCACGAGCGCCAGGACCACCGCGACGATCGGCGAATAGGGCTTGATGCCCTGACCGAAGGCCCCGAAGAACACCGCGATCGAGACGCCCGCGGACACCAGCATCGAGACGAAGCCGACCGGGTTGACGGCGTAGAGCATGCCGCGG
>CAXTBG010000085.1:0-16313 GCA_964242105.1 uncultured Nakamurella sp. | reverse complement strand
GCCAGCAGATCTCAGTCCGCTGCGGTCGTACACCACTCTGCAGGACTCAACCGCATGCTGGCGCCGGGCACACGACAAAGACAAATGACGCCAGCGATGCTCCGCCTCTCGCTGAGAGTGGGCGTTTCCTGGCCGCCTCCGCATTGCCACTGCGCGACCGTCCCACCAAGGGCAACGGGGGCAGGAACGGTGCGGGCCACCCGGTATCTCCGCTGACCCTCTTCAGCAGCGCTACAAGGCATGTCGGCTGATCGTGTTGATAGCACCGACAAGGTCACGGCTCGTCGCTCATAGGCGGTCACCGGCCCGGTGAAACTTTCGTTGCAAGAGCTGTGGGTCTGACTCGAGAAAATGATGCGTTTCCTTCACCAGCGGTGGAAATGCGCGAATAGAATGGTATGGGTTGATGGTGGATGAGCAGGGCGGCGAGACAGCTGACGCGGAAGCCGTCAGCGTGCATGACCGCCAGGAGGCAGCGGAACTCCGGGACCAGGCGGGCCGGCAGCGAGACTTTGCCGCACAGGTCCGGGACGAGACTGCACGGGAGCGGGATCGGGCCGCCGATCTACGGGACCAACGGGTCCGCTCGCTCCGCGGCGTTGCTGCAACTGCAGATCCGACCGTCGCCGATCCGATGGAGGCGCCCAGCGCAGCGGAGGAGCAGCCCGTGATGTACGACCTGGTCGGTGCGGGCGTCGACCGGAATGCTTCCGCCCGCGATCGGACCGGGGCGCGGCAGGACCGCACCGAGGCGGCCGCCGACCGGTCCGCTGCTGCCGGAGATCGTCACGCCGCCTCCATGGACCCCCTGACTGGCGTGTACTCCCGGGAAGCCGGATTGGTGGAGCTGCGCCGTGAACTCGCCCGGGTCCAGCGGACCGGACATCCGCTGGTGCTGGCCTTCCTGGACGTCGACAATCTGAAGGTCAGGAACGACACTCGGGGCCATGCCGCCGGCGATGAGCTCTTGATTCAGGTGGCGGCCACGCTGCAGGCGGCGCTTCGCCCTTACGACTTGATCGTCCGCTACGGCGGCGACGAGTTTCTGTGCGCTGTCCAGGGCCTCGAGATCGCCGCCGCCCGACGCCGGTTCGGCCGTGTCAACACCCTGCTGGCTGCAGGCGCCGAGCCGAGCTCGGTGACGATCGGCCTGACGCAGCACACGGCCGATGACACGGCGTCGTCGTTGATCGCCCGGGCCGACGCAGACCTCTACGCGCAGCGCGAGCGACGACAGCACTGAACCACGCCCGCCGGTGAGTCGTCACGCACGTCCGTAGCTCATGACTGCCCGATGGCGGGGCTCAGCGTCCTCCACGAACCGGCATCCGAAGCCGGCCCAGTGGAGGTGACCGCAGAGGCGCAGTGACCCAGCGGCTCCGGAAGGTGCCGGTGTCCGGCCGGCAGGTCAGCCGCAGACGGTGCGGCGTCTCGACGAAGACGACATCCACGAGCACCCGCCACGCGGCCGCATCGCCGGGTGCGCACCACGCTCCGCTGACTGCGACGGCGCCGGTGGTGATCCACCGGCCCACCCCTACCTCTGCGACGATGAGTGAAGCGCCTTCGCGCAACGTCAAGGTCAAGTTGCCGTCGGCATCGTCGTCCAGAAGTACTTCTGTCAGGCCCGGCTGGTCGTTACCCTCCTCGGCGAGGAAAAGGTGCGACGCCATGCCGACCGGGAACGCCCCGCCGGTGGGAGCAGGCAGTCGCAGCGAGCTCAGCCGTGCTGCCAGCGCGGCGTCGACATCGGTTGCTGTCCTGGTGCCAACCACAGATTTGGTGTGCAGCGCGGGCAGCAGATGCTCCCAGACGAGGTCGAGCACCTTCTGCATGTCGGCAACCTGGGACGTCACGGCCAGCACGACGTCGACGTCGGGAAGGATCAGGCAGAACTGGCCGAAGGCGCCGTCACCGCGATATCCGAATCGGGAGATCCAGAACTGGAACCCGTAGCCCAGCCGCCAATCCGGCTCGCGATCCGCAGGAGTGTCGATGTGTCGGCGTGTCGCCTCCTCCACCCATTCGCGGTCGAGTAGTTGTCGGCCCTCCCAGTGGCCGCCCTGCAGGTACAGCTGACCGAGCTTGGCCACCGCCTCGGTCGGTGCATACAGCCCGCTCCAGCCGATCTCCCGGCCGGCCGCATCCCGCTCCCAACCCAGCTCATCGATCCCCAGCGGATCGAACAACCGTGGGCGCAGGAAGTCGGTGAGCGACTCACCGCTCACCCGTTGCACGATCGCGGCAAGTGCAAAGGTGCACGGTTGGTTGTAGGCGAAGATGCTTCCCGGTTCCGCGTCCGGCGGGATCAACAGGAAGCCGCGGAGGAGATCGTCCGGGTCGAGAGCGTCAGCCTGCTCGAGGGTTTCCTCCAGGTGGCCACTGGCCATGGCAGCAACGTGACGGACGAGCATCGAACGGCTCCTGCGGTCGGTGATCTCTCCGTCCAGTTCCGGGAAGTACTGGAGGACCGGCACGTCGAGATCGACCAGACCCTCGGCCACGGCCAGACCCACGGCCGTCGAGGTGAAGATCTTGCTCAACGAATACAGCAGGTGCACACCCTCCGCCGAGTACGGCTGCCACCATCCCTCTGCGATCACCTGGCCGTGGCGCAGGAGCATCACACTGTGCGGGTCGATGCCGGGCGTCGATTCCAGCGCGTCCAACAGGTCACCGATACCGACTGAGTCGACATCGCACGCGGCAGGAGTCGTTCGCGGCAGCGGCTTCATCATCGGCAGTGTTCCAGACAGGTGTCACGTCGTGCCGGGGCGGCGAGCGAGTCAGCGGACTTTGGTGCAGGTGTTCCAGGGCCGGACCCGGCGGACCCAGACCCGGGCCCTTCGACGTGTTGGAGCGATCCTCGGAACGGGTCAGACGGCGTAAGAAATTGTCGGCTCCATGACCCGCTCGAAGCCGACGTAGCGGCGCGCGCCGGTCACGGTGACCGGAATGGTGGCGCGAATGTCGGTACTGGATGCACCGACCAGTACATCGAGTCGCCCCGGATCGACCTGCCGGCGCCCTGATGCGCCGGTATAGGAGGCGAGGTCGGCGTGCACCGAGATCTCCACCGTTCGCTGCTGCTCCGGCAACAGGTCCACCCGGGCGGCGGCCACCAGGAATTGGGCCGGCCGGGCGACCTCGGCGACCGGGTCGTGGAGATAGACCTGGACGACGTCGGAGGTGGCAGTCGGGGCGGTGTTGCGGATGGTCACCGACAGGGCGATGGACCCATCCGTGGCCACGGAATCGGAGTTCGTCGCGATGTCCGACCATTGCGTGGGGGTGTAGGACAGTCCGTGCCCGAAGCCGAACAGCGGCGTGGGGTCGACGGAGCTGACTTCACTGCGGTGTCCCAGGGTCGCGGACAGGTAGGTCGCCGGTTGGTTTCCACCATCCCGAGGGAAACTGATCGGCAACCGTCCCGACGGGTCGACGCGGCCCGCCAACACGTCGGCGATCGCGTGCCCGCCCGCCTCACCGGGAAAGAATCCGCAGAGCACGGCAGCCAGCCGGTCGACCTGCCGGGCCAGCTCGTAAGGCCGGCCGACCAACAGCACCAGCACCACGGGCGTACCGGTCGCGATCAGGGCTTCGAGCAGCTCCTCCTGCCTTCCCGGCAGCCGGAGATCGTTGGCATCGCACCCTTCTCCGGAGGTCCCGCCGCCGAACAGGCCGGCTTGATCCCCGAGGACCGCGACGCAGACATCGGCGTGCGATGCGAGGTCGCATGCTGCCGCCATCTCCTCGTCGGTCCCACCCAGCACCGGGCAACCGAGCCGGTAACCGACGTCGAACCCGGACGCGTCCTGCCGTAGTGCCTCGACCAGTGTGGGAACGTCGATCCCGATGCCGACACCGGGATGGTGCACACCGACGTGCATGGGAAACGAATAGCAACCGAGCATGGCTTCGGGGGTGTCGGCGCGCGGGCCGACGACGGCCAGCCTGGTACCCGCCGGTAATGGCAGGATTCCGCTGTTCCGGAGCAGTACGACAGATCGACGGGCCAGCTGGCCGGCCAGTGACCGCGTGTCCGCAGTGTCCAGAGCGGCCCCGTCGCCGTCGCGCAGCAACGCCGGTTCCGGTGTCCAGTCCGCGTCCAGCAGCCCGAGGCGGGCCTTCTGCAGGAGCACGCGGCGTGCCGCTCGATCGATCAGCCGGGGATCGACGTCGCCTCGTTCGACGGCTGCGACAAGCGGTGCGCCGTAGCAGTTGACGGTGGGCAGTTCGACGTCGATCCCGGCCGTCAGGGCCAGATCCGCGGCCTGGCCCGCCGATCCCGCGACATGGTGGAGCTTGTGCAGGAAAGCGATCGCGAAGTAGTCGGCAACCACCGTGCCGGTGAACCCGTAGGTGTCGCGGAGCAGCCGGGTGAGCAGGTCGGCATCGGCCGCGACCGGCATGCCGTCGATGTCGCTGTAGGAGTTCATCACCGAGTCCGCGCCGGCCCGCAGAGCCATCTCGAAGGGCGGCAGAAGGACGTCGGCGATCTCGCGGCGACCGACCGATACGGGCGCAAGATTGCGGCCACCCTTTGACGCCGAGTAGCCGACGAAATGCTTGAGCGTCGCGATCGCACCGGCGGACTGCACCCCCCGGACGTAGGCGCTGCCGATCATCCCGACCAGCAGGGGGTCCTCGGCTATGGTCTCCTCCACCCTCCCCCACCGCAGGTCCCGAGCGACGTCCAACACCGGGGCCAGGCCCTGGTGGACGCCGAGGCGTCGCATGGTCGCGCCGATCTGTGCCCCCATCCGCTCGACGAGGGGTGGATCGAAACTGGCGCCCCAGCACAGCGGCGACGGGTAGACCGGGGCTGTCCAGGTCGCCACACCCGTCAGGCACTCCTCGTGCACGAGCGCCGGTACGCCCCAGCGCCCGGCCGCGACGATGGCCCGTTGCGTCGCCGCGACACTTCTCGCCCCGGTCGCGGCATCGACCGGGGCCGTTCCGAACGGTCGGGTCAGTTGGCCGACACCGGCGTCGACGAGCTCGTCCCACGGCTGCGGCAGGGTCGCCAGTTCATGTTGATGCGGCGCCATCTCGCCGTCGTCGCTGTTGATCCCCATCCAGACGCCGTAGAGCTGGGCCACCTTCTCGCGCAGGCTCATCCTGCTCAGCAGTTGCTCGACCCGATCGTCGTCGGCTACTGCCGCGGTGCTCCTGTTCTGCGCTGCCGTACCCGTAGCCGTCATGTGTTCACTCCGATCTCGAGGATCTACCCGTGCGGCTGTTCGTCGTCGGTTGCAGCTCTTCTCCACCTGTCACTTGACGGCGCCGCCGGTGACTCCGGAAGCGATGAACTTCTGTGCGCCGATCAGCAGTGCCGCGGCCGGAATGCTCGCCAGCACCGCCGAGGCCATCAGCGTGCTCCAGCTCTGGGTGTGCGCACCGAGGAATTGATACATGCCGAGGGTAATGGGTGTCACGCTCCCGTTGGTGGTCAGTGTCAGAGCAAACAGGAAGTCGCTCCACGCGAAGAGGAAACTGAACAAACCGGCGGTGATGAGCGCGTTACGGCTGATCGGGACAACAATCGAGACAAAGGCGCGCAGCCTGCTGGCCCCGTCGACGTAAGCCGCCTCGATCAGCGAACGCGGAATGTTCAGCATGAACGCGCGAATGAGCAGGATCGAGAACGGGATGCCCAGCGAGGCGTCCGCCAGCACGAGGCCGATCCTGGAATTGATCAGGTCGAGGTCGCTGTACAGCGAGTAGAGGCCGTTGGCGATCACGATGCCAGGAATCATCTGGGTGATCAGCAGTCCCACTGCGAATACTCCGCCACCCCGGAGCCGGGTCTGGGACAGTCCGTAGGCGGCCGGTGCCGATACCAGCAGACAGATCACCACCGACCCGACGGCGATGACCAGGCTGGTCACCAGATTGGCGCCCTGACTGTGCAGTGCCCTGGAGAACCCGGCAAAACTGATGTGCGTGGGAAACCAGGACGTGGTCAGGAGGTTCTCGCTGCCCTGCAGGGCAGCGTTCACCATCCAATAGACGGGGAACAGGAACACCGCAAGGATGAGGACGCCGATCGCCGTTCTGACGGGTTTGCCGGCGTCCTTCCGCCGCACCGCGCCCGAACGACCCGACCGTCGGCCGGGTGACTCTGCCATCTGCAGGTCCAGGCCGGGCTGAATCGTCGCCATCAGCCGGCCAAGTCGCTGGCACGGCGGTTGGCGCGTAGTTGGAACGCGGCAACCAGCAGCGAGATGACGATCAGTATGTTGCTCAAAGCCGCCCCCTGGCCGAACTTGAAGTCGACGAACGAAAGCTGATAAGCCTGTGTCGCGTAGGTCTGGGTCGCGTTGGCCGGACCTCCGCCGGTCAACGCCAGAACGATGTCGAGCACTCGGATCGTGTAGACGAAGCCCAGCATCACAACGATCAGCACCACGGGTCGCAACAACGGCCAGGTGATGAATCGAAATGCTCGCCCGCCTGCCGCGCCGTCGAGCGCGGCAGCCTCGTAGAAATCCCGGGGTATGTCCTGCAGGCCGCCGTAGAGGATGACCATGACGAACGGGATACCGATCCACACGTTGACGATGATCACGGACACCAGCGCCATGCTGGAACTGGTCAACCAGGGCACACTGGAAATTCCGAGCGCATTGAGCATCTGGTTGAGGATTCCGCTGGCCTCGTCCATCATGCGGCGCCAGATGGCGCCGGAAACGATCAATGGCAGCAGCCATGGCAGCAGGAGCAGGGACCGGAGAAGTCCGCTGAGCTTGAACGTGTGATTGAAGAACAACGCCAGGGCGAGTCCGATGGTGAACGTTGCTGCCAACGAACATGCCGTGAACAACGCGGTGTTCACGGTCATCGTCCGGAACACCTGGAGGTGGAACACGCGGGTGTAGTTGCCGAAGCCGACGAACTTGGCCACCCCGGTGTAGAACGTCGCCGTCGTGTAGTCCTGAAAACTCATGACGACGTTCTTGACGATGGCGTACCCGAAATAGACCAGCAGGTAGAGCAACGCCGGAACGATGAAGATCCACATCGCCCACTGGGGGTCCAGCCGTCTTCCCGCCCGCTGTTGGGCGGCGACGACCGACGCAGAGGACATGCGTCGGCTGGGGGCCGTCTTGCTGTCGATGCTGGTGCTGGGGTGAGACATCATTGGCTCCTCTTCCGACCGACGAACAGGGGAACCGGCATCGACCGGTTCCCCTGTCGGCCGGTTCCCCTGTGGGTCAAGAACCCGCGTTGATGGCTTGCTGAGCGGCCGCCAGAGCCGTCTTGGCGTCGGCCTTCCCGGTGATGACGGTCTGGATCGCGACCGACAGATTGCTGTCCACGTCATTCCACTTCAGACCGGAATCGGATGTCAGGGACTTGGCGGAGGTCACGGTCTTCACGATGGCGGCCATGGAAGGTACCTCCTTGGCCAGCTGCGCGGCCGCCGCCGTGTCGCTGGGCACCGTGTTGTTGGACTTCGCCATCGCCAGCTGGGTAGCGGGCGTGTTCAGGCACATGACGATGGACGCAGCCAACTTCTCGTGCTCGTCGGTCGTCACCGGGACGGTCCACAGCTCGCCACCCAGCGGCGCGACCGGCGTATCGCCGGCCTTGGGCACCGGGACGGTGGTCACGCCCCACTCCAGTCCGGCCGCCTTGCTGATGGCGGGGATCTGCCACGGACCGTTGATCATCATCGCTGCCTTGCCGGCGATGAACTGGTCGTTGACGTCGGCCTGCACCCAGTTGACGACCGACTTCGACACGGAGCCGTCGGCGACCATGCCGGTGTAGAACGTCAGCGCATCGACCGCCGCGGGGTCGGTCAGCTTGAGCTGCGAGCCCCCGTTGGACCACAGGAACGGGATGAAGGTCCAGGTGCCCTCGGTGCCCGTCGCCGCGGAGTAGGCGAACCCGTACTGGCTGCCCTTGGTCAACTTCTTGGCCGCGCTGGCCAACTCCGGCCACGTCGTGGGGACGGAAACACCGGCTTCCTTGAGCAGCTTCTTGTTGTAGAACAGGGCAAGGGTGTTGACGTTGGGCGCCAGGCCGTACAGCTGCCCGTCGTAGGTGCCGGTGGTCAGCACGGACGGTAGGTACTTGCTGGTGTCCACCGACAGGCTGGTCAGCGGCTTGAGGGCTCCGGTCTGGGCGATCTGCGGCAGGTCGGGATTGTTGACCATGAGGATGTCGGGCATCGTGTGGCTGGATGCCTGCTGCAGGATCTTCGGGTTGAGCTGTGCCGAAGGCACGCTCTGGTGCTGCACGGTCGCGCCCACCTTCTTCGCGCAGGCGTTGAGCCTGTTCCCGGTGTCGGTGTGCGATGGCTCATCGGTGTAGTAGTCAAGCGCAGTCAGCGTGACCGTCGCACCACCTGCCGCGCTGCTCGCACCGCCACCGGCACCGCTGCTGCCAGCGCTCGTGCCCGGTGCTGACGAGGGCGTACTTGATGAACCACAAGCCGCCGAGAACGTGAGCACCGAGGTGGTCGCTGCGACCACGACCCAGCGTCCCAGCCGAGATTTACCATTCATGTCGATTCCTTCCAAGCTGCTGGTGTGTCGCGGTATGCCGCGCTGATCTTGTCCAATGCATCCGGCTCCGGGTCGGAGCCGCAGATCAATGTGTTGAACTGCTGCGTCATCCGGTCGCCGGCCAGCAGCGTCCGGGCGGCGTTCATCAATGGTGCCGAAGCCAGGAAGCCGAATTCGTCGGCCGCGGAGAATACGTAGACCGGCATCGGCCGGCCGTTGCCCGGGTGGTCGAGAATGGCGAAAGTCCCTCTGGCGGGGTGTGCCGGATCATCCGTTTCGGCGCCGTCCACGTTCCCGCTGTAGGCGGCCCACTGCGCAGTCCTGGAGTGCACCTGCTCGCGACCGAGTTGGCCCCCGGAGGCAACGATCCGCTCGCCGTCCCGCATGCTGCGCGCGGCCCGGAAGTTGAGACCGGCGTAGCCGCCCCACCAGTGCTCCGGGTACGGAGTCGATTCGAACCGGCAGTCGACCTGGGCGGTCCACCGGTGTTGCCAGTCGATGGACCAGGCGTCGGGCAGGTCCGCGAGCGTCTCCAGCATCATCCGGCGCTGCTCTGTCAGCAGAACCTCGCCGCTGGCGTTGACACGCCACTCGAGGTCTTCCTCGACGGCAATGCTGCCCTCGAACATCCTGACCTCGTGAGAAACGACCACGGCGCTTCCCAGACCGGCTCTGTTCCCGCCGAAATCGGGGTTGTCCTCCCAGAAAAGAATGTCGTTGACGAACTTCCAGGACCACCACAGTCCGTGGTGCCAGCTGTGGTCCCAGGGTGCATGGTTGGTCATGACGCCCCGATGGTTCAGCGGCGTCACGTCCCGGAAGAACGGGTTGTTCGCCTCGGCGCCGAAATGATAGAGCGCGACCTGCCGTCCATCAGGTCCCAGCACCGCAGCGGCTTCCGGCGACAGCACCTGCCATTCCAGCCCGTTCACGAGTACTGCACCGACAGCTGCTGCAGGGGCGGTGCCCACTCGGCGAAGCCGTGCGCCCAGCCGGTGCCATAGTTCGGGTCGTACCGGTCCTGCAGGATCTCCTGCAGGGGGATCACCCTGTTCTGCTCGTGGGACAGGTAGGCCGCCTCGGCGACGGCCATGACATTCAAGTTGTCCTGGACCGAGCACAGCGGTTCCCGGCCCGCGGACAGCGCCTGGCGGAAGTGGGCCATCGTCAGGCCGAATGCATGCGGGAACCACTTTCCGTCCGATTCCCGTTGCACGGTTGTCCGGTCGACGTCGCCGTTCGCCGTTCGCCTGGAGAGAACGAGATCCTCCTCGGGCCGCCAGTCCACCAGACCACGGTCACCCTGGATCCACAGCGTTTCGTTGCCGTGTGGTACCGGCCGGGTGCCGTAGTAGGTGCCGGTGGAGAGCACCAGCACCTGGAGGCCGCTGGGATAGGTCAGTGCGAGGTGACCGTAACCCTCGAAATTCACCCCCGGTTGGCTGGTATCGCGTCCGAGCAGTGAGTACACCGTCGCCGGCGGCCCGAACAACAGTTGCAGCAGCCCGAGATGGTGCACAGTGAGACCTACTGTCCACCAACGTTCGTCACGTCCGAACCACGGATGGTAGGCGGTGTCGAAGCTGTATTCGGCAGCCAGCCGGGCGAACCTCGGTACTCCGACGGCCTCCTCGGCCAGCAGCGTCTGCGTCAGCGAGATCGCCGCCGGCGTGAAGCACATGTTCTGGTTGACCATCGCGGTCACACCGGCCGACTCGAGAATCTCGACGACCTCGAGGGCTTCCGCGTAGCTCATGGCGAGCGGCTTCTGGATCAGGACGGGCTTACCCGCCGCTGCGATCCGGCTGACAGCATCGATTCGCGCATGCCGGTGGTGCGGCGTCGCAAGGTCGATCACCCCCACCTGCTCATCGGCCAGCAGTTCATCGAGTGATCCGTAGACGACGGCATCGGGGTCCTCGTCACGGAGCCGGCGCCCGGCGGCCGCGTCGGGGTCGTAGCCGCCCCGCACCGGCTGGTCGTACAGCCGGTAGCCCGCCCGGTGGACCGTGGTGATGCCTCCAAGACCCACCTCGCCGATCTGCAACGGCTGCGGAGCCGTCACTGCACGGCCCCGAGAGCCACCAGATGCTCCGCAGACCCCCGCACCGCGTCGTCACCGGCGACTTCCAACGTCGAATATCCGTCGAAGCCCGCCTCGGTCAACGCTGTGAAGACACCGGCGATGTCGATGACACCCGAACCGATCGAGATCGTCGACATGCCGCAACCGAAGATGTCACCTCTCTTCGGCTCCCACTCCGCACCGAGGTCCTTCCAGTGCACGTGTTGGATCAACGAACCGAACGTCCTCGTGTACTCCACGGGATCGGTACCGGCCAGCCAGCTGTTGCCGGTGTCGAGATTGAGCGCAACGGCCGGGGAGTTCAACCGCTCCAGCAGTTCCGACGTTCCGTCGATCGTCCCCGTGAACGGCCCGTGCGGTTCCAACAAGACCGTCACTCCGTGATCGCCGGCGACCCGGAGCGGTTCGTGGAGCTTTTCGGCGAGAATGGCCATCGCATCCCGACGATCGAGGTTCCGGCCGAAGTCGGTCACCGGTTCGCCCTCGGTGGTCACGACGTGCTTGACGCCGATGGCCGCGGCCGCCCGGATGGCCTTGATGATCTCTGCTGTTCCGTAGCGCCACGGCGCCGAGGCATCAAGCAGGTCCGCGTGAGCGCAGTACGAGGTGATGGTGAGGCCGCGTTCGGCGAACAGTCGCTGCAGGTCGAACGGATTGGCATCCAGGCTGGCGACGGCGCTGAACCCGAAGTGATTGCCCAGCACGGCTCCATCGCCGGTGTCGGTGACATCCGCGTACTGGAAACCCAGATCGCGGATGCGGTCCAATTGGTGGTCGAGCAGGGAGAATGGGTCGACCAGCGCGAAGCATCCCAATTTGATGGCCACGTGACTCCTTTGTCATCGTTCGCGAGCCCGCCGCGTCGGCGGTGACTTGTGGGCCCTGCCACTGTGCGATGAAGGACGCGCTCCTGTCGTTCAAGAACCACCACCGACCGAAGTTGAACATCTGGTCGTGGTCATCGCCCGGCGCGCGCGAGATTGCGACCTGGCCGGCGCCGGCGATGTGGTGACGACGAACCAGTTCGCTGACGGCCATGGCGGGTCCCCACTGGAAACGGAGATCCGTTGCAGTCAAACAGCCGCGGTCCGCATGGTCCCGAGAGGGCAGCGTGTCGTTGACAGGCGCCCGGCGCAGGCCGACACTGGTGGCTTCGCCGAACGGGGTGGATCGAGCCGTCGTCGCTCGGCACCTGTAGCCGTTCATATCCTGCCAGTAATCAAAAAGGAACGCGCTGATGGCCGAAGCGTCGGTGGTCCGCTACGAAGGCCCGGCGGCCGTGTACTACGCGGACACCTGCGCCCCGTTGCGCGATGCCGGCGCGTCGGGCCGGATCGGTCTGTGGGCCTACGGCCGCAACTCCTACCCGGGCGTGACGATGCCGCCCGACGTCCTGCCGGCGTTGAAGAGCGTCGGCGTCTGGGAGGTCAGCGCCCCCCAGGACTGGGGGCTGGAGTGGCACCGCAACGAGGGCATCGAGGTGACGCTGGTCAGCAGCGGTAAGACCTCGTTCTCCTGCGACGGGGTCGACTACGACCAGCCGGCCGGCACCGTGACCGTGACCCGGCCATGGCAGTTGCACCGGGTCGGCCGGCCTCATGTCGGACCGTCCACCCTCAGCTGGTTCATCGTGGACGTCGGCGTACGGCGCCCCAACCAGGAATGGGTCTGGCCATCCTGGTTGCCGATGTCCCAACCGGATCTCCAGCGGCTGACCGAACTGCTCAGCCACAACGAACGCCCCGTCTGGCGCGCCAATCGGTCGTTGTTGGATGCTTTCGCCCGGTTGGACAAGACGCTCAGGGGCGGTGGAACGCAGCCGCTCGCCCGGATCGCGATCTGCGTGACAGAAGTACTCATCGAGCTGGCCGAGCTGCTCGAGCAGCAGCACGACCTGGTTCTCGATCCACGCCTTTCCAGCACCGAGCGGACGGTGGCCCTGTTCCTGCAGACGCTCACCGATCGATTGGGCGAAGAATGGACGGTCGACCGGATGGCCAGGGAATGCGGACTGGGCCGGACCCGATTCCTGCATTACTGCCGGCAAAGTGTCAATGTGACGCCGCTGGAACTCCTGCAGGACCTGCGGATTCGACGTGCAACCGAGTTGCTCCAGGCGGGCCGGTATTCCATACTCGACGTCGCTCTGATGTGTGGCTACCAGTCGAGCCAGTACTTCGCCACGGTGTACCGCCGTCACACCGGCATTACGCCCACGGCAGCGCAGCGAGGAGCGATGGACGGGCGTGATCGACCGCAGAACACCGCGTCGTCGACTCTCGACGTACCGGGCGCGGCGCGCTTCGCGTAGCCATTCGATCGTCGGACTCTGCGTCGACCTCGACCGTTCACGAGGGTTGTCGACCTCGGCGCTCCGACAGCATGGACAAACGGAGAGCGGTGACATCGACGGCGGCCAGCAGCGCCGCGGCGACGGCCAACGCGGCGACAATGCCCGGGCCGCGGATGAGCAACGTACCGGCGACGGCCCCTACGAGCATGGTCAGGACCGACAGCACACGACGCGCCGCGGCCACGGTGCGCCCGGCCTTCAGATCCGCGCCGATACCGGTCAACGACATCGTGAGCACCGTCGTCGTCAGGTCGGGAACGGCGAGATGTCGCACCACCGCGTTGCGGGCGCCGAGCCCGCCCGCGAGCAACGTCACCGCCGCCAATGCAGCCGACTCGGCGTGCGGGACCGCGGCCAGCAGCACGAGGGAGATCAGCACCGTCCCCAGTTCCACGGCCGCTCCGGCGAACAACAGCCGGCTCGGGATCCAGGCACGGCGCACCAGCACGCCCCCACCGGTTGCGCCGGTCAGGAAACCAGCCAGCGCCAGCAACGAGCCGGCGAGTGAAAAGCCCGGAGCCCCGGCCAGGGCGAATCCGACGAAAACCACGTTGCCCGTCATGTTCGCCACGAACACCCGGCCCAGGCCGAGGATGCTGATCGCATCGATCAGGCCGGTGACCACGGTCAGCACCAGTAGGAGACCCGGCAGGGCTCCGTGGGTCGGGTCGCGGACGATCTGCCTGCCGAGGCCTCCGCTTGGCTTCGTCACGAGCGTGGCTCGGCCACGAACGGGCAGTGGCCGGTGGAGAGTGCGTGACAACCGGAGCCCTGGTCGGCCCCGGACGCTTCACGTTGTCCTCCGGCCGCCCCCATCTGGCTGCACACGCGCACGTCGGTCAACCTCGGCCCCACACGTCCTCCGCCGTCTCGACGATCAGCCGCAGCTTGGCGCGCTGCTCGTCCTGCGTCAGTGCGTTGCCTTCGACGGTGGAGGAGAAGCCGCACTGCGGCGACAGGCACAGCTGTTCCAGCGGAACGTACTTGGCCGCCTCGTCGATGCGCCGCTTGAGGGTGTCCTTGTCCTCCAGCTCGCCCCGCTTGGTGGTCACCAGGCCGAGTACGACCTGCTTGCCGGCCGGCACGTAGCGCAACGGGGCGAAACTGCCGGACCGCTCGTCGTCGAACTCGAGGAAGAAGCCGTCCACCTCGAGTTGGCCGAACAGCGCCTCGGCGACGAAGTCGTATCCTCCCTCGGCCGCCCATGACGAGCGGTAGTTGCCGCGGCACATGTGCGTGGTGACCGCGAGCGTCTCCGGACGTCCCGCGATGGCCTTGTTGATGTTCCGGATGTACAGCTCGTGCTGATGCTCGGGGTCGCTCCCGCCGGCGGCCTGCTCCGCACGCTGCGCCGGATCGTTCAGGTAGGCAAGGCTGGTGTCGTCGAGCTGCAGATACCGACAGCCCTGTGCCGCGATCCGGCTCACCTCCTCGGCGTAGGCAGCCGTCAGGTCGTCCCAGAACTGCTCCAGGTCCGGATACACCGACTCGTCGATCGACGACCGACCGCCGCGGTAGTGCACCATGCTGGGCGACGGAATGGTCAACTTGGGCGTGGCCGTGTGCACCTGCGCCTGCAGGAAATCGAAGGCCTCGCCGAAGATGGTTTCCTGCAGCGTGATCGGCTCGGTCACCCGCATCGCAGCGGATTCGAAGTCGACCTGGCCGGCGGTGTTGCGCATGTGCACCTGGATCTTGTCGGCGGTCGTGGTGATCCCGCCGAGCGCGTAGATGAAGTCCATGTGCCACGAGGTGCGGCGGAATTCGCCGTCGGTCGCGGACCGCAGCCCGACCTCCTCCTGCATGGCGACCACCGATCGGATTGCGTCGTCCTCCACCGCCCGGAGGCCGGCGTCGTCGAGTTGACCGGCACGGTGTTGCGCCCGCGCCGCGAGCAGCTCCGATGGACGCAGCAGACTGCCGACATGATCTGCCCGAAATGGTGGCGTGCTACGAGTGGTCATGACCTGCAGCCTGCCACTGGCACACCCGGGCGCTCAATCGGGGCGCCATGCCGGCCTCGGACGCTCGGTGGCTGCTTACGACCGGAAACGTCGTCTGGTCCCCGCGTCCAAACCCTGGGCAGTGCACCACGTGCCGGATGCTGTGGCCGGTAGCTTGGCCAGCTGATCGAGGCGCGTGGAGCGCTGACATGCGCGCGACCACGGTGAGTCCGGAGCGGGACGGTCGCCCTACAGGACCGCATCCATGATCGGCCCTCGGGCTGCTCAGCGAGAGCAGACGCTGCAGGCCCGCTTCGTCGGTCCTCCAGTTGGTGACAGGGTCAGCGAGGCAGTTCGAGTGGGTAAGGTACCGTCTCGGCCACTGGGGCGATGCAGCGCTTTCATCAAGCCTGCAAGCGGTGCGCTCCTAGATTGTGTCGATGAGCGTCGTGAACCGAAAAGGAGCAGTTTGCATGAGGCACTTCATGACTCGATTGAGGGCCGTTCTCGCGTGTACCGTCGTCGCAGCCGGTCTCAGCACTTCCGTTCTCCCGGCACCCAGCGCGAGCGCAGCAACTCAGCAGAATTGCTTCAACGGCTCAGGACCGGACCACGGGTATTGGACCGCGTCGCAGGCCCGCGATTACAAGTACGCCCCAGGTGGTTGGTGTTTTCATTCGTATCAAACATGGGACCAGCGGTTGCTCTGGCAGGCGGATGGGAATTTGGTGTGGTACCAGAACGGTTCGTCGAACGATCCGCGTTACGCGATCGCAGCCAGCAATACGGCAGGCCGTGGGGGCACCCTATGGTTCCGAAAGGATGGATCCCTATTTATCGTGGATCCACACAACAAACTGCTCTGGCAGAGCCCCAAGTCCACGAACTACACATCCAGCTCGACCTACACCATGACGATCGGCCTGTTCGGTATGTCGCAGGGTGGACATCTGTACATTCATCAGACTCGTCCTGACAGCGACATCTACAACGTGTACTCCTTCCAGGGTGCAAGGCTCTGACGGCCCAACGCAGTCGACCGTAGTCGGGGTCTGAATCGACGATCCTGGCAAAGACCCGGCTTTTCAGGCAATAACGGTAAGTTGTTGCATCGTGCGTCTGCAGCGCGTGCGGTCGGGGTCGCGGTAGGCGTCGAACATCGCTTGGTATACGCACATGGTTTCGATCTGGCGTCGGGGCGGGCCGCCACTCCGGGGCGGACGTCCTGGCGGTGGTGACGACCCGAACTGAGTGCGTTCAGCGGCAATCGTCAAGGCACCGCTGATCTGGTGTCCGGATCGCAGACCTCGCCCTGGCCGCTCGGCGCGGACTGAAATTGGGGCTTGCCAGTCGCGCAACAGTGGAGACGAGGGGAATCGAACCCCTAACCCCCGCCTTGCAAAGGCGGTGCTCTG
>CAXTBG010000084.1:0-16573 GCA_964242105.1 uncultured Nakamurella sp. | reverse complement strand
GCTGGGCATCGCGGCCATCGTGCTGCTGATCTCCTGGGCGAAGATGCACCCGTTCTTGGCGCTGATCGTCGCCTCGATCGCCGTCGGCATCGCGGCCGGCGTGCCGCTGGGCACGGCGATCACCAACTTCGAGGACGGCGTCGGTAACACCCTCAAGGAAGTGGGCCTGCTGATCGCCCTCGGCGCCATGCTCGGCAAGCTGCTGGCCGACTCCGGTGGCGCGGACCGGATCGTCTCCACACTGATCAACCGGGCATCGCCGGCGCTGATCCCGTGGGCGATGGCGCTGGTCGCGATGATCATCGGGCTGCCGATGTTCTTCGAGATCGGATTGGTGCTGCTGCTGCCGGTCATCGTGCTGGTGGCGACGAAGTCGAACCTGCGGCTGATGCGGGTGGCCATTCCGGCGCTGGCCGGTCTGTCCGTGCTGCACGGGCTGATCCCGCCGCACCCGGGGCCGCTGATCGCGATCGCCGCACTGAAGGCCGATCTCGGCACGACGCTGGTGTTCGGCATCATCGTGGCGATCCCGACGGTGGTCATCTGCGGGCCGCTGTTCTCCGTCCTCGCCGCCCGTTGGGTGCCGGTGGCAGCGCCCGCCTACGCCGGCGGGGTGGACACCACCAAGGCAGCCGCGGCCGCCGACGTCAAGCGCCCGCCGTCGTTCGGTATCACGTTGTTCACCATTCTCTTCCCGGTACTGCTGATGCTCGGCAAGGCGCTCGTCGACATCATCTGGAAGGACAAGAACGACAAGGCGACGTTGAAAGTGTTCTTCGACTTCGTCGGCGAACCGTTGATGGCGCTGCTCCTGGCCGTCCTGCTGGCGATGATCACCTTCGGATATGCCGTCGGTTTCAGCAGCGGGAACATCAGCTCGCGGGTCGGCGCCAGCGTGGGCCCGATCGCCGGCGTCTTTCTGATCGTCGGTGCCGGCGGCGGTTTCAAGCAGACGCTGATCGGTGCCGGCGTCGGCGACACGGTCGCGAAAGCTGCCAACGGGACGAGCATCTCGGTGCTGGTGCTCGGCTTCGGCATCGCCGTCGCCCTGCGACTGGCCACCGGTTCGGCGACCGTCGCGACCACCACCGCAGCCGCTATCGTGGCGCCGATCGCCGTCGCCGGGCAACTCAGTCCGTCACATCTGGCGCTGCTGGCGTTGGCTATCGGCGCCGGCTCGCTGTTCCTGTCGCACGTCAACGACGCCGGCTTCTGGCTGGTGAAGGAGATGTTCGGGCTGACCGTCGGGGAGACGTTCAAGACGTGGTCGGTGATGGAAACACTCGTCTCCGTCGTCGGGTTCGGCTTCGTCATGCTGTTGTCGGTGTTCGTGTAGAGGTGCTGTTCCTTCTCCTGTCGTCGAGCTCCCGATACGGTGTTGCCCGTGGTTGACAGCATCGAGCGGGGGCACGATCCGCGAGGGGTCGAGAAAATTCTGCGGGCGTTGCCGTCCTGGTTCGGTATCGAGGAGTCACTCCTGCAGTACGTTGCCGATGCAGCTGCCCTCCCCAGCTACCTCGCCCGGGAGGGCAGTGTCACGGTCGGCGTTGCGCTGATCAATCGCCACTATCCCGAGTCGGCTGAGCTGCATCTGATCGCGGTGGACCCGAACCGACATCGAACCGGGATCGGCTCGGCGCTGATCGCCGCCGTCAAGGCGGATCTGGCCGCTGACGGAGTGCGCATGCTGCAGGTCCACACGGTCGGGCCCAGCTGGGAGGATGCCGGCTACGAACGGACGCGCCAGTTCTACCGACGGCAGGATTTCGTTCCGATCCAGGAGTTCGACCAACTGGACTGGCACGGCCCGACGCAGGTTCTCGTGACGCCGCTCGGCGTTGAGCCCTTCAGAGGGCGGCCGGACCAGGACCCACTGGAATTCTGCCGATGGCAGTTCGACATGGCCTGGGGACTTCTGGATCGTCAACTGGAGACGCTGACCGATGCTGCATGCCGGTGGCCCGAACCGGAACGCGGCTGGTGGACGGTGCGTGCCACCGACGACGGTTCGTTCGCGGCCGACTGGGTCGAACCGGAACCCGAACCGGCACCGCCGGTCACCGTCGGCTGGTTGACCTGGCAGATCACCTGGTGGTGGCGGTCAGCGATGGCTGGACTGCGGGATGAACCCTTACCGCCGATCGCCGAGGTGCGCTGGCCCGGTTCTGCGCAGGCCACCATTCAGGCGTTGCGCAAACTGCACCAGGAATGGCGGGCGTTGGTCGGTACGGTCGATCTGTCCCGCACAGCGGTGTTCCCATGGCGCGACCAGCCTGGTCGCACCGCAGCGCACGTGGTGTGGTGGGTGAACACCGAGCTGATGAAGAACGCCGCCGAGATCGGACAGCTGTTGCGGATCCGCGCTGTGCACGACGACCGTCACTGACCTCGTCTCATCCGAACCATCGCTGCGGAGGCTCGCCGAGGTTCGGTCAACTGTCAGAGGCACTGTGGTTCGTGACGCCGACGGTGCGCGGTTGTGGTCCCGCAGCGCAAAGCGCCGCGGGCAGCTGGTGGTGACTTCTGCGCTGGGACAACGTGGCAATGTAGGAGAGCCCACCCGGCTTCGACATACCCGGGGATTGAGGCGGTTGACCGCGCAATCTCTTGGCGCTCACGAAGTGGTGGCACGAATGCAAGGTGTAGACATGGTGACCGGCTCAATCACCGGTCAGCTCGGCCCGATGCTGTGGCCGGCGGCGATGGCGGGGACAAGGTCGCCGTAGCCGACATCGGACAGGGCTGCGATGTCGTCGGGCTCGACGTCAGCACGGGGTGATGCGGCCAACTGACGACGGAAGTTGGCCTCTGCGTCCGAGTGGGCGCCGGGACCGTCCAGGCGGTAGCGCGGCGGCAGCATCGGTCCGAAGAGCAGCGGCTCAGCGAGGTCGGGGCGACCGCGCACATCCGGCGCGACGCCTGCCGCTCCGGCCAGGGTGAGTGCGAGGACGTGGTGCGAGTCCACCGGCGGCGGTGCTGAGATGCTCTCGCGTGTCACTCGAACGTCCGGCTCGGGAAGGGATCCGGACCAGGAGTTGACGATCCAGCGGGCCTGCAGCTCGAGCAGCGGAAAGTAGGGGCCCTGCAAGCCGAACTGCCCGACGACGCCGAAGCCCGGCAGGTCGGGATGCATCGTGCGGTGGTGCAGTCTCAGATCGGGTCCGAGCATTGCCCACAGGTCCCGGGTCAGGTAGGGCAGGTCCAGGCGGTATCCGGTGGCACAGACGATCGCGTCGACCCGTTCACGACTCCCGTCCTCGAAGGTCACCTGATTGCCGAGCGCTGACACGATGGCGGGCCGGCATTGGATCGTTCCGGCCTGCACCTGCGCGAGGTAGTCCTGGCTCAGCGATTGACCGGCAACCAGGACATCAGGGTTGGGTTCACGGGCTCCGAAGTCGACGGGGTTCCCGGCGATGCGCAGCACCCGGTCACGCAGCAGAGCGCCGAAGTCTGCTGGCCCCATCACCGCTCGGCGCAGCGCGCCGATGTGGGTGTACCACTGCCAGTCCGAAGGAACCCCCGCCACGTGCTTCTGCAGCACGTAGCGCGGTTTGCGATAGGCGGAGACGACGCTGGTCACCGTCGCGAGGTCGGAGGCGATTTCGTGCCCGCTCACACCGTTGCCGTACACCAGCACTCGCCGATCGCGGAACTGATCAATACCGGGATAGTCGAAGGCGTGCAGCACCTCGCCGGAAAAGCCGTCCAGGCCGGCCGGAAGCACCGGAGCCCGAAATCGCCCAGTGGCAACGATTACCGCGTTAAACGGCTCACCGTCCAGCCGCCATGCGGGCTGCAGGTCCCTGACCGGAGTCGCGAAACGAATGCGTTCGGTCACCCCGAACGAAGCGGCATAGGAGCGCAGGTACTCGTGGACCTGATCCGCGAACGGATACAACTCATGGGTCGGCGGAGGGCCGTAATCGGAGAAGGCCGTCATCGCCCGACTGGTGTTCGTGCGCATGCCGGGCCAGATCCCGCTCTGCGCACCCGCAGTGTTCCACTGGCCGCCGAGGTCATCGGTCGCCTCGAATACGGTCACGTCGAACCCGGCCTCGATCGCATGCTTCGCCGCCACCAGTCCCCCGGGGCCGGCACCGATCACAGCCACCCGCGCTCCCGCATCGAGCCGCACCATGCATACCCCGTTCAATCGTCAGAACCGTGTCGCCGGAGGCGTGCGTTGCCCTCACCGCTCAGCTCGAACGAGACCACCGATCGGTTCCGGGGGCAAGTCGGCCGTTCCGCGGACAACGATCCCAGCACGCGGGGTAGAACCGGTGGCCACCCATGGGCAGCTTTCAAGGCCACCGATGGGCACGAATTCGTGGGCCTTGACATCGGTGGGCTTGCTGGAGCTCTCTCGTCGGTCGGTCGACAACGCGGTCAATCAGGCGCAGCGGCAAGTCGGGGCGGTCGTGCACTCCAGGGATGCAAATGTTGCACCACCTCGGCATAGAACAGGTTCGTCAGGCCTTGGACGGACTTGATCAGGCCTCCCGGCGCTGCGGCGCGTTTGGAGCCGATCGGTACCTCCATGACCACTCTGAAGCCACGAATGTCACGGCCGTCAGCGGGCAGGATACTTTCCGGGTTCTTTCGCAACGCGCCCATCAGTTGTGCGGTCGAAGCACCGCGTCCACCGGACAGAGCGGCTTCGACACGCAGGGTGTCCCTGGCGTCAGCGGGAAGTTGGCGGAGCAGCCACTTCACTCGTGTCGCCGGCCGTCCTTCGTTCGGGGCGTCGATGGCGACCGAACAGGCGACCCGTTCCGCCCGCAGGTCGGCGCTGAGCACCATGAGGTCGACCGCTCCGGGCACTCGCAGGGTGCCGAACAACAGGCCCGAGTCGGCGAGCTGCTGGCAGCGTGTCGCTGCGTCGGCTGCGTTGCGTGGCGGGAGGGCCAGGACTTCGACGCCGAGAAGGGCAGCCAGCTCGAAACCGACGTGCTGGATCAGCTGGTCGAACCGGTGACTCACCTCCGCGGTGTTCCGGTCGGCCGAACGCAGCGTCCTGGCCTTCACCGCGTCACGCACACCGACCCAGCGCGGCCCCATGTCGTTGAATCCTGGAAGCCCCGAGCGCGGGTGCTTCATATAGCGGACGAACTCCTCCAGCACCCGTCGTTGCGTCGGGTCCGCGATGCTCTTGTTCTTGATCAGCAGGACAGCATCGGTACGAATCTGGTCCCAGGAGAGGTGGACCAGTTTCACTTTCCGCAATTTGCGCCGATCGATGGCGATCGGACTGTCGTTGGTGCCCGTCAGCTCATTGCTGATGGTGACGACGGCGTCATAATCCTTTTCCCGCGCGATGTCCACGTAGCTGTCGACCTGTTCGGCTTTCAGCTTCGCGACAGCCGTCTTCACCTCCACGAGCGCCTGCCACGTCCGTTGGCCCCGTTTGACGCGGAGGACGCCATCGGGTCGGTACGCCTCGTCATCGTGACCGAAAGGAACCTCGATGAACGTCTCCAGGTTTCCCGCCGGTGCGCCGCAGCGCGACGTCAGGACGCGGCCGAACTCCTTGACCACGGCCATGACGGCGAGCAACGCCGAAGTGGCCCGCCGCTCCTGCTCTTCTCCGCTACCGATTCCCGCGACCGGAAACAGCCGTGCCGGCTGCCAATCGGTGCCGTCGTCGGTCGGGATCGTCGCGCCCCAGTCAGCGGGCATACGCGGCGCTCTGGTGGGCCGACGGATGGAGATCCGCTTGCCGGTGGGGCCGCTGATCCCATCCACGCCGACGGAGACATCTGTCGTGACCGCATCAGGATCGGGTTGTTCGGGCATGTCGACGTCAGGACCCGTCGGTGATTCGTCGGGAGCCGGCTCCGCCTGCACTTCCAGTCCGTGGTCGGCCAGCAGAGCCCGCAATCCATCGTCGTACCCCTGGCCGACGGCGCGGACCCGCCATTCGCCATTGCGTCGGTAGAACTCGCCGAAAAGGAGCGCGGTTTCGGTACTGGCGTCCTCGATCGGAAAAGTGATCAAATCACTGGCATCTGCCGTCCGTTGCAACCGGAGGGACAGGACGGCTGCATCACCGAAGGTCACGCCCAGAGCAGGGTCCAGACTGCCGGCGAGGACGATACTTCGGACGTCGTCCGGAACGTTGTCCAACTCCAGGGTGACGACGTCCGCGGACACCTCGATGTCGGTGCCGTTCGGTTCATCGCCCTGCGCCCGCACCTTTTCCCGCAGGTGAACCGCACCTCCGAGCGCAATCGGCTGGTTGTAGAAGACGACGTCGTCATCGGTCCGCACCTTGCCGGTCTCTCCCAGCAGGAGAACGCTCACATCCGCCGCGACCGTGCGCTCGCCCGCCCCGCCGGATTCGAGCACGACGGTGACCGATCCCAGCTCCGCGTCGAGTTCGCGCAGGGAAACGTTCGCGCCCTTGGCCAACCGCCGAGGCATCTCGCCGTTGTCATCCATCGGCTCAGCATCACACGTCGATGGATGCCTGGAGGGTCCAATGGCAGAGACGATCACCGGTCGGGCGGGAACGCATTCGTGACGGTTTTGAACCGAAGCCCGGGTGGTCAGACAGCAGCGGCACGCACGTGGATGCCGTGCGCCACGTCGCGGGGGAGTTCGGTGGTGGTCGCCCCGTCGATGACCAGCAGTGCGCGGTCGCGGGTGACGAACTCCAGCACGGCTCCCGGCTTGATGCCGCCGCGCTGCAGCCGGTCCATGACGGTCGGCTGGTTCTGCACGATCTCGATGATGCGGCGGACCTCGTACTTGCCGCCCTTGGCGGCGGCGGCATCCGCGCCGATCAGGTCGGCATGCGTCTCGGTGACCTGCGGCTGGTCGACACCGAGCTCATGCAGGCCGGGAATGGGGTTGCCGTACGGCGAGATCTGCGGATGACCGAGCAGGGCGACGAGGCGCTGCTCGACCTCCTCGCTCATCACGTGCTCCCAGCGGCAGGCCTCGACGTGCACGTCCCGCCAGTCCAGCCCGATGACGTCCAGCAGCAGGCGCTCGGCCAGCCGGTGCTTCCGCATGACCGACACGGCGCGTTCCCGGCCCAGGTCGGTCAGTTCCAGGTGGCGATCGTCGGACACCATCAGCAGGCCGTCGCGCTGCATGCGGGCCACCGTCTGGCTGACCGTGGGGCCGCTCTGGTTCAGCCGCTCCGCGATCCGGGCACGCAGAGGAAAGATGCCCTCCTCTTCCAACTCGAAGATCGTGCGGAGGTACATCTCGGTCGTGTCGATCAAGTCGTTCAAGCAGGCGCCCCTTCTCCAGCTGACACCGAGCTTACCCGGCCGGGGGTGGTCGGCTCGGCCACCGGCCTCGTCGTTCGCGCCGGGCGTACACCGCCTCCGGGGCCACCCGCAGCGATCGATTAGCGTGAGCGCGGCGCCACGGCGGCGTCGCCACACACCGCGGAGGAACTCATGACCACCTCGCTCATCGGCTGCCATGCGTTGGTGTGGACCGGCGACTTCGACGCCGACGGCATCCGCCTGTCGGTGGAGCGGACCGCGCGGGCCGGTTTCGACCTCGTCGAGTTCCCGCTGATGGATCCGTTCACCTTCGACACCGCGGTGGCCAAGGCCGCGCTGGCCGAGCACGGCCTCTCGGCCAGTGCGAGCCTGGGCTTGTCCGGGGCCACCGACATCAGCAGCGAGGACCCGGACGTCGTCGCCGCCGGTCAGGCGCTGCTGATGCGCGCGGTCGACGTGGTCGCCGAGCTCGGCGGCACCCAGCTGTGCGGCGTGATCTACAGCGCCATGCAGAAGTACATGGACCCGGTCACCGAGGCCGGCCTGCGCAACAGCGTCGACACCATCGGCAAGGTCGCCGACCACGCCGCCGAGCTCGGGCTCTCCCTCGCGCTGGAGGTGGTGAACCGGTACGAGACCAACATCCTCAACACCGGACGGCAGGCGCTGGCCTACCTCGACCGGGTCGGCCGCCCGAACGTCGCCGTGCACCTGGACAGCTACCACATGAACATCGAGGAGTCCGACATGTACGCCCCGGTGCTCGACTGCGGTGACCGGCTGGGATACGTGCACATCGGGGAGAGTCACCGCGGCTACCTGGGTACCGGAAGCGTCGACTTCGACTCCTACTTCAAAGCGTTGGGACGCATCGGGTATCAGGGCACCATCGTCTTCGAGTCGTTCTCCTCCGCTGTCGTCTCGCCGTCCCTGAGCCGCATGCTCGGCATCTGGCGGAACCTCTGGCAGGACAGCGACGAGCTGGCCGCCAACGCCAACGACTTCATCCGCGGGCACCTGACCGCCGTCAAGTCCATCGGCCTGCACTGACTCTCGTCATTGGTCCCGTTACGCCCCACCTGCCGGTTCACGGGACGCAACGGATCGCCTGCGAGCGCGCGTCCTCGGGGTGAAGATTCTCCGCCGGGCATAGGGGCAGCGATATGAGTACTCGACCTCGGCGGCGACGACCGGCGCTGATGGGGCTGACCCTGGCGCTGGTGGCCGGCTGCACCTCGCATGCCGTGTCCGCGGGTGCGAGCAATCGAATCCCACCACCACCGGCAGCGAGCAGCGCGGCCACGACGGTCAGGACTTCAACCGGCCCCGTCGCCGCGCGTGGCGTGGCGAGCGTGCCGAGCTCGCCGGCGGCGCTGAGCGGCGTCCGGTGCGCTGCAGCGACCCCGCGAGCCATTTCCGCAGCGGCTCGGCTGATGCCCGAGGGCACGATTCGACGTCCGCAGACGACCAATGGCTGTCAACACGGTGGGCCGCTCGAGCTGACCTTCCGGGCGACCCGGGCGCAGAGCTGGACGGTGAGGGTCCGGGTCATCGGTGCCTCAGTCGTTGACTGCCCGGAGCGCCCCGTGGTCGGAGACAAGTGCACGCCGATTGCCGGACATCCGGGATTCGTCGGGGGAGAGGATGCGGGCGCCAACACACCAGTCGGCCAGGCTTTTGTCCTGAGCGGCGGCTACCGGGTCGACGTCTTCAGCTCTTGTTCCACCTGTGATTCCCGAAGCGCCGCACCCGATGGCCCTGATGGGCTGGCCATCGGCGTCAGCGTGCTCACCGCACTTGCCGGCTGACAGGCCGATGCACACTGCGGGCACCGATTGCGTCCACCCGCGGGGGGCGCCCGGTCCACAACGGCGAGGTCGTCATGACGGTCGTCGTCTCAGCGCAGCGTGCCCGCTGCGTGCACGACTTCGTACAGCGCGGGAGCGGAGGTGAAGGGACGCCACTCCGGGCCGGCGACCATCGCCCGGAAGTTCTCGTCGTGCGCGTTGCGCCAGCATTCGGCGTTCTCCCACGACACGTAGTTGACGAACCGGTACCGCGCGGTATCGGCGAGGGACCGGTGCAGACGGTGACCGAGGTAGCCGGGCCTGGTCACGATGTGGTCGTTGACCTGCTGCCACAGCCGGAGGAACTCCTCTTCCTGTCCGGCCGGCACTTCGAAGCTGTTGAGGAACTGGATCACGACGCTCACCTTCGGTAGATTGCACTGCTGTGCAATGAGTGCACACAGGTATACTAGGACAATGGCCGTCAGTCAAGTACCTGCGAACGCGTCCGCATCCGGGTCCGGTCGGGTGGCGCAACGCCGCCGCACCCGGGCAGCGATCGTCGACGCGACGACCCGCCTGATCGGCGAGGGACGGGACCCGTCCGTCGACGAGATCGCCGCCGCCGCAGACGTTTCCAGGCGGACGGTGTACCTGTACTTCCCCACCCTGGATCAGCTTCTGCTGGACGCCACGCTCGGTGCGCTCACCGCTTCGCAGGCCCGGCCCGTTCCTGGAACCGGGGAGGAGCCCGGCGACGCGGTGGCAAGGGTCGATCGGCTGGTTCGCTCACTGGTCGGTGGGGCGGACACCACCCTGCCGCTGGGCCGCCGGATCATTGCGCTCACGGTGGAGGCGTCGGGTGAAAGAGGCCCGAGCGCAGATGGTGACACGCCGCGCCGCGGCTACCGCCGCATCACCTGGATCGAGGACGCACTGCGTCCGCTCCGCGAAGACCTGACCCCAGAACAGTTCTCACGGCTGGTGTCGGCGTTGTCGATCGTCATCGGCTTCGAGGCGATGGTGGTGCTCCGTGACGTCGGAGCGTTGTCGGCGGACCGCGAGGAAGAGGTGTTGCGCTGGACGGCCTCGACTCTGGTACGGGCAATGCTCGCCGAGGCGGTCTCGGCGGAGCTGCGGTGATCGGCTCGGCCCAGCGGCTCGAGTCAGTTGGTGCTGTACGGCGCGCGGGGTAGCTCGACCGCCGGCCGGACGGAGAACTGCCGGAGCAGAGCCGCCTCCCGGCGCAGGTACTGCAGCTCGAGCGTCAGGCGCTCGTCGGTGGTGTCCGCTGCCAGCAGTGTCTGCTTGTCGGTCAGGTCGAGGATCATCCCGTCGGCGACGAAGAACGACAGCGCCGTGGGATCGGGCGGGAGTTGCTCGTCCGGGTCGTCCTCACTGCTGATCCCGCCGACGCGCTGCATCGCCGACAGATACTTGGTGAACAGCCGGCCGACCTTTCCGGCCAGCGCCGGCGACGCGGCGGTCGCCTTCTCGGGAAGGAACTGTGCCTGACCTCGCAGCAGGTCCGACGAATGGTCCACGTCCGTCAGCTTGAACCGGCTCTCCCCGATGCACAGGATGTCGAACCGCCCGTCCCGGTAGGCCTCCACCCGTTGCAGGACCGCCGTGCAGCCGACGTCGTGCAGGTCCGAGCCGCCGTCGTCCCACGCCTCGCGGCCCGCCTTGATGGCGACCACCCCGAACCGCCGACGCCCCTCGGACTGGTCCAGGAGGCTGGTCACCATGCGGCGGTACCGCTCCTCGAAGATGTGCAGCGGGAGCAGGCTGCCCGGGTAGAGCACCATCCCGAGCGGGAACAGGTGAAGGGACATGGGCTGCACGCAGCCAAAAGTACTCCGTCAGGGGCCTGCACCGGATTCTGTGCTCCCGGTGAGTCCGGTCGGCACCGGGTCGCCGCACGGGGTGCAAGATGTTCCGATGACTTCCGGCACCGGCAGAACCCCGCTGGTCAGCGCACCTGCGCTCGCTGCGGAGATGGCCTCGGCGGCGCCGCCGGTGATCCTGGACGTGCGCTGGGCCGGCGGAGTGGTCGACCGCGACGGCTATCGCGCTGGTCACCTGCCGGGAGCAGTGTTCCTCGATCTGGACGCCGAGCTCGCCGCCCCGCCCGGGCGAGGCGGCCGGCACCCGTTGCCGGACCCGGGCCACCTGCAGGGCGTGTGGCGGCGGGCGGGCATCGACGACGACGCGGCCGTGGTGGTCAACGACGGCCGGGACGGTTCGATCGCCGCCCGTGCCTGGTGGCTGCTGCGGTGGTCGGGGATGGGCAACGTCCGGGTGCTGGACGGTGGATTCGCGGCATGGTCGAGCGACCCGGCCCGGCCGGTCGAGCGCGGCGACGGAACCCGACCGCGTCCGGGATCGATGACGGTGCGGCCCGGCGGCATGCCCGTCGTCGACACCGACGGTGCCGCCGCGCTGGCCGCCGGCGCCGGCACGCTGCTCGACGCCCGGGCGGCGGCCCGCTACCGCGGCGAGACGGAGCCGCTCGACCCGGTCGCCGGTCACATCCCGGGCGCCGTCAACCTGCCGCTCACCGATCTGCTGGCCCCCGACGGCACCTTCCGGATACCCGCCGACCTCACTGGGGCACTGCAGGCTGCCGATTCGACAGCAGGGCCGATGGCGGCGTCCTGCGGGTCCGGTGTGACGGCGTGCCACCTGGTCCTGGCCGGTGAGATCGCGGGCATCCCGATCGCGCTGTACCCGGATTCCTACTCGGGCTGGCTCGCCCAGGGACGGCCGGTGGCGGTCGGAGCCGCACCGGGGTGACGGGCTAACCTTGCGCCATGGCAGCGCCGCTGGTCATCTGGGATCCGGCCATGCTCGACTACGACCTGGGGGGCGCGCACCCGCTGCATCCCGTGCGGTGGCAGCTGACCTGGGCCCTCGCCGAACCCCTCGGCGTGCTGCGCGACATCGAGCGGTTCGCGCCGCCGCCGGCGGACGACGCCGCGCTCGGGACGATTCACACCCCCGGTTACATCGCCGCGGTCAAGGCCGCCTCCGGCCCCGACCGGCACGACCGGCGGCCCAGCGCGCAGGGCGAGGGCGAGCACGGGCTGGGCACCAGTGACAACCCGGTGTTCGAGCACATGCATGCAAGCGCCGCGCTGATCGCGGGCGGGTCGATCGCCGCCGCACGGGCCATCGCCCGCGGCGAGGTCGACCGGGCCGTCAACATCGCCGGGGGGCTGCATCACGCGATGGCCGACCGGGCGTCGGGTTTCTGCGTCTACAACGACGCCGCTCTGGCCATCCGCGCGCTGCTGGACGGCGGGGTCCGCAAGGTCGCCTACGTCGACGTGGACGTCCATCACGGGGACGGCGTCCAGGCCGCCTTCTACGACGACCCCCGGGTGCTGACGGTCTCGATCCACGAGTCGCCGCGCACCCTCTGGCCCGGCACCGGCTGGCCGACCGAGATCGGCCGCGGCGCCGCCGCCGGCACGGCGGTCAACGTGCCGGTGCCGGCCGGGACCGGCGACGCGCAGTGGCTGCGCGCGTTCTCCGCCGTGGTGCCCGGCGTCGTGCGGGCGTTCCGGCCGGAGGTGCTCGTGACCCAGCACGGTGCCGACTCCCACCTCGACGACCCGCTGGCCGACCTGGCGCTGTCCGTCGACGGCCAGCTTGCGTCCTACCGGGCGCTGCGCGACCTTGCCGAGTCGGCGGCCGGCGGCCGGTGGCTGGCGCTCGGCGGCGGTGGCTACTCGGTGGTCCGCGTCGTGCCGCGCGCCTGGACGCACCTGCTGGCGACGGTGACCGGTCGTGACATCGACCCCTCGACCGCGCTGCCCGCCGGGTGGCTCGCCGCAGCGGCGGCCGCCCGGCCCGGATTGTCGCTGCCCACCACCATGTCCGACGGGACACCGGCCGCCTTCGAGCCGTGGGAGGCAGATTCGCAGACGGTCCTCGACCGGACGATCGCCGACGTCCGGGGCCTGGTCTACCCGCTCTACGGCCTCGACCCGTTCGACCCCCGTGACTGAAGGGACCGGCCCGGGTCGGGCGGCCCCGGCGGGTTACCCCGAGCACTGGGAGGCCGACGTCCTACTGGCCGACGGGGGAGCGGTGCACGTCCGCCCGTCCGCCGCCACGGACGGCCCGGCGATCCTGGCGATGCACGAACGGATGAGCGCGCGCACCCGCTACCTGCGCTATTTCCAGGCGGTCGCCCAGCTCTCGCCGGCCCAGCTGTCCGTCTTCACCGACGTCGACCACGTGACGGCGGTCGGTCTGGTCGCCGAACTCGGCGGTCAGATCATCGCGGCGGGGTCCTACCACCGCAGCCGCAGCGATCCGGCCTCGGCGGAGGTGGCCTTCGTCGTCGAGGACGGCCAGCAGCGCCGGGGCCTCGGGTCGATCCTGCTGGAACATCTCGCCGCCGCGGCGCAGGAGCGCGGGATCGGCCGGTTCACCGCCGAGGTGCTCGGCGAGAACCAGGCCATGGTGCGGGTGTTCCTCGACGCCGGCTATTCGGTCACCCGGGAGTTCTCGTCCGGGATCGTCGACCTGGAGTTCGACATCAACCCGACGGCGGCCTCCCGCGCCGTCCTGGTCTCCCGCGAGCAGCGGGCGGAGGCCAGGTCGATCGCCAGGCTGCTGGCCCCGCGCGCTGTCGCCGTCATCGGGGCGTCCAACGAGACCCGGAAGCTCGGGCACGCGATGCTCGCCAATCTGCTGGCCGCGGGGTTCACCGGCCCGGTGTTCCCGGTCAATCCGGAAACGGTGTCGGTGCAGGGCGTGCGCGCCTACCCCTCCGTGCTGGACATCCCGGATCCGGTGGACATCGCGGTGGTGACGGTGCCCGCCGCGTCGGTCGCCGAGGTGATGGAGTCGTGCCGGATGAAGGGCGTGCACGGGCTGGTGGTGGTGACCGGCGGCTTCGCCGACGCCGACGTGGCCGGGGCCGACGGCGCCGACGCCCAGCGCCGGATGGTTGCGATGGCGAGGTCCAACGGCATGCGCGTGGTCGGGCCCAACTGCCTCGGCCTGGTGAACACCGATCCAGCGGTACGGCTCAACGCAACCCTGGCCGCGGTGGTCCCGCCGCCGGGCCGGGTGGGCTTCTTCTGCCAGTCGGGTGCGCTGGGCATCGCAATCCTGGCGGATGCCGCCACCCGTCGTCTCGGGTTGTCCTCGTTCGTCTCCGCCGGCAACCGGGCGGACGTCTCGGGCAACGACCTGCTGCAGTTCTGGCAGGGCGACGAGCGGACCGAGGTGGTGCTGCTCTACCTCGAGTCGTTCGGCAATCCGCGGAAGTTCGCCCGGCTGGCCAGGACCCTGGCCCGGTCCAAGCCGGTGATCGCGGTCAAGTCGGGCCGGCATGCCCTGGTGAGCCCGGGCCTCGCCGCGAGCTCGGCCACCGTGTCCGACACCGCGGTGGCGACCCTGTTCGCCCAGTCCGGGGTGATCCGCACCGACACGCTGTCCGAGGCCTTCGACACCGCCCAGCTGCTGGCCAACCAGCCTGTCCCCACCGGGAACCGGGTGGCCATCCTGGGCAATTCCACGGCGCTGGGCGTACTCGCCCTCGACTCGTGCCTGGATGCGGGCCTGGAGGTGGTGGACGAGGTGCCGGTCGACTTCGGTGTCGACGTCAGCCCCGAGCAGCTCGGCGCCGCGGTCGAGATCGCCGTTCGCAGAACGGATGTCGACGCGGTGGTGGTCGTCTTCGTCCCGCCGGTGGCGACGCCGGGGCAGGCCCACGCCGAGGCGCTGCGCGCTGCCGCGACCGGGTCGACGGTGCCGGTGGTGACCACCTTCTTGGCGGTGGACGGACTGGCCGATGCGCTCAGCGTGGTCGGCGACGACGGCGGGGCGGCACGGGGGTCGGTGCCGTCGTACCGGACTCCGGAACGGGCGGTGACGGCGCTCGCGCATGCCGTCCGCTACGGCCGGTGGCGGGACCGGCCCGCCGGGCTGGTGCCCGAACTGGACGGGGTGCGGCCCGAGGTCGCCCGGGAACTGGTGGACCGGATCCGCGATGACTCGGACGACCAGCGCGACCGGTCGCTCACCGACGCCGAGTTGGTGGCCCTGCTCGACTGCTACGGCATCACCGTGGCGGACTTCCGGTCGGTCGATTCCGGGGACGAGGCCGTCGCGGCGGCTGAGACCGTGAGTTATCCCGTGGTGCTCAAGGCGGTCGACGAGGAACTGCGTCATCGGCTGGACCAGGTCGGCGTGCGGCTGGCGCTGACCGACGCGCGGTCGGTCCGTACGGCGTACGACGAGTTGGCGGCGACCGGCCGAACGCAGGTCTACGTGCAACGGATGGCGCCGGCCGACCGCAGCGCGGTGCCGGCCGTGCTGCGGATCGTCGCGGACCCGTCGTTCGGGGCGTTGATCTCGTTCGGCATCGGCGGCGTCGCGACCGAACTGCTCGGCGACCTGGCCTTCCAGGCGGTGCCGCTGACCGACGCCGACGCCGGCGACCTGATCGACGCACCGAAGGCGGCTCCGCTGCTGTCGGGTTACCGGGGTGCGGAGGTGGTGGACCGTGCGGCCCTGCTCGACCTGGTGCTCCGGTTGTCCGCGCTGGCCAACGACGTGCCGGAGATCAGCGACCTGTTGCTGCAACCGGTCCTGCTCGGGCCCGCCGGGGTGTGCGTGACCGGGGCGACGGCGCGGATCGGCGCGCCCACGGCCAGCCCCGACGTCCGTCGTCGCCTCCGGTAGCCGTTCTGCCGATGATGCCTGCCGGACCGCGTCGGTCGTGCCGCGCGCTGATACGTCGGGGGAACGGCGAAGCAGGCGTGAGGACAGGGCGGGCGCAGGGCGAAAGGGCGAGCGAACGGCGACCACAGACAGGGGGGCCGAACGGCGAAAGACCGGGCCTCGCACGGTGGCGGGGCCCGGTCTCTCCGGCGCGCAGTCGCGAGGCGACTGCTTCAAGTCAGCTGGCGTACGCCCGCAGTGCTTCGGATCGATCGCCGACCCGCAGCTTGGCCATCGAGTCGCGCTCGATCTGCCGGACACGCTCGCGGGAGATGCCGAACACCCGACCGATCTCGTCGAGTGTCCGCGGCCGGCCGTCGTCGAGGCCGTAACGGAGCCGGACCACGGACTGCTCACGCTCGTCGAGCGTGCGCAGCACCTTGTTGATGTCGGCGTGCATGAAGCTGGCGACGACCTGCGCCTCGGCCGAGGTGGACTCAGAGTCCTCGATGAAGTCGCCGAGCGGCGCTTCCTCGTCACTGCCGACGGGCATGTCCAGGCTCACCGGGTCGCGGGCGTGGTCGAGGAGATCGGCGATCTTCTCCTCCGGAATGCCCGACTCCTCGGCCAACTCGGCCATGGTGGCGTCCCGGCCCAGCTGCTGGTGCAGCTCGCGCTTGAGGCGGGAAAGCTTGTTGACCTGCTCGACCAGGTGCACGGGGAGCCGGATGGTGCGGCCCTGGTCGGCCATGCCGCGGGAGATGGCCTGCCGGATCCACCAGGTGGCGTACGTGGAGAACTTGAAACCCTTGGTGTAGTCGAACTTCTCGACCGCGCGGATCAGGCCGAGGTTGCCCTCCT
>CAXTBG010000083.1:0-16719 GCA_964242105.1 uncultured Nakamurella sp. | reverse complement strand
CCTCGACATGCCCGTAGCTCTTGAAGATCTCCCTGGCCTCGAGCAGTGGTGTCACAGGCTTGCTCGTTGGGGCGGAGTGATCACGGCGGGCTCTCGTCGAGCGTTCGACACGCCGGGGGCGAAGGGTTTGCGTGTAGCACGCTGCTTCACGACTTGACTCCTTGCGTTCTAGATGTGGGCGACTCGGTCAGGGCCGGGCGACGTAACAGCGTCGCGGACCCGTTTCATTTGCGGCCGCAGGTCAAGCGGCAATCAGCACACCCCCTGCCCGCTCGATGGCGGTCAGCAGTTCCGGTTGCACGGGGCCATCGGTGATGACCCCGTCGATCGATTCGAGCCCGCATACTCGGTGCGGGGCAACGAGTCCCAATTTGGAGTGATCTGCCAGGACGTAGGATGTCGTGGAGTTGGCGATCAGGACCCTGCGGGTGGCGACCTCGTCTAGATGGAAGTCGGTCAGGCCTGCGGCGACATCCACACCACCAGACCCCAGGAAGGCGATATCTGCGTGCAGATCGAGAAAGAATCCGACCGTCACCGAGTTCGACAACGCCAGATCTCCGGCCCTCACCCGGCCGCCTGACAGGAGAACCTGTACGCCCTCGCGCCCGGCCAGCTCAGCTGCGACCAACATCGAGCACGTCGCTACCGTGCCCCGGAAGTGCTTCGGCCATGCTCGAGCCACCTCCAGAGCAGTGGTTCCGACGTCGAGAAACACTGTCTGTCCATCGCTGACCAGGCCGGCGGCAACAGCGCCGATGCTGGCCTTGGAATTTAGTGACATCGAACTGCGATCGGCGAACGAGGGTTCGGAAGCGGTGAAGACGGCTCCCGCACCGACCGCGCCGCCGTGCACCCTGGTCAGCACGCCGCGCCGCTCCAATACGATGAAATCGCGGCGGATCGTCTCGACCGACGTGCTCAGGAGCCGGGCCAGGTCCTCGGTGGCGATGACCCGCGACGACTTCAGTGCGTTCTCGATCTCGTGGTGTCGTTCCGTCGGCAGCATCGACTCTCCCTTCACGTCCGTGAGGAAGATTGTGGACGCATGTGGGCAAGCGGTCAATAGGCGACGTAAACCGTTAACAAGACAGGCCCTCCGCGGGCGCCGGGGTCAGACCGTCCATCGACGCACCTGTCCGGTCAGCACGCGACCGAACTGCAACTCGCCGACACCGTTCGTCAAGACCAACATCATCCGGCGCAACCAACTGCCAGCCGACCTGCAGGAACTCGATTCCCCAGCGTGGCCCGGTCGGCAGCTCATCGGCCAGACCGACGTAGAACGCCCCGATCAGCTGCACAATCAGCTCATCGGTGATCATCGGCGGCCAGTACGTCGGCGTCGTGCCAACCCAGATACAACAAAGTGAAGACCCTCCCAGCCGCTCCGGGCCGTGGCGGCTCCGCCGGCGTGACCACATGAGTGCCACCAACCCAGAGCCGATCGGTGTCGACCACCGCGTTCGGTACGGAGTTGTGCATGACGGTCCAAACTGCTCGCGCCTCGACGTCCGTTGGAGCGGAATGATTCAGGGGACCAGGCTCATCAGCGCTCTGCGCTGACCCAACGGCGCCGTCCGCAGCAACTTGGTCGGACGGCCCGGCCCGGCCCACCCTCCAGATGCCCACCCGGTCGGGCGGAGACCACGATCATTCGGTCCTTCGCTCGATCAGACGCTGCACGACGGTGAAAGAGGCCCAAATCGTCGAGTGATCACGGGCCTAGACCGGACGATGGTCGGTTGACCTCGAACGAAGGGCCCTCATGGCCGAGGTTCGTGTAGCGCGCAGCACACATGTCTATGGCGTCATAGGTATAGAAACAGACCTATAGTGGAGTGGTGAGGAAGTCACCCGACATCGCGTCGCAACGGCAGACCGCCGCCGAGTTGGTCCGATTGCTTCCAGCCCTGAACCGCTCGCTGGATCGGCGGGCCGACCAGGAATTTCCCTTTCCCAAGCCGCCGGAGGGCCAGATGGCGATGCTCGCCCTGGTGCAGGAGCACGACGGGATCACCGTCCGGGAGGCAGCCCGGAGACTGCTGCTCAAACCGAACAATGCCAGCACCCTGGTCTCTGCGATGGTGGCGGCTGGCCTACTGCGCAGGGAGCAGGATCCGGCTGACCGGCGGGTTGCGCACCTGCACGTCACGGCGGACACCCACCTCCGGATCCGGGCCGTGGACGAGTTGTACTGCAGTTATGTGATGGCCGGGCTCGACCTCCTCGACACCGAGCAGCGGGCCACTCTCGCCCGGGCGCTGCCGGCATTGCGCGCGCTCGCCCGGAACGTCCACCCCACCATCCACTGACATCGCCTGCCCCGCTCCGAGAAAAGAAGTCCAGGTACGCCCCATGTCCAATGCCTCTAGGAGCACCGCGACCACGTTCGCGGCCACCACTCCGAAGCGACAGACCCGCCCGTGGTTGACGCTTGTCGCAGTGGCGCTAGGGATATCGATGATCGGCCTCGACGGTTCCGTCGTCGCGGTCGCCAATCCGGCCATCGGTCGTGGTCTGCACACGTCGACCGCCGGTCTGCAGTGGGTCACCAACGCCTATCTGCTCGCGTTGGCCGCCACGCTCATCCTCGGCGGCAACCTCGGTGACCGCTACGGCCGGCGCACGATCTACCTGGCCGGTGTCATCGGCTTCACCCTTGCATCGGTCGCCATCGGCCTGTCCGGTGGTATCCAGGGCGTCGTCGTATTCCGGGCACTGCAGGGCGTCTTCGGAGCGCTGATGCTGCCCAACACCCTGGGTGTTCTTCGGGCTGCGTTCCCGCCAGCGAAATTCACCATGGCGGTGGCGATCTGGGCAATGGTGTCCTCCGTCTCCACCGCTCTCGGACCGATCGTCGGCGGATTTCTGGTGAAGCAGGTCAACTGGGAATCGGTGTTCTTCATCAACGGGCCGTTGGGTCTGCTCACGCTGGCCTTCGGCGCGCTGGTCATTCCGCAGAGCCGCAACACCTCCGCCCACGAACGATTGGACGTACCTGGGGTGCTGCTGCTCGGGCTGGGCCAGATCGTCCTGGTCTTCGGCATCGTCAAGGGCGAAAGCTGGGGTTGGGCATCCGTTCCCGCATTGGCCGGCGTGGCAGCAGGCATTACGGTGCTGGTGCTGTTCGGCTGGTACGAGACCCGGATTCCGAATCCGCTGCTGCCGATGCGGTTGTTCCGCAATCGGTCCCTGGCGATCGGCGCGAGCATGACCGCCCTGAACTTCCTGGTGCTACTCGGCTCGCTGTTCTTCGTGATGCTCTACCTGCAGAACGTGCAGGGAATGGACCCCGTCGAGGCGGGGTTGCGCACGCTGCCGCTGAGCACGGCCACACTCATCGCCGCGCCCGTTGGCGCGACCCTGACCAAACGGTTCGGCGCCCGCGTCAGCATGCCGCTCGGCCTGTTGCTGCTGGCACTGGCCGCGTTCCTGATGCTCTCCTGGGACGCCGGGTCCAGCTACGCCGTGCTGTGGCCGCCGCTCGTCTGTCTCGGGTTGGGCAGCGGCATGGTGATGGCCGGCACGTCCGAAGCGGTGCTGGCCGGAGCACCGATGGAGGACGCAGGGGTGGCCGGGGGCATTCAGAGCACGGCCATCCAGATCGGCGGAGCGCTGGGCGCGTCCATTCTCATCTCACTGATCGGTAGCCGGGTCGCGACCACCTTGAACGGCGAACTCCGGGCCGCCGGAGTGCCCGGCCAACTGGCCGACCGGCTCGGCGCAGCCAAGGATGCGGTAGCGATGGGCGGCTCACCACCCACCGCCGACCTATCGGCCGGGCTCCGCGCCGCCGTCGTGGACGGCAGTGGTCAGGCGTTCATGAATGGTCTGCACGGCGCAGCCGTCCTCGCCGGCGTGCTGTGCATGATCGGCGCGGCAGTGGCCGCGATCGGAGTGCGACCCAACCGGCACGTCCCTGCCATGACTTGACGAAGGCCCGGCGGAGCGTCTGCCCTGCCCGAATCACCGCACCATCCATCACCGCGCCATCCATCACCGCGCCATCCATCATCACCATCAGAGAAAAGGGAAACACTCATGAGCATCGTCGTCACCGGCGCCACCGGACACCTCGGCCGACTGGTCGTCGAGGGACTGCTGACCAAGATCCCCGCCGGGCAGATCGCCGGTGTCGTCCGCGACCAGGCGAAGGCAGCCCCACTCGCTGCGCAGGGCGTGGAAATCCGCGTCGCCGACTACGACCAGCCCGACAGCCTGGCCACGGCGTTCCGCGCCGGAGACAAGGTCCTGCTGATCTCCGGCAGCGAGCTGGGCAAGCGCGTCGCGCAGCACCAGGCCGTGGTGGACGCCGCCCGCACCGCCGGCGTCGCCCAACTCGTCTACACCAGCATCCTCGGCGGCCCGAAAGCCGACTTCGTCCTCGGTCGGGACCACCAGGTCACCGAGACGATCATCAAGGATTCCGGCCTCCCACACGTCCTGCTACGCAACGGCTTCTACAGTGACAACTATTTCGATGGGCTGGCCGACACCCTGCAGCGTGGACAGATCGACGGCAACGCGGCGGACGGCCGGGTCGCTTCCGCGGCCAGGGCCGATTTCGCCGCTGCCGCCGTCGCCGTCCTCACCGAGGACGGACACGAGGGCCGCACCTACGAGCTCAGCGGCGACACCGCCTGGACATTCGCCGAACTCGCCGCCGAGGTGAGCCGCCAGTCCGGCACCGAAGTCGCCTACCGCGACGTGGCGTCCAGCGAGCGTCGGGCGGCCCTGCTGGAAGTCGGACTGCCCGAACAGATTGCCGATCTGTTGGTCGACATCGACGACGCCATCGCCCGCGGGCTCCTCGACGACAGGTCCGGTGACCTTGGTCGCCTCATCGGTCGCCCCACCACCAACGTCGCCGAGACCATCAAGCAGGCGCTTAAGACACTCTGACGCCTCGAGACGACGCGACGAGCAAGGGAAGGACTTCTCACTGGGGACACCGGGGACCTCACCTGGCCAACAGTGGCCACTTTCTCACGGCCACGGACGCCCGGTAGAAGTCGATCTCCGCGGTCGATCCGAAGGTGCCTGAGCCTGACCTGCCCGAGGCCTGCGCTCCGCCGGACCTTCAAGCCCGTTCCCTAGTGCGGGATTTATTCCGTATTGCGGTATGCCGTGTCGTGTGTCACGATGGATGGATCAAGTGGTCAGGCGATGGCAACAGCGCATCAAGGGAGACGCGATGGTCGGGTCAGCAACGTCGGTCGGACCTTTCACCCGGTCTGACGCCTTGGTTGTCCCGTCCTCCAGGACGCAGCCGGGATCGCCAACTTGCAGCACGATGATCAGTTCTGGCCCGGTCAGCTATACCGCGTTCGTGGCGCGGGACTTGGTCTGCTGATGTTTTCCCTGGTGCAATACCTGACGGTGGGGACCACCGACCCCCGTGTCGGGGTCTACGACGGACTAGCCGTCCGGGCGTTGGACGGACCGCGCAGCGACGCCGACATGATGGACGTCCTCGCGGATTGGCCGGTCTGGACGTCCTATCTCCGCGACGTGGACACACCATCGCTCCCATTGGTGACCGGCGCGAGATTGATCGCACCGTTGACCTTCCCCAGAAAGGTTCTGTGCTCGGGGGCCAACTACTACGATCACGCGGCAGAGATGAAGGTACCGCCGCCAGATCCGTCTGTTGACCCCTTCTTTTTTCTGAAATCGCCGACCACCACGGTCGTCGGTCCGTTCGACGACATACGTATCGGCACGGATCCGGCCGACTGCTTCGACTGGGAGGCCGAACTGGGCGTGGTGATCTCGACGCGTGCGCGCGACGTGAAATCGGCGGATGCTTTCACGATCGTCGCGGGGTATGTGGTGTGCAATGATATCTCGGCTCGCGGGCTGTTCCAGCGCGACGCTGCGCCACCGTTCAACTGGAACTGGCTCGGGCAGAAGAACCAGGACGATTCCTGCCCGATCGGCCCAGGGTTGGTGCCGGTGTGGGAGGTGTCGGATCCCGCCAACTTGAATATCTCCTTACAGGTGAACGGCGATACCAAACAGCAGTCGAACACGTCTCAGATGGTGGTCACCATTGCCGATCTTGTCTCCGGCGCCAGTCGTATGACGACACTCGAGCCTGGTGATCTGATCCTGACCGGCACCCCGGCCGGAGTAGGTTTGCCCCGTGGAACGTTCTTGAAGCCAGGTGACGTGATGACGACCGAAATAGAAGGAATCGGACGTATCAATAATAGGATCGTTTCCCGTCCATCCTCCGCATCACCTACAAAACCTTGAAGGGAAAGTCATGATGTCAGTTCATCGGTAGCTTCTCTATACGACAATGTTGGACGCCGAGTGGTGGTCGACGTTTTTTGACGAGGCATCTGTGGCGATCCGTGTGGATCCCCGTGCGTCGAGGTCAGTGGGGTGAACTCGAACCAGACTCGTTGTCGCACAACTCATGTGTGAAGTGGACTTCCGGTCCCGAGTACCGTCGGGTATTACAACAGATGGCGCAACGCCATCCCGACGGTAACACCATCGACCCGTTGATCCGTCGCTGCCGTTCGTGACAGCAAGGCCGTCGTCGCGCGGCGGAGGCCGTTGACACGAAAGCATCTCATCAGGGCTTCTAAGCCTCGACGCGATCACCGGAAGCATACGGAGCCCGATCGACAAACCGGAGCTGACCGACCAGAACTGCCCGCCATCCATCGAGCACCTTCATCTGCTCGGACGAGAAAAATCAGTGATCTTCGAGCCGGAGTCAGCGGGTGAAGGGCCTCGCTGAGCTGTGCCCATCAGTAAACGGATCTCCGCTTGTCCCCACCATCCGCCATTCTCGAAGGGACCCGCAATGAAGCGATGTAAAGTTGTTCAATTGGTCATCGGTATCTGCACGATGACGGTCGTGCTCAGCTCGACCGGGTGCGCCTCCAGTGCCGCGCCGGCGAGCACCGGATCCAGTGCCGCACCGTCGAGCACCGGCTCGAGTGCGGGTTCGGCCGGCGGGTCAGCCTCGGCCACAGCCGGTGCTCCTGCGTCGGGCGTCTCGGCCGACGCAGCGGCGAGGATCAGCAAGAATCTCGAACCGTACACGGGACATCCCAACGCCTTTCCGGTCACCGAGAAGCTCACCAAACGGCCGGCCAAGGACGCCAAGTTCGCGTTCCTGCAGTGCTCCACGCCGATTTGTGCGCTGATCGGCCTGATGAATCAACAGGCGGCCACTGCGCTCGGCGTGCCGCTCACGGTCACCAAATCTGCGGCCTCCGCCCAGGCGTTGCAGGATGCGATGTCCAGCATCATCAGCACGAAGCCCTCCGCAGTGCTGATCCCGGCCGCGGACCCGGTGCAGTACAAGGAACCAATGGCTCAGTTGGACACACTCGGTATCCCAGTGGTCTCGCAGGGCGTGGTCGACACCGACCAGTTTCCCGCCATCAAAGGCGTGATTCTCGGAGTGCCGGCAGCCACCACAGCGGGAACGTTGCTCGCCGACTGGGTGGTCAAGCGGAACGGTGCGGCGCCGAGCGTGTTCTACACGATCCCGGAGTTGAGTTTCAGTCCCTTCATCGTGGCCGGGTTCAAGAAGGAGATGGCGGCGATCTGCCCGTCGTGCGAGACGAGGTACGTGGAGATCTCGGCGGCCAAGATCGGCAACACCGCGCCCAGCTTGGTGGCGAGTGACCTGCAAGCGCACCCGACGACGAAGACCGCGATCTTCGGTTCCGAGGAGGCGGCCGACGGGCTTCCGGCCGCCCTCAAGGTGGCGGACATCAAGGTGGACACGGTGGGCTTTGCGCCGGATCCTGCTGTCCTGGGCTACATCAAGAACGGTGAGATCACGGCTGGCCTGGGCTACGACATCCGCACCACCTCCTGGGTGCAGGTCGACATCGCGGCGCGCCTGGTGACTGGCCAGCCCTTGACCGGGGCCGAGAAGAACGACCCCAGCGTCATGCAGATGCTGGAGCAGTCCGACGTGACCTTTGATCCCACCAAGGGCTACAACGGATATCCGGATGTCGCTCAGCGATTCGCCGCGCTGTGGCCGGCAGCGAACTGACAGCTGTGGTTCCCGTGGAGCTGCCGACGATGACTGATGCATACCGGCCGACGATCCTGTCGGTGCGTTCCATCACCAAGGATTTCCCGGGACTCCGCGCTCTCGACCATGTCTCGATGCAGGTGCGCGCCGGTGAGATACTCGCGCTGCTGGGACAGAACGGCTCCGGAAAGTCGACCCTGGTGAAGGTACTGGCCGGGCTGTACACGCCGGATTCCGGGGAGGTGACGGTTCATCGGAAGTCGAGTGATGCGTCCGAGGTCCTGCATTTCATCCACCAGGATCTCGGGCTCATCGAGGGCCTGTCCACCGTGGAAAACCTGGCGATCGGACGGCGGCAGGCGGCGCCGCTCCGTCCGTTACGGCACGGGTTGGAGCGGGACCACGCGGTGGCGCTCATCGCTCGCTTCGGTGCCGATTTCGATGTGCGCAAGCAGATCGGCCGGTTGACTCCGGCGCAGCGGAGCATCGTGGCCATCGCCCGCGCCATGGATGGTTGGACTGATCCGCACGGTGTGTTGGTACTCGATGAGCCCACCGCCGCCCTGCACGGCGAGGAAGTCGGTGTGCTGTTCACCGCGGTGCGGGAGGCGGCCCGGGCAGGTGCCGGTGTCATTTTCATCTCCCACCGGCTGGACGAGGTGCTGGAGCTCGCCGACCGAGTGGTGGTGCTACGCGACGGGCAGTTGGTGGCGGATGAAGCGGTGCCCGGTCTGAGCACGGACCGGCTCGCGGAACTCATCGTGGGTCGGCGGCTCACCACCGGGCACCAGGTCCAACAGCGTGCGGCCGGGCACAAGGATCTTCCGACCCTGTCGGTGCGGGGCCTGTCCAGCGGTACGCTGCGGCCGCTCGACCTGGAGATCTGGCCGGGTGAGGTGGTCGGAGTGGCGGGCAGCCTCGGCTCTGGGCGGGAAGAGCTGGCCGGGCTGATCTTCGGCGCACTGCCGCGCCAGGGGGGGCACGTCAGTGTGGCGGGCGAGCCGGTACCTGGGTCGGCACCTCGGGAGTCGATCCGGGCCGGCATCGCCTTCGTTCCGGCCGACCGGCACGCCCAGGGCGCGGTGATGACCCATGACGTGGTCGACAACATCATGCTGACCGACCTGAGATCCATTGCGGTCGGGCGAATACATCTGTCCAAGCAGACAGAGTTCGCCGAGGCGCAGACCTGGGCCGAACGGGTCGGGGTGGCGCCCAACCTACCCCGTCGGCCACTGCGCTTGTTCAGTGGTGGTAATCAGCAGAAGGTCGTGGTCGCCCGGTGGCTGCGAACTCGGCCCACCGTGCTCATGCTCGACGAACCCACCCAGGGAGTCGATGTCGGATCCAGTGAATCCATCCGGGCCCTGGTCTTGAATGCCGCGCGGCACGGAGCGGCCGTCCTGGTCTCCTCGTCGGACAACGCCGACCTGCTGCGGATGTGCAGCCGAGTGTTGATTCTGCGGGACGGCGCCGTCACCACCGAGCTGCACGGCGATGCCCTGACCGACCATCGCCTGACGCAGGAGTGCCTCGGCGTCGGTACCAACGATCCGGTGTCGGCCGGGAACGAGAAATGAGAGGCTCCCATGGACAAAATACTGTTGGACACCAAGAGCGGGCACAGCGTGCATCCCGGGGCGCTTGAACCCGCCGGCAAGGTGGCCGGTTCACCTACCACCGCCTTGTCCACCACCGTGCGACACCGGCGGATCACCGGCAGCGCCCTGTCAGCGGCGCTGTCCTTCCGTCGGCTGAGCGCCATCTACATCTTCGTGGTCCTGTTCATCGTGTTCGCGCTGTGGATACCCGAGACCTTCCTCACCGCAAGTACCTGGCGTTCGATGTTGGACGGCCAGGCGCTCACTGCCATGGCCGCGATCGGCCTGCTGATCCCGGTGGCGGCCGGCGCCTTCGATCTGGCGATCGGCGCCCAGATCGGCTTCACCTCCATATTCGTTTCCTGGCTGCTGGTCAACCAGGGATTGTCGCCGGCAGCAGCGATACCGCTGACGATCTTGATCGGAGCGCTGCTCGGCGGTTTCAGTGCCCTGCTGGTCGCGGCATTCCGTATCGATTCGTTCATCGCCACCCTGGGGGTCAGTTCTGTCATCCTGGCCTGTACCACCTGGTTGTCCGGCGGCGCCCAGATCCTCAACCTGCCAGCGGGCTTCTCGTCGTTCAGCACCCAGCGCTTCTTCGGAATCACGGTACCGGTCTATCTGATGTTGATCATCGCCCTCGTGGTGTGGTACGTCATGGAGAACACCCCCCTCGGTCGACGTATCTATGCCACCGGCGGCAACGAGGCGTCATCCCGTCTCGCCGGCGTCCGCACCCGAGTGGTCATCGCCGGTGCGTTCATCGCCGGGAGCTTGATTGCTTCCCTGGTGGGGATCTTGTTGGCATCGCGGCTCGGAACCGGCGACCCGACGTCAGGACCTTCGTTCCTGCTGCCGGCCTTCTCGGCGGTCTTCCTCGGGGCGACGCAGTTCCGGTCCGGACGGTTCAACGTCTGGGGCACCGTCGTGGCTGTGTACGTCCTGGCCGTCGGCGTCAAAGGTCTGCAGCTGGCCGGCGCGCCGACGTGGATTCCGGACATGTTCAACGGGCTGGCCCTGATCGTCGCGGTCGGTCTGGCCAACGTCGGAGCTCAAGGTAAGCGCTTCGCCTGGCTATCGCGCACTGTCCGTCGGGCCAAACGTGGATCGACGGCGGTTCACACCACGGAAGGAAGTTCAAAATCTGATGGCTGAAGGAACGATGTTGCCGCCAGGCGAGGGTCGGCTGATCGCTGGAGGCGGTTTGCACGCCGTACTGAAGGTACCCGGAGGGCCCGACGCGATCACGTCCACGTTCGAGATCATCGTCCCCCCGGGCTATGACGTCGGCGCTCATGTGCACACCCATGGCGAGGAGCTGTTCTACGTACTCGAAGGCACCCTGGACATGCTGGCGTTCGAGCCGACCGAACGGACGCCTGACGATTGGCACAACTGGGAATCCGCCGACGGTCGACGTTTCCTGCGCGGGGGGCCGGGATCGTTGATGCACGTGCCGGCCGGGGTGCCGCATGCTTTCGGCAATCTGTCCAGCGAACCGGCCACGATGCTCTTCCAGGCGGCTCCGGCGGGGCATGAGGACTACTTCGTGGAATTGGCGGCAATGTTGCGTGCCGCCAACGGCAAACCGGACCCGGCGGCGGTGGCCGAGCTGCGGAGCCGCCACGACATCTGGCAACTCACCGCACTGCGCGACCAGCTGGACTGAAGAAGTCGGGCTTCGCCATTTCATCATTGCGGTACGAATCCCGCTATGATGAATTATCTTCGACACTGGACAATGAGGAGCAGCAATGAAGTTGATCGCCCTCGAGGAGCACTTCGTCACACCGGACCTGGTCGGCTACGGAGCCGGGACCTCGTCCATCGCCCAACCGCACGTGTGGGCGGAGGCATCCCGGAGATTGCTCGACCTCACAGAGGAACGGCTCCCGGAAATGGACGCCGCCGGGCTTGACATGGAGGTTCTGTCCCTCAATTCCCCAGGCATCCAGGCGGAGCAGAACCCGGTGGAGGCGGTGCGAAAAGCGCTGACCGTCAACGACTTCCTCGCAGCGGTCATTGCCGGGCACCCGGACCGGTTCGCGGGCTTCGCCGCCCTGCCGCTGCAGGACCCGCAGGCGGCCGCGGATGAGCTGGAGCGCTCGGTGACCCAGCTGGGTTTGCGCGGCGCCTTGGTGAACGCGCACACGAACGGGATGTATCTCGACGATCCGGCGCTGCGAGTGGTGTGGGAGCGTGCGGAGGCTCTGGACGTGCCGCTCTATCTGCATCCCGCGAATGGCGTGGATGCCGCCCACGTGCTGTCCGGGCATCCCGAGTTGGTCGGCCCGATGTGGAGCTGGGGGGTGGACACGGCCACCCATGTACTGCGGCTCATCTTCGGCGGCGTCTTCGACGAATTTCCGCGGGCAAAGTTGTTGCTGGGTCACATGGGTGAAGGTTTGCCCTTCGTGCTCTGGCGGTTGGATTCACGATGGGGGTTCCACCTCCACCACGGGATCGAGCTGGCCAGGGAGCGTCCTTCCGAGTACCTGCGGCACAATCTGTACATCACGACGAGCGGCGTGTGCTCCGACCCGCCTTTGCTCGCCGCCCTGATGTCGATCGGCGCTGACCACATCCTGTTCGGCACCGACTATCCGTTCGAGCAGATGAGCACAGCCACCGAGTTCCTGCGGGCCGCTCCCATCAGTGAGATCGACCGAGCGAAAATCGCGCACCAGAACGCGGAGAAACTGCTGCGGATCATACCGGAAGGTCCACAGGAACCACTGGGTACCCGCCATGACGGCGTCCTGGTTGACCGATGACCGGATACGAATTCAATCACGGCGCGGAAGGGACGACTCGTGTATGACATCGCTGTGATCGGTTACGGGCCCGTCGGTATGGTGACGGCCGCACTACTCGGTCGGGCCGGGCACGAAGTGGTGGTGTTGGAGCGATATCCGACGCTGTACAACCTTCCCCGCGCGGCTATCTTCGATGACGAGACCATGCGTACCTTCGATCGGCTGGGCATCGCGGACGACATGGTGCCGAAGTTGCATGTGCAGCGAAACTACGAGTGGCGCAATGGCACGGGTGATCTCCTGATCGAACACTCATTCGCCGACGTCGGCGGCCAGGGCTGGGCCGAGTGGTACATGATGTATCAGCCCGATCTGGAGGACGCGCTCGATGCGGTGGTGCGGGGAACGCCGAACGTCGAGGTCAGGATGAATGCCAAGGTGGTGGGATACCAGCAGGTTGCCGATGGCGTGGAGATCGCCGTGGCGGAACAGGAGGTGGTCTCGGCCCACTACGTCATCGCCTGCGACGGCGGCAACAGCTTCACCCGCCGTTGGTTGGACGTCGGGCAGTTCGACTACGGGTTCTCCGAACCGTGGATGGTGTGCGACTTCCACTTAACCGGACCAAGTTGCATACCGAAGGCGCGTCAGGTCTGCGATCCGGCGCAGCCCGTCTCCATCATCTCGCTCGGCCCGGATCATCACCGCTTCAGCTTCATGATCGACGACGAACAGACGTTTGCGGAGGAGTCGAAGCCGGCCAAGGTGTGGGCGCGGGTTCAACGCTACGTCACGCCCGACCAAGCAGAGCTGATCCGAGTGGCAACCTACACGTTCCGATCTCTGGTCGCCGATCAATGGCGGGTCGGCCGCATCATCCTGGCCGGTGACGCCGCACACCAGATGCCGCCATTCCTCGGGCAGGGGATGTGTTCCGGCATTCGGGACGCGCAGAACCTCGCGGTGAAGTTCGGTGCCATTCGGCAAGGTGCAGGCGAGGAGATCCTGGATACCTTCCAGGCCGAACGCGAACCGCACGTGCGCGCCGTCATCGAAAAGGGGATTGAACTCGGTCGGGTGCAGACCACCCGGGACCCGGTCGTGGCTGCCACCCGGGACGAACGGCTCATCGCCTTGCGAAAGTCCAATTCCGATCCTGAGAAGATGCGATTCCCTGGCCTCGGCCCAGGGATGCACAGCGGTTCGATAGCAGGTGGACAGCTGATGCCGCAGGGACGAGTGGTCAACCACGAGGGTGTCGAGGGACTCTTCGACCGAGTGGCGGGTGACGGGTTCGTGCTGCTCATCGACGATCGGGTCGACGGAGCGGCCGCGTCGACATCCGGCGAGGTCGCGGGAGGTCCCGGTGTGCAGGTGTGTTACCTGGTCAAGACCGCAACCAGGCCGGGCCAACTGGCCGACCTCGACCAGGTTTACGGAAGATGGTTCGATCGGAGCGGCTGCGCTGCAGTCCTATGGCGCCCCGATTTCTACATCTTCGGTACCGCGGCGGAGGGCCACGGCGTCCCGGGCCTGCTGGCCGGGCTGCTCGACATTCTCACCCCGGCGACCGTCTCGGCCAGCGCATGACCGGGCCCGTTGCGTCGGTGGCCTACGAGTCGTGGGGTCAGCGCGTCATCTTCGGATCCGGAAACTCCCGGACCGACGTCGCCGCCGAAGTCGCAAGCTTTGGGTCGCCGAGAGTACTGGTGGTCGCGGCAGAGTCGGAAGCGGCCATCGCGAAGGAAATCTGCGCCGATTTTTCGGTGGTGGGCATTTTCGACGCGATCAAGCCGCATGTTCCCGCCGACGTGGCCGCGGGTGTGCGAGCCGCAGTCCAAGAGCACTCGGTCGACCTGATGGTGTCCGTGGGCGGCGGATCGACGACCGGAGCAGCGAAAGCCGCTGCCCTGACGACAGGTGTGCCCATCCTGGCCGTACCGACCACCTACGCCGGATCGGAGGCCACCCCGGTCTGGGGACTCACCGACGGCGGACGCAAACTCACCGGGACCGATCCACGGGTGTTGCCCAGGGTGGTGGTGTACGACGCTGCCCTCATGCTGACGCTGCCGACCCGGTTGTCCGTGACCTCCGGGCTCAACGCGCTGGCGCATTGCGTGGACTCCTGGTGGGCTCCTCGGAATAATCCGATCAGCTCCGCACTGGCCGGCGAAGGTGCTCGCTGGTTGGCCGACTCGTTGCCCCGGATCGTGGCCGACGGTGCTGACCTGGAGGCGCGGCGCAACTTGCTGTTCGGAACCTACCTCGGCGCCGTTGCATTCGCGGGGGCCGGCTCCGGCCTGCATCACAAGATCTGTCATGTGCTGGGTGGGGCTTACGATTTGGAACATTCGGCCATGCACGCGGTGGTGCTTCCGCACGTGGTCGGATTCAACCTGCCGGCCGCCGAAGACGCAGCACAACGCCTGGGCGCCGCGCTGCCCGGCCGCGACGAGCCGCTGGCCGGGCTGCTCGAGCTGTACGGGCAGCTGGATCCGCCGGCATCGCTGGCTCGACTCGGGTTGGCCGAGACGGATCTCGACGAGGCCGCTGGTTTGGTTCTCGAGCAGGTCCCGGCCTCCAATCCACGTCCGGTGAGCCTGCGGCAGATTCGCGAGCTGCTGGGCCGCGCCTGCCGCGGCGAGCCAGCCATGCTGGTGGAACCGGAACATGCTGTGCCCACCGCGACGGAAGAAGGCTCATGAGCAAAGTGTTGGAGCAGGAGCACGTACACATCGACGAGCTGAATGCCCGCCGGGAACAGACAGTCACGGAGGAGGCCCTGGCCAGCTTCGAGGGGTCGTCCGACGACCGTCTTCGAGAGGTCATGCAGTCGTTGATCAGGCATCTGCACGCCGTCGTTCGGGAAACGCGCCTGACGGAGGATGAGTGGAACCTGGCCGTGCAGTTTCTCACCGACGCCGGGCACATCACCACCGACACCAGGCAGGAGTTCGTCCTTCTCTCCGACGTGTTGGGACTGTCGATGCTGACTGTAGCGGTCAACCACCCCGGCGGCGGAGAGGAGACCGAGTCGACCGTGTTCGGACCATTCTTCGTCAATGATTCCCCCGAGATACCTCTGGGTGGAAACATTGCCGGTGCAGCGACGGGGGAACCCTCGTGGGTCCGCGGAACGGTGACGGACGTCCATGGCGCCCCGGTTCCGGGCGCGAGGGTCGAGGTGTGGGAAGCCGACGACGACGGAATGTACGACGTGCAGTACGAGGACGGTCACGTCGGTGGGCGGGCCCACTTCTTCACCGACGAGCTCGGTCGCTACCGGTTCTGGGGACTGACGCCGACGCCGTACCCGATCCCGGACGACGGCCCCGTCGGCAGATTGCTGACAGCGGGCTCCCGTTCACCGATGCGCGCGTCGCATCTTCATTTTATGGTGACCGCCCCGGGTCATCAGCGGCTGGTGACGCATATTTTCGTCGCCGGCGACCCCTACCTGGCGAGTGATTCGGTGTTCGGCGTCAAGCCCTCGTTGATCTACGAATTCCAGCGCCACGCAGCGGAGGAATCCACGCCGGATGGGCGATTGGTGAATCGATCGTGGTCATCGGTCGAATTCGATGTGGTGCTGGCCAGGTCGCGTGGACGAAGTTCGTCGAGCGGGGAGACGGCCGGGGATGACGTTGCCAGGTTGACCGCCTGACCGGGCCCCCGAGTCACCGAGTAAAGGAGTTCGAGCATGGCGCGCGATCAATGCCGGAGCGAGACGCCTGACGTGCGTCCGGTCCCGAAGAGAATGGGTCCTCATGAAAGCAATCGTCATCCACCGGCACGGCGGCCCGGAGGTCCTGGAACCGGCTGAGGTGCAGATTCCACGTCCCGCCCGCGGGGAGGCGCTGATCAGCGTGCGTGCGGTCTCGGTGAACGCCTTCCTGGACGGCGCGAACCGGGCCGGGCGGGTTCCGTTCGCCCGTTACGAGTTCCCGCACATCCTGGGATCCGAGCATGCGGGCGAGGTGGTCGGGTACGGCCCCGACACGCCCGAAACGATTCCGCTGGGATCCTCTGTCGCCGTGCACAACGCGGTAGCCTGCGGCTCCTGCAAACCGTGCACGCATGGCAGGGCCGAGAGTTGCACCAATCTCGAGCTGATCGGGGTGATGAGGCCCGGGGCCTACGCCGAGTATTCGGTCGCTCCGGTGGCCAACTTGCGGGTTCTGCCGCCGGGGTTGACGATGACCGACGCGGCGGCGATGAGCGTGAACGGCCCGCTGGCGACTGTGCAGCTGATGGACGCCAGAGCGCGCCCGGGCGACACGGTGTTGATCCAGGGAGCAGCGTCGGCGACCGGGACGATGGCGGCGGTCGTTGCCCGGGCGAT
>CAXTBG010000082.1:0-17850 GCA_964242105.1 uncultured Nakamurella sp. | reverse complement strand
CAGCTACCAGCACCAGTCTGACCTGACCCGGTCAACCCTGGTACCTCCCATTAGGTGTGGTGGACGGTGCCGAGGGTGGCCAGATCGAGGGCGTCCCCGGTCGTCAGTGTTCCGGGTGGCAGGCTGCCGTCGAGCGATAGGACGAGCACCATGGTTTCCGTCTCGCCGTTCTGGCCGCCGCCGGTGAACGTGGCGTGGATCTGAACGACAATGATCGGCGTCTTTGCGTGTTGCTTCTCTCCGGTGGCCACGCGCGACAGCGCGCCGACGGTGGTCTGAACCCATTGGGCGGTGTAGCCGGGCCGAGCTCCGTATGCCCGTGCACAGAGGGCGGTGATCGCCGCGATGTGGGGCGCATCGGGTTCGCCGTTCGAGGTGACCGTCGTCGACGACGTCGCCTGCGTGCAGGTCTCCGCCGCGGATGCCACTTGCTCATCGGCGGCTCGGGCCGCCTCATCGGCGGATTGTGCAGCGCGCTCGGCCTGCTGCTCGGCGAACCGCTGTTCACTGGCCTGTTGTTGTCCCACCTGCCGTGGATCGGTGGTGTGCAGCCCCGACGCCAAGGACGAGATCGCCGGTGCGGCCGTTGTTCTCGCTGCGGGGGGTGCGACAGAGCCGGGGGTGGCGGGGGATGCGGTGTGCCAGTCGGTCAGAGCGTTGAATCCGATGACGATGGCTGTGACGGCGGCCGCAGCGAGCAGGCCGGCGCTCCACCGCGGCGCGCGGCGGCCCGGCCCCCGCAAGCGGTTGAGGTCGGCGAGGACGTCGATCTCTGGTGGAGCGAATTTCTCCTGATCGTCGAGCGTGTCGCGGAGATCGTGAATGGTGTTCATCAGTGATCCTTCCTGAGCTGCATCAGCTCTGGGGTCACGCGCAGGCTGGCGAGCGCGCGCGAGATGTTGGAGCGCACGCCGCTGCTGGTGGTGCCCATTGCTTCGGCGATGCTCGTGTCGGCGTAGTCCAGGTAGTAGCGAAGGACCACCGCGGTGCGTTGCTGCCGCGGCAGTTGCCGTAGCAGCTGGTCGAGCAGGTGGCGGTTGTCCACCCGGCCGGCCTCGTCGTCTTCGATCGCGTCCAGGAGGTCGTTGTCGCTGGACGGGGACGTCTTGCGTCGTGCGTTCTTACGGCGGTCAGCCAGGAAAGTGGTGACGATGATCCGGCGGACGTAGGCGGTCGGATTGCCCATGGGCCCGATGTCGGCCCAACGCCGAGAGGTCACGAGCAAGGCGTCGACCAGGATGTCGTGGGCCGTTTGGCGGTCGCCGGACAGCACCCCGGCGAACCTGGTGAGTCCGGCCAGTTCGGCCTCGATGAACCCCTCGAACTCCAAGACTGCTCCTTTCCCAGGTGACCTTCCACTGGTTCAATGCCGCCAGCCGTCTCAAACGCTGCATCGCTCCCGCGTCCTGTACAGTCCCGAGACATTCCACTATAGTGGAGCTATGGACGAAAACGATCCCCCTGATGCTGCGAAGCTCGGCGCACGGGTTCGGCACCTGCGGACGGTGGCAGGTCGCTCGCTCGACAACCTAGCCGCGGCAAGCGGTGTCAGTCGCAGCATGATCTCCGAGGTCGAGCGGGGACGGCGGGTTCCGACGGTCGTCGTGCTGGATCGGATCGCCACCGGGCTCGGAACGAGCATTGCCCGGCTGATCCGGGACGACGCCGAGCCCGAAGCTCAGGTGCTGCGGAACGGGGCGCAGGACGTGCTCGTCGACGAAGCCGGGTGGCAGCGTCGGATTCTCAGTCCGGTCCTACCGGGCGTGGAGTTCGAGTTCATGCGCACCGTGCTCGGCCCCCGCGTCGACGCGGGCACGTTCCTTCCACACGACAAGGGCAGCCGGGAATACGTCGCCGTCGAACGCGGCCGTCTCGAGCTGGCTCTGGATGGGGAGCTCACGGTGCTCGAAGCGGGCGACAGCGTCTACTTCCCCGGGTCGTGCCACCACAGCTTCGCCAACCCTGATGGTGCTGACTGTGTGTACTACCTCGTCATGGATCTCGGTACGCACGAGGATCTCTCGTGACGGCGGGAGAGGAGCCGGGTTGGGACTGGAACGACGCCCGCACCCGGACGCTGATGCACGAGGTCGCCGAGCTGTGCGCCGACGTGTTGCGCGACGGACGCACCGATCCGGTGACCAGCTCCATCCCGTCCGAACTGCTGCGTGACATACGGAGGACGCCGCTACCGGTCGAGCCGTTGCCGGAGGACGAGATCCTGTCCGACTTCAGGCGGCAGGTGCAGCCGTTCCCGTTCGGTAACGCCCACCCTCGCTTCGCCGCGTGGGTCAACTCCCCGCCGCATCCCGTCGGTGTCGGGGCGGCTGCCCTGGCCGCCGCCATGAACCCCAGTGTGGCGGGTGGTCGGCACGCCGCAGTCCATATCGAGCACCTGGTGGTGAGCTGGTTCCGTGAGTTGGCCGGCTGGCCCGCCGACAGCGCCGGGCTGTTCGTCAGCGGTGGTTCCGCAGCCACGATCACCGCGCTCGCCGTCGCCCGCCGCGCCGCCTTCGTCCGGGACGGTGTCGATGATCGCCGTGACGGGCTCACGGGATGTGGTGTGCGGCCGGTGGTGTACGCCACGGCCGAAGCACATTCGTGCATCACCCGGGCAGTGGAGCTGTGCGGTATCGGCTCGGCCAACATCAACCGTGTCCAGGCCGACGGCGACCGGCGCATGCAGGTTGCGGACCTGACCGCACGCCTGGACGAAGACCTGGCCGCAGGGCGGTTGCCGGTCGCCGTGGTCGCGAGCGCCGGCACGGTCAACACCGGCGCCATCGACCCTCTCGACGACATCGCCGAGGTTTGCGCAGCCCGGGGGGTCTGGCTGCACGTCGACGGCGCGTACGGCGCTCCGGCGGTTCTGCTGCTCGAGCAGTACAGCCAGGCGCGGGGCGGGCTGGCACGTGCGGACAGCATCACCCTGGATCCGCACAAGTGGCTCTACGCGCCGGTCGACGCCGGGCTCGTGCTGCTCCGCGACGCCGCCCTGGCGCGCGACACATTCAGCCTGGTCCCGCCCTACCTCCGTACCGAGCCCGCCGACGACGAACCGACCTGGCTCTCGGAATACGGTCTGGAGCAGACCCGCCCGTTCCGTGCACTGAAGGTCTGGATGCAGCTGCGACACCTCGGCGTCGACGGGTACCGCGCCCTCATCGCCCGTGACATCGCGGCCGCCCAACACTTGCGTCGAGCCGTCGAAGGCTCCGTCGACTTCGAACTGCTGGCACACGGGCTCAGTGTGGTGTGCTTCCGCCACCGCCCTCCCGAAGACGGCAGTGACGTCGATGCCCACAACCGCCAGCTCGTCGGCCTTCTGCAGCGCAGCGGCCAGGCATTCCTCGCCGCGACCGAGGTCGATGGAACGGCGGCGCTGCGGGCCTGCGTGGTGAACCCTCTGACCACCGGCGTCCAGCTCGGAGAGATGCTCGAGACGGTGCGACGCGTGGCCGCAGACCTCGGAAGTCCGAGACGGTAGCCAGTGCCGCGTGCGCTGAAGACAATTCATTACCCGGATGCCGGCGAGAATGTCGTTCCCAAGAATCCCCAGGCGGTCACTCGGCAGTACACCGGAATCTGGTCGATGGGGACCTCCCGGTGGTGCAGCGTCGGTCCGGCAATGTGCTCGCCGGTCCAGACGTCAACCCAGTTCCCAGCCGGCAGGTAAGTGGTCCAGGAAGCCGCGCCGGGCTCGGTGACCGGGTTGACGAGCAGGTCGTCGCCCAGTTGGTACTGCTGTGCGTGCTGCCAGATCTCGGGGTCGTCGAAGTGGTCGAAGAACAGGGCTCTCATCAGCGGCCGGCCGGTGGTGATGGTGGTGCGGGCCTGGTCAGCGAGATAGGGAACGAGACGTTCGCGAAGGTGGGCGTACCGGCGGAAGACCGGCACGACCCGCTCGTCGCCGGTGATCTGCTGAACGTGCCAGGGAGTGCGGTCACGCAGGGGTGGTCGGTGGTGGTGGAACTCGGAGTGATATTGCATGACGGGCATGAAGGTGGCGGCGGCAGCGGCCCGGAGGTACAGCTCGGCGTCGGGTACCGGTCCGGAGAAGCCGGCGAGGTCCCAGGACCAATAGAGAATTCCTGATGCCGATGCGGTGAGACCGGCGGTGATGGAGGCCCGGAACGCCTCCCAGGTCGAGTTCTCGTCGCCGGCCCAGACGATGCCGTGGGCCTGGGTGCCGGTGAACCCTGCCCGGGAAAAGGTCACCGGCGCTTTGCCGGCGGAGCGGAGCAGGTCGCCGAAGGCGCGCGCGTAGTGCAGGGGGAAGAGGTTGTTGCCTTCGTCGCCGCGACGCCCGTCGCCATAGCGCAGGTCATGGCCCCAGGCGTGTTCGCCGCCGTCGGTCTTGAATCCGTCGACATCCAGATCACCGACCAGGTATCGGCGTTTGTCGGTCCACCAGTCCCGGGTCCGCTGTACCGAAAGGTCCGGCATCAGCGCCTGAGGGAACCACCACCCGCGATTGCGGTAGGGCCGGCCATCGGCTTCCAGCACCGCGTGACCCTGGGCGATCATGGCGTCGGCGTCGGCGCGGGCCTGGCCCCGGGGGTGGGGCCGCATCTTCTGCAGCGGGATCTGCCAGAGGATCACCTTGATGCCGCGGGTATGCAGGTCGGCGACCATACCAGCGGGGTCGGGCCAGCTGCCGGTGTAGGTGAAATCGTCTGCTACGTGGGCGCTTCCGTCTTCGTTGACCCGATAGACGGCGTCGCGGAAGATGGTGATGCCCTCTTCGTCGCTCCACGCCTCGATGACCACGGCGCCGACGGGGATGTCGTGTTCGCGGTGACTGTCCATTCGTTGCAGCACCAGCTTCTGGGTGTTCCACTCGTTGCCCGATGCCCAGAGCCGGAACACCCAATCCGGTAACTCCTGAGGTCGACCGACTTCTGCCAGGAACTGATCGAGTACCTGGGTGGGTGTGCCGCGGTAGATCGCCACGTCCAGGAGTTCGGCGTCGGCGCCGCCCAGCTCTACTTCGACGGTCAGCTGGTCGGCGGCGGTGGCTGCGACGTCGTAATGGCTACGGCGGGTGGTGCGGACGTGGAAGCCCCATCCCTCGCCAGTGGGTGAGGTGACGTGCGCGAACGGCATCGGCAGGTAGGTGCGGCCGGCGGCGGCTTGGGATTTGTACTGCTCGAACACGACCGCGTCCAAGGCGCGACCGCGTTGGTCGACCGCGTCGAAGCGTTCACCGAACCCGACCACCCTCTCGTCGGGCTGGAGCCGGAGCGCGAATCGAACGCGGTCGACGCCGGTGGCGCTGCGTCGCCACCGCACGCTGTCGGATATCAGCCGGTCGGTGGCCACAGCCAGCTCGCTGCCGCGGGGATCGGTGGACCAGTGGACCGGATCGACGGTGTAGGTCCGGCTGCGCCGCTGCTCACCGTCCCCGCCGGTGGCGACGAAGCGATACCGGTAGCGGTGGTCGCCCTGCAACGGCGGGGTGATCACCTGCCACGTCCGGCCGCCGGAGCGTTGTGCTTTGGCCTGCGCCGCGGCGAGGTGCCCTTCGCCGCCGACGTGGGCCGAGACCATGTCTGCCACAGCCGATACCGGCTGCAGCGGCAGCTCGATCGTTGTGCTGCTGCCGTTTTCGTTGGTTCTCGTCCACAGGCAGGCGATGGCGGTGACGCCGAGAGCTGCGGTGACCCCGAGCGTGGCACTTTCGCCCGCCTGTGGGTGGACGGGGGTGCGTTGGTCGGCCGTGACGGCGTAGGGGTGTTCGGACCCGTAGGGGCGGTGCCTGATCACCAGGAACCGCCCGCAGGTTGGAGCCCGAGTTCGTCGGCGAGAATGAGGAACATGGCGTGGGACCACAACAATGGTGTGGCGACTGTCCCCCACCGGTCGATCCACCCCTGTCGGTACTCGGGATGCAGCAGATGTCCGGGGACCTGTTCTGGCATGTCACCGGAGGGGCCGACAGTGGCCGCGGCCCACCGCAGACATCGCCATCCGGCGTCGAGGTCGCCCGCCGCCGCGAGGTTCCAGCCCAGGAGGCAGGTCAGCAGCGGCCACCGGCCGCCGCCGTAGAAAACGTCCGCTGCGAACCGGTGCACGCCGCCGTCGACCTCCAGGTCGGACCGGATCCTGGCCAGGGTCGCGGCCGCGAGCGGGTCGTCGACCACGACGGCACCGAACGGCACGATGCATGCGGCCAGCGAGGCGTCCACGGCGTCTGCACCTATCCACTTGGTCAGGTACGGCTCAGTCTCGGCGCCGGTGACACCGCCGGCGAGGATCGTCTCGAGCAGCGACGCTGCCGCCGCGGTGGCGGCGGCGCGCCGGGCATCGTCCAGCCCCGGCATCGCGGTGGCGGCGAGCAGACCCGCGCGAACGGCGGCAAGGGTGGAGACGTGGCGGTGCTCGGAGTGTTCCTCCCACCAGTCGAAGCAGGCGTCGCCGCCGAAGGTGCACAGGTAGTCGACCGCCACATTCACCGCAGGGAGCCATCTTTCCGCGGGCAGGCGGTGCCGCTGCAGGTGCTGGGCCAACGCCCACAGCCACATCCCATACCCGTCGGTCTGGTAGTCCCACCAGTCTTCCGAACCGTCTTCGCCGGCGAGGGTGAATCGGGTCGGCAGCATCCGCGCGATGTCCAGTGCGTCGCCCGCCGTTCGGGCAGCCACCAACTTTTCCACGACATCGGTTCGGGCCTCCAGCACCTCGGCGACCCAGCCGTGGAACCGGTTCGCCGAATCGAACCGCCCCCAGCGGGACATCGCCTCTGCGGTGAAAGATCCGTCGCGTAGCCATGCATACCCCTGATATGCCGAAAATGTGGGGCATGCCGGATAAGCGCCGGAGGCATCCTGCAAACCGCCGATCACCTCGACGCTGTGCTGCGCCAACTGCTGCAGGTGCTCACTGTCGTCGGCGACCGCATGGGACGATGCGCTGGCGGGCGACGCCATAGGAACTCCGTTTTCTGAGAGGTGTGTCTCGTCGCGGGGCGAACCGCCAACTCCGGCGGTCCGCCCCTGTGTCAACGGGTCGTGCTGTCGTCTGCCGTGGTCACTGGCCGATCAATGAGGTGACCTTGTCCTGCGCGGTGGCGAGGGCCTTATCGACCGGCGTCCGTCCAGACGCCGCGCTGGTCAATGCGTCGTTGACGGTATCTTGCATTTCCTGCTGGCTGGCGATCACCGGCGGCAGCACCGTGTTGTTCAGCGCGTCGAACACCGCCTGTCGGTTGGCAGGCTTACCTGCCTTGAGATACGGCGCGAGGGCGGCGTTGTCAGCGATGGGCGGCAGCTCCCACGACGCCTTCAGCCGGGTGGTGGCGGTGGTGGAGGATGCGGTGAGAAACTGCACCCACTTCTGCGCGGCCGCGGCGTTCTTGCTCTTGGCCGAGACCACCGCGGCATTGGTGAACATCGCCGAGGCCTTTGTGGTGTCTCCGGGTTCGACCACGACGTCCCAGTTGAACGGCACCGCGTCCATCGCGCTGAATTCCCAGATACCGGTGTGCCACATTGCTAGCTTGCCGGTCTTGAACAGGTTGACGTCGAAGTCGGCGGTACCGGCGCCCTGGGCGACGGTGGGCATCACGGTGCCGGACTTTCCGATCAGCCAGTTCGCGGCCTTCACCCCTTGCGGTGAGGAGAACGTCGCGGCGGTTTTGTCGTCGTTGAAGAACTTTCCACCGGTCTGGGCGAGTGCCTTGTAGAACTCGTTGTAGGTGATCGGCTGGTAGTCACCCCACTCTTTGGTGGTCTTGTCGGTCAGCTTCGTCGCCGCTGCCTTCTCGTCGGCCCACGTCCAGGACGATGTCGGGGTCGCGACGCCGGCCTTGGTGAACAGGTCCTTGTTGTAGAACAGCACCACGTCGGAGAACGACTCGGGAAGCCCGTACTGCTTGCCGTCGGCGCTGAACGCCTCGTACAGCGACTTGCGGTAGGTGCCTGCGTCGACGCCGGGCAGCTCGGCCAGAGCGCCGTTCGACTGGTAGGTGACGAAGTTCTCGTAGTTCAACTCGAACGCATCCGATGCGGTGCCACCGGCGACGGCGGTCTGCAGTTTGGTGAAGTAGTCGGCGTACGCGACGTTCTCGACCTTGACGGTGATTCCGGGGTTGGCCTTTTCGAAGGCGGTCACGATGGTGGCCAAGTCCTTCTCGTGCCCGCCGCTGGCCGAGAAGTCCATGTAGGTGATCGTGGTGGCCGTCGTCGGCGCCGCAGGCGAAGACGACGAACTCGAGCCGGCGCCGCCTGATGCAGAGCCGGCCGACGCACTGGAGGATTCGGCGCCACCGGCGGAACTGGGTGCGGCGGTCGACGCCGGCGCGGCCGCGCTGCTGGGCGAGGTCGTCACCGCAGGCGCGGGTGCGCTGTTCGACTGGCTGGCCGTGCCCTGGGAGCAGGCGGTCAGGAGCGCCAACAGCGCCGCCGTCCCGGTCAGCAGGGTGGATCGCGATCGACGGTTCACGGGGTGTGTCCTTTCGGTGGGTCGGCGTCACTGCCGACCGTGGGTGTTCTGGAGGGAAGCGCTGATGCCGCGATGCGGCGAGACAGGTTGCGGGGCGGAACTATTTGATGCCGGTGTGGGCCAGGCCGGTGATGATGTGTCGTTGGGCGAGCAGGTAGATGATGGCGATCGGGATGATCGACAGGACACTGCCGGCCATCACGACGTTCCATTGGGTGGTGAACTGGCCGTGCAGGGTGGACAGGCCAAGCGGCAGGGTCATGAGTTCCGGGGACCGCATCACCACCAGCGGCCAGAGGAACGAGTTCCAGCTGCCCATGAACGCGAAGATCGCGAGAGTGGCCAGGGCGGGCCGCACCAGCGGCAGGATGATGGTGACGAAGATCCGCAGGTGTCCGCCGCCGTCGATGGTGGCGGCCTCGTCCAATTCCCGCGGCACCCCGTCGATCGCCTGCTTGACCAGGAAGATGCCGAACGCCGACGCCAACGACGGCGCCAGCAGCGCGAAGTAGGTGTCCTGCAACGACAATGTCTTCATCTCGATGAACAGCGGCACGACCAGCACCTGCAGCGGCACCATGAGCGTCGCCAGGTACAAACCGAAGATGACGCCTTTACCACGGAAGTCGAGGCGGGCGAAGCCGTAGGCGGCCATGGACCCGGTGATCAGCTGAGCCAGGGTGGCGACCACCGCGACGACCAGCGAATTCAGCGTGATCCGCCACATCGGCAGCGTGTCCAGCAGCGTCCGGTAAGCCGACAACGTCGGGTCCTTCACGACGAGGGTCGGGCCGGCGGCCAGATTCCCGTCGGAGGTGATCGAGGTGATCACCGTCCACAGGAACGGGAAGAGCATGACCGCGGCGGCGAAGGTGACCAATACGTAGAGGCCCACGCTGCCGCGCCAGGTGCGGCGGGTGTCAAGCATGGGTCACCCACCGCCGCTGACCGCGCAATTGCACCGCGGTGATCAGCAGGATCACCAGGAACAACAACCACGACAGAGCCGAAGCGTCGCCGGCCCGGCCATAACGGAATGTCAGGTTGTAGATCTGGCCGACGACCACCTGGGAGGCGCCCTCCGGGCCACCGCCGGTCATCACGAAAACCTGGTCGAACACCTGGAAACCGTTGATCAGCGAGATCACCACGACGAAGAAGGTGGAGGGTGACAGCAGTGGCAGGGTGATGCGGCGGAATCGCTGCCACCCCGACGCGCCGTCCACCGTGGCCGCCTCGTAGAGGTCAGTCGGGATGGCTTGCAGACCGGCCAGCAGGATGACCATCACGAAGCCGAGGTCCTTCCACGCCGATGCGAGTATGACCGACGGCATCGCCCAGTCCGGATCGGTCCACCAGCCCGGCGTCGGCAGGTGCAGAAAGCCCAACACCTGGTTCACCAGACCGTTGGCGGGGTTCAGCAGCCACTGCCACACCAAAGCCACGACCACCCAGCTGGTCACCACGGGTAGGAAGATCGCGGCCCGGAAGAACGACCGGCCGGCCATCTTCTTGTTGAGCGCCATGGCCAGCGCCAATCCACCGACGTAGACCAGTGGCAGATATCCGGCGATGTAGGCGAGGGTGTGCAGGAAAATTTTCGTGGTCTGCGGATCTTTCAACAGTTTCGTGTAGTTCGCGAGACCGACCCACTTCATCGGGGAGATCAGGTTCCACTTGTGCAGGCTGACCCAGAACGAGGCGACCATCGGAACAAAGGTGAAGATGATCAGCGGTACTGCGCTGGGCAGCAGGAAGAACAACGCCCAGCCAGCGTTTCGCCACCCGCCCGTGCGGCGGCGGCGCGAAGGGTTCGGCGGGACCACCGGCGTCCCGGCATCGTTGTTGCGGGTCTTCAGCATGGTCATGCCGGCACCCGGGCCCCGTTGTCGTGCAGCCGATCTCGCACCAGGCGGCCTTGATCGCCGCCGATACCGACGGTGTCGAACGGGGTGGCCAGGACCAGGCACGCGGCGCCGAGCAGCCACTTGCCTTCATCCCATGCCTGTACCAGGAACGGGGTGCTCCGCCACCTCGGCATCAGATGCCGACGGAATGTTTCCTCGAACCCGGACTCCCAGAACGGCCAGGCGTCGATCCCCTCACCGGACAGGATGATGACTTCGGGATCCAGGGTGTGAACGACGCCGGACAGGGCGGCGCCGAACGTCCTGGCCGCATCGCGGTACACCTCGGCCGCCCCGGCCAGGCCGGACCGCGCGGCGTTCAGCAAGTCGTTGATCTCCTGGCCCGGCTCCAAAACCCCTGCGCCGACGGCGATGCGGACCAAGGCGTCGTCGCCGACGTAGGCCTCCAGGCAACCCAGCGATCCGCAGCCGCACTCCGCGCCGCCGGAGTACACCACCGGCAGGTGCCCGATCTCGCCCGCCCCACCGAACGCACCTCGATACATCGACCCGTCGACGACGACCCCGCACCCGATCCCCCGGCCGATCGTCACGACCATGTACGTCGAGTGCTGCTGCCCCGCCCCGTACAGCCGGTCCGCCACAGCCAGCGTGTTCACATCGTTTTCCACCAGCACCGGCAACCCCAGCCGGGTCCGCAGCATCGGACCCACCTGCGCATCGGCCCATCCCAGGGTCGGGGCTGACACCACACCGGAGTCCTGCGCATCGACCGATCCCGGCACCCCCACACCGACGCCCAACAGGTGCCCGTCCATCCGCTCGATGTCAGCCTTCAGCAGGTGTGCAAGGTGGTCCAAGGCGTCCGGGCGGGACGGATCGTAATCGTGCCGATGAGTGGACGTGGACGAACCGTCGAGCGAAACCTGAGTCACGCCAACGTGATCCGCGGTGATTCTCACCCCCACCGCCGACCCGGCCGACCGCACCAACCCCAACAACCGACCGGGCCGGCCACCCTGCGACGGCGAGGTATCCAACTCCTCCACCAACCCCCGGGCGATCAACGCCTTGGTGAGCTGGGTGATCCCGGCCGAGCTGAGGTCGAGCGTCCGCGCCAGGTCCGCCCGCGAAGTAGGCCCCCGGGTGCCCAGCAGCGCCAGGATCGCCGAGGGCACCAACCGGCCCCGATCGATCGAACGGACAGTGATCACTGAACTCCTTCGTTCACCACTTCGCTTAGTCGTGAGTTAACTACTAAGCACAGTGGTTGGGAAGGGCCGTTACACAGTTGTGATCACCACAAGGCCGTCAGCGCCATGACGAGCGGTGACGTGCGAGTCGTCTCCCGCGTCAGCCGTCAAGACGCCTCGGTGACCTCCAGCAGGATCGCCTGCTCCGGCAGCAGCACCGGGAGCGGAAGGCCGATGGTCTCCAGCACCCGCCCGGGAAGTACCACCCGGCCCGCCTCGCTCCACTCCGGCGGGCGCCGCTGCACGCAGAGCGTGTCGCCGACCGGGTCGAGCACGGTCACCGTGTAGCTGCGCTCCGGGTCCAGCCCGGCGAAACGCACCGGCACGGGCGCCTCCGTCTCACCGGTCCGGAGCTGTACGTAGCTGAACAGGGCGGACGACCGGTCGGCGGCGACGATCCCGCCGAACGTGGCGGCCGGGTCCGGATGGTCGGTGTGCACCACCGTTCCGCTGTGCAGCATCGGGCGTAGCCGCCGGTACACGGCGATCACCGCCGCCAGCGCATCCCCTTCCTCCTGCGTCGCTGCGCTGATGTCCCACTCCACCCCGAAGTGCCCGAACAGGGCGGTGGCTGCGCGGAAACCGAGCGAGTGGTGTCGTCCGGTGGTGTGCGCGACGGGCGGCCCGACGTGCGCGCCGATCATCTCCGGCGGCAGGAGCAGGCCGGTCCAGCGCTGGATGTGCTGTCGTTCCAGCGCGTCGTTGCAGTCGCTGGCCCACACCCGTTCGGTACGCGCCAGGATGCCGAGATCGACCCTAGCGCCGCCGCTGGAGCAGCTCTCGATCTCCAGACCGGGATTGGCGGCCTTCAGCTCGTCGATCAGCCGGTACACCGCCGCGGTCTGGGCGTGCACGCCTGGCCGGCCCTCGTGCACCGCATCCACGATGTCGCGGTTGTGGTCCCACTTGATGAAGGCGATGGAGTTCTGCTTGACCAGGGCGTCGATCTTCCCGAACAGATAGCGATGAGCATCCGGATGGGCGACGTCCAGCACCTGCTGGTTGCGGGCCGACGGCGGCAACCGGTCGGGCGGGCCGAGCACCCAGTCCCGGTGGGCGCGGAACAGGTCGGAATCCGGATTGATCATCTCCGGCTCGAACCAGAGGCCGAACTGCAGACCCAACCCGGTCACGTGGGAGACCAGCGGGCCGAGGCCGTCCGGCCACATGTCGACCGAGACGTCCCAGTCGCCCAGCGAACTCAGGTCGTTCCGCCGGCCGCCGAACCAGCCGTCATCCAGGACGAACCGCTCGATGCCGACCTCGGCGGCCTGATCGGCGAGGGTGGTGAGCCGGTCCAGGTCGTGGTCGAAGTACACCGCCTCCCAGGTGTTGAGCACCGCCGGGCGGGAAGCGTTCGGGTGCCCGGGGCGGGAGCGCAGGTAGCGGTGGAACTTATCGGAAATGCCGTCCAGCCCCGCCGGTGACGACGCCGCGTAGACGGTCGGCGTCGCGTAGGACTCGCCGGGTGCCAGCACGATCTCGCCGGGGGCGAGCAGCTCCGCGGCGCCCAGCACCCTGGTGCCATCGGGCTGGGCCTCTGCCCACACCGTGGAGTTGCCGCTCCAGCCCAGGTGCATCGACCAGATCGTGCCGTGCCGGTTCCCGAATCCGGACGAACCGGCCGACACCACGAAGGCGTTGTCGGCGGCGGTGCGGCCACGCCGGTTCTCCCTGGTCCACGATCCGAACTGGAAGGGCCGGCGCTGCGGGGCCCGCTCCCGGCACCACCGCCCGGTGAAGTCCATCAGCTCGTCGGCCGCCGGCGGAACCGGCAGTACGACGGCGAGTTCGGCGAGGTGGTAATCGGTCCCGGCGGTATTGGTCAGTTCGGAATGGACCCGGAGCACGCCCGAGTCGTCCAGCCGCCAGCTCGACCTGACGGCGAGCCCGGCCTCGTCGTCCGTGAGCAGGAAGTCGACGCCCTGCTCCGCCTGTGCCGCCGGGAGAGGTTCCACCGCCTGCAGCCGGAGCCGCGGCGCCGTGCCTCCCGACGGCCGGAAGCCGGACAATCCAGGACGTCCCCGGTACCCGGCGGCGGCTTCCGGCAGGAGCCCGCGCGGTACCGGCGCATCCAGCACCGCGTTGGGCACGGCCGGCACGGCCGCGGCGACGACGGCCGACAGCTGGTCGTCGGTCAGCTCCGACAGGTCCCGACCCCAGTGCAGCAGCACCGGCTGGTCGGGTCCGCCGGCGTCGAACAGGACGCTGGTGCCGCCGCCGCGCAGATGGACGACGCCGGATGAGGCGCTCGTCAACGGACCAGTTCCCCGGTGCGTGTCGCTGCGCCCCACTCCGCGACTCCGATCGGACCGTCCGGCACCTGTACCACGATGAGCTCCCCTACCTGGTTCTCGAGTATCTGCCGCGCTTCGGCAGAGATTCCGTCGTCGGTGATCAGCACGTCGGCCACCGGCAACCGGCCGAAATCGGCGAGACCGACGGTGCCCCACTTGGTGGAGTCGGCCATGATGACCACCTGCCGCGCGCTGGCGATCAACGCCTGATTGGTCTGCGCCTCGGCCAGGTTCGGCGTGGTGTAGCCGGCCCTGGCGTCCATGCCGTGCACGCCGAGGAACAGCCGGTCGACGTGCAGCGAGGCGATCGCCCGGTCGGCGATCGGGCCCACGAGGGCGGCACTGGGGGTGCGGACACCACCGGTCAGCACCACGTTCATCGCCCCGGGCCGACCACCGGCCGCCAGCATGTCGGCCACCGTCGTGGAGTTGGTGACCACGGACAGCGGGGTCGTGATGCCCTGCAGGTCGCGGGCCAGCATCCATGTGGTGGTGCCGGCGGACAGTGCGATCGCCGAGTTCGGCTCGACCAGGGTGGCCGCCCGGGCGGCGATGGCGCGCTTGGCCGGCTGCTGCAGCGAACTCTTCGCCTCGAAACCTGGTTCCTCCGTGCTGCTCTCCGCCAGCACCGCGCCGCCGTGCACCTTGCGCAGCCACCCGTGCGCCTCCAGCTGCTCCAGATCCCGGCGGACCGTCATGTCCGACACGCCCAGCAGCTCCGTCAGCTCGCTCACCCGTACTCCGCCGGCCCGTTCCACCTCGGCCAGGATCAGCTCACGTCGTTGGGTTGCCAGCACGGCGAGTTCCTTTCTCGAGGCCGGCGCGGCGCCGGGCTCGCGCCGTCGGCCGGGCCGGGCTCATCCGAGCGACGACGCCAGCACCGCTGCACCGCCGCCGGGCACTGTCATTCCAGGCAGCCACTTCTCACCGGTGAGCAGGTCGGTGCCCGCGGCGGGTATTGCGATGTCGACGTCCGAATGATTGAACAGGAAGAGGTACTGCGCCGTGGCGCTCGTCCGGATGACGGCGTCCAGGCCGGCCGGCCACGGTTCCAACTCCAGCGCCGGCCGGCTACCGGCGTCGCGGCATGCGGTGAGCAGCAACGTGGACAGCAGCTCCGGCGCCGGTTCGGTGGCGATGTACCAGGCCGAACCCGTTGTGCCGGAGCCGGTCTCCAGAACGCGACGGGTGACGGCCGGCTCGCCGGGGTACACCCCGCCGTCGAACGTGGCGAGCACCTGGACATCCGGCGCGAGGTGGGTGACCAGTTCCGTCCACCGGGTCGCGGTCGACACGGTGGCCGTCCCGATGCCGGCGTCCACGGTCAGGCCGACCTCGTCGTCGGCCAGCAGCGGAGAGAACTCCTCGGTGCGCAGGCCGAGCAGGTCGGTGAACGCGCCCGGGTAGCCGCCGAGCCGGATGTGGTCGTCGACGTCGACGATGCCCGAGAAGTAGCCCACCACGACGGTTCCGCCGGATCGGGCGAAGTCCGAAAGGTTCGCTGCGGCGCCGTCCGAGACCAGGTACAGGGCGGGCACCAGCACCACCCGGTAACCGGACAGGTCCCTGTCCGGGTGCACGAAGTCGACCGGATGGCCGGCCTGCCAGAGCGCTCGGTGCCAGGCCCGTACCCGATCCATCTGCTCGACGTCGGAGCTCGGGTGCGAGTTCAGCTCGACGCCCCACCAGGCGGACCAGTCGAAGGCGATGGCGATGTCGGCACCGGCGCGGCTGCCGGTGATCTCGGCCAGGGCGCCCAGATCCTTGCCCAGCGAACACACCTCGGCCCACCGCCGGGAATCCGTGCCGGCGTGCGGCAGCATCCCGGAGTGGTACTTCTCCGCGCCGGCGCGGGAAGCGCGCCACTGGAAGAACAGCGCGCCGTCCGCGCCGCGCGCCACGTGCGTCAGGCTGTCCCGCCGCATCTGCCCGGGGCCCTTCGCGAGGTTCCTCGGCTGCCAGTTGACGGCCGACGTGGAGTGCTCCATCAGCAGCCACGGCGCGTCGTCGGCCAGCGATCGGATCAGGTCGGCCGACATGGCCAGGTCGTGGGTGGCGGCCTCCTCGCCCAGCGCCCCCATCCGGTAGTGGTCGTTGCTGATCAGGTCCTGCTCCTGCGACCAGGCCCAGTAGTCGACGTGCTTCCAGAAGTGCATGAAGTTGGTCGTCACCGGCAGGGGCGAGCGCTCCCGCAGGATGGCGGCCTCGGCGCGGAAGCAATCCAGCAGCTCGTCCGAGGAGAATCGCGAGAAATCAAGCAGCTGGGTGGGGTTCGCGAACGTCTGGTACGCCGGCGTCCGCGGCGGCAGGATTTCCTCCCAGGCGTAGTAGTGCTGACTCCAGAAGCTGGTGCCCCACGCCGTGTTCAGCTCGTCGAGCGTGCCATAACGGCGCTGCAACCACCGCTGGAACGCCGCCGCGGACACGTCGCAGTAGCAGCTCCAGTTGTGGTTGCCGTACTCGTTGTGCACGTGCCACATCACCACCGCCGGATGCCCGGCATACCGTTCGGCGACGGCGGTGGTCAGCGCCGTCGCGGCCGTCCGGTACTCCGGCGAGGACGGGCAGAACCCCTGCCGCCCACCGTAGGACCGGCGTACGCCGTTCTCGTCCACCAGCAACGACTGCGGATAGCGGTGGGAGAACCACGGCGGCGGGGTGGCCGAGGCGTTCGCCAGGTCGACCGCGATGCCCCCGTCGTGCAGGAGATCGAGAACCCGGTCCAGCCAACCGAAGTCGTACTCCCCCGGCGCCGGCTCCAGCAGTGCCCAGGAGAAGATGCCGACCGAGACCAGGTTGACCCCGGCCTGCCGCATCAGTGCGACGTCCTCCGGCCACACGCTCTCCGGCCACTGCTCCGGGTTGTAGTCGCCGCCGAAAGCAATCGAGCCACCCAGCCGCTCGGTGACCGCCGCCATTCCGGCCGCGAGGTGGGCAGAGCGATCCGGCAGAACCTGAGCCAGCGAATGACGATCCGGCAGGTCCTGCGGCGCAGGAGAACCCGTCATCCCTTGTTGGCCCCGAGGGTGAGACCGGCGACGAACTGCCGCTGCAGCACCAGGTAGACGATCAGCACCGGCACCGCGGAGAGCAGCGCACCGGCGGACAGCAGGTTGTAGTTCGTGGCGAACTGGCCGTTCAGGTTGTTCAGGCCCGAGGTGATCGGCAGCCGATCGCCCTTCTGCACCAGCAACAACGCCCAGAAGAAGTCGTTGTAGATGAAGATCGTCTCCAGGGTGGCGAGCGCGGCGAGCGCCGGCCGGCACAGCGGCAGAATGATGTTCCAGTACTGCCGCCAGATGCCGGCACCGTCGACCTGTGCTGCCTCGGTGAGCTCGACCGGCAGGGCCTTCATGTAGTTGCTCATCACGAAGGTGCAGAAGCCGAGCTGGAAGGCCACGTTCACCGCGATGACGATGTAGTACGTGTTGATGAACGAGCCGGAGTCCGAGATCGACTCCGGTAGCGGCGTGTGCTTGGCGATCTGGAACAGCGGGGTGGCCAACACCTGCTGCGGCAGCAGGTTTCCCGCCGTGAACAAGATCAGTAGCGGCACGTTGAACCGCCACGGCACCCGGGACAGCTTGAAGGCGGCGAAGGAGGCCAGCAACAACGTGAGCGCCACCGCCGGAATGGTGATGATGGCAGAGTTCAGGAAGAACTTCGGCAGCTGCGCCTGCTTCCAGGCGTCGATGTAGTTCTGGAAGTTGTACGGACCACCGACGGAGAAGAACGAGTGGTCGTCGAAGTAGTCGTTGGGCCGCAACGAGGTGTAGACGGTCCAGAGCAGCGGGATCAACCACAGCACCGCGGCCACTGACAGGAAGACCAGGATGCCGATCCGGCTGCCCCGGCTGCCCCGGTTCAGCGGCGAGGTGCCGAACGACCGCTTGTGGTCGCCCGCTTCCTCCGGCGTCAGGTCCGGGGTGACGGTAGGAGCGACGATGCTCATCGGTTCTCCTCCTTGAACGCCTGGGTCAGGTAGCTGAT
>CAXTBG010000081.1:0-17875 GCA_964242105.1 uncultured Nakamurella sp. | reverse complement strand
TGCAGGTGTCCAGCCGATGGCGGGCGCGATGTGTTCGGCGATCTTGGCCAGCAGGCGTGTGTTGTAGGCAACGCCGAGCTGGTTCGGCACGGTGAAAAGGACGGTGTCCGCTTCTCGCACGGCCGCGTCGGTGGCGAGCTCGGCCGCGAGAAGATCCGGTTCCCCGGCATACGTACGTCCGAACCGCCATCTGCCGCCGTCCAGCAGTGCGATCTGATCGTCGTGGCCCGCGTCGCCGAAATACCTCCGGTCCGTGTCGTCCATGATCGGCAGGACGCTCCGGGACACCGAAACGCGCGGCACACTCTGGTGGCCGGCTTCGGCCCACGCCTGCCGGTACAGCCGGATCTGCTCGGCCTGCAACTCGCCGAACGGTACGCCGGTGTCTTCGGACAATAATGTCGAGCTCTGCAGGTTCATCCCCAGTCGCGCGGCCCATTGGCCCGTCGCGCGCGTACCGGCACCCCACCAGATCCGGTTGCGCAGACCCGGGGACTGCGGCTGGATGGCCAGACCGCCGCTCAGCCCGCCGGTGCGCGCCGGATCCGTCCTGGCCACGGCAGCGCCGCCGACAGCCGCGAGGAAGAGCTCGGCCTTGTCCCGGGCCGCGCTGCCCTGTCCGTCGCCGACGTCGTATCCGAACACTTCCGCGCCGCGCAGCGCGGTCTCCGGTGATCCGCGGCTGATGCCCAGTTGCAGCCGGCCGCCACTGATCAGGTCAGTGGCGGCGGCTTCCTCGGCCATGTACAGCGGATTCTCGTACCGCATATCGATAACGCCGGTGCCGAATTCGATCCGGCTGGTGCTGGCCGCGATCGCCGACAGCAGCGGGAAAGGCGACGCCAGCTGACGCTCGAAATGGTGCACCCGCACGTAGGCCCCGTCGATACCCAGATCCTCGGCGGCCTGGGCCAGCTCGATGGTCTGCAACAGCGCGTCCCTGGCGGAGCGGGTCTGGGAGCCGGCGGCCGCACCCCAATGACCGAAGGACAGGAACCCGATCTTCTTCTTCACCTCCCCTTCAGCGTCGAGGAGGGCGGCGTCATTCCCGGGTATGTCGACGGACATACCCGTTGCCGGAGCGCTGGGCCTCGTCGTCAGCCGTTCGGCACCACCAGCAATTTCGCGGTCTTGAGATCGGAGCCATAGACAAATCCGTAGGCACGTTGCCCGGCAGCAAGCTTCGGGTCGGACGGCCCTACTATCGGTGCGCTGGAACAGGCCTGCGTCACCGACTGCTGGTCTTTCACCACATTCACCCGAATCTGGGTGCCAGGCTGGACGACATAGGCCAACGACTCCGTACCGCCGACCAGGTCGGTGGTGTCCGACTTCGGGTCGTGGACCTTGCCGGTGTCGGATTCGATGTACTGGATGCACTTGCCGTCCACGGTCGAGGGCGTCAGCGAATCCGGCGAGGTCGGGTCGGCACCGCGATGGGCCAGCGCCAAGGCGCCGAGCAGAAGCACCGCGCTCCCTGACGGCGGTGCCGGCACCGACAACGTATGGAATCCCCCACCCGCCGGGTCCGAACCCAGGTCGTCGGCGAAGACCTGCAGGCTCGCCCCATCGGAAGACGGCTCGCCGGGCGCGATGACCATGGTCAACTTCTGCCCGGGGGAGGCGTTTTCGCCCTGATCGATCAACTCCTGTGACGTCGCGCTCGTGCCCGCAGCGTAGAAGCTCAGCGTGTAATCAGGATGGCTGTCGGTCTGCCCCTGGCCGAGCGAGTCCGTCACTTCCGGGGCGAAGAACTGACTGACCTGGCCGTAGGGAACCGTTTGCAGCTTCTTCCCGCCGTACTGCGGCGAGCCGACCCAGACCTCGACCGCCGACCCCTGCTGCGACCCCTTGGGGATGAACAGATTGACCACCCGCACCGACATGTTCAGCGCGACCGTGCGGTTCTGGTCGCCACCAGCGCTACCACCGCCGGTACCGGACGGCAGAACACCGTCGTCCGACGGCAGAACATCGGTCGGTACTGCGTCCGACGGCAGAACATCGGTCGGTGCCGCGTCGGTCGGTACTGCGTCGGTCGGGAGCGTGGCCACCTGCGAGGCGTCCGAAGGGCTGGGCAGCGCAGCCGTGCCGGCTTGCTGCCCGCAGCCACCGAGCACGAGCCCGGCGGCGAGGAGGACAAGAACGATACGAGGGGACGGCAGGCGGTGTACGAGCGTGACCCGGGACCTCGGCGGCATGGGCTCCCCTGAATGTGGCTGCAACTCATCGGATATCGCATGTGAGGAGGCGGTGACTCCATCCGATACATCGTGTGACCCCGTTCACAGACGCGAACCCCCTATTCGGGCCCGCCGGCGAACAGTGGCTTCAAGCTGGGAGCGTGAGTCGCCCTGCAGGATGTGGGTGAGGCCCAGGTAGCCGCCGGGCATACCCCCAGGGCCTGAACCCGCTGTCGCAGAGCTTCGACCGGCCAGGCAAGCTGAAGCCGAACCCAGAGGTAGCGGACCCTCTGATCACGACGAAAGGGTGGAGTGCATGGCGGGGATCGAACCTGTGCCGACCGAGGACGATCTGGACGAGTTCACCGCGCGTGTGGCCTCACTCGATCTGCGGGCCAAAGTCCGGCTGCTGACCGGGGCAACGGCATTCACGTTGTACCCGGAGCCCCGGATCGGGCTGGGAGAGCTTCGCATGTCCGATGGACCCACTGGCGTGCGAGGCCTGAAAGTGTCCGGCGGCAGGGTGGTTTCGCTGTTTCCCAATGCCACTGTGCTGGCGTCGTCCTGGGACGTGGACGGGGCCTACGAAGTCGGTCGCCTCCTGGCGGAGGAAGCACTGATCCAGCAGATTCATGTGGTACTGGGTCCAACCATCAATTTGCATCGCTCACTCCTGGGTGGGCGGTTGTTCGAGGCTTTCTCGGAGGATCCGCTGCTGTCCGGCGTACTGGCGGCCTCCTACGTTCGCGGCATGCAGGATGCCGGGGTGGCGGCCTGTCTGAAACACCTCGTCGGAAACGAGTCCGAGACGGATCGCAGCCTGGTCAACAGCGTGATGGACGAGGCCACCCTGAGAGAGCTGTATTTACTGCCCTTCGAGATCGCTGTCGATGACGCCCGGCCTTGGACAATCATGGCGGGGTACAACGATCTGAATGGGACGGCCTGTACCGAGCAGATCCACGTCAACACCGAGATTCTCAAGGGGGAATGGGGCTGGGACGGGCTGTTGATGTCCGACTGGTCTGCCACGAAGTCAGCCGCGCCCTCGGCGAACGGCGGCTTGGACCTGGTCATGCCGGGACCGGTGGGACCCTGGGGTGATGCTCTCGTCGAGGCGGTGACGAGGGGCGAGGTGACCGAAACCACGATCGACGATCATGTGGTGCGGCTCGTCCGGTTGGCCCGCCGAGTGGGCGCGATCGGCGACCACCCTGATCAGCCGGTACATGTGCCCGAGCCGGATTCGCCCCAGCGACAGAGTCAGCTCGCCGAGCTCGCCGCCGCCGGCATGACCGTGTTGACCAATGACGGTGTTCTGCCCCTGATCGGCCAGCCGACCATCGCCGTGATCGGTCGCCACGCAATCGAGACCGTCGGGATGGGGGGCGGCTCGGCGCAGGTCAACGCGCCGTACCAGATCAGCGTGGCTGACGGCCTCATCGGGCTGCTGGGTGACCGGGTCAACGTGGTCGACGGTGTGGAGGTTCGGAACAAGGCAGCTGCGGCATCTCCGGCCCTGGTCACCGACCCCTCGGCCGAGCTGCCTGGCGTGGAGTTCACGCTATTTGATGCCGGGGGTGCCGTTCTGGAGCACCGGCACAGCGCGACTGCAACGACGGTGGTTGGTTTCGACGACGATTTCGAAGGGACCGTCGCCTCCATACGATTACGGGCGCGTCTGACTGTCGATGGTCCCATCGACATCGGCACCATTGGCGTCGGTGTCTGGCAGTTGACCGTGGACGGGCATGACTTCGGTTGGCAGTCGACGATCGTCGATCCTGGTCCCGGTGCCGAGCTGCTCGATCCGCCGTTCCGATCGGTCGAGATACAGGTAGGCCGGAACGCCCTGATCGACGGCGCCGTCGAGGTGGGCGAGCTCACGCCGGGAATGCCCGTGAAGATTGGTCTGATCGCTCGACGGGCTGCCCGGGACGCCGAGTCCGTCATCGAGGAAGCTGCCGCGGCGGCCGACGCCGCCGAGGTCGCGATCGTCGTCGTCGGTCTCACTGCCGAGCAGGAGACCGAGGCGGTCGACAAGACCACACTGGCATTACCCGGTCGGCAAGATGATCTGGTTCGCGCGGTCGCTGCGGCCGCGTCCAAGACCGTCGTGGTTGTCAACGCTGCGACACCTGTGTTGATGCCATGGCTCGATGACGTCGACGCTGTCCTCGTGGTCGGACTGCCCGGCCAGGAAGGCGGGCACGCCGTGGCGGCGGTGCTGACCGGCGCCGCCGAGCCGACCGGCCGCTTGGTGACCACCTGGCCCGCTGCTGACGCCGCGACACCCGCCTGGAACGTCACCCCTGTGGACGGCTCGATCATCTACGAGGAAGGCTCGTTCATCGGATACCGGGGACACTTCGCCGGACGTGCACCCGCGCCGGCGTTCTGGTTCGGTCATGGGCTGGGTTACACCACCTGGGCGTACAGCGAGATCACCGCCTCCGAGAACCACGCGGTGTCGGTGACAGTCACCAACACCGGGCAGCGCAGCGGACGCGAGATCGTCCAGTTGTATTTCTCCCCTGCCAATCCAGCCCATGCGGTGCGGCTCGTCGGATGGACGCCGGTGACGCTGGCCCCAGGGGCAAGTACGACGGTGACCGTCCGGGGCGACCGGCGACTCTGGCGGTACTGGGTCGGCGGAGTGGATGGCTACTGGGCTACTTTGCCCGACGACGGCCTGTTGATCGTTGCTCGCGGACTCGGTGATATCCGGGGCCGGCTGCCAGTCCACCAAACCCGTGGATGAGTGGCGTCGCAGCCCTGAGACGCCGGCGGCCGCAGGGTCCCCCGAGGTGGTTGGTCAGGGACAGCTCGTCGGATTAACCGTCGCGCGCTAGACCTCCAACCGGATCGTCATTGCGCCGCTCCCTTCTCCTGCTCGTCCAACATGGAGTTCACCAAAGCGACCACCTCATGCCGCGCCATCCCCGCCGTCATCGCCGCGTCCAACCAGCCGCGCAACTCCTGGGCCAGGGGCGACACCAGATCCGACTGCAGCCGGGCCAGGTCGCCGGTGACGAAAGTGCCCGTCCCCACCCGCCCTTCGACCAGTCCCTGCCTTTCCAACTCCCGGTAGGCCTTCAAAACGGTGTTCGGATTGATACCGGTGGTGGAAACCACCTCCCGAGCGGTCGGCAGCTGATCGCCGACCGCGAGTCGGCCGTGCTCCAACGCCCGCCGGGTCTGCTCCACGATCTGCAGGTAGGCAGGCGACGCCCCCCGCCGCGCGATCCGGAACTCGATCATCACTGAACACTAGTTAACTAGTCAACCGAGCGCAAGGCTCGCGGCCTGCTCCGTACTCGGCGGCATCGAATCTGATCGGCCGGCCTCGTCGACTGCGCCGGTGCGCGATCTGGTCGTCCCGCTCCGGATTGCGGGTTCGACGTCGCGTTCTCGAAGCCACTCGGCGTTCCGATCACCGAAGAACACCGCCCTACAACAGTGTGCGGCGGACCACGTCGAGGACCACCTCGTGCAGATCGTCGCTGTTCGCGAACACCTTCCGCTGTTCATCCGCGCCGGTGCCGTTGCGGCGCAACCGCTCCAACCCGTCGCGCATCAGTGTGAGGTCACCGTTGTCGGTCAACGCCGGTTCCAGCCAGTCGACCATGGTGCCGAGTAGATCGAAGGCCGGGACCGGCTTTCGGGAGATCGGGTCGAGTAGATCACCGGACAATCCGTATCGAGCGGCCCGCCAGGACGCCGCCCGCAACAGTTCGGACCGGAACAGCGTGGCGACCCCGCCGTTCCGCCACCCGGCCGCGGCGGTGTCGACCAGAGCCCGGCACAGCACGGCGACAAGGACGGCGTCGTCAACGGCGGTACAGACGTCGGCAACCCGGATCTCCACGGTCGGATAATGCGCCGACAGGCGTGCATCGAAATAGATCATGCCGTCGTCCAACGCCGCGCCGCTGGAAATCAGGTCGGAAATGGCGGCTTCGTAACCTTTCTCATCCCCGAACCCGGCGGACGGGCCGGCGGTCGGCCAGAGTCCCCACGTCACCGTGCGGTAGCTAGAATAACCGGAATCCTGACCCTGCCAGAACGGTGAATTCACCGAAATCGCAGTGATAACCGGCAGCCAGGGGGCGATGCGGTCCAACACCGCGACCCCTTCGGCCCGCGACTCGACCGAAATGTGCACGTGCTGACCGCAGGTCAGCTGCTGGCGCGCCAGCAGTCCGAACTCGTCGACCATCGACCGGTATCGCTGATCGGGGCTGGCCGTGGGCCGCACCTTCTGCGGACTGGTCGCGACCGCGGCAACCTGTACGCCGGCACCGGCGGCCGCTGATGCGAGCTCGCGCCGCAATCGGCGCAGGTCGTCGGTCAGCTCGGCCGCGGACACCGTCGGTATGGAGCCGATCTCCGCCTGCTCCGCCTTGAACTCGTGATCGATCGGGGGCAGACCCGGGTCGACGCCGCGGCGGGAGCGACGTTGCGCCGCCTCGCGGACCACTTGTTCACCGGTCGATCGGGGGCGCCCGTCGTCGGGATTCACCAGGAGGAGCTCTTCTTCGACCCCGAGCGTGCGCTTTGCCATCCCGCCAGTCTCCGCCTCCGTTGGAAGGCGGTGACGTCCGCCCGGGCCGCCGTGCGACCCTGCTGGCCAGGGCGGCACAAGGTGTGGGACCGTGCCTTCTCAGGGCATGAAACCGCGCGGACATGGAAGGTCACGATGACGACTTCAGTAGTGCTGGATCTGCCCACCGAGATGCGGGTCAGCGTGCTCCGCGCCGTCGGCGACGTCGCGGTCGAGAAGCGACCCGTCCCGTCGCCGGCGGCCGGTGAGGTGCTGATCAAGGTGGGTTCGGTGGGCATCTGCGGCTCCGACATCCACTATTTCCGGCACGGTCGCATCGCCGAGTACGTGGTCCGGGAGCCGCTGATCCTGGGTCACGAGGCGGGCGGCCACATCGTCGCCGTCGGCCCGGGTGTCGATCCGGGACGGATCGGTCAGGCCGTCGCCCTGGAGCCGGGTGTGCCGTGCCGGGTCTGCCGTGAATGCAAGGCGGGCCGGTACAACCTGTGCCCGGACGTTCGGTTCTTCGCCACTCCGCCGATCGACGGCGCGTTCGCCGAATACGTGGTGCTGGCCGCCGACTTCGCCCACCCGGTGCCGGATTCGCTCAGTGAGGACGCCGCCGGTCTCATCGAACCGCTGTCGGTGGGTGTGTGGGCCTGCGACAAGGTCCACGTCGGCGCGGGCAGCCGGGTGCTGATCTCCGGCGCCGGTCCGATCGGTGTGATGAACGTCCAGGTGGCCAGGGCTTTGGGCGCCACCGAGATCGTCGTCTCCGACATCTCGCCGGCCCGGCTGGACACGGCCATGAAGTTCGGCGCCACCCGGGCGCTGGACGCCCGGTCGGAAAGTGCGGTGGATGCGGGCATCGAGGTGGACGCGTTCATCGACTGCTCGGGCGCCCAGATCGCTGTGCAACAGGGCATCAGGGCGGTACGACCGGCCGGTCACGTCGCGTTGGTCGGAATGGGTGCGGACGAGATCTCGTTGCCGGTCGGCTTGATCCAGGGCCGCGAGCTGACCGTCACCGGGACCTTCAGGTACGCCAACGTCTATCCCACGGCGATCGCGCTGGCCGCCTCCGGGTTGATCGATCTGGACGGCATGGTGACCGCCCACTTCTCGTTGGACGATGTCGAGGCGGCCCTGTCCCAGGACGGCAACCCGGACACCATGAAGGTCATTGTGCGACCGGGTGGGGTGGCCCGATGACCACCGACCGCACCACGAGCAGGTCCCGATGACGATCCTGGACACGTTCGACCTGACCGGACGGGTCGCGGTGGTCACCGGCGGAAACCAGGGACTGGGCCGCGCATTCGCCCGGGGCCTCGGCGAGGCGGGTGCGAAGGTGGCGGTCCTGGGCCGGAACACCGCCCGCAACGAGGACGCGGCCGCCGAACTGGTTCTGGACGGGATCCAGGCGCGCGCCTTCACCGCCGATGTGGTCGACAAGGCCGGTCTGGAGGCCGCAGCCGCAGCTGTGGAAGACCAGCTGGGACCGGTGGACATCCTGGTCAACAACGCCGGCACCTGCATCCACCGGCGGGCATTCGAGGTCACCGACGACGAGTTCGCGGCGGTGATGAACGTGAACGTGACCGGGGTGTGGAACGGCAGCCAGGTGTTCGGCAGACGAATGGCAGCGGCGGGGCGGGGCGTCATCGTCAACGTCGGATCGATTTCGGCGCAGATCGTCAATCGTCCGCAGTGGCAACCCGCCTACAACGCCTCCAAGGCCGCGGTGCACCAGTTGACCAAGTCGCTGGCTGCCGAGTGGGCGCCGTTCGGGATCAGGGTGAACGCGATCGCGCCCGGGTACGTGCGGACCGAGATGGCCCCGGTGGACCGGCCGGAATTCCGCCGTTTCTGGATCGAGGACGCACCCCAGCAACGAGCGGCCCTTCCGGAGGAGATCGCGCCGAGTGTCGTGTTCCTGGCCTCCGACGCCTCGGCCTTCATGACCGGTTCGGTGCTGGTCATCGACGGCGGCTATACCGTCTACTGACGAACAAGGCACTCGGGCGGGCAGGGGACAGCGTGGCGAAGACGGTACTGGTCACCGGCGGCACGGGACACCTGGGTCGCCACGTGGTGGTTCGGCTGGGCGAAGCCGGACATCGGGTGCGGGTGGCCAGCCGGAACGTCCGGCCGGCCGGGCCGGACCTGGACCATGAGTGGACAACCGTCGACTACCGGACCCGGGCCGGGCTAGACGCCGCGCTGGCCGGGGTCGATGTCGTCGTCCACTGCGCGAGCGGTTCGGCCAAGGGTGAGGCGGAGTCGATCGCGGCGTTGTTGTCCTCGGGCAAACGCGCCACCCTGGAGCATCTCGTCTACATCTCGATCGTCGGAGTGGACAAGCTGCCGCTGGGGTACTACCGCGCCAAGCTTCTCGCCGAAAGGGCGTTGATCGCTTCCGGCATCCCGTGGACCATTCTGCGGGCCACCCAATTCCACGACCTGGCGCTGAGCCTGGTCCGGGGTATGTGCAGGTGGCCCGTCGGTGTGGTGCCCAAGGGCGTCAGTTCCCAACCCGTCGCGGTCGACGAGGTCGCGGCCCGACTGACCGACCTGGCCGCCGGCCCGGCGGCCGGACGCGCCCCGGAATTCGGCGGTCCGGAAATCGTTCCGTTCACCGAGCTCGCTCGCCTCTACCTGACCTCCGCCGGTCGCACCAAGCGGGTCGTGGCCCTACCCCTGCCCGGCGCGCTGGCCAAGGGTTTGCGCGCCGGCCACGGGCTGGCCCCCGATCACGGAGACGGTGTGCAGACGTTCGCCGAGTTCCTGGCTCTCCGCTCCGGGCGCTAGCGCTCGTCGCTCCGGTGAAGCACGTTCCGCCCGCGGGGCCGTGCATGGGTGCGGGGTGCGCCTCGGAGGTGCGCGGTGGGCTGGTGCGGCACCCGGGCAGGTCCATCATCACCCCACCGGCGTGGTCACAAACTACCGTTGCGCACCCGAACGGCGGGGGCTCGGGCGGCGCGGCACGAGGCTGCCTTCCTGGCGATGGACCTTCGGCGGCGAGAGGATCAGCGTACCCACGAAGGCGACCAGCAACGCGACCAGTACGCCGATGTTCGCGTACGCCCACGCCCCGGAACGGCCGCCCAGGTTGAACGCGTCGAGCAGATAGCCCTGCCACGTCAACCAGCCGGCCGCGGCATTGGTGACCAGCCCCCAGCCCAGCGCGGTGCCGACCACCACCAACGCGACGGCGTCCCACTGCACATCGCCGTAGCGACCCCGCGGCTCGTACAACTCCGGTTCGGCATAGTTCTGGCGCCGCAACATGATGTCGGCCAGCATCACACCGGCCCACGCGGACACCGGCACCCCCAGGGTGATCAGAAAGCCCTGGAACTGGGCGATGAACGGGCTGTTCTGCGAGGTGAAGAACACCACCGCGACCGTGCCGGCCAGCATGATCGTGCCGTCGATCAGGGCTGCGACGTACCGCTGGACCCGAAGACCGAGGCTGAGCAGGGCCAGTCCGGACGAATAGATGTCCAGCACCGCGCCGCCCACCAATCCCAGGACGGCGACGAGCACGAAGATGACCAGGAACCAGGTCGGCAGCAGCGAGGCCAGGGCACCGATCGGATCCGTGGCGATCGACGCTGCGCCGGCGGCCGGGGTGGACGACCCCAGGGCCGGGTTGGAACCGACCAGGAGCAGCCCGAACAACAGCAGGATCACCGGGGCCAGGGCGCCGCCGAGCGTGGTCCAGCCGATGACGCCGCGACCCGAGGCACCACGCGGCAGGTACCGCGAATAGTCGGCCGCGGCGTTCACCCAGCCGAGACCGAAGGCGGTCATCACGAAGATGAGGCCGCCGATGACGGCCGTCCTGTTGCCGGCCGGCATGTGCGACACGGCGGTGAAGTCGATGTGCTTGGCGACCAGGACCACGTACACCACGGTCAGCACCCCGGTGATGATGGTGATCCACTTCTGCATCTTCATGATCACGTCGAATCCGGCCACCCCTCCGCCGATCGTCAACGCGGTCACCACCAGCATGGCCACGATCTTGACCGTCAGCCCACCGCCCCAGCCCAGCCGCTGGAAAACCGTGGCGGTGGCCAGGGTGGCCAGGATCACCAGGACCGTTTCCCAGCCGACGGTCAGCACCCAGGAGATCAACGACGGCAGCTTGTTGCCGCGAACCCCGAAGGCGGCCCGGGACAAGATCATCGTCGGCGCGGAGCCGCGCTTGCCGGCGATGGCGATGAAGCCGCACAGCAAGAATGAGATGACGATGCCGATGACGCCGACGATGGCCGCCTGCCAGAAGGAGACGCCGAAACCCAGCACGAACGCGCCATAGCTCAGGCCCAGCACCGACACGTTCGCGCCGAACCAGGGCCAGAACAGGTCGCGCGGTTGGCCCTTGCGCTCCTCGTCCGCGATCACGTTGATGCCGTTCGCCTCGACGGTGACCGTCCGGGTGGCCTGCGTTCGGCTGCTCATCCGCCGATTGTCGCATTCATCAGTTTTCTCGTCCCTGTCACATCGTCGACACACCCGCCGCCCACGCTGGGGTGATGACCGATCCCGCCGGCCTGCAGCGTGACGTCACCCTGCCCGACCTGATGGTCGCCCGGCTGGGCGAATGCCACCACGCTTCGCCGCTGGCCCGGTACATCGCCGGCCGCCGCACCAACGAGCACTACGTGGACGAGCAGGACCGGGTTCTGTTCGACGACACGATCAGCCTGGTCGCCGCGCGGGGGGTGCCGTTGGACGAGCTGCCGACGTTCGAACCCGGCGGCCCGCGGCGGCGGATCTTCTTCGCGCCCGGCTCGGCCAAGGTCGGCGTGGTCACCTGTGGCGGTCTGTGCCCCGGCCTGAACGACGTCATCCGCGGTCTGGTGCTGGAGCTGTGCAACCACTACGGGGTCGGCGAGGTCACCGGATTCCGGTACGGGTTCGCCGGGCTGATCCCGGAGAACGGCCATCCGGTGGTGACCCTGACCCCGGAACGGGTTAACAAGATCAACGAGCAGGGTGGCACCGTTCTCGGCACCTCCAGAGGGGCGCAGGATCCCGAGGTGATAGCCGACACGCTGGTGGCCCTGGGAATCGATATCCTCTTCGTCATCGGCGGGGACGGTTCGATGCGGGGGGCGGCCGGTATCGCCGGGGTGCTGATGCGGCGGGCGCTGCCGATCGGCGTGATCGGGATCCCCAAGACCATCGACAACGACATACCTTACATCGGACTGAGTTTCGGGTTTCAGACGGCCTTCACCATGGCCGCCCAATCGATCCAGGCAGCCAGGGTGGAGGCGCAGGCGGCGGTCGGCGGGGTGGGGCTGGTCCGGGTCATGGGCCGTCATTCCGGATTTATAGCCTGCTATGCAGCTCTGGCCAACCACGACGCCGATTTCGTACTGATCCCGGAGGTGCCGTTCACCCTGGACCGTGACGCGGGCCTGTTGGCGTGCCTGCGCCGCCGGGTACTGGGCAAGGGCAGCGCGGTGGTGGTCGTGGCGGAGGGCGCCGGCCAGGACCTGCTCAGCGCTTCCGGCTCCGATGCGTCGGGCAACGCCGCGCTGGCCGACGTCGGCGTCTTCCTGAAGGACCGGATCACCGCCGATTTCCGCGCGGCCGGGCAGCCCCTCACCCTGAAGTACATCGATCCCGGTTACGCGATTCGCTCGGTGCCGGCTCAGGCCTCCGATTCGGTGTACTGCGTCCGACTGGCCCAGGCCGCGGTGCATGCGGCGATGGCCGGTCGCACCGACATGGTGGTGGGCCGCCGGCACAACCGGTTCATTCACGTGCCCATTGCTCTGGCCGTCTCGATGCGAAACCAGGTCGCGCCCGACGGTGACCTCTGGCTCTCGATCCTGGAATCGACGGCCCAACCGTTCCAGATGCGCTGAGCGGGTCAGTGGGGTCAGTACAGGGCGGCTCCGGACACGGCGAACAGCAGCAGGTCGACCCCGGCCAGGACGATGGTCGCGGCGAACAGGACCCTGCCGTCCGGCTTCCGCAGTCCGGTCCCCACCCCGACGACGGCCACCACCGCGATGACGGCCAGCGCGAGCCACTTCCACCCGGCGGCCCGGCCGGATCCGAAGAGCACCAGCACGGACGCTGCGAGCAGCAGCACCGGTCCGGCGACCGCCGTGGTCCGCGCTCCGAGACGATGCCACACACCGTCCACCCCGGTTTCGGCGTCCGCCCGCAGGTCCGGCAGAACGTTGGCCGCGTGCGCGGCGCTGCCCAGCACCGCACCGGCGGACACCGCCCACCAGGCCGGCCACGGATGACCCGGCCTGGCCATGGTGGCCGCCACCGGTAGCGCCGCGAACCCGACGGCGTACGGAAGCCAGGACAGCACCGTGCTTTTCAACCCCGCGTTGTATACCCATCCGGCGGCGACCAGGGTGACGGCAGCGAATGCGGCCCGCGGTCCGAGGAGCAGCGACAGGGCCACAGCCACCACCAGCGCGGCCACAGCCGCGACCGCCACCGTCGATGCGGGAATCTCACCGAAGGCGACCGGTTTGTCCGCCCGTCCGGCCACCCGGTCCCTGGGCGCGTCGAGCCAGTCGTTCGACCAGCCGACGGAGAGCTGCCCGACGAAGACCGCCGCAGTGAACAGCAACCCGAGGCGGAAGCCGAGACCGGCCAGGGCGGCCAGGCCGGCGCTGATCACCGTCACGCCGGCCGTGGGCACCGGATGGCAGGACAGGGCCAGCCCACGGACGGTCGGCCGCCCCCAAGAGAGCCACCGGGACAGCAGCCTGGACATCGCCCGAGACTATGCGCCGACCTGCTGGACCGGGGTGCGGCGCTGCGCCGACCGCCGTCCGACCGGAGATGCGGGCCTGTCGGAGGCGCGGGGCAGGATGGGGCGATGTTGCTCTCCCGGCTCGTCGCCACCTCGGCCGAGGTCGCCGCCACCCGCTCCAGGCTGGCCAAACGGACGTCCCTGGCGGCCTGCATCGGGCAGGCCGCGCCGTCGGAGATCGCCGTGGTCGTGACGTACCTGTCCGGCACGCTGCGGCAGCGGCGGACGGGTGTCGGCTGGGCTTCCCTGACTGCCCTGCCCGCCCCGGTGGACGAACCCGAACTCACCGCCGCCGAGGTGGACGCCGCGTTCGACGCCGTCGCAGCCATCAGCGGGCCGGGTTCGGCGGTCCTGCGGTCGGCCGGGGTCGACGCCCTGTTCGCCCGCGCCACCGCTGCCGAGCAGGACTTTCTGCGCCGGCTGGTTTTCGAGGATCTGCGTCAGGGCGCTCTGGACTCGTTGGTGCAGGACGCGTTGGCTGCCGCCTTCGGGGCCCCGCTCGCGGTGGTGCAGCGGGCCTGCATGCTGCTCGGTTCGACCGCCGACGCGGCGGAGTTGCTGGCCCGCTCCGGTGTCGCCGCCCTGCAGGAGGTGGGCCTGCGGGTCGGGGTGCCGGTGCGGCCGATGCTGGCCGCCAGTGCCGTCGACGCCGCGGCTGCGACGTCGAAGTCGGGCCTGCCCGCGTTGGTGGACGCCAAGTTGGACGGTATCCGCGTTCAGGTTCACCGCATCGGCGACAATATCCGGCTGTACACCCGCAGCCTGGACGACATCACCGAACGGCTCCCTGAAGTGGTCGAGACCGTTGCCGCACTAGCGGTGTCGCAGGTGATCCTGGACGCCGAGGTCGTCGGGATCGGGCTCGACGGACGGCCACTGCCGTTCCAGGTGATCGCCTCCCGCACGGGCACCAGCGTCGATGTCGGCGCGGGGCGTACCCGGACCCCGCTGTCCCTGTTCGTGTTCGACCTGCTGCACGTCAACGGTCGCGACCTGCTGGACGAGCCGCTGTCCGTGCGCGCCGAGGTGATGCGGGACGTGTTGCCGGCACAGATGCTGGTGCCGCGTGCGGTCGCCCCGTCCGCGGAGGACATCACGGCGTTTTTCGGCGACGTCGTCGGACGCGGCTTCGAAGGCGTGGTCGTCAAGAACCTCGCCGCCCCGTACGCGGCGGGGCGCCGCGACTCCGGGTGGGTCAAGCTCAAGCCGCGTCACACCTTCGACCTCGCCGTGATCGCCGCCGAGTGGGGATACGGCCGCCGCCAGGGCTGGCTGTCCAATCTGCATCTGGCGGCCCGCGACCCGGCCACCGGAGCTCTGGTGATGCTCGGCAAGACCTTCAAAGGCCTGACCGACAAGACGCTGACCTGGCAGACCGAGCAGTTCCTGGCCCGCGAGGTCCGCCGCACCGCGTCGGTCGTCTACATCGAACCGCCCCTGGTCGCCGAGATCGCTTTCGACGGCGTCCAGCGATCGACGCGCTATCCCGGCGGAGTGGCGCTGCGGTTCGCCCGGGTGCTCCGGTACCGCGACGACAAGGGCGTCGACGAGGTCGACAGCATCGATGCGGTGGTGTCGCTGAGCGCGGTTCTGGAGTGAATTCAACGACCGCTGACCCTGTGGAATCAACAACCTAGTCGCGGTCGGCCGCGGCGGGCAGAGCCCACCGCTCCTCGACGCGGGCCCACTTCCAATAACCGATCGCGGCCCCCCAGACCACGAGAAACAGACCCACGACGATGAACCCGACGTTGCTCAGGTCGATCCCGGCCACCCAGTCGACCACCGCGTTGTGCACGTCCAGCTTGTCGTGCAAGACCCCGATCAGCTCGATGGAGCCGATCAGCAGCGCCACGGCCACGGACAAGCCGGTGATGGTCAGGTTGTAATAGACCTTGCGCACCGGGTTGGCGAACGCCCATCGGTAGGCCACGTTCATGAACGCGCCGTCGAGCGTGTCGAACAGGCTCATCCCGGCCGCGAACAGCAAGGGCAGCACCAGCACCGCGTACCAGGGCAGACCGGCGGCCGCACCAGAGCCGGCCAGGACCAGCAGGGTGATCTCGGTGGCGGTGTCGAAGCCCAGGCCGAAGAGCAGACCGACCGGATACATCTGCGCCGGGTGCCGGATGGACCTCATCAACGGGCGCAGGATCCGGGTCAGGAAGCCGCGATTGTCCAACGCCTCGTCCAGCGCGTGGGCGTCGTATCCTGCGGTCCGGGCCCGCCGGTACACCCGGATGATGCCGACCAGAGCGACGACGTTGATCACGCCGATCAGGATCAGGAACAGTCCCGAAAGCGACGTCCCGATCAGTCCGATCACCTGATGGGCCGCGGAATCCCGGTCGGCCAGATTCGACACTGCCTTCACCCCGAAGGCCACCAGGGCGGCCATGGCGAAGACCACGGTGGAATGGCCCAGGGCGAACCAGAAGCCCGCCGACACCGTTTTCCGGCCGTCGGCCAGAAGCTTGCGGGTGGTGTTGTCGATCGCGGCGATGTGATCGGCATCGAAGGCATGCCGCATCCCCAGGGTGAATGCGGTGACGCCGAGCCCCACCCCGAAGACCTGCTGGCCAAGCTTCAGGTGAAGCGGGACCACCCACCCCAGCAGAACGGCCCAGGCCACGACGTTCATGGCCACGATCACCGCCATGACGGCAGCGAAATTCCGCCATTCGGACCGACTCAGACGCGACGACTTGACGGCAGCCATTGACACGGAAACCCTCTTCCAGCACCTCGTGGACGAGACGACACAGGTGTCATGACCGGTCTCCTGGCTCGCAGACCCCGGAGTCACTCTGGGGCTGGATCACCTTCCCGGACCGCGGGGTCCAGTGGTTCAACGATCCACTTGCTTCTGCTGACAGTGGCGAGGGCCGCTCCGGATTCACACCGGATTCCCGAACACCATGACGTGCCGCAGCCTATCGGCCTCCGGCGCCGGACTCAACGCCATCCGCCCTGCCTGGCGCGATCCGTTGCGCACCGGCCGGCCGAGAAGCGGCGGCGGTCAGGCGAGCATGTCCTTGACCATCGGCGCGACCTTGCTGCCGTACAGCTCGACCGAGCGCATCAGTTGTTCGTGGGGCAGGGTGCCGTTGCTGTATTTGAGGTCGAAGCGGTTGGCGCCCAAGACCTTCACCGTGGAGGCGATTCTCTTGGCCACTGTTTCCGGCGAGCCGACGTAGATCGAGCCGCGATCGGCGTCGGCCTCGAAACGCTGACGGGTCGGCGCCGGCCAGCCTCGTTCGCGGCCGATGCGCGTCGTCATGTCCAGGTAGTGGGGCCAGAGCTCGTCCTTGGCCTGCTCGTCGGTATCGGCGATGTGACCCGGCGAATGCACCCCGATGGGAGCCGGTCCCGTACCGAACTGGTCCAGGGCCCGGTGGAACAGGTCCGAATACCGCGCGAAGCGGGCCGGTTCGCCGCCGATGATCGCCAACAGGAGGCCGAACCCGTAGCGCGCGGCGCGCACCACCGACTCCGGGCTGCCGCCGACGCCCAACCAGGTTCGCAGTGCCCCGGAATCGGTGTGCGGGAAGACCGACTGGGCCTTCAGGCTCGACCTCGTGCTGCCGGACCAGGTCACCGGGTTCTCCTGGCGCAGCGCGGCGAACAGCTCGACCTTCTCTTCGAACAGCTTGTCGTAGTCGGACAACTCGTATCCGAACAGCGGGAACGATTCGGTGAACGACCCGCGGCCCAGGATCACTTCGGCGCGACCGCCCGACACCGCGTCCAAGGTGGCAAACCGCTGGAAGACCCGGACCGGGTCGTCCGAGCTGAGCACTGTGACGGCGGAGCCGAGGCGAATGTTCTCGGTGCGGCCGGCAATCGCGGCCAGCACCACGTCCGGCGCCGTCACGGCGAAGTCCACCCGGTGGTGCTCCCCGATACCGAAGAAGTCGACGCCCAGCTGATCGGCCAATACGGCCTGCTCCACCACGTTCCGGATGACCTCCGGCTGGGACACCGGCACCCCGCCGACGCCCGACGTCACGTCGCCGAATGTGTCCAGGCCGAGTTCGAGCTGGTAGTCCATGGATCCTCCACTACGTTGACGTTCCACCGTTTCTATGACGTGTCAACAATCTACCGCAGCGGACATTCCCGGATCGCGTGCCCCCTGTCCTGCGCGCAACCCCCCGGCCCGCGCGTCGGAAAGTGGGCGGCGCGTCAGAAAGTGGGCCTGCGCATCGGAAAGAATCAGAGTGGGGCAACCTTCCGACGCGCGGCCCGCGCCCCGCAGGGCACCCCCCGTCCGGCGCGTCAGAAGATGCGCCTGCGCGTCGGAAAGAATCAGAGTGGGGCAACCTTCCGATGCGCGGCCCGCGCCCC
>CAXTBG010000080.1:0-18392 GCA_964242105.1 uncultured Nakamurella sp. | reverse complement strand
CGGGCCTGCCGGCGCTCGGCGATCTGCCGGGCGACGCGGTCCTCCTCGACGACCATGAACGAGTCGCCGGCACCGGGCACCGAGGTGAACCCGAGTACCTGGACCGGGCGGGACGGGGTGGCCTCGGCGACGTTCTCGCCGTGGTCCCCGAGCATGGCCCGGACCCGGCCGTAGGCGTTGCCGGCAACGATCGAGTCGCCGACGTGCAGCGTGCCGCGCTGCACCAGGACGGTCGCGACAGCGCCGCGGCCGCGGTCGAGGTGCGCCTCGATCGCCACGCCCTCCGCCGACATGTCCGGGTTGGCCCGCAGGTCCAACGCGGCGTCGGCGGTGAGCAGCACGGCCTCGAGCAGCCCGTCGATGTTGGTCCGCGCGCGGGCCGAGATCTCGACGAACATGGTGTCCCCGCCGTACTCCTCGGCGACCAGGCCGTACTCGGTCAGCTGCTGCCGGATCTTGTCCGGGTTGGCGCCTTCCTTGTCGATCTTGTTGATGGCGACCACGATCGGTACGTCCGCCGCCTTGGCGTGGTTGATTGCCTCCACCGTCTGCGGCATGACGCCGTCGTCGGCGGCGACCACCAGCACCACGATGTCGGTCGACTTCGAACCACGGGCACGCATGGCGGTGAACGCCTCGTGACCCGGGGTGTCGATGAAGGTGATGAGCCGCTCGACGTCGTTCAGGTGGGTTGCCACCTGGTAGGCACCGATGTGCTGGGTGATGCCGCCGGCTTCCTTGTCCACCACGTTGCTGCTGCGGATCGCATCCAGCAGCTTGGTCTTGCCGTGGTCGACGTGACCCATGACGGTGACCACCGGCGGCCGGATCTGCAGGTCGTCCTCGCCGCCCTCGTTCTCGCCGTAGGACAGGTCGAAGGTGTCCAGCAGCTCGCGGTCCTCGTCCTCCGGGGAGACGATCTCCACCTCGTAGCCCATCTCGGACCCGAGCAGTTCCAGGATGTCGTCGGACACCGACTGGGTGGCGGTGACCATCTCGCCGAGGTGGAACAGCGCCTGCACCATCGACGCCGGGTTGGCGTCGATCTTGTCGGCGAAGTCCGACAGCGACGAGCCACGGGCGAGCCGCACGACGGAGCCGTTGCCGCGGGGCAGGGTCACCCCACCGATCGACGGCGCCTGCATGTTGTCGAATTCCTGGCGACGCTGCTTCTTGGACTTCTTCCCGCGCCTGACGGGACCGCCCTGGCGCCCGAAGGCACCCGGCGCGGCGCCGCCGCGACCGCGGCTGCCCGCACCGGGACGACCGCCACCGCCACCGCCACCGGGACCGGCCGGCGCGCCGCCCGGCGCACCACCGGGACCACCGCGATACCCGCCACCGGCGGGAGCACCACCGGGACCTCCGCGGTAGCCGCCGGCACCCGGACGGGCCGGTGGAGCTCCGGCGGCCGGCGGGCGACCGCCGGGCGTGCCGGGACGCGGGCCGCCGCCGGGGACCCCGGGACGTGCACCGGGCGCGGGGCGGGGGCCACCGGTACCGGGGGCACCGCCGGGGCGGGCACCGGCTGCCGGCTGCGGCGGGCGCGGTGCACCCGGAACGCCGCCGGGACGGGCGGGCGCGCTGCGGGGAGCAGCCGGACCGAACGGGTTGTTGCCCATCCGCGGCGGGCGCGGGGCGCCGGGGACACCACCGGCAGCCGGGCGAGCCGGCCGGGCCGGTGCACCGCCGGCAGGCGGAGGAGTCGTCGCTGCGGGTCGATCGCCCGACTCGGGGCGGGCGGCCGGCGCGGGGCGCGCGGGCGCAGCCGTGAAGGCCGGACCGGGCGAGGACGTGACGACCGGGGCCGCCGGGGCGGGCACGGCCGGCGCTGCGGGGGCCGGCGTGGCCGACGCCGCGGGGGCCAGGGGCGGGCTGGCCGGACGGGCGACGTCCGGCGCAACCGGGGCCGGCGCGACGGCGGGTGCCGGCGAGGCGACGGCCGGTGCGGCCTTGGGCGCTCCGGGGGCCGGACGGGCCGGGCTCGGCGCGCCGGGGCGGCCGGCCGATCCGGGCGACCGGTCGGCCGTGGCGGTACCGCCGTTGGTGCCGCCGTTCGCGGTGCCGTTGGTGCCGCCGTTGGTCCGGGCGGGGCTGCCGTTGCCGGAGCCGCCGTTGGCCGGGGCTGCGGCGCCACCCGTTGGGAAGGCGTCCTTCAGCTTCCGGACGACCGGAGCCTCGATGGTGGACGACGCGCTCTTGACGAATTCACCGAACTCGTTGAGCTTGGCGATGATTTCTTTGCTGGACTTGCCGAGCTCTTTTGCGAGCTCGTGCACTCGGGCCTTGCCTGCCACTGCTCTCCTTTGGAGTGAGGCCGGGCGGCAGGACCGCTCGACCTCGTGTTAGTTGTACCGGCTCATTGCTGGGACTTCACGGCTTGCTCACGACGGTCGACCTGCTTTCTCCAGTGCTCGGGCGCGGCCGCGGACTGCGGCCTGACGTCCCGGTAGATCCTGCGCTGCCCGGCTGCTGGCCGAGCAGCACCCGGATCGGCGTGCTGTCGAACGATTCGGACGGTAGGCGGAACGCCCGCCCGAAGGCCCGACGGCGCTCCGCGGTGTCCAGACATCCCGCACGGGGATGCAGCCACGCTCCCCGACCGGGAAGGCGGCGCCGCGGATCAGGGGTGAGAACCCCTGCTACGGCGACCACACGGAGCATTGTCGAGGCAGGCGCCCTGTCCCGGCAACCGACGCAGGTCCGGACCGGCAGATTCCCAGACATCAAGAAGCTATCCGTTCTCGACAGAACGACGGGGCCCGGGCAGACACGCACGGCCCAACCGCACAAGTCTACCGCTTCACCGCCACCGGGATAACCCTCACGGGGCCGGGGACGGCGGCGGCACGGCCGGTGCGGCGTCGCTGCGGATGTCGATGCGCCACCCCGTGAGCCGGGCGGCGAGCCGAGCGTTCTGCCCCTCCTTGCCGATCGCCAGCGACAGCTGGAAGTCCGGCACGATCACCCTCGCGGCCTTCGCCACCTGGTCCACCACGGTCACCGACAGCGCCCTCGCCGGCGACAGCGCGTTGCCGACGAAGGTCGCCGGATCGTCGTCGTGGTCGATGATGTCGATCTTCTCGCCGCCCAGCTCGCTCATCACGGCCCGCACCCGCTGCCCCATCGGCCCGATGCAGGCGCCCTTGGCGTTCAGCCCGGCCACCGTGGCCTTGACGGCGATCTTGGACCGGTGACCGGCCTCGCGGGCGACCGCGGTGATCTCCACGCTGCCGTCGGCGATCTCCGGCACCTCGAGCGCGAACAGCTTGCGGACCAGGTTGGGATGCGTGCGGGAGAGGGTGATCTGCGCTCCGCGCGGCCCGCGGGTCACGGCCACCACGTAGCAGCGCAGCCGCTGACCGTGCACGTAGCTCTCGCCGGGCGCCTGTTCGGCCGCCGGGATGATGCCCTCCACCTCGCCGAGGCTCACCACCACCACGCCGCGGGCGTTGACCTTGGCGTCGGCGCTGACGGTGCCGGTGATCAGTTCGTGCTCCCGGCCGGCGAAGTCGCCGAACGTGCGCTCGTTCTCCGCGTCGCGCAGGCGCTGCTGGATGACCTGCCGGGCAGTCGTCGCCGCGATCCGGCCGAAGTCGTCGGGGGTGTCGTCCCACTCCGGGCCTGGCTCGCCGTTCTCGTCCGGCTCGGCCACCAGCACGCTGATCGACCCGGTCTTGCGGTTGACCTCCACCCTGGCGTGCGCCGAGTGCCCGTCGGTGTGCCGGTAGGCGGTGAGCAGCGCAGTCTCGAGGGTCTCGATCAGCGAGTCGAACTCGATCCCCTTCTCCTTCTCGACCGCGCGCAGTGCTGTGATGTCAACGTTCATGGTGATCGGCGTCCTCGGAATAGTCGCTGTCGGGATCGGCACCGTCGGGCTCGTCGCCGGCGTGATCGTCCCCGTCGGGATCATCGCCGTCGGGATCATCGCCGTCGGGATCGGCGTCGATCGGGGCGTCCTGCGTGAACTTGCCGGCGGTGGACGCGTCGAGCAGGGCGAGGACGTCCGGTCCCGGCCGGTTGAACTCCACCTCGACCCTGGCCCGGGCGATGTCGGCGTAGGGCACCTGGCGCGGGTCGGTACCGGCCCGGCCGACCAGCAGCTCCACCGCGTCGTCGCCGGCGTCGCGCACCCGGCCGAGGAACGTCTCGCCGGCCGCGGTGGTGACGGCCAGGAGGCGACCGCGGGCCCTGCGGAAGTGCCGGGGCAACTCCAGCGGCCGGCCGATGCCCGGGCTGGTGACCTCCAGCGTGTAGGCCGCCGCGCCCATCGGGTCTGCGGCGTCGAGCTCGTCCAGCCGGTCGGACAGCTCACGGCTGACCTGCGCCGCGTCGTCCAGGTCGACACCGGAATCGGAGTCGATCACCACCCGCAGCATGCGCCGGCGGCCGGCGGCCACCACGGTGAGTTCCTCGAGGTCGTACCCGGCGGCGGAGACGACGGCCTCCACGACGGACCGCAGGTGGTCGTTCGTCGTCACGTTGCCTCCCGGGCCCTGTGCAGTTGTATGGATCGCACCCGATGGTACTGGCCCCCGGGAGGCGTTGCGGTCGCCGACGGCGGACCGGCGCCCTGACAGAATGGCCCGCGTGACCTCTCCCGAACGGCGATCGCCGTCCGCAGCGCCCGTCGCCCGGCGGGTGATCGTGCGGGGGGCCGGTGCGGTCGCGCTGCTGGCCACCGCCGGCTGCAACCCGTTCGCCACGCCGACGCGGATCACCCAGACGGTGACCGCCCCGGTGGCGCCCACGGTGGACCCGATGCTCATGCTGATCGCCACCACCCGCCTGCACGTGGTGCGCCTGGTCAACGCGATCGCCGCCGACCGCGCGCTGGCCGGCCGGCTCACCCCGCTGCGCAACGACCGCTCGGCCCACCTGAAGGCGCTGATCGACGAGCTGGCCAGGACGAGCCCGCAGGGCGCTGCCGCCGAGCGGGCGAAGCCGACGGCGGACAAGTCGGTGTCGGTACCGGCCACGACAGCACCACTGCTGGCGGCCCTGCGGTCCGACGCCGCCCTCGCCCAGGGCAACTTCACCGATGCGATCGCCCAGACGTCCCGTTACCGGGCGGCCCTGTTCGGTTCGATCACGGCCGCGCTCGCCAGTCACCGCACGGTACTGGCATGACGGCCCCCACCCGGCTGCCCTCGGACACGGCCAAGGCTTTGCAGGCAGCGCTGGCCGCCGAACAGGCGGCCGTCTGGAGCTACGACGTGGTGGCCGCCTACAGCGGCGTCGACCCGGACACCGTCAGCGGTATCCGGGCCGGTCACCTGGCCCGGCAGCAGGCCACCGCCGCCCTGCTGGTGGCCGGCGGTGCGGCCGCGCCGGGCGCGGCGCCGGCCTACGCCCTGCCGAGGCCGGTGACCGATGCACCCGGCGCCCGGGCGCTCTACGCCGTCGTCGAGGGCGACTGCGCCGCCGCCTGGCGGGCGGTGATCGGCGCGACGGACAGCGCCGACCTGCGGTCCACCGCACTCGCCGGGCTGTCCGACTCCGCCGTGTGGCTGACCACGCTCAAGCTCCTGACGAAGACCAACCCACCGACGGTGGCCTTTCCCGGGCAGGGCTGACCAGCACGGTCAGCGGCCCAGCACGCCCAGCAGGTGCTCGACCAGGCCGTCGATCGGTTGCTCCGAGGTGTCCCCGGTCCGCCGGTCCTTGACCTCGACGACGCCGCCGGCCACGCCCCTCCCGAACACGACGATGGTGGGCACGCCGATCAGTTCGGCATCGGTGAACTTCACCCCGGGCGAGACGTTCCGGTCGTCCAGCAGCACGCTCACCCCCGCCGTCTCCAGGTGCTCGGCCAGCTCGGTGGCCGCGGCGGCGATCTCCGGCTGCTTGCCCGCCACCACCAGGTGCAGGTCGGCCGGCGACAGCTCGCGCGGCCAGATCAGGCCCTTCTCGTCGTGCGAGTTCTCCGCCACCGCGGCAACGGCCCGCGACACACCCACGCCGTAGGAACCCATCGTGACGGTGACCCGCTTGCCGTCCCTGTCCAGGACCTGCAGACCGAGCGCCTCGGCGTACTTGCGGCCGAGCTGGAAGATGTGCCCCATCTCGATCCCGCGGGCCAGTGACAGCGGCCCCGAACCGTCGGGTGCGGGGTCCCCCTCGAGGATCTCCGCCGCCTCCACCCAGCCGTCCGCGGTGAAGTCCCGGTCGACCACCAGGTGGTAGACGTGCCGACCGGGTGCGTCCGCGCCGGTGATCCAGGCCGTGTTCGGGCCTACGTGCCGATCGAGCAGGTACCGGATCCCGCTGGCGTTCTTCTCGCCCAGCACGCCCGGCCCGATGTAACCCTTGACCAGCACCGGATTCCTGGCGAAATCGGCCTCGGTGAACGGCTCCAGCTCGGCCGGCGCCACCGCGGCCTCCAGCCGCTTCATGTCGACCTCCCGGTCGCCGGGCAGCCCGACGGCCAGCGGCTCGACGGTGCCGTCGGGGTGGCGCAGGTTGACCAGAACGTTCTTCAGCGTGTCCGCACCCGTCCACGGTGCGCCCTGCCGCGGGTGCAGCTCGTTGGACACCGCCACCAGCGTGTCGATGGTGGGCGTGTCGGGAGTGTCCTCGACGTGGGCCGGGGCGTGGGCGATCGAATCGGCCGCGGGCACCGGAGTGGTGACGGCCTCCACGTTCGCCGCGTAGCCACCGGGCGACCGGACGTAGGTGTCCTCGCCGACGTCCGAGTCGGCCAGGAACTCCTCGGAGGCGCTGCCGCCCATCGCACCGGACATCGCCGCCACGATGACGTAGCGCAGGCCGAGCCGCTCGAAGATCCGGATGTAGGCCTCGCGGTGACGCTGGTAGGAGGCGTCGAGGCCGGCGTCGTCGATGTCGAAGGAGTAGGAGTCCTTCATCACGAACTCCCGGCCGCGCAGGATGCCCGCCCGCGGCCGCGCCTCGTCCCGGTACTTCGTCTGGATCTGGTAGAGCGCCAGCGGCAGGCTCTTGTAGGACGAGCAGATGTCCTTCACCAGCAGGGTGAACATCTCCTCGTGGGTCGGGCCCAGCAGGTAGTCGCCACCCTTGCGGTCCTTGAGGCGGAACAGGTTGTCGCCGTACTCCGTCCAGCGCCCGGTCGTCTCGTAGGGCTCCCGGGGCAGCAGCGCCGGGAAGTGCACCTCCTGCGCGCCGATCCGGTCCATCTCCTCCCGGACGATGCGCTCCACGTTGCGCAGCACCCGGTAGCCCAGCGGCAGCCACGAGTAGATGCCCGGCGCCGCCCGGCGGATGTAGCCGGCGCGGACCAGCAGCTGGTGGCTCGGCACCTCCGCGTCGACCGGGTCCTCCCGCAGGGTGCGCAGGAACAGGGTCGACATCCGGGTGATCAACGCTTCGGAACTCCTCGATCGGGCGGGCCGCGCGGGTGCGGCGCTCGCGGCGGTCAGCCTATCCGCCGGATTTCCCGGCCGACCACCTGATTGCGATGGGCCAGGACGAACCCGAGCCGCTCGTACAGCCGGCCGGCGCCGGTCGACGACTCGGAGTCCACCTCCAGCTCGGCGTCCCGGCACCCGCCGTCGCGCAGCGCCAGCAGGCAGTCCGCCAGCAGCGCCGACGCCACTCCGGTACCGCGGAACTCCCGCAGCGTGCCGACCCGGTCGATGTACCCGGCGCGGTAGCCGCGCGCCGCCGTCTCTGAGTCGAACTCGTCGACCAGGACGAACCCGACCACCCGGTCGCCGGACAGGGCGAGCCGGGAGAACTGCGGCCGGAACGCACCGGCATCGGCGAACATGTGCCGCCAGCGCTCCGGAGAGGCGGGCACGGAGCCCCAGTGGTCGGCGAACGAGGCGTTGTAGGCGAGCCGGGTGGCCTCCTCGTTCTCCGGTGTCCACGCCGTGATCCGGATACCCGGCGGGGGCACCGCGGCGGTCAGCGACGCGGCGGAGAGATCCCTGCGCAGGCCGAGGAAGTGCCGGCGGGTGGTGAAGCCCTCGGCGGCCAGGAACGCGGTCGCGTCGTCGCGTCCCTGCGGGACGAAGGCGCGGAGTTCGGCCGGGAGCTCGGGGTGCTCGGCGAGGTGGACGGCGGCCGCCGCGGCGGTGAGGCGGTCCAGCACCTCCCGCCCGATGCCCTGACGACGGTGCCCGGGCAGCACGGCGATCCACAGGAACGCCGTCCAGCTCTCCGCCGGCCCGGGGATCTGCAGCGTGCCGTAGCCGATCAGCTGCCCGCCGTCCAGGACGGCGATGCTGTCCTGCAGGCGCAGGGTCGGGCCGGACAGCGACTCCTCCACCTCCCCGAGGTCGGTGTGGTGGTCCGCCGGTTCGGCGGCCTCCGCGGCCAGGTCGACGGCCAGCATGGCGGGGGCGTCGGAACGTCGCAGGACCCGGAAGGTCGGTTCGCTTCCGGGCACGGTGGCATCAGGAACGGTCACCTCCGGCACGGTAGAGGGCAGGGCGGGCCACTGGCCAACGCATTACCGTGACGCCGGTGCATGTCCTGCTGCCTCCGTCGGAGACCAAATCGGCGGGCGGCACCGGACCGCCGATTGACCTGGACCGGCTGGCGTACCCGGAACTACGGGCGACCCGGGAGCAGCTGATCGACGCTGTGCGCCTGCTGGCAGCCGACCTGCCCGCGGCCCGGCGCGCGCTCAGGGTGCCGGCCACGCTGGACGGGGAGATCGCCGCCAACGGCCGGGTGCTGACGGCCGGCACCGAGCCCGCGCTGCGCAGGTACACCGGCGTGCTGTACGCGGCGCTGCACTCGCCGGCGCTGCGGCCCGCGCAGATCGCCCGCGCGAACGGCAGGATCCTGATCTGCTCCGCCCTGTTCGGCCTGCTCACCGCCGCGGACCGGATCCCGTCCTACCGGCTCTCGGCGGGATCGCGGCTACCCGGGCTGCCCACCCTGGCGGCGCTGTGGCGGGCGCCGCTGTCCGCCGCGCTGGCCCGGCTGGACGGCCCCGTGCTGGACCTGCGGTCGGGCGCCTACGCCGCGTTCGCACCGGCCGGCGACGTCATTTCCGTGCGGGTGGTGACGGTGACCCGCGCCGGCGAGCGCAGACCCGTCAGCCACGACAACAAGGCGGTCAAGGGCGCGCTCGCCCGGGTGGTGGCGACCACCAGGGCGGAGGTGACCGACGTCCGCGCTCTGGTGCGGGTGGCCACCCGGGCGGGCCTTCACGTCGTCCCGACCGGGCCGGCGTCGCTCGACCTGATCGCCCCCCCCGGTAAATCGGTTGCCGGGGCGGCGGCCCACCCGGCACCCTGATGACACCACGTGCGCACCAGGCGTCCGGCCGGCGAGAGGAGGCACCCCATGAGTGTTCGAGCGGTAGCCCCGTCCCCTGCCCCGCCTGCCCCAGGAGCCCAGAAGTGCCACGTCCCTACCCGCGCCACCGTTCCATCCCACTGACCGGCGACCCCGCCGACGACGACGACCGGTACGACGACCCCCGCCGGTCGCGGCGATCCGCCCGCCCGCAGTCCGCCGGCCCCCGGCTCGTCCGGGAGGGCCGGTCCGGCCGTGCCGTCGCCGATACCGACTCGGCCGACAGCGAAGCCGGTGCCGACCCCGCCGACTCCTCGTCCGACGCCTACTCCTCCTACGACGTGGCCAGCCACGGCCCCGACCCGGTCCCCGACTGGCTGATCACCGCCCTCGCCGCCCGCGACACACCGCTCGGGGTGCTCAAGACGGGCAAGGAGGCCGACGTCAGCCTGCTCGACCGGTCGCTGCCCGGCGGGCCAGGGTGCCTGCTGGCGGTCAAGACCTACCGCAGCAGCGAGCACCGGATGTTCCATCGCGACAGCAGCTACCAGGAGGGCCGGCGCACCCGGCGGTCCAGGGAGTCCAGGGCGATGGCGGCCCGCACGGCGTTCGGCCGCGACCTGCTGTCGGCCAAGTGGGCCAGCGCGGAGTTCAGCGTGCTCAGCACGCTGTGGAAGGCGGGTGCCCGGGTGCCCTACCCGGTGCAGCTGCTCGGCTCGGAGCTGATGATGGAGTTCGTCGGCACGCCGGACGGCGTGGCCGCGCCGCGCCTTTCCACCTGCGCCGGCGACACCGCCGAGTTCACCTCGCTGTGGCACGACCTGGTGCCCACCCTGGAACTGCTCGCGGCACAGGGCCTCACCCACGGCGACCTGTCCCCCTACAACGTGCTGGTGCACGACGGGGTGTGCGTGGTCATCGACCTCCCGCAGGCCGTCGACGTGGTCGCCAACCCACAGGGCACCGCGTTCCTGGAACGTGACTGCCAGGTGATCGCCGACTTCTTCGCCCGGCGCGGTGTGCTGGCCGCCGACGGGGAGCTCCTCGCCCTGCACCTGGGCGGCATCGCCCGCAGTTAGCCTGGCGTCATGCCTCACTTCGATCTCGTCATCATCGGCACCGGCTCGGGGAACTCCATCCCCGGGCCGGAGTTCGACAGCTGGAACATCGCGATGGTGGAGGACGGCCTGTTCGGTGGCACCTGCCTGAACGTGGGCTGCATCCCGACCAAGATGTTCGTGCACCCGGCGGAACTGGCCGACGCCGCCCGGCACGGCGCCCGCCTGGGCGTGCACGCCCACCTGGACGCGGTGGACTGGCCGGGCATGCGGGACCGCATCTTCGGCCGGATCGACTCCATCGAGGCGGGCGGGCGGGCCTACCGCGAGGGACCGGACTGCCCCAACATCACCGTCTTCGCCGGGCGCGGCGTCTTCACCGGGCACAAGCAGCTGCGGATCGCGATGCACGACGGCACGACCGCCGAGATCACCGCCGACCGGTTCGTGCTCGCAGCGGGATCCAGTGCGTTCGTCCCCGACGTGCCGGGCCTGTCGGACCCGGGCGTCGGGTTCCACACCTCCGACACCATCATGCGGATCGACGACCTGCCGGAGAGCCTGGCCATCCTGGGCGGCGGGTACATCGCCGCCGAGTTCGCGCACGTGTTCTCCTCGTTCGGCGTCCGGGTGACGCAGCTGGTCCGCGGACCGGCGATGCTGCGGTCGCACGACGCCGACGTCTCGGCGGCCTACACCGCCGAGGCGTCCGGGCGGTACGAGGTGGTGCTGAACGTCGAGGGCGACAAGGTGACCGCCACCGACGCCGGGGTGGAGCTGTCCATCCGCACGCCGGCGGGCGCGCGGACGCTGGAGGCGGAGATGCTCCTGGTGGCGGTGGGCCGGGTGCCCAACGGCGCCAAGCTGGGCGTCCGGGCGACCGGTGTCGAGCTGGACCGGGCCGGCCGGGTGGTGGTCGACCAGTACCAGCGCACCGGCGTGGAGGGCATCTACGCCCTGGGCGACATCAGCACGACGCACCTGCTCAAGCACGTCGCCAACCACGAGGCCCGGGTGGTGAAGCACAACCTGGCGCACCCGGATGCGCCCATCGCCTCCGACCACCGGTTCATCCCGGCGGCCGTGTTCACCGACCCGCAGATCGCCTCCGTCGGGTCGACCGAGCGGCAGCTGGTCGCCGCGGGGACCCCGTATGTGGCTTCCCGGCAGGACTACGGCGGGATCGCCGCCGGGTGGGCGCGGGAGGACAGCACCCACTTCCTGAAGGTGCTCGCCGATCCGGCGACCGGGCTGCTGCTCGGCGCGCACGTCATCGGCCCGGAGGCCGCCACCGTGATCCAGCCGCTGATCCAGGCCATGTCGTTCGGCCAGCGGGCGCACGACGTGGCGCGCGGGCAGTACTGGATCCACCCGGCCCTGTCCGAGCTGGTGGAGAACGCGCTGCTCGGGCTGCCGGCACCCACCGATCGCTGAGATGACCTGGCGGAATACCGCTTTCGATGCCCCGCGGGTCCACCTGCTGGTCGACCCGCCGTGGTTGCTCGCGCCGCTCTTCGTCCGGGGCCGGGTGCCGCCCGACCTGCTGCCGGCGTGGTCGCGGTGGTGGTCGGCGGCGGTGGAGTTCCGGCCTGGCGGCCCTGCCCCCCGGCAGGAGGACCTGGTGGCGTTCTCGCCCGGTCTGGCGAAGCGGTGGCAGGACTCCCGGGTGACGTTCGACGAGTGGGTCGCCGGGCGGCCGACGGTGCCTCGGACGGGCGCCGCCGTGGAGCAGGAACTGCTGTCCACCTTCGCCACCCGTTTCGGCCGGCCCGCGGCGCCCCGGACGCTGACCGTGCTGGTGGTGCCGTCCGGCGGTGCGCTGTTCCTTCGCCCGGAACCCGGGCGGCTGGTGGTCGACGCCGAGCTGCGGCTCACCGGCGAGCGCTACCGCGCCCTGCTGGACCCGGTGCTCGCCGACTACTTCTGATCGGGGCCGCCGTCACGGCAGGGTCAGCACCTCGGCGCCGGTGTCGGTGACCACCAGCGTGTGCTCGAACTGGGCGGTCCACGACCGGTCCCTGGTGGTGACGGTCCAGTTGTCGTCCCAGATGTCCCAGCTGATGCCGCCCAGGGTGATCATCGGCTCGATGGTGAACGTCATCCCCTTCTCCAGGACGGTGGTCACCGACGGGTCGTCGTAGTGCAGCACCACCAGCCCGGAATGGAAGGTCCGGCCGATACCGTGGCCGGTGTAGTCGCGCACCACGCCGTACCCGAACCGCTTGGCGTAGGACTCGATGACCCGGCCGACGACGTTGAGCTGCCGCCCGGGCGCCACCGCCTTGATCGCCCGGCGGAGGGCCTCCTGCGTGCGCTCCACCAGCAGCCGGTTCTCCTCCGACACGTTGCCGGCCAGAAAGGTGGCGTTGGTGTCACCGTGCACGCCGTCGAGGTAGGCGGTGACGTCGATGTTCACGATGTCGCCGTCCTGGATCACGGTGGAGTCCGGGATGCCGTGGCAGATCACCTCGTTGAGCGAGGTGCAGCAGGACTTCGGGTAGTTCTTGTACCCCAGCGTCGAGGGGTAGGCGCCGTGGTCGCACAGGTAGTCGTGGACGATCCGGTCGAGGGTGTCCGTGGTCACCCCGGGCGCCACGGCGCTGCCCGCCGCGGCCAGCGCCCGCGCGGCGAGCCGGGACGCGACGCGCATCTTCTCGATGATCTCCTCCGGCTGCACCCACGGGTCGTGGCTGACGGCGGGCCGCGGTTTCCAGACGTATTCGGGGCGCGGGATGGAGGCGGGGACGTGCCGGACCGGCGTCGTCACGCCCGGCTGGATGGCGGTGCGCAGCATGCCGCCAGCCTACGTTCGCCCGCGGGGGCCGGTCAGCTCGCCGGTACCGCACGCAGGAACGCGTCGGCCACCAGGTTCGTCCGCTTGGAGCTGTCCCCGCCCACGATCAGCACCGAGAACGCCAGGTCGCCGCGGAAACCGACGGTCCAGGCGTGCGCCCGGTCGACGCCCTTGGGGTCGGTGTAGTCGGCGGTGCCGGTCTTGGCGTACACCGTCCCGTCGCCCTGCAGGACCTTGGCGGTCCCGTCGGTCACCACCGCCCGCATCAGCGTCCGGATGCCGGAGCGGGTCAGCGCCGACCGCGCCGGCGCGGGCTGGTCGATGGTCGTCTTCGTGCCGCGGATCAGCGTCGGCGTCGGCATGTTGCCGGTAGCCGCGGTGGCGGCCATCAGCGCCGCGGAGAACGGCGTGACCAGCACGACGCCCTGGCCGAAGCCGTCCTCGGCCTTCTGCACCGTGGAGTCGGCCACCGGCACCTTGCCGGTCAGCGTGGTGATACCGGGGATGACGAAGTCGCGCCCGATGCCGTACTCCGCCGCCGCCGCCGTCAGGGCGCCGGCCGGCATCCGGGTGGCCAGCGCGGCGAACGTGGTGTTGCACGACCTGGCGAAGGCCGTGGTGAGCGGCACGGTGCCCAGTTCGAAGCCCTCGTTGTGGATGTCCCGGTTGTCGACGGTGACCACCCCGGGGCAGTCGACGGCCGTGGTGGGCGTGACCAGCCTGTTGTCGAAGCCCGCGGTCGCGGTGACGATCTTGAACGTGGAGCCGGGCGGGTACTCCCCGGTCAGCGCCAGCGCACCCTGGGCGTTGGCCGGCTGGTTCTGCGCCACCGCCAGGATCTCGCCGGTGGACGGCTGCAGGGCGACGATCATCGCCGGCTCCGGCACCGACGCCAGCGCCGTCTCGGCCGCCTTCTGCACGGTGGAATCCAGGGTGAGGGTGACGTTGGCGCCGGGCCGGGCCGGTTGCGAGGCGAGCGTGTCCAGGTCGGCGCCGGTGGCGTCGATGGAGTCGATCTCCCACCCCGGCGTCCCGACGGACATCTTCGCGGCCACCGGTTCCACCTGCGAGAGCAGCACCTTGGCGAAGTTCTTGGTCGGCGGCAGGTTGCGGGCGGCGGACGGCACCGCCAGTCCCGGCACCGTGTCGAGCTGGCTGCGCACCTTCTGGTACTCCACGTCTCGCAGGTTGGTCACCGTGTACCCGACCGAGGGCGGGGCGGCCTTGACGCCGGCGACGACGGAGGCGGCGGTGACCGTGGGGTCGAGCGGCCCGAGGATCTTCGCCAGGGCCGCGCCGGCCTTGGCGGGGTCGCCGATCTTGCCGGGCAGCGCCACCACCGAGTACACCGTCACCGGTTCCAGGATCGGCTGCGCGGACCGGTCCAGCAGCGTCCCGTCGGTAGCGTCCTGCTTCCGGAACACCAGCGTCTGCGCCTCGCCCAGCTGCGGGTTGATCACGGTCGAGGCCCAGTCGGCCCGCCACTTCCTGCTCTTCTCCGCCCGGGTGAACGACCAGCTGGCGGTGTACTTCCAGCGCACGCCGCCGGCCAGCGTCCAGTCGAAGGCGGCGGTGGCGGTCGCCTTGCCCGGCGAAGTCTGCTGGACGGCGCCCGGAACGACGGTCAGCGCGGTGGGCGCCAGGTGCGAAAGGACATTGCCGATCTCCTGCCCGGCGGTGTCCGGGTCCGTCGTCAGCGCCGCCACGGTCGCCGCCTGCCGGGTCTGCCAGGCGGCGGCGAAGGCCGCGATCGAGGGCGACGGCGGCGGTCCGGGATCGGCCGCGGGGGCAGCGCTGGTGCAGCCGGCCGGGATCAGGCAGCAGGCCAGCAGCAGCGCCGCCGTGCGACGTCGGTTGGACACCGGGCGAGTATCCCCTGCCCCCGTGCACCGGCCCGGGTACCACGCCGGACTCCGTCAGGCGCGCCTCTGGACGCGGTGCCGCGAGGGTGTGAGACTTTGCCGGACATCATCGACGTCCCCGAACGACCCGGGACGACTCCATCGGCAGTCTTGGGGATGATCATGAGCAGCGAGCCGACCGTCGCAACCGGGGATCTCACCGGCACCTCCTCCCGCTCCCGCTACCTGGCGCTGATCGCCATGTTGTTCGCGGTGGCCATGACCTTCATCGACCAGACCATCGTCTCCATCGCCAGCCCGCGCATCCAGGAGGAGCTCGCGCTGACCCGGGACGGCCTGCAGTGGGTGATCAACGGGTATCTCCTGGCCCTGGCCGCCGGCTTCGCCTTCGGTGGGCGGCTCGCCGACGTGCTGGGCTCCAAGCGCATGGTGCTGATCGGCATCGTCGGCTTCGCCGGCTCGTCGGCGCTCTGCGGGGCGACCCCCAAGGGGTCCATCGCGGAGACCTGGATCGTGACGTTCCGGGTGCTGCAAGGGCTTTCGGCGGCGGTGATGATCCCGGCGGCACTGGCCGTGGTGGTGTCCTCGTTCTCCATCGGCGAGCGCGGCAAGGCGCTGGCCATCTTCTTCGGCGTGAGCGGCGGGCTCACCGCCATCGGCCCGATCGCCGGCGGCTACCTCACCCAGTGGACCTGGCGGGCGATCTTCTGGATCAACGTGCCGATCGCGGTGATCGCCGTGGTGATCGCGTTGATGGCGCACATCACCACCTCGGGCCGCCGCGAGCCGATCGCCTTCTCCAGCGCGGTGCTCGCGGCACTGGGTATGGGGCTCAGCGTGTTCGGCTTCGAGCAGGCCGGCAGCTGGGGCTGGTCGGACGCCCGCACCTGGGGCTGCATCGCCGGCGGGCTGATCATCATCGTGATCTTCGCGCGGGTGCAGTTGCGGATCCGCTACCCGCTGATCAACGTCCGGATCTTCGCCGACCGCGCGTTCCTGGTCGACAACACGGTGTTGTTCTTCTCGATGATCGCCTTCGTGCCGGTCTTCTTCTTCGCGAGCGTCTACGCCGCCGTCTCGCTCGGGTACGACGCCAACAGCGCCGGCCTGTACCTGCTGGTCTTCTTCGGCGGCTTCGCACCGGCTGCGCAGATCGGCGGCCGGATCCTGGACAGCCGGGGTGCGCGGCCGGCCCTGCTCGCCGGGTCGGTGATCGGCACGGTCGGGTTCGTGCTCTGGGCGGTCAAGCTCACCGACCTGGACCTGGGTGCCCAGTGGTACGCCATCGTGCTGGCCGGCGCCGGGATCGGGCTGCTGCTGGGCCCCTCGTCCACCGATGCGGTCAACCGCGCCATCGGCGCCTCCTACGGCGAGGTCACCGGCATCTCGCAGACCGTCCGCAACTACGGGTCTGCGCTCGGCCTCGCGGTGCTGGGCACCGTGCTGGGCAACGTGTTCACCAGCCGACTGACCACCACCTTCTCCTCGGCCGGGCTGTCGCCGGCGGATGCGGCCGCAGCCGCGCGGGCCGCGGCGAACAGCAGCACCGGCGGCGGCGCGCCGCCGTCGTCCGGCGGGATGCCGGCAGCGATGGCGCAGAAGGTCGGCGCCGCCATCCCCGCCGACTTCGCCGTGGCCACCCGCGCCGTGCTGATCGGCATGGCCGTCGCGCTCGCCGTCTGCCTGGTGGCCTCGCTGTTCCACCCGGGTGGGGTGGTCACCCAGGAGAAGCCGGCGGAGCCTGCCCCGGCGGGATGACGTCGGTCTGCGCGGGTCAGAACAGCGACGCCGGTCAGAACAGCACGGAGGCGAAGGTCCCGACCTGACGGAACCCGACCCGGCGGTAGGCGGCGCGGGCGGCGGTGTTGTGCGCGTTCACATACAGGCTGGGGATCCGCTGCAGCCCGTGCGCATGCTGCACGACCGTCGCCACCGCGGGCGCCGCGAGTGCCTCCCCGCGGTGTTCCGGTGCCACCCACACGCCCTGGATCAACGCGGCCCGGGACGAGAGCGCGCCGATCTCCGCCTTCACCACCACCCGGCCGTCCTCGAACCGCGCGAACGACCGGCCGGCCGCGATGAGTTCCTGCACCCGCGCCCGGTAGCCGACCCCGCCGTCCGGCCACCGCGGGTCCACGCCGACCTCCTCGGTGAACATGGCGACCGCCGCGGGGAAGTACAGGTCGATCTCGTCCGGCCGTACCTGGCGCATGGCCGGATCGGCGGCGCACTGCGTGCGCTCGGTACAGGCCAGCAGCGGCTGGTCGTCGCGCACCTCGCGGGCCGGGCCCCACCGGGCGGACAGCCGGTCCCACATCGGCAGGACCAGGTCGGCCGGGCCCAGGATCGACGCGCAGCGCCGGCCGGCCCGCGACGCGGCCTGCGCGAAGGCCTTCACGGAGTGCCGGTCACCCGACAGCGGCACCAGGTTGGGCCCGTCGAAGCAGACCCCGTCACGCCCGCCGGCCACCCCCCAGAAGTGCCCGCCCAGGGCGCGCGCGTCCATCCGGGCCTGTTCGAAGCGGGCCGCCACCAGGCAGCTGGCAACGGGGTCGGAGGCCAGCACCCTGGCCACCTCGGCCTCGTGCGCCGGGCCGAGGACGCGGGCCAGGCCGGTGGTCAACATCGACGGAGGGCTTGCTCAGACCAGGCTGACCGACGGCTCGCCACTCGGGGTGCCCGCCGCCCGCATGATGTCGGCCAGCTTCATCGCCTCTTCGATCAGCGTCTCCACGATGGCCGCCTCCGGGACGGTCCTGATGACCTCGCCGCGGACGAAGATCTGCCCCTTGCCGTTGCCGGACGCGACGCCCAGGTCGGCCTCCCGGGCCTCCCCGGGCCCGTTGACGACGCAGCCCATGACGGCCACCCGCAGCGGCACGTCCATGCCCTCCAGGCCGGCCGTCACCTCGTCGGCGAGCTTGTAGACGTCGACCTGGGCGCGCCCGCAGGAGGGGCAGGAGACGATCTCCAGGCCGCGCTCGCGAAGGTTCAGCGACTCGAGGATCTGCAGGCCGACCTTGACCTCCTCCACGGGCGGCGCCGACAGCGACACCCGGATGGTGTCGCCGATGCCCTTGGACAGCAGCGCGCCGAACGCGACGGCGGACTTGATGGTGCCCTGGAAGGCCGGGCCGGCCTCGGTGACTCCCAGGTGCAGCGGGTAGTCGCACTGCTCCGACAGCAGCTCGTAAGCGCGCACCATGATCACCGGGTCGTTGTGCTTGACGGAGATCTTGATGTCGCGGTAGTCGTGCTCCTCGAACAGCGAGCACTCCCAGAGCGCCGACTCCACCAGGGCCTCGGGCGTGGCCTTGCCGTACTTCTCCAGCAGCCGCCGGTCCAGCGAGCCGGCGTTGACGCCGATCCGGATGCCGATCCCGGCATCCTTGGCGGCGCGGGCGATCGCCCCGACCTGGTCGTCGAACTTGCGGATGTTGCCGGGGTTGA